>CAYRKW010000019.1:5934-49392 GCA_964425135.1 uncultured Rhodobacterales bacterium
ATCTGCGCACGCCGACTGTGCATGGATTGTGCATAGGTTGTGTATCGGTTTTCTAAAATCGTTCAAAGCCGAACCACCTCTTCCAGATTCCCAAAAGTTAATCGCAGCGCGCGGCATTCTTGCCGTGCATTTCGCGTGTAAAACGCGCAAAGGAGTTTTCATGGAATTTCTCAAAACCAACGCGCGCTGGCTCGGGGCCGGTGCGCTTATGACCTTCTCCACAGGTTTTGGTCAGACCTATTTCATCTCGATTTTTGCCGGCGAGTTGCGCAGCGAATTTGATCTCTCGCACGGTCAATGGGGCGGCATTTACACTGCCGGAACCGCCATGTCCGCCGCGCTGATGTTAATGGTTGGTCAAATGGTCGACAAAATGACCATCCGGCGTGCTGCGACCGTTATTCTTGTCATGTTTTCAATAGTTTGCGCCGCCATGTCGCTTAACACCCATGCGCCGCTCCTGATCCTTTTGATCTTCGGATTGCGCTTTTGCGGACAGGGTATGCTCGGCCATATCGCGATGGTCGCCGCCGGTCGCTGGTATGCTGAGAACCGGGGCAAAGCGGTCTCTTTCATCTCGCTCGGCTTTAGCATCGGTGAGGCGGTCCTGCCGATCCTCTTTGTGCTGTTGATGAGCTACATCTCTTGGCGCAGCACGTGGGTTATCGCCGCGATTGCCGCGCTTTTTTTCATCCTGCCGCTGCGGTATTTGTTGCAGAAAGAGCGTCAGGCCCGTTCTGCCAGTGAGGATACCGATGTACCGGGCCTTTTCGGTAGACACTGGACGCGAGGCGAAGCGCTAACCCATTGGTTTTTCTGGATGATCTTGCCCGCATTTATCGCCATGCCCATCTTCTCTACAGCGCTCTTCTTCCAGCAAGTCCACCTCACCCAGATCAAAGCCTGGACCCTGTCAGATTTCGTTGCGCTCATCCCGATTATGACCCTAACAACCATCGCCACAATGCTCGCCACGGGCCGCCTGATTGACAGGGTCGGGAGCGGGTTTTTACTGCCGCTTTTCCTCCTTCCTCTCGCCGTTGCATTTGTCGTTTTGTCGATCACACAAACGATAGCAGGTGCCGCGATCGCATTCATTCTCTTCGGCCTGTCACACGGGTGTTTCAGCACGTTGGGCGGAACCTTCTGGCCGGAGTATTTTGGCACCAAACACCTCGGCTCGGTCCGTTCTGTTGCCACATCCGTCATGGTGTTCGGATCCGCAATCGGCCCCGGCGCAACTGGAGTTCTGATCGACCTTGGAGTTGATTTCGATACACAGCTTATCGGGATTTCCGCGATCCTCGTTGCCGCGTCGATCCTCGCAACAGTTGCTCTTGCGCGGATCAAAAGCTCTAGCGCGCGCGTTTGAGATAGACGTAATACGCCCCAGATCCACCGTCGCGATGATGGGCGGCGGTTGCGTGCAACACGATGCGGTTGAGCGGTGGTAGCTCCAGCCAATGTGGCAGGCTTTGCCGTATGATCCCACGGCGCGTTGGCATCGCCGGATTATCGTCTCGCGCGGCTGTGTTCCCCTTACCGGTAATCACCAAAACCGTGCGGCAACCGCGTTGATGCGACTCCATCAAAAATCGGCTTAACCGACCATGTGCTTCTTCAACACGGAGCCCGTGCAGATCAATTCGCCGCTCTGGTTTCAGCTTGCCTTTGCGCAGTTTGTGAAAGGTCTTGCCATCGAGGCGATGCGGCGGCGGTAGGATCGCCTTGGGCGCAACACTTTGATGCGGCGCAGTTTTTTGTGGGGGAGACAGCTCTACCGCTTCGCGAAATGCATCCACCGCAGACTGGGCATCTTCATCCAGATCGGGTTTTGAAGGCCCAAGCGGCGTCAGGGTCTTTGCGACTTTGCGCCATATTTGACGGTCTTCATCCGTCAGACCTCCGCGTGGTCGTTTGCCAGCCATACCACGCGTCCAAGGTCAAACGTCAGTTTTCGGTCGCAACCAAAAGCCAGTTCGGATTGTCCGTGCCCATTAAGCGCGCAAAGGTCCAGATATCGCGCTGGCGTTTGATCTCGTTCGGGTCACCTTCGACAATGCGGCCTTCAGAATCTTTCACAGCCGATGTAAGTTCTCCGGCAAAGCGTAAGGTAATTTCGGCCTCTTTGTTTTCTTCATCAAACGCCGCCTCGACGATTTTCAACTCGCGAACACCAACGAAATTCGCGTCAACGGTCAGCCCTTGCTCGGCGCGTGCATCAACTGCCGAGCGGAACCCTTCGAAAACATCCGGCGACAGGAAATCGCGCAACGTGTCCACATCACCATTTTCGAACGCCATGAGGATCATTTCATAGGCCTGCCGCGCGCCACCTGCGAATTCAGCCACAGAAAAGCTCGGTTCGATTTTCTTCATCGCAGCAAGCGCTTTGCCGGTATCGCTTTTGATATCGACGAAATCGGCGATGTCATGATCAATCCCGCCGCCTTCGATAACGTCGAAATTTCCAGCCGCGCGGCGCTGCGCTGGCGCATTAGGGTCGATCTGATCGGGCTTTTGTTCAAAACCATCACGCGTCCCCAGAACACGGCGCAATTGCAGAACCAGAAACAGAGCAATCCCTGCGAGAACAATGATTTGAATCATGTTCGTGTTCATCGACGATACCTTCTCATTTTGTAACAGGTGTTGGAAACTGAACCACCGAGCCACTATGTAGGGTCTGAGGTCGCATGAGTCTACCATTGCGACAAAGAAAGCTGGAACTAATATGTGGCTGTTCGCACTGCTTGTTGCCGTCCCGATATTGGAAATCGCGCTGTTTATTCAGGTTGGCGGGGCGATTGGCCTGTGGCCGACGCTCAGCATTGTGGTTGCCACGGCTCTTGTCGGTACGATTTTATTGCGCGGGCAGGGGCTTGCAACGCTTGCAAACCTGCAATCGAGCATCCGTGAGCAACGCAATCCAGTTACACCGATTGCGCATGGTGCAATCATTCTGGTTGCAGGGGTCTTGCTGTTAACACCTGGTTTTTTCACCGATGCTATGGGTCTGTTGTTTTTGCTTCCCCCGGTGCGCAAGTTCATCATCAAAGGGGTGAGCGAGCGCCTGAAAACCAGAGCACAAGTTTACACATCCACAATGCATAGCCGCGAACACCCAAGACAAGAGCCAGATGGTGTTGTTATCGATGGCGAATTTACGATTGATGAAACAGCGGAGCCAGGCAATTCAGGTTGGACCAAACGACCCGATTGAGTAATTCGTTTGAGAGACCAGAATTTCAGTGTTAAGGCTGCGCCAACAAATTTAGCAGGGACCAAAAATGGCTGATACCGAAACTCCACAAACACCGCGTTTGCGCGTTCTGAGCCAATATATTCGCGATATGTCGTTCGAGAATATCGCAGCTCAAAAAGGCATGACCAATGAGGTAAAGCCAGAGATCAGCGTGCAGGTGAATTTGGATGCCGCTGACAAAAAAGAAAATAAATGGGAAATCATGCTCAAGCTGCAAATCAGCGCGAAAGCAGGTGATACACCCATTTTCATTCTTGAACTGGACTACGCCGGCTTTTTCCTTGTCGAGAACATCGCGGACGAGCAACGGCACGCGTATCTAATGATCGAATGCCCACGGATGATTTTCCCGTATGTGCGTCGGATCGTTGGCGATATCACCCGTGACGGCGGGTATCCACCGCTCAATCTGGACAACATCGACTTTGTTCAGCTGTACCGTCAGGAAATCATGCGCCGTCAGGCCGAGGCTGAAAAAGCGAAGAGCTAGGGCTTGGGTCCGAGCTGGGATTTTCGGCAGAAAACGCTTTTAAAATCAATTGGTTAGAGCGGTGTGGCTAAGATTTAGCTGAGTGCCGCTCTAAGTCCACAGGGGCTTGTCGCCCAGTGTCTTAACAAACTCCGAATGCGCCGCACGCTCTTCATCGCTCAAGAGCGACGGTAGCTGTGTTGCGCGCGGTTTGACCTTGATCTCCGCACTCTGCGTTAGTGTTTGTGTCGGTTTTTGCTGCGGAGCGGACGCGTCGATCAGGGTTGGCTGGCGGCCACCAATGAGTTCGAGATACACCTCCGCCAAAATCTCTGAATCGAGAAGGGCGCCGTGTTTCTCGCGCGCTGAATTATCAACGCCAAACCGCCTGCAAAGTGCGTCTAGCGAGTTTTGTGCCCCCGGAAACTTCCGCCGCGCCATATCCAAAGTATCGGTTGCCTGATCGAGTGGGATTTTGGTTCTATCCGCCCATTCTAGCTCTGCGTTCAGGAATTTCATATCGAACGACGCGTTGTGGATCACCAGCTTCGCATCACCAATGAAGTCCAAAAACGCGTCTGCGATTTTATCAAATTCAGGATATTTCGACAGGAAATCAATCCCCAGCCCATGCACATCAAACGCCTCCTGCGGCATGTCGCGGCGCGGGTTAATATATTGGTGATATGTGTTCCCGGTTGGCATGTGGTTAAGCAGCTCGACACAGCCGATCTCCACCAAGCGGTGCCCTGAGAAAGGATCGAGACCGGTCGTCTCGGTATCAAGAACAATTTCCCTCACGCCGCACCTCTTCTTACCTGCTCGATGATCTTGGCAACCTGTTCTTTGGTCTCTGCCAAAGTGCCTTCGGTGTCGATCACAAAATCTGCCCGTCTCTCTTTTTCGACCGACGGCATCTGATTGGCAAGGATCGTTTGAAACTTCTCTTCTGTCATCCCGTCGCGGGCAAGTACGCGCTGTTTTTGCGTCACCGGATTTGCGCGCACGACAACGATCAGGTCGAATTGGCCTTGATTGTCATTCTCAAAGATAAGCGGAATGTCGAAGACGAGAATGTCGGCCTTATTGGCCTGAAACGCGATGCGGCTTTGGGCAACGAGTGGGTGGATTACTGCGTTAAGTGGTTGAATAAATTCAGGGTTTTTTGAGATATGGTCCGATAGAACGGCCCTGTCTACCTGATCACCGGTGCAGGCTTCCGGCAGCAATTCACGTATCGCATCAAACCCGGAATTGCCTTTTTGATAGAGCGCATGCACCGCGGCATCCGCATCCCAAACGGCGCAACCGAAATCGGCGAAAAACCCCGCCACCGTGGATTTTCCCATCCCGATAGAGCCGGTCAGGCCGATTGTCGTCTGACCATCGACCATTACGCAGAGAGGACAGCGTTTCGCACGTCGCTTTCAACTTCGGGTCGGTGGTCGAACCAGTTTTCAAATCCGGGCACAGCTTGGTGAAGCAACATACCGACCCCATCGACGACACGCATCCCGTAGTCTTCGGCAGCCCTGAGGAGTTCGGTCTTGATCGGATTGTAAACGATGTCTGTGACAAGCGCGGTTTTGGGTGCCGCATCGATCCTGATTTTCAGTTCTGGCTGGCCTGTCATGCCAAGCGATGTTGTGTTGACGATTGTCGCCGCGCCATCGAGCGCTTGGTTAAGTTTACTCCAGTCAACGACGTTCACCTTTGCGCCAAACTGATCCTTGAGAATTTCTGCTCGGTGCCGCGTACGATTGGAAATACGAACTTCAGACGCACCGTCATCAAGAAGAGCAGATACAACCGCGCGGCTCGCGCCACCTGCTCCTATAACAACAACCGGACCGTTCGATCCTTGCCAATCGGGTGCGAATTGCTTGATGTTTTTCAAAAATCCATAGCCATCAGTGTTATCCGCGCGAAAACTGCCGTCAGGCTTGAACATAATCGTATTCGCAGCGCCAATGAGGGCCGCGCGATCTGTAATGTTCGACGCCATGGAGAGGATTTTTTCCTTATAAGGCACAGTAACATTTGCGCCTTTAAACCCAAGGTCAGCCAGTGCTTCAATACCTTTTTCCAGCTCTTCGGCCGCGAGGCCGATTGGGATGTAATGCCCTGTAATCTTGTACTTTTTCAGCCAAAAGTTATGCAGGATTGGTGATTTGCTATGCGATATCGGCCAGCCAATCACGCCTGCAAGTCTGGGTGCATCTGTGCTCATGATAGAACCAATTCCCGTGTCCGTAGAAAGCCCAGCAAAGGTAGCAGCGGCATGCCCAAAATTGCAAAGTAATTTCCGTCGATACGGTCGAACAATTGAACGCCTTCGCCTTCGACTATGTAACAGCCAACTGTATTGAGAAGATTATCGCCCTGGGATTGAATGTACTCTTCTAGAAATGAGTCGGAAAAAGCGCGAACGTACATATTGACCGTTTCAACGGAGCGAAACACTGGCTTTGCGTTTTCAAAAACAACCACCGCTGAGTGCAGGGCGTGTTTTTTGCCGCGGAACGTTTGAAGATGCGACTTCGCCTCTGAGAGCGTTTTGGGTTTGTCGAACAATTGTCCTTCAAATTCGAGTGTTTGATCCGAGCCAATGACGATCCGGTCCGGATGTCTTTGAGCGATTTTCTGCGCTTTCATCTCCGACAAGGCATCGGCGATATCACGCGGTTTGTACGCCTCGCGAAGCATCGATGATTTAAGCGCATCTTCGTCAATATTTGCCGGGACTACATCATGATTAACGCCGGCACTGTGAAGCATGTCACTGCGCGTGTTAGATCCTGATGCGAGTATCGGCGTTAATAAGCTGTTCATATTATGCTCAGACTATCCACATAATCCCCATCGAGATCGACTTATCGACACATATTTATGCCATCGGTCTCTTTCGAGGTGTTTTCGTCCACCTATTTGCCGATTTTATCAAATGTGGAAAGACCATTTTGTCTTGCACATAATTACGTGGATAAGTTTCGCTCGGGAAAGAGACGGTAAATTTAATTATTGAATCCAACTGCTTAATTGCCTGAACGCATCACCGTTCAGTAGTGAGTTTTCCCAACCGATATGTGCATTGAATTTAATCCACATAATTCATGGGACCATCTACAAAATCTTCTCTTCTTAATATTAATTAATATGTATATGGCGTGAGGGATGATCGACTTTTTGAGCCCGTTCTATCTTTGGATAAAAGCGCTGCATATCATCAGCGTTATCTCCTGGATGGCGGCTTTGCTCTATCTGCCTAGATTATTCGTCTATCATTCACTAACAAAAGATGAAGATCGAGCGACTTCTGAGCTGCTTTCCTTGATGGAATATAGGCTCGCGCGGTTTATTATGCGACCTGCAATGATCTCGACGTGGCTTTTCGGGATACTTCTTATCTTGACGCCGGGAATTGTAGACTTCAGCGCGTTCAGTTGGTTTTACGTAAAACTCCTGTGTGTGATCTTGCTGACCATATCGCATGGATGGTTGGTTAAACGCGTGAAGGATTTTGAAAACGGTCAAAACAAATACACCAGTAAGACGTATCGCATCGTCAACGAAGTGCCCACGCTCCTGATGATTATCATTGTCATATTGGTCATCGTTAAGCCGTTTTGATTGACTCATAGTATATTTTGTGACAGCACGCTCTCGCGGCATTCGTCGTAAGCGTTTATGCGCACCTTCCAAAAAGATATCACTGATCCGAGGCTAATATGGATAGCTCCATGGAATTCACTGAGCTTTCGCTTGCAGAGCTGAAAGCTAAAAGTCCTGCCGATCTCCTTGCGATGGCTGAAGAGCTTGAGATTGAGAACGCATCGACCATGCGTAAAGGCGATATGATGTTCGCTATTCTCAAAGATCTCGCAGAGGAAGGGGTCGAGATTTCCGGCGATGGTGTGTTGGAGGTTCTGCAAGATGGGTTCGGATTTTTGCGATCGCCTGAAGCGAACTATTTGCCAGGCCCGGACGATATTTATGTCAGTCCCAATCAGATCAAGAAATTCTCTTTGCGCACCGGTGATACAGTGGACGGCGTTATTCGCGCGCCGCAAGATGGTGAGAAGTATTTTGGGTTGATCAATGTATCCAAGATCAATTTCGAAGATCCGGAGCGCGCGCGCCATAAAATCCACTTTGACAACCTGACACCGCTCTATCCGGATGAGCGGCTGCGTATGGAAATCGAAGACCCCACGATCAAGGATTATTCTGCGCGGGTCATCGATCTGGTTGCGCCGCTAGGAAAAGGTCAAAGGGCGTTGATCGTTGCGCCGCCGCGCACCGGTAAAACTGTGCTGCTCCAGAATATCGCCAATTCAATCGAGGCCAATCATCCGGAGTGCTTTCTGATTGTCCTTTTGGTTGACGAGCGGCCTGAAGAAGTCACAGATATGCAGCGGTCTGTGAAGGGCGAAGTTGTGTCCTCAACCTTTGATGAACCTGCCGGACGTCACGTGGCTGTTGCTGAAATGGTCATCGAGAAAGCGAAACGTTTGGTTGAACATAAGCGGGATGTTGTGATCCTACTCGATTCGATCACGCGTCTTGGTCGGGCCTATAACACGGTTGTTCCGTCATCAGGTAAGGTGCTCACCGGTGGTGTTGATGCGAATGCACTCCAACGACCAAAACGGTTCTTCGGTGCGGCGCGAAATATCGAAGAGGGCGGGTCTCTTACGATCATTGCAACAGCGCTGATTGATACGGGTAGCCGGATGGATGAGGTTATCTTCGAAGAGTTTAAGGGTACAGGTAACTCGGAAGTTGTTCTGGATCGGAAGGTCGCTGACAAGCGCGTCTTCCCATCGATGGACATTCTCAAGTCGGGAACTCGGAAAGAAGAGTTGCTGGTCGATAAGGGCGATCTCACAAAGACATTTGTCTTGCGCCGTATCCTGAACCCGATGGGTACGACTGACGCTATTGAGTTCCTGCTCGGCAAACTGAAGCAGACCAAGACAAATGGTGACTTCTTCGACTCGATGAACTCTTAAAACTGATTTAAATCAATGACTTAGGTGAATATTGTGGATACGATATTTGCATTGTCAACGCCAGCAGGGCGTGGGGCGCTATGTGTGGTACGCGTTTCTGGTCCAGGAGCGCTGGGTGCGCTTACGTCGATGGTTTCTGTTGAACCGAAGCCCCGCGTTGCGCAACACGTGCGTATCGTTGATCCTAAAAGCGGGGCGCTTATCGATCATGGGCTAACGCTCTATTTTGAAGAGGGTAGGAGCTTTACTGGTGAGACTTGCGTTGAGTTTCAGCTCCATGGTGGTCCTGCAGTCCGGGATGCGTTGCTGCTTTCTCTAAGTCGGATGGAAGGACTTAGGCCAGCGGAGCCGGGCGAGTTCACGCGTCGCGCATTATTAAATAATCGTATCGATATTCTTCAGGCGGAGGCCATAGGGGACATTGTTTCTGCTGATACGCAGGAGCAGCTTCAACAAGCAAATGCTCTGATGTCAGGGAAATTATCATCGCGCGTTGAGGGTTGGCGGGCAGCGATTGTTCGGGCTGCGGCGCTTTTGGAGGCGACGATTGATTTTGCGGATGAAGAGGTTCCGACTGATGTCTATCCGGAAGTACGCGAGATCCTATCGAGGTTGGCGGATGAATTCGATGAAGAGCTTGCCGGATATGGTGCGGCGGAGCGGATCAGAGAAGGGTTCGAAGTTGCCCTGATCGGAGAGCCCAATACCGGCAAGTCGAGTTTACTGAATGCTCTGGCGGGACGAGACGCTGCGATTACTTCGGAATTTGCCGGAACGACGCGGGATGTGATCGAGGTCAGGATGGATGTGGCTGGATTGCCGGTTACGTTTCTGGACACTGCTGGGTTCAGGGAGACGGATGATTTCGTCGAGGCGATCGGTGTTGATCTGGCGATCAAGCGTGCGACAGCGGCAGATATGAGGATTATGTTGAGTGATACATCGCAAGAGGATGAGCCGAGTTTTGATGGGGTTGTTCTCGTTGACGGTGATATCAGGGTGCGAAGTAAGTGCGATCTTGGACGCTCTGAGACTCTTCTGAATATATCTTCCACTACTATGGAGGGTGTGAAGGAGTTGTTGTCGCAGATTGCAGTCGAGTTAGAGGGTCGTGCGAGGCTTGCGGGATCAGTGAGTCATTTGAGACAGAAGAGCTCTTTGGAGATGGCTCTTGTTGATGTTCGACAAACATTGGATCTCCTTGATGATGCCGGTTCGGATGCAGAGATATTGTCGGCGCACCTGAGGTCTGGCATGAAGGCGCTGGATTCGATTGTTGGGCGGATTGACGTAGAAGATTTGCTCGGCGAAATTTTTTCGTCTTTCTGCATCGGTAAATAGGGATTGTTTCACGTGAAACACGATTTCGATGTTCTTGTTGTTGGCGGGGGGCATGCCGGCGTTGAGGCTGCGCATGTTGCCGCCCGTCTTGGCGTAAGCACTTGTCTGGTTACTTTTGCTGCGAACCAAATCGGCGTGATGTCCTGTAATCCCGCTATCGGTGGTCTGGGGAAGGGGCATATTGTTCGCGAGATTGATGCTTTTGACGGGCTGATGGGGCGGGTTGCGGATGCGTCTGGTATTCAATTTCGATTGCTCAACCGCCGAAAAGGCCCCGCTGTCCAAGGTCCAAGGGCGCAGGCGGATCGCGAAATCTATAAACGGGTGATGCAGGCTGAGATTGAGAAAACAGAAAATCTCTCTGTGATTGAGGGTGAGGTTGTCGATTTTATTTTGGTCAAAGACACGATTAACGGCGTGGTCCTGGCAGATGGCAGCGCACTGAATGCAAAGAAGACAGTACTAACGACCGGTACTTTTCTCAGGGGAACACTCCATATCGGTGACGAAAAATCCTCAGGTGGCCGGTTTGGTGAGGCTGCTTCGAACAGATTGGCAGAACGTATTGATGAAATGGGTTTGGCACTGGGCCGGTTAAAAACCGGGACACCGCCACGTTTGTTGAAGAATACAATTGATTGGTCGCGGACGTCCGAGCAAGCGGGGGATGAGGATCCAACCTTTTTCTCTTTCTGTACGCAGACGGTCGCGGCGCAACAAATAAGTTGCGGTGTTACACACACGAACGAGAAAACGCATGAGATTATCGAGAAGAACCTAGGCCGTTCTGCGATGTATGGTGGGCATATTGACGGTGTAGGACCGCGTTATTGTCCGTCTGTTGAGGATAAAGTCACGCGATTTGCAGACAAATCATCACATCAGATTTTTCTTGAGCCAGAAAGCCTCGAAACCGATCTGATTTATCCGAATGGAATTTCGACGTCATTGCCCCTGGATGTTCAGGTCTCGTTTCTCAAAACCATTGTCGGGCTGGAGGCCGCAGAGATCGCACAACCGGGATATGCGATTGAGTATGATTATGTAGATCCTCGGTGTCTCGATCATACCTTGCGGCTTCAGGACGTGGAGGGCTTGTATCTGGCAGGCCAAATTAACGGAACCACCGGGTATGAAGAGGCTGCCGGGCAGGGTTTGGTCGCTGGATTGAATGCTGCCTTGAGCGTTTTGGACCGGGATGCCTTTGTCCCGTCTCGCATGACGTCTTATATTGGGGTGATGATTGACGATCTGGTTTTGCGCGGGGTGAGTGAGCCTTATCGGATGTTTACTTCTCGGGCAGAGTATCGGCTTTCGCTTCGTGCGGATAATGCGGATCAACGACTGACGCCTGTGGCGGAGCAAATTGGCTGCATATCAAATGAACGTCGTGTGATGTTCGCGGAAAAACAAGAGAAATTGACGAGCGCGTGGCGCCAAACTGAGGGGTGTGTAATCACGCCCGCAGACCTTAGGGCTTACGGGATTGAGGTGTCTCAGGACGGGGTTAAGCGCTCCGGAATAGACCTTCTCGGCCACCCGAATGTTGATTTTGATGCGATTGTGAAAATCTGGCCGGAACTTGATGATATTGACCCTGCTATTCGGGAACAGATCGCAAGGGATGCCAAATACGTTTATTATATCGACCGGCAAAAAGCGGAGATCGAAAGTTTGTTAAAGGAAGAGGCGACCGAGATACCTCTTGGGTTTATCTATACCGGTCTTCCAGGTCTTTCGAATGAACTGGCTGCCAAGCTGACGCGGATTTCCCCGAGAACTATAGGTCAGGCAAACCGTGTGGAGGGTATGACCCCAGCGGCGCTGTTGCTTATTTTGACTCGTATCAAAACGCTAGAGAAAAGCTCCGTTTCAGGATGAGTGGAAGGTCAGAATTTGAAGATGCCTTCGATGTTTCACGTGAAACATTGGAGCGGCTCGAGATTTACGTTGACCTGCTCTCCCGCTGGAACCAGAAAATAAACCTCGTGTCACCGCAGACTATTTCAGATGCGTGGATGCGTCATATTGCGGATTCTGCTCAACTGTCGGGGCTAGTTCATAATCCCGAAATACTCATCGCAGATTTAGGCTCAGGCGCCGGGTTTCCCGGACTTGTTGTCTCATTGATAACCGGCGCCCATGTCTCATTGATCGAGTCGGACCAAAGGAAATGTGCGTTCCTGAATACGGTTATTCGCGAAACCGGAGCGAATGCCAGAACCGTTAATAATCGCATTTCTGAGGAGCACTTTGGAGACTCAGGGATCGTCACGGCAAGAGCCCTTGCGCCTTTGGATAAGCTGCTCGAATTTGCAAAGATGGGTCGAGATGTCGAAGAATGTTTGTTTTTGAAAGGCAAATCGCTCGACACAGAGATTGAAACAGCTCGGAAGCGCTGGCACTTTGAATATGACCTGATACAAAGTAAGACGGACGAAGCGTCGAGAATAATCAAGATTGGAGCATTTGATCGTGTCAGCGAAACATGAATCCCCGCACACGCTCATTTTCAGCGTATCCAATCAAAAGGGCGGGGTTGGAAAGACCACGACGACGATCAATCTGGGGACCGGGTTGGCGGCGATTGGGAAGAAAGTGCTTTTGATTGATCTCGACCCACAAGGAAATGCATCTACCGGACTTGGCATCCCTGGCGCAGACAGAGCCCTGACGACTTTTGATCTTCTCATCGACGGTGCTCAGATCGAGCAGGTGGCGACATCGACGACAGTGCCGAACATGGATATTGCGACCGCGAATGCAGACCTGAGTTCGGTTGATATGGAGTTGGTGAACGACAAGTCTCGCGTGACGCGACTGCGGTCGGTGATAAATCGGCAGGCTGAGGCGTTTTCCAAGTATGATTTTGTATTCATTGACTGTCCGCCATCGCTTAATCTGCTGACACTCAATGCAATGGTCGCATCGGATTTCGTTCTTGTCCCGCTGCAGGCAGAATTTTTCGCGCTCGAAGGGTTGTCGCAATTGATGATGTCGATCAAGGAGGTTCGCCAGACGCTTAATCCACGACTTCGCATGCATGGTATCGTTTTGACCATGTTTGACGGGCGCAATAATCTGGCGAAGCAAGTTGAGGCAGATGTGCGAACGAATTTGGGCAATCTCGTTTACAAAACCAAGATCCCGCGGAACGTGCGTTTGAGTGAAGCGCCGTCCCACGCCATTCCGGCGCTGGTCTACGATCATCGGAGCGTAGGGAGTGTCGCTTACCAAAAACTAGCGGCTGAATTGCTAGCGCGCGTGACCAATCAAAACACCAGAGAGGATGCAGAGCATGTCGACTAGTGGCGGCAAGAAGAAGGGTCTTGGACGCGGACTAAGCGCGCTTCTGGCGGATGTTGAAGACACACCATCTGAGTCGCAACCTAGGTCGTCTAAGGCGGCGGAGCAGACGATACCGCTTGATAAAATCAAGGCCAATCCCGATCAGCCCCGGCGTCGTTTTTCGGATGCGGAGTTGGGTGAGCTTGCCGATTCCATTGCGGCGAAGGGGATTATCCAACCGCTTATTTTGCGTCCTGATCCGTCGGGTGACGGTACCTATCAAATTGTTGCTGGTGAGCGGCGTTGGCGGGCGGCGCAGAAAGCGCAGCTCCATGATGTTCCGGCGGTGGTTCGCGAGTTGGATGACGATGAGGTTCTGGAGCTTGCGATCATCGAAAACATTCAGCGGCAAGATTTGAATCCTGTTGAAGAGGCTATGGGCTATCAACAGTTGATGGAGAAATTTGGTCATACGCAGGCCAAACTGTCTGACGCTTTGGGAAAAAGCCGGAGTTATATTGCCAACTTCCTTCGGTTGCTTTCACTACCCGAAGATATCTTGAACATGGTTCAGGATGGCAAGCTTAGCACAGGGCATGCGCGTGCGCTCGTCACTCATGATGATCCACTTCCCGTTGCAAAGCAGATTGTGAAAGAGGGGCTTTCGGTTCGTCAAACCGAAGAATTGATGAAGTCAGGGAAGGTCGAAGGCGGCAAAGCGGCGTCAAAGCAATCGACGGAAAAAGATGCAGATACGCGCGCGCTCGAAGACGACCTTTCGGCTGGTTTGGGGATACGGGTAGAAATCAAGCACAATGAACGCGGCGGTGGTGCGGTTCAGTTGAAGTACAAATCGCTCGACGATCTGGACAAGATTTGTCAGTTGCTGTCGCGTTAGGTTACCAACAACGCACCCGTTATTGCATTGAGTACCAATCGTCCTGATTTTGTGGCACGAAGGGCATCACCCGATCGCTCGATAAATTTCTGACTAATTAAGTCAGTTATTGCTGTTTCATCCAATGGAAACCCAGAGAGCGCTTCGAAACGAGATAGCGAAATCCCTTCGCGTAATCGCAGGCCCATAATTAGATATTCTTCGCCCTGATGAACCGGTGTCACCACATTCTTCGCTTCGGTCCCATCGTCGTTGGTGTTGGTTGATAGCAGCCATTGTTCCGGCATAAGCAGGTTCTGCGTGGCCCATCGCGCGCCATCGATGATCACACGACCATGCGCGCCCGGCCCAATCCCACAATATTCGCCATAGCGCCAATAAACGAGGTTGTGACGGCATTCTGACCCTGGGCGCGCGTAGTTGGAGACTTCGTAACTTTGCAGGCCATGAGCGGCGCAGATATCCGTTGTAAGCTCATAAAGATCGGCGGATAAATCATCGCTGGGCAGTCCGCGCAATTTACCACGCGCATGTAGTTCCCCAAATCGGGTTTCTTGCTCGATGGTGAGTTGGTAGAGCGACATATGATCTTCGGCGATGTTAATGGCGCGGCGCAGCTCGTCCTCCCACGCCCGAGCGCTTTGATTTTGTCGCGCGTAAATGAGATCGAAGCTGGTGCGATCAAAGAGGCGAGAGGCAACGTCGAAGGCTCTAACTGCTTCATCCGCACTGTGCAGGCGTCCCAGCGACTTGAGATCGGTGTCATCTAACGCCTGAACACCGACCGAAACTCGATTGATGCCTGCGGACTTGAATTGAGAGAAGGTCAGCGCCTCCACAGACGTCGGATTGGCTTCCATTGTGATCTCGATATCTGGCTCGAAGGACCACAGATCGCTGGCGGTATCGATGATTGTCTCTATCGTTCGGGGGGCCATTAGGCTGGGGGTGCCGCCACCGAAGAAGATCGAGCGCAGTCTGCGTGGGCCGATGGCCCCGGCTTGTGAACGTAGTTCATGAACTAGCGCTTGCCGCCATTCGTCATGATCGACAGAGCTGCGCACATGTGAATTGAAGTCGCAATACGGGCATTTGGCGGCGCAGAACGGCCAGTGGACATAAAGCGCAAACCCTGGATCAGACGCGGCCAACAAACGCGCCGTTCATCAGTTTTTCGAAGGCATCTGCACGGTGGCTGATCTCATGTTTCAGCTTCGGGTCCATCTCGCCAAAGGTCAGCGAATGCCCGTCCGGTACAAATATCGGATCAAACCCAAAACCGAATTCACCGCGCATTGGCCACGTCACCTGACCCTTCACTTCGCCTCGATAAATCTCATCGTGCCCGTCAGGCCAAGCCAAACACAATGTACATACAAAGCGCGCCTTTCGCGGTGTTGGTGCGTTTTTCTCTTCCAGCAACGTCCAGACTTTGGTCATCGCGAGTGCAAAATCGCGTCCGTCGGACGTTTCCGCCCAATCGGCGGTATAGACGCCGGGGGCATTGTCCAGCGCCTCGACCTCAATGCCGCTATCATCGGATAACGCTGGCAGTCCGCTTTCAGACGCCGCGAAATGTGCTTTGATGCGTGCATTACCTTCGAACGTGGTTTCAGTCTCTTCTGGCTCGTCCAACCCCAAATCGCCTGCTGAGATCACTTCGATCCCAAGTGGGGTGACGAGTTTCGAAATCTCTTTGAGTTTTCCGCGATTATGCGACGCGAGTACCAGCTTGTTCCCATCGAAACGGCGCATTGGGTTATGCGACAGCAGTGTTTTGTGCAGCAACCAATTCCGCGACGCCTTTTTCTGCCAGATCGAGCAGCTTGTTGAACTCATCACGTGAAAAGGTTGATCCTTCGGCGGAGCCTTGCAGTTCGATGAGCCTTGAGGCATCCGTCATCACAAAATTTGCGTCTGTTCCGGCTTCTGAATCTTCCGGATAATCAAGATCAAGAACAGGCTGCCCACCATAGATACCGCAGCTAACAGCGGCGACATTCGCAGTGATTGGATCACTCGAAATATCGCCCGCTTTCATCAGCTTGTTCACCGCCAGCCGGAGCGCAACCCATCCGCCTGTGATAGACGCACAGCGCGTACCACCATCGGCCTGAATGACATCACAATCCACGGTAATCTGCCGCTCGCCCAGCATCACCCGGTCAACACCTGCACGAAGGCTACGGCCAATCAGGCGCTGGATTTCCTGTGTACGGCCACCTTGCTTTCCGGCCGCCGCCTCGCGTCGATTTCTTGAGCCTGTCGCACGTGGCAACATGCCATATTCGGCCGTGACCCAACCCAAGCCCGAATTGCGAAGCCACGGAGGAAGACGCTCTTCGATGGAGGCTGTGCAAAGGACATGGGTGTTGCCGCATTTGATCAGGCAACTGCCTTCGGCATAACGATTGACGCCGATCTCAATCTCGACCGAACGCATTTCATCATTGGCTCTTTTGGAGGGGCGCATCTGGGGTCCTTTGCTGCTTTACGCCTCATAGCGGCCAAATATTGTTGCGTCCAGAGGCCTCGAATGTTGACGTCACATTGGCGAGACCCTAAATTCGGTCGTCCTTACGAGAGTAGCATGACCAAGCAATCCCAGTTTCAGGAAATGACGGATCGAAGCCGAGAGGTGTTTCGGTGTCTCGTTGAGGACTACCTGAAAACCGGAATGCCGGTAGGATCTCGGACGATTTCCAAGAAATTGGAAGAGAATGTCTCACCTGCGACGGTTCGGAATGTCATGCAGGATTTGGAAGAATTTGGACTTCTCGACAGCCCGCATGTTTCAGCCGGCCGCATCCCAACCCATAGCGGATTGCGGCTCTTTGTAGATGGGCTGATGGAAGTGGGCGATGTGCCTGAGGGGGAGCGAGAGAAGATAAAAAGCTCCATCGACACAGAGAACGCATCGGTTGAGAACTTGTTGGAAAACGCAGGAACGATACTGTCGGGTCTGACCCAAGGCGCATCGGTGGTGATGGTTCCAACCAAAGAAGCGCCGATATCACATGTGGAATTTGTCTCACTATCAGCCGAGCAGGTTCTCGTTGTGCTGGTGTTGTCGGATGGGACGGTTGAGAACCGCCTGTTTCGCCCGCCACCAGGAATGACAGCTTCCTCGATGCGCGAGGCTGCAAATTTTCTTAATGCCGCGCTTGAGGGCAAGACGATTGCCGAGATCCAATCTGCGGTTGGTTCACATATAAACCTGCGCCGTCAGGAGATTGATGAGTTGAGTAGAACGCTCATCGATCAAGGCATCGCGCAGTGGAGCGATGCGACAACGGGACTTGAACGGCTCATTGTGCGCGGTCAGTCCAATCTGCTTGATGAAGGATCGCATCACGATGATCTGGAACGTCTTCGGCAGCTGTTTGATGATCTGGAACGCAAAGAATCCCTCGCACAACTGCTGGATTTGACCCGCCACGGGGATGGTGTGCGCGTTTTTATTGGCTCTGAGAACAAACTCTTTTCACTTTCGGGTTCCTCTTTGGTTGTTTCTCCTTATATGAACGCTGACCGCAAAATTATCGGTGCGGTTGGCGTTATTGGTCCCACGCGTTTGAACTACGGGCGTGTTGTTCCGATTGTCGATTTCACTGCGCAAATGGTCGGACGCATGGTGTCTGATTTGTAAGGAGCTTTGGTCATGTCTGGTGACAAAAATGATGAGCCACAAAAACCCACGCTGGCTGGTCCTGAACTAACAACGGAAGAATTGCTCTCGCAGTTTGGCGATGACCCGTTGGCGTTGCCGGACGAAGATGACGAAGACGGCCTGGGCGTGGAAATCAGCGAGCTGGACGAGTTGCGCGAAGAGCGGGATATGCTCAAAGACAAACTTATGCGCGCGCTCGCGGATGCGGAGAACACCCGTAAGCGGGCAGAGCGCGATCGCCGGGACGCGGAGCTTTATGGCGGGACCAAGCTCGCGCGGGATTTGCTGTCCGTACATGACAATATGAACCGTGCGCTTGAGGCGATTGATGACGAGTTGCGCGAGAAGGCGGATGCGCTGATCACGGGGATTGAGTTAACGCAAAAAGATCTGCTGGCGGCATTCGCCAAGCATAGTATCGCGAAGGTTGAGCCGGAGTTTGGTGAGAAATTTGATCCAAAACTCCATCAGGCGATGTTCGAAGCGCCGGTTCCAAACGCCCCGGCTGGCACAGTCATTCAGGTGATGAACGCGGGGTTCACAATCGGGGAACGCCTCTTGCGTCCGGCGCAGGTGGGCGTGTCTTCGACCCCAGCGGCGCAAGTTGCAGCCAAGCCAGAGGCAGACGGCGCGGAGGACTAATCCGGCATTGCGTCCTTGAGCTTATAAACCAGATCAAGCGCTTCTCTGGGTGTGAGCGCGTCTGGCATGACGTTTGCCAGCAGCTCTTCAACTTTACTTTCCTGCGGCGGTGTTGGTTGAGTCGGAGCTGCGGAAAAGAGCGGTAAGCCATCAATTAAATCGCTGGTTTTGATCGCCCCTTGCTGCTCACCCTTTTCCAGCTTGTCGAGAATGTCTCGCGCGCGATTGATCACCGCCTCGGGCAAACCAGCGAGCCTTGCGACATGAACGCCATAGGACCGGTCGGCTGCGCCGGGTTTCACCTCGTGCAGAAAAACGACATCGCCATCCCATTCACGAACCGCAACGGTTGCGTTGGCCATTTTGTCAAAACGGGATGGGAGCGCGGTGAGTTCGTGGTAATGGGTGGCAAAAAGGGCGCGGCAGTCGTTCACCTCATGCAAATGCTCAAGTGATGCCCAGGCAATCGAGAGACCGTCATAAGTTGAAGTGCCGCGTCCAATTTCATCCAAAATGACGAGGGCGTTTGACCCGGCTTGATTTAAAATTGCTGCGGTTTCGACCATCTCGACCATAAAAGTGGAACGACCGCGCGCCAGATCGTCAGCAGCACCAACACGTGAGAAAAGCTGATCGATTACCCCGATATGGGCGGACGCAGCTGGAACAAATGAGCCCATTTGCGCCATCAGGGCGATGATCGCGTTTTGGCGCAGGAATGTGGATTTACCCGCCATGTTCGGGCCGGTCAGCAACCAAATCGGATGGGCGCCGTCGGTATCGCAGGACAGGTTGCAGTCATTTGGCACAAACTGCGCTGCGCCTTGTGCATGAAGGGCGGCTTCGACCACGGGATGGCGACCCTGCGCGATTTGGAATGCGCGAGACGCATCAACAGTTGGGCGGGTCCAGCCGTGGCGCAGCGCGTTTTCCGCGAGTGCGGCGGCGCAATCGACTGTCGCCAGCGCGTATGAGGTTTCAGAAATCTGATCGGCATGGCGTGTTACAAGCTCTGCGAGCGTATCGAATATCCCCAACTCGATCTCCAACGCGTGCGACTTTGCGTTATGGATCTTCGTTTCCATCTCCGAGAGCTCAACCGTGGTGAACCGCACAGCATTCGCGGTTGTCTGACGATGAATGAAGGTCTCACTCAGGGGTTCTGACAGCATTTTCTGCGCGTGGGTCGCAGGTGTTTCGATGAAATAACCCAGCACATTGTTATGTTTGATTTTGAGCGCACTAATGCCGGACGTATCGGAATATTGTTTCTGCATGCCCGCAATCACGCTGCGCCCTTCATCACGCAGTTTGCGCGCTTCATCGAGTTCGGCATTAAATCCGCTGGCAATAAAACCACCATCTCGTGCAAGAAGAGGCAGCTCTTCAGCAAGCGCCTCGCTGAGCGCATCTATGAGTTCGTCTCGCCCTGTCATTGACCTGGTGGCGCTGCTGAGATGATCTGGAAGTTGCGCGTCTTCGCTAAGAAATTCGGCGATTTGCGCCGCGCCTTCCAACCCAGTCAAAATCGCTTGCAAATCGCGCGGACCACCGCGTTCAAGCGTAATGCGCGACAGGGCGCGTTCCAGATCGGGGGTTTGTTTTAGATGATCGGAAACTGTTGCGGTAAGCGTGGCATTCACAAAGAACGCCACCGCATCCAGCCGGTCTGCGATCTCGTTAATGTTCGTGGAGGGTGCGGTCAGCCGGCGTTCAAGCATGCGCGCCCCTGAGGGTGTCTTCGTTCTGTCGATAACTTTCAGGAGTGATCCGTCACGCTCGCCATTCAACGCGTTGGTTAACTCCAGATTGTTACGAGTGGCGGGGTCAATGACGACTGTATCACGCACATTTTCCTGCACGGGCGTTTTCAGGCGTGCAATCTGGCCGTGCTGCGTCAGTTCCAGATAATCCAGAATTGCGCCCATTGCCCCAAGTTCGGGCTTGGAGAAATTACCGTAGCCATCTAGCGTTGCGACTTTATACCGACCGCTCAGCTTATCGATTGCGGATTTTGAATCAAAACTCGCATCGGCAAGTTCTGTTGTAGAGATAGACAGGTCTTGCGAGATGTCTTCGACCAGCGACAATTGTCGCGCTGAAACGAGCAGCTCTTTTGGTGAAACCCGCGCAAGGCTTTGGAATATCTGCGCCGGGTCGCATTTGCTGATGAAAAAATCACCTGTCGAAAGATCGCACCATGCTAGCGCGACTTTGCCGCGGACCTCGCAAATAGCGCTCAGGAAGTTGTGGTGGCGCGCGTTCAGCAAGCTGTCTTCGGTGAGCGTGCCCGGTGTGACAAGGCGGACAACACCGCGTTTCACCACCGATTTGGAGCCACGCTTTTTCGCCTCGGCCGGGCTTTCAAGCTGCTCGCAAACCGCAACCTTGTGACCTTTGCGAATGAGGGTGAGCAGATAACCTTCAGCGGAATGCACGGGAACGCCACACATAGGGATATCTTTGCCCAAATGTTTCCCGCGTTTGGTAAGCGCAATGTCGAGCGTGTCTGCCGCGTTTATGGCATCTTCAAAGAACAGCTCGTAGAAGTCGCCCATGCGATAAAACAAGAGGGCATCAGGGTGGTCCTGCTTGATCTCCAAAAATTGCGCCATCATTGGTGTAACGTTTGGATTGCCGTCTTTCGCCACTTTTGGAAACTCCGCCTATGCAGAGATGTTCCTATCCCGATGAAGGATGGGAGGAAAGCAAACTGTCGCACATCAAGACTGCGCCAGATTTCTGGAAATTAAGCGAAAGACCGATGACTTTGTGGTGCTAGAACGAGAAACCAGCGCCGATGTTGATCGAATTGGTGATCAGGTCGGTTTCGAGAGATCCGCCGCCGTCCAGATCAACGTCAAGATCGACATAGTTCATCTTATACTCGCCGAAGATCGACCAGTTATCGTTCAGATTGTATTCCACGCCGCCCTGAAACTGTGCGACGACACCGCCGTACTGATATTCGAATGTTCTGGGGCCAGCGGCAGTTGTCTGCACTTCAACATGCGGGAAAGAAAAGCCCAATCCGCCACCAACATAGGGTGTGAAACCGCGACCAACAGGCTCAAACTTGCGGATGGCATTCACTGTGAGTGTGTTGATGCCGTCGGTGAATTCCAGAACCTCAAAGCCGGATGACGCGAGCGTTTCATCGTCCGCATAGGCTTTGGAGTGCGTGAAATCGAGCGAATAACCGAAGTTTTCGGATTGCCACCATGTTCCACGCAATCCGTAATAAGGTGGAGCGTTGAAAGAGCGGCCTTCCCAACCTGCGTTGAAATCAAAGGCGCCAGCACCGCCCGCAGCGGGATCATTGCCAGACACACCGGAGTGCGGCAGAGTTTGGACTCCACCGTAGACAGAAATTTGGAATTGAGCCGACGCATGGGGCGCAAAGAAGCTTACCAAACCGCCGGCCAATGCTAGGGCACGCATCAACATGGCTAAATAACAGTCCTCAGATTGCGTTAACTATGGATTATGCTTCTGGGGAGGTCCAGTACCCGACTTGCCTTAAGGCTTCGCTAATGGCGATTCCCGCACACATTGTTACATTCATGCTACGCCCACCCCCCGGCATCGGCAAAACTACGCTTGAATCGCACGCATCGTGAACAAAATCCGGGACGCCGGATGATTCTCTGCCCAGCAACAGAATATCTGTCGGCGCAAACTCGAATCGCCATAAATTCTGATCTGCCTTGGTGGAAAGAAGCACTATCCGGCTGGTTTTGTTGACGTCTTTGAATGCATCCCAAGTGTTGTGACGGACAATCTCCGCGATGTCTGTATAATCCATGCCGACACGCTTTAGGGCTTTGATAGAAAACGGAAAACCGCAGGGCTCAATCACATCGAGCGGGATATTAAAACAAGCACAAAGCCGGATCATTGCGCCCAGGTTTTGTGGGATATCGGGTTGGTAAGCTGCAAGTCTCATTGCTTACGTAAAAGCGTGAGATTGACCAAAGAGGCAAGTCAATTAGATTGTCCTGTGTTCATAATCACTCAACTCTCTACCACTAAATCCAGTTTTTTGGTGGCTGCGTCTTAAAGTCCGATGGACCATAGTGGATTTGCGGTATAAAGCGCGGGCCTGTGCGTTCGAGACGGACGTGTAACGAAGTTTTTACTGCCCGGATGGGCGATTTGGTCGGAGGCAATCGTGTCACACGCTGACGAAGAAACCGGAACCCGCCGAGATTTTCTCTATGTATCAACCGCCGCTGCTGGTGCTATCACCACTGGCGCTGCAATTTGGCCGCTCGTCAACCAAATGAATCCGTCAGCAGATGTGCAGGCGCTTTCAACAATCGAAGTCGCGATTGGCGATCTTGATGAAGGCAGCCAGATCACGGTTAAATGGCTCGGTAAGCCGGTTTTCATTCGCCGTAGAACGGCAGATGAAATCGAGGCTGCTCGCAGCGTGGAGCTATCGGACCTGCCGGACCAGAATGCTGAAAACGACAACATTCCGGGCGCAGATGCGGCGGATGAAAACCGGTCTTACGGCGAAAACGGCGAATTGCTGGTCATGATCGGCGTTTGCACCCATTTGGGGTGCGTACCGCTCGGCGATGCTGGCGATTTCGGCGGGTGGTTCTGCCCCTGCCACGGCTCGCACTACGACACATCCGGACGTATCCGCAAAGGTCCGGCACCCACAAACCTTCCGGTGCCCAAACTGACCTTTGTTGCCGATGACGTCATCAGATTAGGGTAAGGGGGGCTGGACCATGGCTGGTATTCCACACGACCATTACGAACCAAAATCAAACTTCGAGAAATGGCTCGACAAACGCCTGCCTATTGCAGGACTTTTGTACAACACGCTGATGATACCCACACCCAAGAACCTCAACTGGATGTGGATCTGGGGCATCATCCTCACCTTCTGCCTTGTCCTGCAAATTGTTACCGGTATCGTTCTGGTTATGCATTACACGCCGCATGTTGATGAGGCGTTTGCATCGGTCGAGCACATCATGCGCAATGTAAACGGCGGCTGGGCGATCCGGTACATCCATATGAATGGCGCATCGCTGTTCTTCATTGCAGTCTATGCTCATATGTTCCGCGGTCTTTATTACGGGTCCTACAAAGCCCCACGTGAGATTACGTGGATTATCGGCATGCTGATCTACCTTGCGATGATGGCGACGGCGTTTCTTGGCTACGTGCTGCCTTGGGGTCAAATGTCCTTCTGGGGCGCGACTGTGATCACCGGTTTGTTTGGTGCGATCCCGGGTATCGGTGAGAGCATCCAAAGCTGGCTCTTGGGCGGTCCTGCGGTGGACAACGCGGCGCTGAACCGCTTCTTCTCGCTGCACTATCTTCTTCCGTTCGTGATTGCGGGCCTTGTGATTGTCCATATTTGGGCTTTCCACACCACCGGCAACAATAACCCAACTGGTGTTGAAGTGCGTCGCGGCTCCAAGGAAGAAGCGGAAAAAGACACCGTTCCGTTCTGGCCCTACTTTGTCATTAAGGATTTGTTCGCGCTCGTTGTTATCCTTGCGATTTTCGCGGCGATCGTCGGCTTCATGCCAAACTATCTGGGTCACCCGGATAATTACATCGAAGCAAACCCGCTTGCGACGCCTGCGCACATCGTGCCGGAATGGTACTTCCTGCCCTTCTACGCGATCCTGCGCGCCTTCGTTGAAGGCGTCTGGGTCGTGGATTTCGCGAGCTTCATCACCGGCGGCATTGTGGATGCCAAGTTCTTCGGTGTGGTGGCAATGTTTGGCGCGATTTTCGTGATGCTTCTCGCGCCATGGCTTGACACCTCATCAGTCCGCTCAGGCCGTTACCGCCCGATGTTTAAGTGGTGGTTTGCCCTTTTGGTTGTGGATTTCCTCGTGTTGATGTGGGTCGGTGCGATGCCGGCTGAAGAGCCGTACTCGACAATCTCACTGATTGCGTCGGCCTACTGGTTTATCTACTTCCTGGTTATTCTGCCGCTCTTGGGCGTTTTGGAAAAACCGCTGCCACAACCTGCGACAATCGAAGACGACTTCGATGCGCATTATCCACCAAAAGCAACATCTGGGCGGGATACATCCGCACAGCCTGCTGAATAATGCGCGCAAAGGAGAACAATATGTTGAAACGCGTTTTCTTGAGTGCGGCACTTGTGCTTGGCATGTCTGGCGCAGCACATGCGGCCGGTGGCGCCGGTTACGTCGAGGATGTGGATTTCTCTTTCGAGGGTCCATTTGGCAGCTTTGACCAATACCAGCTGCAACGCGGCTTGCAGGTGTTCACCGAGGTTTGCTCTGCGTGCCACGGCCTGCAATATGTCTACTTCCGCAATCTCGGCGACGAGGGCGGTCTTGGGTACAACGAAGACCAAGTTAAGGCCTACGCTGAGCAATTCGACGTCCCCGATACGAGCGCGGAAGCGGAACCGGGTGATACCCGTCCAGCCATCCCGTCCGACAGTTTCCCTGTAGTGGATGGTATCGGCGCGCCTGACCTGAGCCTCATGGCCAAGGCCCGCGCAGGCTTTCATGGTCCATATGGCACCGGGTTGAACCAGCTTTTCAAAGGCATGGGTGGACCAGAGTACATCACCGCTCTTCTCGCTGGATATACCGGCGAAGAAAAGGAGCAAGCAGGAGTGATCCTCTACGAGAACACCGCGTTCCCGGGTGGTTGGATTTCCATGGCGCCTCCGCTTGATGATGGTCTTGTAGAGTTTGCGGATGGCCACGCAAATGACGTACAGCATCTGGCCGAAGATGTGTCTGCATTCCTGATGTGGACAGCTGAACCGAAGATGATGGCGCGCAAACAATACGGGCTTGTTGCGGTTCTGATGCTCGTAGTGCTTGGCGCCCTGTTGTATCTGACCAACAAGAAGCTCTGGGCACCGATCAAACGCAAAGACTATTGATCGTCAGCGCATATCGACTTGACAAACGGGCCGTATGGCCCGTTTTTCATTGCCAATGACGCCTCCAAAATCCATCCCGCGCCGCACGCCGACCAAACCCAAACGCCCCGCGCGGTGCGTCGAGGTGGTGGCGACCAGTCGTCTCACCCCAAATATGCAGCGCGTTGTCCTGTCTGGTGCAGAGCTTGAGGGGTTTCCACCAGACAGAGACGGTGCGAATTTCAAACTGATCGTGCCGCGCCCGGGTGAAACCAAAGATGCCTTTCGTGACGGACTGAACGCCTCCGGCACACCGCGTCTATTGCGCACATTTACGATCCAGAATTACGACGAAGCCCGAAACCTTCTGACGGTAGATTTTGCGCTGCATGAGAGCGATCACGCAGCACCGGCAGGCGATTGGGCAAAAACCGCAACACCAGGCGACGTGATTGGCGTGACCGATGGTGGGGCCAAGAAGGTCACAGCGTTTCACAGCGACAAACAGTTGCTCGCCAGCGATATGACCGGCCTGCCGGCAATGGAAGCTATCCTTGCGGATATGCCGAAAGATGCGGTTGGGAACGCATTCTTTGAAATCACGTCTGACGACGATGCCCGCGCTATGGTCGCGCCCGACGGGATCACATTTCATTGGCTCGTTCATCCTGATCCGAGCAAAGCATCGACGGCGCAGATCGACGCAATCCGCAATTTGGCGCCAACACCCGACACGCAATTTTCTGTAGTGGGGGAGCATTCCGTGGTTGCTGCGCTGAAGACATACTTCTTTGAGGAGCGCAGATTTGATCCCGCGGCAAACTATATCTCGCCCTATTGGAAGATTGGGTTGGTCGAAGAGGACCACCAGGCGCTGAAACGGGCGGAGGCGTGAGCGATCCGATCATACTGGTCGATGCGGATGCCTGCCCTGTCAAGGAAGAGATTTACAAGACCGCATATCGCACCCAAACGCCTGTGACGCTTGTTGCCAACAGCTATTTGCGGACGCCGGATCATCCACTGATCAGCTCGCAGATGGTCTCCGACGGCTTTGACGCGGCGGATGATTGGATTGCTGATCGTGCCAATTGTGCGAGCCTTGTGGTCACGGCCGATATCTTGCTGGCAGAGCGATGCCTCAAGGCCGGTGCCGTTGTGATTGCACCAAACGGCAAGCCCTTCACGGAAAATTCCATCGGCAATGCAGTTGCGACCCGTGCGATAATGGCTGATTTGCGGGCAGGGCTCCAAACAAACACAGGTGGACCTGCGCCGTTTTCGAAATCAGACAGATCGCGTTTTTTGCAAGCGCTCGATAAAGAAATCACCGCGCTCAAACGTTTGCACCCCAAAGGCACATAAGCTAATCACCTCCGAGAAATTTCCGGAGTGGATGTCATGTCTTTCAACACATTCGGGCGCATTTTTCGCGTCACCACATGGGGGGAAAGCCACGGGCCGGCATTGGGTGCAACCATTGATGGATGCCCTCCGGGTGTGCAGATTGAGCCGAGCGATATCCAGCATTGGCTCGACCGCCGCAAACCGGGTCAGAACAAATACACGACGCAACGACGCGAGGCCGACGAAGTAGAAATCCTATCCGGCACTTTCGAAGGATTGAGCACAGGTCATCCGATTCAGTTGATGATCCGAAACACCGACCAACGATCGAAGGACTATTCCGAGATTGCCGAAAAGTTCCGGCCAGGCCATGCGGATATTACCTATTGGCAGAAGTACGGCATTCGGGATTATCGTGGTGGTGGTCGTTCATCTGCGCGCGAGACGGCGGCCCGGGTCGCAGCGGGCGGAGTTGCGCGTGCTGCTCTGGCGAAGCTCGTCCCTGCCCTGCGCGTCACGGGATACATGGTGCAGATGGGTCCGCACAAGATCGACCGTGCAAATTTCGATGCAGCGCAGATTGAGAAAAACCCGTTCTGGGTGCCGGATGAGACTGCGGCACGTGACTGGGCGGAATATCTCGATGATCTGCGCAAATCCGGCAATTCGGTTGGTGCGATCATCGAAGTGAGCGCTTCTGGCGTGCCTGCGGGACTGGGCGCGCCGATCTATGCGAAGTTGGATACGGATATTGCAACAGGCTTGATGTCGATTAACGCTGTGAAGGCGGTCGAGATTGGCGCGGGCTTTGATGCAGCGGCTCTGACAGGTGTTGAGAATGCTGATGAGATCACAATGGACGCGGATGGGCCGATGTATAGCTCGAACCACGCGGGAGGTATTCTGGGCGGCATTTCGACAGGGCAGGACGTTATTGCGCGGTTTGCAGTTAAGCCGACGTCATCAATCCTGAGCCCGCGCAAGACGATCACGAAGGCTGGAGAGGCAACAGAGATTGTGACCAAGGGACGTCATGATCCTTGCGTCGGTATTCGTGCGGTGCCTGTTGGCGAGGCGATGATGGCCTGCACCCTACTTGATCACGTGCTGTTGCATCGGGCGCATGTGGGCGAAAATCAGGGTAAAATCGGATAGTAGGCTAGGTCAGTCGCCGGGAGCCGACAAGGTATTCGGTGTTACCGTCACCGCCTTTGATGGGGCTTTCGATGAGGCCCAGGATGTCCCAGCCGCTTTGCTCCAAGAACGTTGAGATATTCGCGCAAGCGCATCGAATGGCTTGGGTGTCTCGCACGATGCCGCCTTTGCCGATATGCGCTTTTCCAACTTCAAATTGCGGTTTAATGAGCGCGATGAGATGGGCATTTTCTGCGGCGAGCATAAGCGGCGTCGGCAGGGCTTTGAGCAGGGATATAAACGACAGATCGCTGACGATGAGGTCCACGACTTGCAGGCCCAGTTGATCCAAATCCCGCACATTGGTGCGCTCCAGCACCTGCACGCGCGGATCCGTGCGCAAGCTGTCCTCAAGCTGATCATGCCCTACATCCACGGCGATGACCTTGTTGGCGTTTCGGGAGAGCAGCACTTGGGTGAACCCGCCTGTTGAGGCACCCAGGTCCAGGGCGGTTTTGCCGCTCGCATCGATCTCGAAGGCATCAAGCGCGGCGACGAGTTTGAGTGCGGCGCGAGAGACCCAAGGGATGGGGTTGTGTGTCATCTGGATGATGTCGGCCTCTGATACGCTGTGGGACGCTTTACGCGTCACCGCGCCATTAACCGTCACCGCGCCCTCGCCGATGAGCATCTGGGCCCGAGACCGGGTTTTCGCCAAACCAAGCGCGACCAAGTGTTTATCCAGTCGTTGCGGCACGAAAGTCCTCACGCAGGGTGTCACGGAAGTGTCACTTGCATGTGATTGAAATCACAGAATTAGTACATACATATGCACTAACCACAAACTGTAGTTGAAATCGAGAGGTGATCCCATGGCCAAACGCGCAGCAGAAGAGCTCGTCTCCGTCAAGGCTCGACTTGAAATGGCAAAGCGACAGGCAGAGCTTGCCTTGCAGCAAATATCTGCCTCGGAACCGCGCCAGACGTCGATCCCGGTGCTGGAAAATCTCGCCCGCGATCTTGAGAAAATGGCAACTTCGGTACGCTCAACAACCGATCATATTGCAGCACCGCGGATTCACTAAGGGCGCTTACTCAGCGGCTTCAAGACCCAGAAATCCGCCGGATTGGCGGGTCCAGAACTCTGAATAGAGACCGTTTTGCGCAAGAAGCTCGTCGTGACTGCCCTCTTCAACCACGCGGCCCTCATTTAGCACCAGAATGCGGTCCATGCGCGCGATCGTGGACAAACGATGCGCGATGGCGATGACGGTTTTGCCTTCCATCAGCGAATAGAGTGTTTTCTGGATCTCTGCCTCAACCTCGCTATCAAGCGCGGACGTTGCCTCATCCAACACCAACACGGGCGCGTCTTTGAGGATCGCGCGGGCCAGCGCAATGCGTTGGCGCTGACCCCCCGATAGCTTTACCCCGCGCTCGCCCAGATGTGCATCGTAACCGGTGCGGCCTTTGAAATCTTCCAGTGCTTTGATGAACTCATGCGCTTCGGCCAGCCTTGCCGCTTCCATCACTTGCGTATCGCTCGCCTCAGGATTGCCGTAGCGGATGTTTTCCATCGCGGAGCGGTTGAACATGGCGGTGTCTTGCGTGACCATGCTGATCTGCTGTCGTAGCCCGTCCTGCGTTAACTCTGATATATCGACACCATCGAGGGTGATGCGGCCGGCTTCGATGTCATAGAGGCGCAGCAGGAGTGAAACAGCTGTGGTTTTGCCAGCGCCAGAGCGCCCAACCAGTCCAATCTTCTCGCCAGGCGCTAATGTAAGGTTGAAATTTTCAAGTCCGATCCCCTTGCGCCCATAACCGAAGGTCACATCATAAAACGCAATCTCACCTGTTGCGCGCTGAGGCGTATGCGCGTTCTTGGAATCCACAATGGCATGATCGACGGCCAATGTGTGCATGCCGTCTTCGACCTCGCCTATGTTCGAAAAGATACCCAGTGCGGTGAAGGCAACCCAGCCCGACATTTGTGACAGACGCGTCGCAATAAGGCCGGCGGCGGCAATGTCACCAACGCTGGCCTGTCCATTGGTCCAGAGCCAAAGTGCGCCGCCAATCATCAGCACTGGTAGCGTGCCTGCAAGCGTCATCAATGTATAGCGGAACCAGACGCTTAGCTGGCCCCAGTGAACCGCAGTTTCACGGAAGCGGGACAGTGCGTCCAAAGCGGCGCTATCTTCATGTTTTGCATGGGCGAATAGCTTCACAGTGGGTATGTTCGTGATGGTATCGACTACCTGCCCTGTGACCATTGCACGGGCAGCGGCACGGGCTTTGGAGCGTTTTCGAATGCGCGGCAGAAACCAGTAGATATGGCTGAAATATGCGGTGACCCAGATCAGCAAGAAGACGGCGAGGATGGGGTGTATTGTGCCAACGAGCGCCAGCGCGCCCAGAACGGAGGCGACGGCAAAACCGCCGACATTCATCGTTTCCATGACGATATCGGTGAGGGCGCGGGCGGTCTGCTGCTGTTTTTGTGCGATACGCCCGGCAAAGTCGTCATCGAAGAAGCTGAGCGCTTGGCCGAGTGTGTGGCGGTGCAGGCGCGATAGGATCATCGGGAAGATGTTTGGCGCGATGCCGAGCGACTGAAACCCGGAGCTTAGGCCCATGAAACCGGGCCGCACCGCAACGAAGAAGAAGATCAGGGCGGCGAAGAGTAACCAGTTGTTTGCAAACAGGTTTTCAGCGCCATGCGCGATGGTGAAATCAATGATCCAGCCCAAGATAAAGGCGGCTGAAACTTCGAGCAACCCGACAGTTACGGAGATGACGAGGGATGTGAAAATGACTGGCAGCGCACCACGAAGGGCCCAGCGGATGAAGCGGTATAGCGTTTTGGGCGGCGGGCCATCCGCCGGGGAAAATCCATCAATAAGTGCGGAGAAACGCATTCGGTTCAAACCTCTTAGGGTTCAAGTTAATCTGTTACGGCTGGTCTGCAAGACGGTGCAGATCACGAGTTGTTGCAGGCCGCGCGCTGCGGTTAACTTTTGGACGCGAAATTCCCTTTGAAGGTATGCGCATCCGATGCACACTTGATACACAATCTATGCACAGTGCCTCTATTCTCCCAAATGTTAACGCGGTAAGGCGAAATTAATCAGTTCGGTTTTTTGCTTTGCGGAGCCCCCGCTTGCGCGGGGGCGGATTCCTTGTTTTCGTTCGGCACGAAGCCGTCGCTGCGCGCGACGGGCGGGATATTTCCAAACCAAAGAAGCGCGCTGCTGCCCTACCCTGTTTTATCGAGGCCCAGAAAGCCGCCCGATTGCCGCGCCCAGAAACCGGCGTAGAGGCCGTTGCGCGCAAGAAGCGCATCATGTGTACCTTCCTCGAAGATTTTACCATCTTCCAACACGATGATCCGATCCATGCGGGCGATGGTCGACAGGCGGTGGGCGATGGCGATCACGGTTTTGCCTTCCATCACGCTGTAGAGCGTTTTCTGGATAGCGGCCTCGACTTCGCTATCGAGGGCTGAGGTTGCCTCGTCGAGCACAAGGATTGGTGCGTTTTTCAAGATGACACGCGCAATTCCGATCCGCTGGCGCTGACCGCCTGAGAGCTTCACGCCGCGCTCACCGACATGTGCGGTGTAGCCGCGCCGTCCCTTGGGGTCTTCGAGATCGAGAATGAACTCATGGGCTTCGGCGCGTTTGGCTGCGGTGATCATTGCCTCTTCGCTGGCATCGGGCCGACCGTAGAGGATGTTTGCGCGCACGGAGCGGTGCAGAAGTGAGCTGTCCTGCGTGACCATACCGATCTGTGCGCGGAGGCTTTCCTGCGTGACATTGCTGACGTTGTGCCCATCGATCAGGATCCGGCCCTGTTCGGCGTCGAAGAACCGCAGCATGAGATTGACCAGCGAGGATTTGCCCGCGCCGGAGCGCCCTACCAGACCGACTTTCTCGCCTGGTTTGATCACCAGATTAAGACCGTTGAGACCACCCTGATCGCGTCCATAGTGGTGGGTGACGTTTTCGAAGACGATCTCGCCTTGGGTGATGTGCAAGGTTTTGGCGTCTGGTTCATCGGTGATGGCGTGGGCGACGGCGACGCTTTCCAAACCCTCTTTGATGGTTCCGGCCTCTTCGAACAATTCGATGGTGACCCACATGATCCATGCGCTCATGCCATTAAGGCGCACCACCAGCGCAGAGACGGCTGCAACCTCACCGATGGTCATGCTACCAGCGGTCCAGAAATAGACGGCTGTGCCCAGAACGCCGACGAGCAGAATGCCGTTGATGACGGTTTGCCAGAACATCATGCCGGTCATCACGCGCAAGAAGCGCATGAAGCGCAGGCGATGGCGTTTCATTGCGTTGCGGGCGTAGGCTTCTTCGCGCTTGCCGTCGGCGAAGAGTTTTACGCTTTCGATATTTGCGTAGGCGTCGACGATGCGGCCCGTGACGAGAGAGCGGGCGTTGCTCCATTTCTCCGAGTATTTGGCGATGCGCCTTGCGGTGACATAGGTGTAGCTGACGAAGATAACGAGCCAGATCAGCAGGGGCACCCATAGACGGACGTCGGCTTGCGCCATGAGGAGCGCTGCGCCAATGATATAAGCGATGCAGTACCAGACGGCCTCAAACGCCATGTAGGTCGTCGACTCGACTGCGCCACCAAGTTGCATCACGCGGTTGGAGAGCCGACCCGCGAAGTCGTTCTGGAAGAATGTCGAAGATTGGCCCAGCATGTGTTTATGCGCCCGCCAGCGGACCTGATCTTGCATGTTGCCTGCGACCGACTGATCCAAGAGCAGGCGTTGCAGCGTCACGAAACACGGGCGCAGGAACAGGATGAAGATCACCAGAACGGTCATCTCCAGCGCGTGCTGTGACCAGAAGTTTTCGGCGCCGGACGCGGTCATCAGATCGATGATGCGGCCGGTATAGAAGATCAGGCCGGTTTCCATCAGCGCAACAATGAGCCCGCTTATGAGAAGCCATGGCACGATCCGCCGGAACGGGGCCATTTGCGTGCGCAAATAGGCCCAGTAGCTCTTGGGCGGTGTTTCATGTGGCGCTTCGGCAAAAGGGTCCACGAGATTTTCAAAGAACCGAAACATTGTCTGGCTCCTTCATTATTGTATCAGCGCGTGCGCTTTCCTTTGGCGGGTGCGCTTTGTGTTGGAATATCGAAGTGCAGGCCGGCTTGGGCGAACACGCGATCAAACTGCTGGCGGGTGTTGACCGGCAGGGCGGGTTTCACCGCAGTCTCACGTTTGGGTGGCAGATAAACGACGAAGACACGGCGACCGCCCGGCAGGGCAAACCTGAACAAACTTCTAACCATTCTGAAAAATCCTAAGAAAAGGTATCGGGTATTCGACTGTCGGGGCCAGCTATCTGGCCACGTGCAAACAGGACCAGCGCTTTAGGCGGTGATAAAAAATCCTGTAAGATGCATCGAATGCCCTCCTTCTCATTTAGGCGTGACGGGTGATTACATGACAGAATGTCGCATGTCACGGAATTTTTTCGTCAATCGTCCAGAAATCGATTTGCCTGTGCAATCAGGGCGTCTTTGGGTGTTTGAAAATTTGAGGTGATCCATGTCTCTTCCAGCGCCTTGAGCGCCTGCCCCAGTTTTGGGCCCGGATGGAAGGGAGGCATAAGATCAGCGGCGCTGACCGGAAGGGTCTGGGAGGCGCCATGGGCTGCCTGCTGCTTATCCGGCGTTTGGCCGTTCAGCAGCGCGGCATCGAGCGCCGCCCGCTCCCCGAAGCGGTAGGCGGACTGGGCGATGGGCGCTGAGGCCGCCTGAGCGCGTGTGATGGCCGTCAGGGCCTTTTGCGCCTTGTTGGGCAGCCTGAGCCTGCTGTGATCGCTGCTAAGGGCCGAGAGGCGGCGTATCCAGCGCGGGGCATGGTCGGCCTCAATGGTGAGCAACTGGTCGAGTGATGCGGTGTCAGCGTTGGGGAGCACATGCGCCAGAACACCAGTTGTGGTCATTCGGGTTATCGCAGGTCCGGGGTTGGGCGCGCCCAGAAGGCGCTGCATCTCGGCAGTGATGCGTTCGGCGCTCAGGCTGTCGATGGTTGCGGCAAGCTCCTGGCACGCGCTCAGGGCCGTTGCGTCGGGATGGGCGTCGGCGCCATCGATGGTTGCGAGGAAGCGGAAGTAGCGCAGGATGCGCAGTGCGTCCTCGCGAATGCGCAGGCGTGCATCGCCGATGAAGCGGATGCGGCGCGCCTCAATATCCGGCAGGCCCCCGACAGGATCGACGACCGTACCATCGCGGCACGCGTAGAGCCCGTTGATGGTGAAGTCACGCCGTGCCGCATCTGTTTCGAGATCATCGGCAAACTCGATCACGGCGCGTCGCCCGTCGGTTTCGATGTCTTTGCGGAAGGTGGTGACCTCAAAAGCCTGATCGCCAGCGACAAGAGTTATGGTGCCGTGGTCGATGCCCGTGGGTATGGCTTTCAGACCTGCGTTCTGCGCCAGCGCGATGATCTGATCAGGCCGGGCGTTGGTGGCGAAATCCACATCCGACACATCGCGGCCCAGCAGATCATCGCGCACCGCGCCACCGACGGCGTAGATCAGATAGTCGCGGCTCTCAAAACTCTCGTAGACCAGTTGCACTGGCGTGCTGTCGAGCCACTCGCCCCAAACGCTGCTCATGCGGATTGCGCCCAGAGCTGTTGCAGGCTGACGATGATGCGGGCGGTTGCGCCCCAGATGTAGAACGGGCCGTAGGGCATGGTATAGTAGCTGCGCTTGTGTCCTTGCCAGACGCGGCTCTCGATCCGGGTGTTGGCGGCGTTCATGAGGAAGAGGAGTGGGACTTCGAACACGGTCTCGACTTCGCCCTGCTGGGGTATGAAATCAGCCTGTGGATCGATGACGCCAAGAACCGGTATGACTTCAAATCCGGTGACGGTTTTATGCGGGCTGGTTTTGCCGATGATGGTCACGGTATCCGGCGCGATGCCAATCTCTTCGTGGGTTTCTCGCAGGGCGGTGGAAATCGAGGTTGGGTCGTCTGTGTCCATTTTGCCACCGGGAAAGGCAACCTGTCCCGGGTGGTGGCGCAAGTGGGCGGTGCGCTTGGTCAAAACCACATTCAGGCTTGTTTTGCGCTGAACAATGGGGATGAGCACGGCTGCAGGAGCATAGGATTTGGGTGCAAACCGCGTACCATCTGCGTTGAGATCGAAGTCGGATGATGCCTGCTGCGACCCAAGCGCAACAACGCGCTTCAGGCGCTGAATGCTGCGGGCAGGCTCGTTCAGGTTATCGGCGGTGTTGAAATTGATTGAACTTCCCCTGTCAGCAACAAATCGCGCATCCTAAAGATCAGCCTAATTTAAGGCTTTTGCAATCGCTTTGTCGGAGGGAGGTGATGGCGCGCTCCGGGGTGCTAGAGCGCGCCATGAGGCGCATACACAAAGGCCGGTGTACCAAGATCAGCCCTCTCGCCCCAGCTGCGTTAACAGCATGCAGAATTAGTGCAATTTTTAGACTGTTCTGCCAAGCGCCTGTGATATTTTACGTGATAAATGTGTTATTATTTTGCATCAGCACTAGATATTGTTGCCAAAATCATAGTGTGCACCACAAAACTTGCAATCTGCAGTGACGGTCCCGTCTTCATGGCGCAGTTTGTCCATGTCTGCTGCAGCATAGGTGCGCAGTGTTGCTTCAAATTTCTCGGCTGAACATGAACAGCCGAACTCAATTGGCTGCGAATCGAACACACGCGGGGTCTCTTCGTGGAACAATCTGTGCAGCAAATCGCTTGTTCCAACGTGCGGTCCGATGAGCTCGGTGAGCTCAGTGGTGTTCAAAAGCAACACTGTTCTGTTCCAGTCCTCTGCATCGTCGCCGTCGAGCACATCGCTTGCGTCCAAAAGCCCGTCTGCAGGCGCAATTGCGCCTGATTGTGCCGCCTCACCGGGCTTGGCGAGATGCTGCACCATGATCCCACCAGCGCGCCATGCCTCTGCCTCACCAGCTTGGGTGCTGAGTGCTGCGCCCAGCACGAATTGCGTGGGCAGTTGCTCGGATTGCGCGAAGTAGGTTGAGGCGCAGGCAGCGAGCGATCCGCCGGTCAAGGGCGTGATGCCTTGATAAGGCTGCATGTCCGGGCCTTGGTCGATGATGATGCCAAACACGCCATCGCCCAAATCAGCAAAGGGATCGTCCGAGGTCTGATAATTCTCGTCATAGGCGGCATAGGCGCGGATCTGGGCTATGTCGCCTTCATCACCGGGGGCGAAGTAGTCGGTTGCGATCAGGCGCACAGGACCATTGCCGCGAATTTGCAGGCTTAGCTTCCAGCGCAGTTTGATGGTTTGACCCACCAGCGCCGTCAGGAGCACCGCATCGGCGATCAGCGCTTGCACAGGCGCCGGGTAGCTGTGCTGGGACAATATCCGGTCGATGGTCTTATCAAGGCGCACAACGCGGCCACGCACGCTGGTACGGTCGAGTTGGAACGGCAGGACCATATCGTCCCATGCGAGTTTTGATGCTGTTGTCATTTGCGTGTGGTTCCGTGGCTTGGCATCGGCGGTGAACTGCGCCACATAAGCACTGTTCAATGTGATTGGAAGAGCCAGTGATGCGCCGCTACGGAGAGCCGCCAAACCGAGATCAAGTCTATCAGGATCGCCCTGGTGCCTATGCTGCGATCATCAATGGCAGTGACATGCTGCTGACTGTGGAAAACCACCCCAAGGGCACGCCGGATGATATTCAGCTTCCCGGTGGCGGGATTGATCCGGGCGAAAGCCCGCTTCAAGCGCTTCACCGCGAGGTGATGGAGGAAACGGGTTATCGCATTCGCGTGGACCGTCGGCTGGGTGTCTATCAGCGCTACATCTACATGCCGGAATACGACACATACGCGCGCAAGCTGTGCCACATTTTTCTGGCACGTGCGACAGTGCGCCTTAGCGCGCCGCTGGAGCCGCATCATGTCCCGCTTTGGAGCCATCCAGCAGATGCGTTATCCCTGCTGACATCACGTGCAGATGCGGATTTTCTGGCGCGCACCTTCGTGAATTGAGTTTGTGAGGGGCCTGCCTATACTGGAGCGCAGGTGAGCAAGTGGGGCAATGACAATGCGAAAATCAATAGTAGCGCTTCCGGTTCTGGCTTTGATCAGCGCCTGCGATCCGATATCGGAAGAACAATGCAAGGGCGGCAACTGGGCGGGTATTGGGCTATCGGACGGTAAGAACGGGCGCTCTGCCAGCGTGCTTGACGAGTATGCTGCAACATGCGGTGAGATTGGTATCTCGCCCGTGCGCGCGGACTATCTGCGCGGGCGGTCTGAGGGGCTGGTGTTCTACTGCACACCTGCAAACGCCTATCAGATCGGGCGCGAGGGCGGTCGGATCAACACTGTCTGCACGCCAGAGGCTCAGGCAGCGATGGTTGTCCCGTTCAATCGCGGCGAGGATTATCACGAGTTGAGCGAGGCGATGGATGACAAGCGTGACGAGATCAATGCGCTGCAATCGCGGCTGAGCGAATTTCCCGCCACGCCTGATGTCAACCAAACAGCGGAGATTGCGTCTATCAAGGCGCGGATTGCCGAGTTGGATCGGCGTATCTTCCGGCTATCGTTGGAGCGGCGGCGGTATGCGCGTTGGCCGTAGCCGCAACGCGTCCTGCGTATCTGGTTGAGTGATCGATTGCGGCGCGTCGTTTTGTAAGAGATCCCGGATCAAGTCCGGGATGGGCAAGGTGCGCCACCTGCCCCGGGCGAAGACCCGGGGCCTCTTCGAGAGCGGATATAAAGCTCAACCCAAATATTTTGCATGTGCTGGATCGTTTAAGCGGGCGGCTCTATGCCTGCTTGAGATAGGCGACCAGAATATCTTTCGCTGCCTCAAGATCGGATTTCTCGATCATCTCGGTCACTGTGTGGATATAGCGGGTGCCAACGACGATCCCGACCGCTTTTGCGCCTGCGGCAGCCTGTTGCGCGGCAGCGCCGTCCTGACCGCCAGCGGCGAGCAGCGTGCGTTGATACGGGATTTTTTTCTTCTTCGCGAGCTTTTCGATTTCCAGCACAAGGTCTCGGTCGGCAATGAAACTGCTGTCTTTGACGTGCAACCCGAAGCCCTCACCCTGAACAGTCGTTGCGTCTTTTTCAGGCACGCCGGGGGTGTCGCAGGCCAGCGTGGTGTCGATACCGAAACCGATGTCGGGGCGGATCGCGAAGCTGGCCGTACGCGCGCCGCGCAAGCCGACCTCCTCTTGAGCGGTAAAGGCGACGTGAATTTCGCAGCCGTGTTTGGCTTTGGAGTTGACCAACTCGCGGATTACTTCGATGCCAAGCCAGCAGGCAATGCGGTTGTCGAGCGCCTTTGAGACGACTTTTGAACCGATCTCGATCAGTGGCTCGTCCATAACGACGAAATCGCCGGGCTGGATCTTCTTCTGAGCGTCTTTTCCGAGCCCTGTGTCGATGACGAACTCGGTTGGTGCGGGCACTTTTTTGCGCTCTTCTGGCGTCGAAATGTGGATGGGCTTTCCGCCGGGGTTCATCACGCCCTTATAGTCGCCTTTGTCTGTGCAGATCAGCACGCGACGCGAAAAGAGGTTGCGCGGGTCAAAGCCGCCGACGGGCTGCACATTCACAAAGCCCTTGTCGTTTACGTGGCTCACGAGAAAGCCGATCTCGTCCATATGGCAGAGCAGCATGACCTTTTTTGGCGCTTTGGTCTTTTTGACCGGATCGCGTCGGCACAGAAGGGACCCCAGCGCGTCGATCTCGACGTTGTCAAAGAGCCCCTTGATTTCTTTGGTGATCAGATCGCGCACGCGATGTTCATTGCCTGGCGCACCGGGCGTTTCGCATAGGGATTTGAGAAGGTCGATATTCATGACGCGGGCTCTTTTTGCTGGATCGGATGTGCGGCGGAGTTTCGGGGTTGGGGCGCTGAATGGCAAGTGCAACTTGCCCCGTGATGCTTTGACGCGATAGCGTTGGACGACACATCAAAGAAAGGTGGCGTTGTGCGCGGCATATTGGCGATATTTTTGTTGGTTTTGACTGCGCTGCAAGCTGGCGCGCAATGTGGTGGGTCGTGGCCGGCTTGGACGGATGGCGTGCGGCAAGAGGCTTTGGCTAAGGGTATTGATGCGCGCGCGGTTGAGGCTGTTTTAGGCGCAGCGCGGCAGAATGCATCGGTTCTGAAGGCGGATCGCAGTCAGGCGGTGTTTCGGCAGGATTTCCTGAAATTCTCGGGTCGTGCTGTATCAAAGGACCGGCTGCAACGCGGCGCTGTGATGCGCAAGACATACGCGTCTGTGTTTGATCGTGTGACATCGCAGACAGGGATACCGCCAGAGGTGATCCTCGCGTTTTGGGCGATGGAGACGGACTACGGTGCGGTGATGGGCAATATCCCGACGATTGAGGCACTGGCCACGCTTGCGCATGATTGCAGGCGGCCGGAGCTGTTCCGCCCGCAGCTTATCGCGGCGATGGCTTTGGTGGAACGCGGGGATTTCAGCGTGAATGAGACCGGCGCTTGGGCGGGCGAGATCGGTCACGTCCAGATGCTGCCCGGCGATATTCTGGAGCGCGGCGTTGACGGGGATGGGGATGGCCGTGTGACGATCAAGACAAGCGCGGCGGACGCGATCCTGTCAGCTGCAAAGATGTTGCAGCATCACGGATGGCGTCGCGGCGAGCCTTGGCTGGTGGAGGTCAAAGCGCCCTTGTCGCTCGACTGGTCGCTGGCAGGATTTGATCGGGCGCGCCCGGTCTCTGAGTGGGCCAGCCTAGGCGTCATCGCGCGTGAAGGATCTTTGCCCAAAGGATCACTCAAGGCGATATTGCTGGCGCCGCAGGGGCGTAAAGGGCCGCTGTTTCTGGGGTTTGAGAATTTCACGCAAACTTATCTGGAATGGAACAAGTCGTTGGTGAATACGACAACGGCGGCCTATCTTGCCACACGGCTCGGCGGGGCAGCGCCTTACGACAAGGGCAATCCGGACCCGCCATTTAGCGCAGAGGCGATGGTTGATTTGCAAAAACGGTTGAAGGCGCGCGGGCATGATGTGGGCAAGGTGGACGGTATTCTGGGCCGATTGACGCGCGCGGCAGTGCGGGCGGAGCAAACCCGTCTGGGCCTGCCTGCGGATGGCTGGCCGACGCGCGCGCTTTACGAGGGTGTGCGTTAGGAAAGGTTGGCGTTGCGGGGGATGAAAAGGTGAGGCTTTATATAAACGGGAAAGCACCCGTGTCTTTCGTGCATGTGTATGGCGAGCGGAACAGTGGCACCAGCCATCTGAGCAAGCTGTTGCAGGACAACATGCGTGAGCCGGACAAATTTCTGGGCATGGCGCGCAGTGAGACGACGCCCTATGGGACCGAGTTGTTCGGCTATAAACACTGGTTCCCTGATTTGGAAAAACTGTCGGATATACGGCAGGAAAACACGCTTTTCATCGTTGTTTATCGCAATCCATATACTTGGGTGAAAGCGATGATGGATCGACCCTATGCGTTGGAGCAGTCAATCGGCGGTCTGGATGTTGGCGCGTTGCCCGGCGTCACACTGAAGGGGCATATAAACGGCAAAGACACGCGCAACGAGTTTCATCCCGATACGGGCAAGGGCATCGATCTTTTCGAGTTGAGGGCGCTAAAGATCGAGCGGTTTGAGGCACTCAAATCGCTTGTTGGAAATGTCGCATATCTCAATATCGAGGCGCTTCTGGACAATCCCAAAGCGGTCATAGATGGGTTGGCGGATGCATATGAGGCCACTTTTGTACCTGCGCCGGTGGTGGATCGCCAACCGCCCCGCAAGCTGGTCGAGGAATGCGATCAGTTGATGCCCTTTACGCAGGCTGAACTGTCGGTGCTTAATCGGAACATAAATTGGACGATGGAGAAAGACGCGGGCTATCAGCGCGTGTCTCCGGTTGCCGAGACAGCGGGTCGTCAACGCAAGATGTATATTTTGCATGGCGCATCGACAGTCGGCAAAACCACGATGATGCGGGAATTGGTTGCGCAAAAGCCGGAATTTATCGGCGTCGAGCTTGATGATTGTCACTATTGGGAAGACTACGCGCCGAAGTTCGGGGTGGAGCAGATTGCGCAGGTCTGTCCCAATGTGGGAGCGGAGGATAGCGATGCTTTATTGGAGCTCTATCAAGCAGCGACCATTGAGGGGCAGCGCACGATTGCCTATCTTTTTGAGCGTCTGCCTGAGTTGATCGGCCAGATGGATCAAGGGCATCCGGTGATTATGACTTGCGGTGGTTTGCCAAGGATCAGGCCGCCGGGTATCCAATCGATCTACCACTGGCTGAGCGAACATCTGGGCATCTCGTTCAATCACATCATGATCGAATTGCCCGAACATGTGCATATCGAGCGGATGAAAGCGCGCGGGCGGCTGCATCTCAAATCGGCGATACTGGAGAACAATCGCAAGCGGCAGGTGAAGCGGTCGCTGCATGATGCTGTGATTTCGGGATATGACGAGCTTCTGGCAGCGCTCTATGATAGCGCGGTGTGCGGGTTGACGTCTGAAAAGAAGGCGCGGCTGGTGCGGGTGCACGAAAATACACAAAACCCGCTGCGCTACATCCAGCTTTACGGTGAGCGGAATAGCGGGACGAATTATCTTAAACGTCTTCTAACAGTTCATATGCGGGTGCCGGAGAATTTCGTGGGATCATATGCGACCAAGTCGAACCCTGTGAGTAGTGCAAAGCTGATGGGCTACAAGCATTTCTACGTGAACCCGGAAAAGGTGGCGAAGCATCAATCGCGCACGTTGTTTCTAGTGATCTACAAGAACCCGTATACGTGGCTGCGGTCCATGATGGAAAAACCCTATCACTTTCGCGCCAGTCTTGAGGGCAAGGTGCTGACAGATCTGCCGGATATCAAGCTGGATGGTCGGGATTCGCGCGGGACGAAGATCAAGGACGTGCATCCTGAGACAGGTGCGGATGTGACGATGTTCGAGTTGCGTGCCCATAAGATAGCCAATTGGGAAGGTCTGGTGGATCAGGTCGATAACGTCGCCTTTGTGAATTACGAGCACCTGTTGATGTACCCGACCCAGATTGTGCAGACGATTGTCGCGCGTTTTGGCAGTCTGTTTCACACGCAGCACATCCCACATATCCTGACCGATAAGCGCTATCTCGACAAATACGTCACGCCGGAGCCTTTCGCAGACGGCGAGATGGATGCAATGGACGCACATATCAACTGGGACGCGGAGGCGCGTGTTGGTTATGCCAAGGGCAATCTGTTTATACCTGATTAGGGCGGCTCAGGTGAGCAGGACTGTGAAAATTGCAATGATGGCGGGAATGGCCTGCACATAAAGGATACGTTTGGAAGCGGTCCGAGCACCGTAAATACCAGCCACCGCAACGCAGCTCAAAAAGAAGAGCGCTACATTGGCCGACCATTCGGTCGATCCGATGAGTAGTGACCAGATCAGCCCTGCGGCAAGAAAGGCGTTATAGAGCCCCTGATTTGCAGCAAGCACTTTGGTGGGCGCGAAGAGGTCTTTTGGAAAGCCGCGGAATATCTTTGGGCCGCGAGATTCCCAAGCGAACATCTCAAACCAGCAGATATAGAGATGCAGGGCTGCGATAAGCGCGATCAGAATGATCGACGGTATGGACATGCCGGCTCCTTCGTTGTGGTGGTTTTGACCAGTTTGTCACGAAGTTTCGATATTGAGCAATGGATTGATCGCTGCGCGCTGCGCTGGCCTTGCAATTGTAATCCGGGCCAACTTGGCGCTCGCCAAGTCATCGGAATATGGATAGAGCGGATCAGATGATGCATCGCATGACATTGGAAGAGGCACGTAAGCTGCCGCTTTGGCGGCGGCCGGTGACATTGCTTCTGGTGATGGCGGCGGCAATGCCATTCGCCTTTGCGACCTGGATTGCGCTTTTGAACAATTTTGTCATCGAGGCGGCCAATTTCGATGGGGTTGATATCGGTTGGCTCCAAACTGTGCGCGAGATCCCAGGGTTTTTCGCGGTGGGTGTCATCGCCATCATCGTTTTCATACGCGAGCAACATTTGGCGATTATCTCGCTGATTGCGCTGGGCGCCGCGACGGCGGTGACAGCCTGGTTTCCGACTTTTCAGGGGCTCTTGTGGACGACGTTTATCGGCTCGCTGGGCTTTCACTATTATGAGACCGTCAAACAGTCGCTCACACTGCAATGGCTCGACAAGGAGGACGCGCCGAAGATTATTGGCTGGCTGGTGGCGGCAGGATCTGTGTCGTCCCTGATCGTTTATTCGGTGCTTGTGATCGGGTGGCGCGAGTACGGATGGTCCTACAATCTGGTGTATTTGATCGGTGGCGGGGTGACTGTGACGATGGCGATATTCTGTCAGTTGGCCTATCCGCAGATTGACGCGCCTGCGGTTCAGAACAAAACCATGGTGCTGCGCAAACGCTATTGGCTCTATTATGCGCTGCAGTTCATGTCGGGCGCGCGGCGGCAGATTTT
>CAYRKW010000020.1:0-44915 GCA_964425135.1 uncultured Rhodobacterales bacterium
GCGCGTTGCTGTCGTGGTGATACGCGCAGCGGTTGTTGGTGAGAGGCTGCGGCGAGGTGGGTGTTCAAGACGGCCGTTCGGATGTCTGAAATTGGAACCAAGCACAGGGTGCTGGTTGCTTGGAAAATTTCGTTTTGGTCAATCAGGTCACTCTATCCCAGAAAGACCTTGCCTTCGGGGTATCCGACCTTTGGTTTAACCCGGGACGCCAGGACGAATGCCACGGTCAGGGGGCCGAGGCGACCGACGAACATGATCAGAATTATCATGGATCGACCGAATTCGTCGAGTTGACCGGTCGCGCCGCGCGACAGGCCCACGGTGCCGAAAGCCGAGCAGACTTCAAACAACAAATCGAGGAAATCGCCCTCATAGGTTAACGACGTCAGAAATAGACCGATCAGGACGAGAAAGATCGAGATAGCGGTGAGGGCTAGGACCTTCATAATTTCGGAAATGCCCAAGCTACGACCGAATATATGGATCCGTTCCTGTTGGCGGAAGAATGCCAAGGTTGCGAGCGTCAGAACGATCAACGTTGTGACCTTAATTCCGCCAGCAGTCGATGACGGCCCACCACCCACCAACATCAGGGCCAAGGTCATAACTGTCGTGCTGTTGTCCATTGCCGCATAGTCGAGTGTATTGAACCCTGCGGTACGCGGTGTGACTGCCTGAAACCAGCTCGCCAGCAGGCGGGCTACGTCGCTTTCAAGGCCTGCGAGGGTCGCGGGATTGTTCCATTCCAAGAGAGCGAACATCACCCAAGCAACGAGGATGAGAACCAGCGTACCGGACAACATCAACTTGCTATGAAGGGTCAGTTTCGCCCAGCTACGCTGCCGGTTCATGTCCGCAAGGACAACGAAACCAAGACCGCTCAGAATGAATAGGACGGTAATTGTGATGTTGACCGTCGGGACGGCGACATAACCCATGAGGCTGTCGGGAAAAAGCGAGAAGCCAGCATTGTTGAAGGCTGAAATTGCATGAAACAAGGCTTGCCAGAAGCCCTGTATCCAGCCGAATTCAGGCACAAAGACAGTCATGAGCAGAGCCGTCGCAACTGCTTCAGCGACAAGCGCAACGATAACGACGACTTTGACGAGAGCCATCAATTCGCTGACACCGGTCTGTCCAAGCTCGTCCCGAAGCAGAAGACGCTGAGGCATGCCGATGGTTAGTCCCAGCATCGCGAGAAGCAGCGCGGCAAAGGTCATAAGACCCAAGCCTCCGATCTGGATCAGGAGCGCGATGATGACCTGACCGATCAAGGTGAAATCTGAGCCTGTATCCACGACGATCAGACCTGTGACCGTGACGGCAGACGCCGCGGTGAAGAATGCGTCGCTCAAGGTCACTTCGCCATAGTTGCTCCATGGCAGGCGCAATGCGACGGCACCTACAAGAATGAACATCGCATAGATTGTTGCTAGAACAGCGGGAGGGCTTAATCTTTTAGCCGTTATTGAAAACTGGAATCGCGCCATCTGCGTCGATCACAGCGAGCTTGCGAAATCGCGTAGGTCCTGTCGCCGTCCCAGCAGCAGGAGCAGATCGTCTTTCTGAAGTTCGCAGCTGGATGCATCATGCCCCACATAGTCGGTCCCTCGGAGCACGCCGATGCATCGCAGGTTGTGATCTCGGTGATAGGTCAAATCGGAAAGTGTCTTTCCTTGCAGGCTCGCGGGCACGCGGAAGTTCACAACATGCTGCCCGTTTCCAAGGCTCACATAATCGCGGACCAAGGGATTGTTGAGCACCTGTGCGACATGCTGTCCGCTCTCGCGCTCAGGATGGATGACCCGGTCTGCTCCAAGCTTGGACAGGATGCGATGGTGGTTCTTGGTTGTGGCCTTTGCCCAGATTGTCTTTATGCCAATGGTCTTGAGGTTGATTGTCGCAAGAACGCTGGACTCGATATCGGTGCCGATCGCGACGACGCCGACATTGGCCGCGTCAACGCCGGCTTCGCGCAAAGCCCCATCATCGCGGGCATCAAGAATGAGAGCATGCGTGAGATCTTCGGCATAAAGCGCAACGTGGCGCTCATTTGTGTCAATGCCGATGACGTCGTTTCCAAACCGCTGAAGGTCGCGCGCCAGCGTGCCGCCGAAAGTTCCCAATCCAACTACCACGAATGTCTGCGAATTTCTGGCCATAGCATTGCTTTCTCGCATATTTGATCACGGCAAACTCGCCTAAATCATGTCCACTCGCAAACGCAAAAATTATAGTTTGATTTTCTAGTTCCAACATTCGCGCGGTGCGCAGCATTTGGCGTTGAGGGCTCAATTGCGGACAAATCTCACTTGAGCGGTTCACCGCGCTGGGCCAATGGGCCCGTGTCGTTACCCGCCCGTGTGGCTCATGTGTCGTGACATTTGGCCTGCGATTGTTTGGCGTGAGTAGTCGAAGTCGTGGCCTTTGGGTTTGCGCGCGATGGCTTTGCGGATCGCAGCGTGCAGCGGGGCGTCGGTGTTCGGGTTCGCGCGGAGCACTTTGCGCAGGTCGGCCTCGTCCTCTTGACCCAGGCACATGAACAGCTGACCGGTGCAGGTCAGCCGCACGCGGTTGCAGCTTTCGCAGAAGTTGTGGGTGAGCGGGGTGATGAAGCCTATGCGCTGGCCCGTGTCTTCGAGCCGAACATAGCGGGCAGGGCCGCCGGTGCGGTCGGGCAAATCGATCAGAGTGTGGGATTTGGCCAGCTCGCTGCGCAGATCATCGAGCGCCCAATATTGATCCAGACGATCTTCGTTGCCCAGATCGCCCATCGGCATGACCTCGATAAAGGTCAGATCGAAGCCACGCGCGCCGCACCATGCGACCACCTCGTCAAGCTCGTCATCATTGGTGCCTTTGAGCGCGACCATGTTGATTTTGATTTTCAGGCCAGCCGCTTGAGCCGCATCAATCCCATCAAGCACTTGCGCCAGACGTCCCCAGCGCGTGATTTTGGCGAATTTTCCCTCATCCAGCGTATCGAGCGAGATGTTGATCCGCTTCACGCCGCAATTGGCGAGGTCTTGGGCGAAGCGGCGCAGTTGTGAGCCGTTGGTGGTCAGGGTCAGTTCCTTGAGCGCGCCGCTTTCCAGATGCCGCGACATAGCCTCAAAGTAGGACATGATGCCCTTGCGCACCAAGGGCTCGCCGCCGGTGATGCGCAATTTCTCAACGCCAGCATTGATGAAGGCTGTGGACATACGATCCAGCTCTTCAAGGGTCAGCAGCTCTTTTTTCGGCAGAAACGTCATGTTTTCGGACATGCAGTAGATGCAGCGGAAATCGCAGCGGTCTGTCACTGAGACGCGCAGATATGTGATTGCGCGCTCGAATGGATCCACGAGTTTGGGGATATCTGACATAATTCGCTTTGCCCACCTGAACGCCTTGATGTGAGCAGCGATTGTACGCCGTTGATTGTGGTCTTAGCAAGTGCAAGAACGGGTTGCTAGGCTGGTACATTGGCAGGGTGATTGAACTGACAGTGCTTTTGGCTAGAATGCCCCAAAATGAGGGAAGAGGGCGGACAGGGAATGACAATTTTGACACCGATAAAGACATGGGCGCGCCGCGCGCTCATAATGGTGCCGATGATGGCGCTGGGATGTACGGAAATATCCGTTGGATCGCTTTTACCGGAGCGGCAGGTGATTGCGCCTGCGGTCAATGTGCTGGCACTTGATTTTGAGCGCGTGGTGTTCCCGCGCGGCTCGGTCGCAAGTGGCGCGGTGGCGCAGCGGCAAAAGCGGGTGCGGATTGCAACGCCAACGGCGGGGCGCTTGCGCAGTGGGGCAACCGGGCCTATTCCGACGGAAGTCCGTTTGACCGTGCGGCGGATGACGACATCAGGCGGGCGCGTCAGCGTTGTGGGTGATCTGGCGCTGCGCGATCTGGGTTTGGGCAAAATCCTGGCTGAGAACGCCGGCTTTCGAGCCAGCGGCGCGATTGTTGGCGGTTCGCAAACGATGACTGGTCCCGTGATGCGGGGCATTGAAGATGAGATTATCGCTTGGGTGGAGACGCTGGAATGCAATACGGCCACGCGCCGTTGTGCTGTGGCACCACCACGGGTTGAGATGGTGGATGTGGATGACGCGGTATCAGAGGGCGCCGACATCAATCTCGCCGCCATGGTCGAAAGCCGCCCCAGCGGTATTCGCAAGATCAACAGCAAGGGCATTGATGCAAGTCAGGTTGTCGCCGCCGCCACGCCCGTTGAGGAAGCGCCTGCCACGCCAAAACCGCCCACGGATCGTGTGCCGGTTGGGGAGACGGTGGCTGCGCTGGGTCTGCTCGACCGGTCTGGTTTCTGGTTGCAAACGCCGCTGGTTACCACCGAGGGCACGGGTGTGATTCAGGTCAAATCCAGCGGTAAACGGTTGAGTGTGACGCTGATCCCGAAGGCGGGACCGCGGGGCGGTGGATCGCAAATCTCGCTCGCCGCTATGTCGGAGCTAGGTCTGGAGATCACTGATCTGGTCACGCTGGTCGTGTATCAGTAGCGCCATTATGGACAGAAGACTGGTGAAAGAGCCTGCGCGCTGGGCTGACATGCGCGCAGGTTTCGCGTGGCCCGCGATTGAGCGTTTCAATATCGGAACGGCGATTAGCGATGATTGGGCAGAGGTCGATCCGGAGCGTCCGGCGATTTTGCAGCCGCGCGGGTCGGATCGCGAAAAGGTCTTCAGCTATGGCGATCTGTCGCGCATGTCCAACAAGCTTGCCAATGTGCTTAGCGCTGATGGCGTGCGCGAAGGAGACCGGGTTGCGGTTCTTTTGGGCCAGTGCCCGGAGACGGTTCTAACTCATATCGCTGCCTATAAAACTGGCGCGATCATGGTGCCGCTGTTTACGCTCTTTGGCGAAGATGGATTGAACTATCGGCTGCGCGATTCAGGAGCGAAGGTTGTTGTTACTGACAGCGAAAACCTGCAAAAAATTCTCAATATCAGAGCCGAGTTGCCTGCGCTTGAGCAGGTTTTTTGTATCGATGGCGAAGCGGACGCGATACAGGGTGTGCGTGATTTCTGGGCGGCGCTGACGTCCGGTAGAACGGTTTATGAGGCCGCGCCGACCAAACCGGACACGCCTGCCTTGCTGGTCTATACGTCCGGCACCACCGGCCCGCCAAAAGGGGCGCTGCATGGGCATCGGGTGTTGCTGGGGCATTTGCCGGGGTTTGAGACGCATCATGAGTTCGCGCCGCAAACGGGTGATGTTGCCTGGACCCCTGCCGATTGGGCGTGGATGGGAGGGCTTGCGGATATTCTGCTGCCATCGCTTTATCTGGGCATTCCTGTTGTCGCGTATCGCGCGGCAAAATTTGAGGCTGGGGATGTCTACGATCTCATCCGGCGCTTCAAAATCCGCAATATCTTCTTCCCGCCAACCGCGCTCAAGCTCTTGCATGGCGAGGCGGTGCCACAGGACCTGAACATTCGCACGATTGCATCGGGTGGCGAGCCTTTGGGGGCGGAACTGCTGGAGTGGGCGCGTGCGGCGTTTGGGGTGACGATCAACGAATTTTATGGCTCCACCGAATGCAATCTGGTGCTTGGCAATTGCGCGTCCTGCTTTGATCCCAAACCGGGGTCCACCGGGCAAGCGACGCCGGGCAAGGAAGTCGCGATCCTCGATGATGCGGGTGGGCAGGTGCCAACAGGTAAGATGGGCGAGATCGCTGTGCGGCGCGGTGATCCGGCGATGTTTTTAGAATATTGGAACAAGCCGGAGAAGACCGCCAAGCGGTTCGCAGGAGAGTGGATGCGCATGGGTGATGAGGGATATATGGATGCGGATGGCTACGTCTTTTTCGCAGCGCGCACAGATGATGTGATCACCTCTGCGGGATACCGGATCGGACCGGCGGAGATCGAGGAATGTCTGCTTGGCGATCCAGCCGTGAAACTTGCGGCAGTGGTCGGCATTCCTGATGCGCAAAAGGGTGAGGTGGTTAAAGCCTTTGTCACGCTCAAAGGTGGGGCGTATTTTGATGAGGCGGCGCTGATTGAGCGGGTGCAAACACGCTTGTCACCGCATCTCGCGCCGCGCAGTATTGAGGTTGTGCCCGAAATTCCGCTAACAGCGACAGGGAAAATTATGCGACGCCAGTTGAAGGAGCGCATCTGATGGATCCGGTATTATTGATGGCATTGATTGGCGCGCTTGGGATCGGGTCGCAATGGCTGGCTTGGCGTTTGAGCATGCCCGCGATTGTTCTGATGCTGGCTGCCGGGGTGATTGCAGGACCAGTGATGGGCGCGATGAACCCTGAGGCGGTTTTCGGCGATCTGTTCCGGCCGCTGATTGCGATTGCGGTTGCGGTGATCCTGTTCGAAGGTGGTCTGACGCTCAACTTTCACGAGATACGCGAGACCGGGAAGGCCGTGCGTCGGCTGGTCTATGTCGGTGCGCCTTTGGCGTGGCTCTTTTCAGGCATGGCGGTTTATTATGGCGCGGGCTTGTCATTGGAATCCTCTGCCGTCTTTGGCGGTATTCTGATCGTCACGGGCCCGACCGTGATCATGCCGCTGTTGCGCCAAGCGCGGCTTGCCGCGCGTCCGGCGTCTATGCTGCGGTGGGAGGCGATTATCAATGATGCGGTGGGCGCTTTGGCGGCGGTTCTGGCCTTCGAGGTGATCACGGCATTATCGGGGGCGAGCAGTTTTGCCGAAGCGGCCAAACATTTCCTGATCGGTATCAGTGTTGCCGGCGTGGCCGGATATGTGGCCGGGCGGTTCATCGTTTTCACGTTCCTGCGCGGATATGTTCCTGAATATATGAAAGTGCCGGTGCTCTTTGCTGTGCTGCTGTTGGTCTATGCGCTGACCGATATGCTCTTGCATGAAAGTGGGCTTTTGGCGGTGACGATCATGGGGATGGTTCTGGGCAACGCGCATTTGCCGTCGCTGTCGGAGCTCCGGCGTTTCAAAGAGCATGTGACGGTTATTTTGGTGTCTGGCGTGTTCATTATGCTGGCGGCCTCACTGAATATGGAGAGTTTGACGTCGCTGAGTTGGCGGGCGGTTCTGTTCTGTGCGCTGATCATTTTCGTCGCCCGCCCCTTGGCGGTAATGCTCTCACTTGTTGGCACCACAACGACGATCAAGGAGCGTGGGATCGTCGGCTGGGTCGGACCGCGCGGCGTCGTAGCGGTGGCCGTCTCCGGTCTGTTTGGTAGCCGGTTGGTGGAGCTTGGCATCGAAGACGGCGCGGCGCTGGCCCCGCTGGCTTTTGCGCTTGTTGCAGCGACGGTCGTGATCCACGGATTTTCCATGGTGCCTGTGGCCCGCTGGCTGGGGCTGATGTCCACAAGCCCGCCGGGCGTGATCATCGTGGGCGCTTCGAAATGGGCGGTGGCGCTGGGGGCCGCGATCAAATCAGCGGATCTGCCGGTCCTGATGGCGGATGGTAACTACTGGCGCCTGCGGCGTGCGCGCAATCAGGGCATTCGCACATTTCATGGAGAGATCCTGTCGGAAGCGGCGGAAATGACTGTGCCGATGAACCAATTTGGCACGGTGATCGCGGCAACCGAAAACGATGCATATAATGCGCTGATCTGTACGGATTTTGGGCCGGAGTTCGGACGCAACAACGTGTTTCAGGTCGGGCGTCATGAGGCGGATGAGAACGACAAATCCCTGCCGGTGACCATCGGCGGGCGGCGTTTGGGGCGCGGGATGAGCTATGAGCGGTTTTCGGAGCGGCTCGGTGACGGGGAGATGTTCACTGTCACCAAGCTGACCGAGGAATACGGTCTTGAAGCCTATCGCGATGAGCGCCGCGATGTGGAGATTATCGCCATTGTCTCAAGCGCCGGGGAGATCAATTTCGCCAGCGCCAATGGTATCCCGAATGCGTCTGCCGGTGATCGGGTGATCGGGATGTCGGCACGTCCCGTTGAGACAGATGAGGCGGCGAAGTAGAGCGCCGTCAGGCGGCCTTGGCCAGTTGCGGCAAGCCCAGAAACGCATGCACTTGATCGGCATCGGTCTGCATGTTCACGATGAGCAGGCGATCGGCGGGCACTGCGGCGCGCACCGCTTGCTCGTGTGCGTGATATGCGCCAATTACGTGATCTTTGTCGTCGAAGCGATTGCTGAAGACGCCGTCGCCCAACATCTCCCGCTCCAAAAGGCGCAGGATGAAGTCGGGTGAATGCTCCTGCGGGAGCGGCTCTGCCAGTCGCGCGCAGACGCTTTGACGCATGGCATCGTACCAAGCGTTCGGGTCGCGGGTTGTGTGGATCACTTTGGCGCTTGGATTCATCGCGACCAAATTGCGCCAGAAATAAGCGCCGGGCCAGCCGACAGTACATTGCGCGGGCCCAAGGAGCGCGCTGATATCAGATTGCGCGCCCGATCTTACAGCACGCAGGCAGGTGCGGGCCAGGTCTTGTGACTGGGTGATGGAAAGGCCGTGGAGCGTCGGGCCGAAGCCGTTTCGCTCTAACACACGTTTAAGGACGCCGTTTCCTGTTCGTCCAAATCCGGTTCCGATAACTCTGATACTCATAACACACTCTCCTCGCCCGAATGGTAACGACTTGATGGGTTTGAGAGTGACGCAGGCTGCGGGATGAAAATATGACAAATATTACGTGTGATTAAGGAGTGTTGCGGATGGGCAACCCTATCGGTTTAGAGTTATTACCCATAGTCGCATCCGGCGAAGCCGGACTGCCCCCGAACCCGCGCTCTTTGCGAATAGTAAACCATCGGTTGGACGGCGCTCTGACCTCGCCCTACTTTTTCAGCGCAAGTTTCGGCGACAGTACGTCAATGCCAAGAGCTGCGCCGACGGCGGCGTAGGTGAGGTGGCCTGCGTGGGTGTTCAGACCGGCCAGCAGATGTTCATCTGCGTCACATGCCGCGCGCCAGCCTTCGTTGGCCAGCGCCATCATAAAGGGCATGGTGGCATTGCCGAGCGCGATCGTTGAGGTGCGGGCCACAGCGCCGGGCATATTGGCGACGCAATAGTGCATCACACCATCGACCTCATAAATCGGGTCGTCGTGGGTGGTGGCTTTGGAGGTTTCAAAGCAACCGCCTTGATCAATGGCGACATCGACCATGGCTGCACCGGGCTTCATCAAAGATAGCTGTGAACGGCGGACGATTTTGGGGGCAGCGGCGCCGGGGATGAGGACCGCGCCGATGACCAGATCGGCCTCTGCGACGAGCTCTTCGGTCGCACCAGCAGAGCCGAAGCGGGTGCGCATTTGCGGGCCGAATACGTCGTCAAGATAGCGCAGGCGTTCGAGCGAGATATCGGTGATGGAGACATCAGCGCCCATCCCTGCAGCAATCTTGGCCGCGTGCGTGCCGACAACACCGCCGCCGATGACGACGACTTTGGCCGGACCGACACCCGGGACGCCACCCATCAGAACGCCGCGACCGCCATTGGCTTTTTGCAGTGTCCATGCGCCGACTTGCGGGGCAAGGCGTCCGGCGACCTCGGACATAGGCGCGAGCAGCGGTAATCCGCCACGCCGGTCGGTTACTGTTTCATAGGCAATCGCGGTCACGCCGCTGTCGAGCAGGTCTTTGGTTTGCTCTGGATCGGGGGCGAGATGGAGATAGGTGAAAAGGATCTGACCCTCACGCAGCATTTTGCGCTCGTCAGCCTGTGGCTCCTTGACCTTGACGATCATTTCGGCGGTTTCATAAATCTCCGCAGCCGTATCAAGGATTGTCGCGCCCGCGTTGATATAGTCTTCATCCGTAAACCCGGCGCCGTTGCCTGCGCCTTTCTGGATGAACACATCATGCCCTGCATTGGTCGCCTCTTTGGCCGCCGCTGGCATCATGCCGACGCGATATTCCTGATTTTTGATTTCCGTAGGGCATCCGATGCGCATGGTTATCTCCATAGTTTACGGCACAGTCCCGCAGGTATTGCCTGCGAATTTGGCGCTTTGATGGTGAGGTCGCTAGATCAGCGGCGGGTTTTGGACAATCCCCAGATGGGTTTTGTGTGTGGCCTAATTGGACTCATCTGCGAATTGGTGTGAGTCCAAATAGAATCGCGCAAGAGGAGGGGTATAGGCGATGCTCATTCTATGCCGGAGTGCCGGCGATTCTGGGTCTGCTGTGGTTCAATACCCAGATGGTGGGTCTAGTTTCGAGCCTTGGTGCATAAGTGGCCCAAATGCGTGTTTCAACATGTTGTGTATCTTGTAAATTGCTACGCGATATATGGAGTTGAATTTTCATTGGTGGGATGAAAAACCATAAATATAGCAAAATTCCCATAAATTACTTGTCAGATGCCCGTGCAGGGTCTACGAATGTACGCATAAGAGCAGATGACGCGGACATAAGACGGGAATAATCCCGCGAGTATGGCAGGACATACAGGCAACCCTCATCATCTGGGATAACCGGCGCAAAGTCGGACGAGGCCCCAGGCGGACTGAAGCGGCGGAAAGTGTAAGCAGTAACACTTTCCGCCGTTCTCGTCTCAGGCGCCTCGGTGATGATGGAGAGCAGTGCGCGTGACAACGTCATTCGTCGGAAAGCGGGAGCATAAAGTAGACGCGAAGGGTCGCGTCTCTTTGCCGACGAATTTTCGCATGGTGGCACGCGAGGGCGATCCAAACGCGGAAGCGGGTAGCAATAAATGTCGTATCCTTCTCATGCACGGGCGTAAGGCCAAGTGTCTGGTGGGGTATTCAATCAAGTCTTATGCCAAGCTGACCAAACAGATTGATGCGCTCAACCCTTATGACCGTAGGACAGAGAAGCTGAAGGCCATCGCCCACGGTAATGCGGATTATTTCGATATTGATGATGCGGGCCGGATGGGGCTGCGCGAATTTCAGGGTTTGGGTGAGTTGGGCTCTGATGTCGTATTTTTCGGCATGGGCGATCATTTCGAGATTTGGGATCCCTCCGCCTTTGAGGCCGTCTACGGTCCTTCGGATGCCGATGAGGACGGTGATCCGTTTGAGGCGATTGGCTCAGGCAGTGGCGGCAAGAAGAAAAAGAAGAAAAAGAAGAAGAAACGGAAATGACAGCAGATGCGCCTCATATACCGGTTCTGATCGATCGCATCGTGGAAACCTGCGCCCCGGTCAAGGGCGTTTGGCTTGATGGCACCTTTGGCGCCGGCGGGTATGCGCGTGCCTTGTTGGCAGCGGGTGCCTCGCGGGTGATCGGCATCGACCGCGACCCGGATGTTCTGGCGCGTGCGGCTCAGTGGATTGGCGAGTACGGAGACCGGATCAGTCTGCATCAGGGACGATTTGGAGAGTTGGAAGAGATTGCGGCTCAGGCTGATGCGCCGCTTCTTGATGGTGTTGTCCTCGATATTGGTGTGTCCTCGATGCAAATCGATGAGGCAGAGCGCGGATTTTCGTTTATGTCAGACGGTCCGCTCGATATGCGGATGGAGCAGGATGGCCCGTCAGCGGCAGATATCGTCAATACCGCGTCAGAAGCCGAACTTGCAGATATTCTCTTTCAATATGGCGAAGAGCGCGCATCGCGGCGAATCGCCCGCAATATCGTTGAGGCGCGCAAGCGAGGGGACATCATCTCCACGCTGCAACTTACTGAAATTATAGAAGATGTTCTCCCCAAGACCAAGCCAGGTCAGGCGCATCCCGCAACCCGTAGTTTTCAAGCGTTGCGTATCGCGGTCAATGATGAGTTAGGTGAACTGGTACGTGGCTTGGTCGGGGCGGAGGCGGTTCTGAAACCTGGTGGGTTTCTGGCAGTCGTCACCTTTCATTCGCTCGAAGACCGGATCGTTAAGCGCTTCATGCAGGCGCGATCCGGCAGGGGCGCAAACACCAACAGATTTCAGCCCGAAGCGCGTGTGGATGCGCCTCGGTTTGAGACCGTCACACGCCGCGCGATTGCCGCGGATGAGGCGGAACGTTCGAGAAATCCGCGCGCGCGGTCTGCAAAACTGCGCGTGGCCCGGCGGCTGGAGGCACCGCCCGGATCCACCGAACCGAGCAGGCTGGGCATTCCCGGCATCATGAAGCGTAAAGGACTTTAGAAAAAATGCGCACGTTATATTACCTCCTGTCGATCACTCTTCTGGTGGGCTTTGCCACCTGGTCGTACAAAGTGAACTACGCCACCCGCGCTGCTGAGCGCCGCGTTGCGGTTCTGGGCTCAGAAATCACCACTGAGATTGAAAAGATCGAGATATTGAAAGCCGAATGGGCTTATCTCAATCGCCCCGAACGCTTGTTGCGACTTGCAGATGCGAATTTCGATGTGTTGGGTTTAGGCGCAATTCAGGCGGATCAGACGGCGAAGGTCGTGGATATCGCCCATCCGCAGCAGGACCTTGATGGGGATGTGATGAACGCCATTCTGGCCATCGCCGCTGAGGAATAACAGGACCAGAGAGACGCCAAGCCGATGATGATCCGCCGCCCGCTTCGACCCATTGCCCGCGTGATCGCCGCCCGTCAGATGGGCGAAAATCCGGACATCGAAGAGGCGCGCGCACGGATGGCCCGGGCGCGCAATGCGCGGGCCAAGCAGCAAAACCGTATTCGTGCGCGCATCGCGCTTTTGGGCCTGGCGCTGATCGCGGCTTTTGCGATTATCGGCGGGCGGATGGTGCTAATCTCGCTGGGTGGCTACGAGTTGCAGGCGCAAGCGGCGACGAATGAGAAAATCAGTTCGGAGCGCGCAGAAATATTTGACCGGAACGGGCGGCTGTTGGCCACCAATGTCACCGTGCCATCGATCTATGCGCGCACATCTGAAATTCTCGATCCGGTGGGATCTGCGACCAAGCTAGCGACGATATTTCCGGATCTGGATGCGGTGAAATGGGCCAAGAAATTGTCCCAAGAACGCAAGTTTTACTGGATCAAGCGACGTGTGTCGCCGGAACAGGCGCAAGCCGTGTTCAATATTGGCGATCCGGGGCTGATGCTGGGCAAGCGACAGGTGCGGGTCTATCCGATGGGGCCATTTGCGGCGCATGTCCTGGGATTTGCGGGCTTTGGGCACGAGGATATCCATGCAGCGCAGGTTGTCGGGCGTGACGGGGTTGAATTGTGGTTCGACAGAGCGCTGCGCGGCTCGAAGGATAAAGCGCCTGTACCCTTGCAGCTCTCCATCGATTCAACGATCCAATATGGTGTACGCACCGTTCTGGCCGGTGGCATGAAGATGATGAATGCCAAGGGTGCTTCGGCGATTTTGCTGGATGCGACGTCGGGCGAGGTGCTGTCGTTGGTGTCATTGCCGGATTTCGATCCGAACACGCCGCCTGCGACCAAAGAGGGCGCGGCGCAAGAGGATAACCCGATTTTCAACCGTGCGTCGCAAGGCCTTTATGAGCTTGGCTCGACCTATAAGCTTTTCACGGCGGCGACGGCGATTGAGGCGGGCATAGCAACGCCCGATACGCTGATTGACACTAAGCCCTTTCGCTGGGGTAGTTTTCCAATCGGCGAGATGCACGGGCGGTCCTATGCGCCGTATCTGTCGCTGACCAATGTGTTGGTGAAATCCTCGAACGTCGGATCGGCCAATCTGGCCAAGGAATTCGGAACGGATGCGCAAAAGACGCTTTTTGCGGAGTTGGGTCTGCTGCATCCCACATCGCTGGAGCTTGGGTCCGCAAAAATCACCCATCCGATCAAGCCGCGTCGCTGGTCGGATACCTCGACGATTACGATTTCTTATGGTCATGGTTTGAGCGCCACCCCGCTGCATCTGGCGGCGGCCTATGCCTCGCTTCTCAATGGTGGGGTCAAGATTGATCCAACACTGGTGAAGGGCGGGAATGCAGGCAAGCAGTCCATCCGCGTTGTGTCGGAAAAGACCTCCAATTCACTGCGTTACATGCTGCGCAAAGTCGTCACAGACGGTAGCGGTCATGGCGCGGATGTCCCGGGTTATGAGGTTGCGGGCAAAACGGGGACTGCGAACAAGCCGGACGGCCGGGGCGGGTATCACAAGAACAAAGTGATGGCGAATTTTGCTGCTGTCTTCCCTGCGAGCGATCCCAAATATGTTCTGGTTGTTGCCTTGGATGAGCCCGAATATATGGTGGGCGGCGAGCCGAAACGCTCGGCAAGTTGGACGGCAGCGCCGATTGCGGGTGGGATCATCCGGCGGATTGGTCCGCTTCTGGGCGCTGTGTCCGACAATGTGGAACATGCAGCGGCAGGTCAGTTCGGGGTGCAGGACCTGACACTGGCCGCCCAATAGGTGCGGGCGATGACAGCGGGTAACACTCCCAGCAAAACGGTAAAATCATTGGGACTGACGGAATTTGGGGGTGCAGATGCGCTTGCGCCAGAGACGTCGGTGCTCGGTGTGGCGGTTGATAGTCGTGAGGTTGCGCGAGGGTTTCTCTTCGCGGCAATGCCCGGTGTGAACGTGCACGGCGCAGAGTTTGCAGATTTTGCGCGGCGCATGGGCGCACTGGCGATTTTGACCGATGGGAGGGGTGCCAACTGGATCACGCAGAACCTGCCGGATTTCGATGTGCCAGTGCTGATTGCAGAGGATGCGCGGCTGGCGCTGTCGCAAACGGCGGCGCGGTTTTACGATGCGCAGCCTGAAGTGATCACGGCGGTGACCGGGACAAATGGCAAGACCTCGGTCGCCAGTTTCACCCGTCAGATTTGGGAGCATGCGGGGATGGATGCGGTTAATTTCGGCACCACGGGTGTCGAGGGTATGATCGCTCGTCCCTTGGAGCACACAACGCCCGAGCCGCTGACGTTGCACGCGCTTTTGGACTATATCGCAGCGCAGGGGGTGACCCATGCGGCGATGGAAGCCTCGTCGCACGGGTTGCAGCAGCGGCGTTTGGATGGCGTGCATTTGACCGCAGGCGCTTTTACCAATCTTACGCGGGATCATTTGGATTACCATGCTGATTTTGAAGAATATTTCGCGGCCAAAGCGCGCTTGTTCGATGCGGTTCTGCACTCGGGCGCGGTTGCGGTGATCAACACGGATGATCATCATTCGGACCGGATGATTGCGGCGGCCAAAGCGAGGGATTTGCGGGTTATTCTTGTTGGTGAGCGCGCGGATGCGGATTTGCGGCTGTCCGGGCAACGCTGCGATGAGACAGGGCAGGATATCCGGTTTGTCTGGATGGGTGAGGCACGGCGGGCGCGGCTCAATCTCATCGGGACATTCCAGGGACATAATGCGCTGACGGCAGCGGCGCTCGCGATTGGGTGCGGGATGGAGGCAGAGCCGGCGTTTCATGCACTGAGCGAGTTGAAAACCGTGCGAGGCCGGATGGAGCTGGCTGCGCAACGGCAGAACGGTGCGGCGGTGTTTGTGGATTACGCCCATACGCCGCATGCGCTGCGCTCGGCGCTGACAAGCCTGCGCCCGCATGTGATGGGGCGGCTGATTGTCGTCTTTGGCGCGGGCGGCGACCGTGATCCGGGTAAGCGGATCATCATGGGTCGCGCGGCAGCGCAGGAGGCGGATGTCGTTTTTGTTACGGATGACAACCCGCGCACCGAGGATGCGGCGCAGATACGTGCGCAGGTGATGGAAGGCTGTCCCAAGGCCAATGAGATCGCGGATCGCGCGGAGGCAATTTTGGCCGGTGTCGATGCCTTGCAGCCGGGCGATGCACTTCTGATTGCGGGCAAAGGGCATGAGACGGGGCAGATTGTCGGCTCGGATGTCTACCCGTTTGATGATGTAGAGCAGGCGAGCATCTCGGTCGCTGCGCTTGACGGGATGGGCGTGTGATGGACGTGCTTTGGACCAGTGATCATGCGGTTGGGGCGACGGGCGGGCGGTCAACGAAAGCCTGGTCGGCAAGTGGTGTTTCGATTGACACGCGGACGTTGGAGGCGGGCGATTTGTTCGTCGCGCTCAGCGATGTTCGGGACGGACATGAATTTGTCCAAGCCGCGCTTGATAAAGGCGCATCGGCGGCGATGGTCTCCCGGGTTCCTGAGGGTGTTTCACCTGATGCGCCGCTCTTGATCGTTGATGATCCGCTTGAGGGCTTGCGCGCGCTGGCGGCGCATCGGCGGGCCGCGACCAAGGCCAGGGTGATCGGCATTACTGGTTCTGTCGGCAAGACTTCCACCAAAGAGATGATGCGCAAGGCTTTGCATGGGCAGGGCGCGATCCATGCTGCCGAAAAAAGCTACAACAACCATTGGGGCGTGCCACTGACGCTGGCGCGCATGCCTGTGGCGACGGATTTTGCGATAATCGAGATGGGGATGAATGCGCCCGGCGAGATCAGACCGCTGACCAAGCTGGCGCGCCCGCATGTGGCACTGGTCACTGAAGTGGCGGAGGTTCATATGGCCGGGTTTTCGCATCTGCGCGGCATTGCGAAGGCCAAGGCGGAGATATTCGAGGGGGTGGAGCCGGGCGGCTTTGCGATCCTCAACCGTGACACACGGCTTTACGCGGTTCTGCTGCGTGCGGCCAAGAAATGCGGTGCGGAGCCGGTGCGTTTTGGCATGTCGGGGCGGCCTGAGTTTGTGCTCTCGCGCGTGCGCACGGATGCACTTTCGACCAATGTTATTGCAAAGCAGGGGCGCGCCCGTTTCCTTTTCTCCATCGGCACCCCCGGCAAGCATTTCGCGATGAACGCTCTGGGTGCTTTGGCCGCGATTGACGCAGCGGGCGGGGATATGGCGCGCGCGGCGCTCAACCTTGCCTCATGGGGACCACCGCAAGGGCGAGGGGATCGGCATCTGATCACGCTTGATGAGATGGCGGCGCCGCTTTTGCTGATTGACGACAGCTACAACGCGAACCCCACATCGATGAAAGCAGCGCTGACAGCCTTGGCCGGAACCGAGCCGCCCGATGCGCGGTGCGGACGGCGTATTGCGATCATTGGCGATATGCTGGAGCTGGGTGAAGGATCCGCGAAAAAGCACGCAGCGCTGGCAGGTGAGCGTGCCGTGCGCGACGTTGATCTGGTCTGTTCAGTCGGGCCGGAGATGGCGCAGATGGTCGCCAAACTGCCCAAAGGCAAGCGTGGGTTGGTTGCACGTGATGCGACCGAGTGCGTTGATGCTCTGCGCGATGTGGTGCGGCCGGGCGATGTGGTGATGGTCAAAGCATCGCTTGGCACGGGTCTCGCGCGCGTGGTAGAGGCGTTAAAAAACATGGGGACCGAGAGCCCCGCATAACGAAAAGCCGGAGCGCATCCGGTTGTAATGAGGGATAGCAGCGATGCTTTATTTCTTGAGCGAATTGTCCGATGGCGGCGATGTCTTCAATCTGTTCCGCTATATCACCTTCCGTGCAGGCGGGGCGTTTTTTACCGCACTGATTTTCGGATTTCTGTTCGGACGCCCGATGATCAACTTCCTGCGCCGCAAACAAAAGAAGGGTCAGCCCATTCGCGAGGACGGACCGGAAGGACATATCATCGCCAAGGCAGGCACGCCGACGATGGGGGGGATGTTGATCTTGTCTGCCTTGTTGCTGGCAACGCTGATGTGGGCGCGGCTCGATAATGGATATGTTTGGCTGGTGCTGTTTGTGACCACGGGCTTTGGGCTGATCGGGTTTTCGGATGATTATGCGAAAGTGACCAAGCAGACGGTGGATGGTGTTTCTGGCCGGGTTCGGCTGGGACTTGGGTTTGTCATTGCCGCAGTGGCTGCCGTTTGGTCGATGCAGCTTCATCCGGTCGATTTGTCGGGTCAACTTGCATTCCCCATCTTCAAGGACGCGCTGTTGTATCTTGGCATTTTGTTCGTGCCCTTTGCGATGATCGTGATTGTCGGCTCGGCCAATGCGGTGAATCTCACCGATGGCTTGGATGGACTTGCGATTATGCCGGTGATGATCGCCGCCGGTTCGCTTGGGGTGATTGCTTATGCGGTCGGGCGGACGGATTTCACCGAATATCTCGATGTGCATTACGTGCCGGGGACGGGGGAAATCACGGTCTTTACCGCAGCGCTTTTGGGCGCTGGATTAGGCTTTTTGTGGTACAACGCCCCGCCTGCTGCGGTGTTCATGGGCGATACAGGCTCGCTCTCACTGGGCGGTGCATTGGGCGCGATTGCGATATCGACCAAACACGAGATCGTGCTGGCAATCATCGGCGGATTGTTCGTTTTAGAAGCGCTGTCGGTGATCATTCAGGTGCTGTATTACAAGCGGACGGGCAAGCGGGTGTTCCTTATGGCCCCGATCCATCACCACTTTGAGAAAAAGGGCTGGGGCGAAGCGCAGATCGTGATCCGGTTCTGGATCATCTCGCTTATACTGGCGCTGATCGGGCTGGCGACGTTGAAGTTGCGTTAAAGCCCAGCCGGTACAGAGTTGTATGACCGGTACAGAGTTGTATGAATTGTACGATCGTCTTTTCAAGATTGTAGCAGATAGACCCGGCCCGTTGGAACAACGGGCAGCGCCCGGACCTCCCCCATGGGGAGGGCGCTACGCACCCACCCCGAGGTCCAGCCGCTCCCCCATGCGCGTCAGGTTTTGACCGCGCATATTCTTTATCCACACCCATCCGCTTGAACTCCGTCGCCATAAACGCTTTACCCATCGTCACAACCCAAGCGAGTGGCCCAACCTCATGATCCCGGTGCGCGGATATACCGATAAAACTGTTGCTGTCCTGGGTCTCGGGCGCTCGGGCGTTGCCGCGTGTAAGGCGCTTGTCGCTGGTGGCGCGCGCGTGCTTGCGTGGGACGATGATGCGGACACGCGGGCAGCGGCGGACCGCATGGGGATCGCGCTGACTGACATCTCCAAACCTGATGCGATGGGCGGTGCGGTGACGCTGATCACCAGCCCCGGCATTCCGCATCTCTATCCCAAGCCGCACCCGATTATTGCGCTGGCGCAGGCGCAAGGCTTGACCATCGACAATGATGTGGGGCTTTTTTTCCGCTCTTATGCGACGCCCGACTGGGACCGCTTCGACGTGATCCCGCGGGTTGTTGCGGTGACCGGCTCGAACGGGAAATCGACGACGACGGCGCTGATTGAACATATCTTGCGCAGTTCTGGCCGTCCGGTGCAGATGGGCGGCAATATCGGGCGCGGCGTGCTCGATCTGGAGCCTGCGCATGACGGCGAGATCGTCGTGCTGGAACTGTCGAGCTATCAGATCGAACTGGCGCGGGCGCTTTCCCCTGATATAGCGATTTTCCTCAATATTTCCCCTGATCATCTGGATCGGCATGGCGGGATGGGCGGGTATTTTGCCGCCAAGGCGCGGCTGTTCACCCAAGGCGGGCCGGATCGGGCGATCATTGGTGTTGATGAGCCGGAGGGGCGGTTTCTGGCGGGTAAGCTGCGTGAGGAGATCGCGCATGGCGATCCGGTGATGCGCATCTCGGCGACGCAAGCGATCAAGGACGGCTGGTCGGTCTGCGCGCGCAAAGGGTTCTTGGCGGAATGGCGGCGCGGGCGGCAGATCGCCTCGATTGATCTGCGGCAGATGTCGAACTTGCCGGGTACGCATAACCATCAGAACGCCTGCGCGGCCTATGCGGCGTGTCGAACCATCGGGCTTGGTGCGAAAGAGATTGAAGCGGCGATGGGCAGTTTCGCGGGGCTCAAGCATCGCTGTCAGATCATCGCGCAGATCGATGGCGTGCGCTATGTGAATGACAGCAAGGCGACGAATGCGGATGCATCGGCGCAGGCGCTATCTGCCTTTAAGAACATCCGCTGGATCGCAGGCGGGGTGCCAAAAGAAGGTGGGATTGGATCGCTTGCGCCGCTGTTTGAGCGGATCAGCAAGACCTATCTGATCGGCGAAGCGGCGGCGGATTTTGCGCAGGCGCTGGGCGAGACGCCGCATGTGATTGCGCAAACGCTGGAAGCGGCCGTTGCGCAGGCGCATCGGGACGCAGATGCAGGCGATGTGGTGCTCCTGTCACCGGCTTGTGCAAGTTTCGATCAATTCGACAGCTTCGAGGCGCGCGGCGATGCGTTTGAAGCGCTGGTCGAGGCGCTCTAGGCGATGGTGGAGGTGGTTGCCCATAACCCAGACTGGAGCACAGGCTTTGCGTCGGAAGAAGACCGCCTGCGAAGCGGTCTGAACGGTCTTGCTTTCGTGGCCCATCACATCGGCAGCACAGCGGTCCCGGGTCTGCCTGCCAAGCCGATCATTGATATTCTCGTTTGCGTTGACGATCTATGCGCGCTGGATCGACATAATGCCAGCTTCGTTGATCTAGGCTATGAGGTGATGGGCGAATTTGGCATCGAGACCCGCCGGTACTTTCGCAGAAATGACGATATGGGGCGTCGCACCCATCACGTTCACGCTTTCACCCACGGCTCCCACCACATCGAGCGCCACCTTGCCTTTCGCGATTATCTGCGTGCTCACCCTGATCTGGCGATGAAATATGGCGCGCTCAAACGGCAACTTCTGGCGCACAGCCCCGACCCGGAAGACTATATCGCCGGAAAATCCCCTTTCATCGAGGCGCAGGAGATCATTGCGCTGGCGTGGTACAAATCCCAAACGGGCGGCGCACAGCCTGTTTCATCGTGAGACCGCGCGCGTAATTTACAAACCGCAACACCTTCGCCTTTCCATAAATACTCAAATCAACCTTTAAAACGCGACCGGTCTTCAGACCGGTCACTGCGTGATTATTTGCGCTTTTGCTGATCTGTGCTGGCCTTTCGCGCGTACTGTTGCTAAGCTGGCTTTGCTGACAGGTGGCCCGAAAAACAACAAGCGGTCCCGTCAGCGCACAGGCAAGCGATGCAGGGCAGGCATCAATGACAGACATGATCTATCGTCCGGCACAAACCGGACCTGTTGAACCCATATTATCGCGCTGGTGGCGGACGGTTGACCACATGTCGATAGCGGCCGTGATCGCGCTTTTCTCCATCGGATTATTGCTGAGCATGGCATCCTCGCCCATTCTTGCCGAGCGCAAGGAACTGGCACAATTCCACTTTGTTTACCGCCAGGCGTTTTTTGGCGCGGTTGCTCTGGTGGCGATGATCATCATCTCGACCATGACACCGCGCACGGTGCGGCGTTGGGCCGTGTTTGGCTGCGCTGTTTCGCTGGTTGCCGTGATGCTCCTGCCGCTCTTTGGTACGGATTTGCAAAAGGGCGCAACGCGCTGGTTTTCGCTGGGATTTTTTAACCTCCAACCATCAGAGTTTCTCAAACCTGGCTTCATTGTGGTGACCGCATGGCTTATGGCCGCGAGTTTTGACAGACGCGGGCCGCCGGGGTTTATTATGTCTTTCCTCTTTGCCGCCTTCATCGCGCTTTTACTCGCGCTGCAACCCGATTTCGGCCAGGCGGCCTTGGTCGTTGCGACATGGGGGGTGATGTATTTCGTAGCTGGCGCGCCGGTCTGGCTCTTTGTCGGTTTTGCAGGTTTGGTCTTGGGCGCAGGCGTTGTGGCCTATAAAACCTCAAGCCATTTTGCCAGTCGCATTGACGGCTTTTTGAGCACTGATATCGACCCCACCACCCAGCTTGGTCACGCCGCCTCTGCATTTCGCGAAGGCGGGCTCTTCGGGGTGGGGATCGGTGAGGGCGAGATCAAGCGCACGCTGCCTGATGCCTATACTGATTTCATCATTGCGGTCGCGGCGGAGGAATATGGCGTGATCCTGTGTTTTGCGGTGATCGCCCTGATCCTGACCATCGTGGTGCGGGCGCTGTGGACCCTGCAAAAAGAGCGCGACCGTTTCACCTGTCTTGCCGGCGTCGGGCTGAGTGTTATGTTCGCGTTCCAAGCGCTGATCAATCTTGGCGTTGCCGTGCGGCTCTTGCCTGCGAAGGGCATGACCCTGCCATTTGTCAGCTATGGTGGCTCGTCGCTGATCGCATCTGGTATTGGGCTGGGCATGCTGTTCGCCTTTTCACGGATGCGCCCGCAAGAGGGTCTTGATGATGTTTACGGATCGCCGCAATGAGCCGAGCGCCATTGTTGATCATCGCAGCTGGCGGGACGGGCGGGCATATGTTTCCGGCACAGTCTTTGGCGGAGGCGATGCTGGCTGAAGGTTGGCGTGTGCGACTTTCAACGGACCCGCGCGGTGCGCGTTATACGGGCGGGTTTCCCGAAGCGGTTGAGCGACGCGTTGTCCGATCCGGCACATTCGCACGCGGTGGTGTGATGGCCAAAATTGCAACGCCTTTTTTGATTGCGATGGGCTGTCTTTCCGCCACATTTTCGATGCTGACAGATCGCCCGCGTGTGGTTGTTGGTTTTGGCGGCTATCCAGCCATTCCAGCGATGTCGGCGGCTTGGCTGTTACGCATCTCGCGGATGATCCATGAGCAGAACGGGGTTCTGGGCCGGGTCAATCATCTCTTTGCATCGCGCGTAAACAAAGTCGCTTGCTCGGTCTGGCCGACAGAGTTGCCCGGCGGTGTGGACGCTGTGCATACTGGAAATCCGGTGCGGCAGGTTGTGCGTGATGTCAGCGCAACGCCGTACAATGCGCCGGACGCAGATGGGCCGATCAATGTGCTGATCTTCGGCGGCTCGCAAGGGGCCTCGATCCTGAGCGAAGTGGTGCCGGAGGCGATAAAGGCGCTACCCCACGCGCTGAGATCACGATTGTCGGTCTCGCAGCAGGCGCGGGATGCGGATCGGGATGCGGTGATTGCAGCTTATACGGGTATGGACGTTGCAGCGGATGTGCAGGGTTTTTTTGATGATGTGCCGCAGCGCCTTGTCGCTGCGCATCTGGTCATTGCGCGCTCCGGTGCAAGTTCGGTTGCGGATATATCGGCGGTTGGTCGACCTGCGATTTTTGTCCCACTTGCAATTGCCATTCGTGATGAGCAAACGGCGAACGCCAAGGCGCTTGAGGCGGCGGGCGGTGCCGTTGTGATGCAGGAGCCGGAGTTTACGCCGGAGGCTTTGACCGCGCAGATGCGAGACATTCTCAGCGATCCGCCCAAAGCGCGCGCTATGGCGCGGGCGGCGGCGACGCTGGGGATGCCGGATGCTGTGGAACATCTCAAACGCGAAGTTCTGGAGCTTGGAGCAGCGGCATGAACAAATCTGCAACCAAACTACCCGGTGATATTGGTCCGATCCATTTTGTCGGGATCGGCGGGATTGGCATGTCGGGGATTGCAGAAGTTCTGCTCAATATCGGCTACAGGGTGCAGGGGTCTGATCTGAAGGCGAGCGATACGACGACGCGGCTGGAGGCGCGCGGAGCAGTTGTGCATATCGGTCAGCGCGCGGAAAATCTGGAGGGCGCGGAGGTCGTTGTCATCTCCAGCGCGATCAAGCCAGGCAACCCGGAGCTTGATGCAGCGCGGGCGCAAGGCTTGCCGGTCGTGCGCCGGGCGGAGATGTTGGCAGAATTGATGCGTTTGCGCTCAAATGTGGCGGTGGCAGGCACGCACGGGAAGACGACGACGACCTCGATGGTTGCGGCGCTGCTCGTGACCGGTGGGATTGATCCGACGGTGATCAATGGCGGGATTATCCATGCCTATGGCTCGAACGCGCGGATGGGCGATGGCGACTGGATGGTGGTCGAGGCCGATGAGAGCGATGGAACATTTACCAAGCTGCCCGCGACGATTGCGATTGTTACGAACATTGATCCTGAGCACCTGGATCACTACGGTGATTTTGATACGCTCAGAGCTGCCTTTGAGACGTTTGTCTCGAACATTCCGTTCTACGGAATTGCCATTTGTTGCATCGATCATCCCGAAGTGCAGGCGCTTGTCGGGCGTATCCATGACCGGCGGATTGCGACGTTCGGGTTCAATCCGCAAGCAGATTATCGGGCCGAAAACCTGACCTATAAGTCGGGGCAGGCTCATTTTGATATTGCGCTTCCTGATGGGGGGCGCATTGACGGGGCGGTTTTGCCGATGCCGGGCGATCATAACGTCTCGAACGCGCTGAGCGCGATTGCAACGGCACATCATCTTGGCGTTCCGCTTGATCTTATCCGCGAGGGACTGGCGAATTTCGGCGGCGTCAATCGGCGGTTTACTCGTGTGGGTGAGGTGAATGGCGCCGTGATCATCGACGATTATGGGCATCATCCGGTGGAGATTGCTGCTGTGCTCAAAGCCGCGCGCAACGCAACAACGGGCCGCGTGATTGCCGTGCATCAACCGCACCGCTACACGCGTCTGCATTCGTTGTTCGAGGATTTTTGCTCCTGTTTCAATGATGCGGACATGGTGGGTATCGCCCATGTTTTCGAAGCCGGTGAGGCACCGATTGAGGGCGCAGACCGCGAAGCGCTTGTGGCGGGGATCCGGGCGCATGGGCATAAGGATGCACGCATGATTGATGATGAGGAGGGCCTGGTTGCCTTTGCCAAAGAGCATTTGCGCGAGGGCGATATGCTGGTCTGTCTGGGCGCTGGGTCGATCAGCGCTTGGGCCAATGCCCTGCCAAAGGCGATGGGCTGATGGCGGAGATTTATGCGTTCATTAGTAAACATGCGGTGCTGATCGCACTCATCTGGATGTTGATTGCAAATATTCTGGCGGCAGGGCCGCGCTGGCTAACTTATGTGGCGCTGGTGCTGATGCTGCTGACCGCGCCGCTGATTGTGGTGGCGGTGATTGACACATCGGGCTGGGTGATCGGGGTACCGATTGCTGCGCTGATGGTGTTTCAACTTCGCTGGACCGCGTATTTCATTGCGCGTCTATTCAACACATTGCGGGGCAAGAATGCTGGCTGAGTTGATCGAACGCAAAGGCTTGAGCGGTGCGCTGACGGCTGGCAAGCCAATGGCGGAACTGTCGTGGTTGCGCGTAGGCGGGCCTGCAGAGTGGCTCTACCAGCCAGCGGATGCGGAGGATCTGCGCACGTTTTTACGGGAGTTACCAACGGATGTGCCGCTGCTTCCTGTGGGGGTCTGCTCGAACATGATTATCCGCGACGGTGGACTTGATGGCGTGGTCCTCAAGCTGGGGCGGGGGTTTAACGGGATCGAAACTATTGGCGACGGGCTGGTCCGCGCGGGGGCGGCCGCGCTCGACAGTCATGTGGCGCGTAAAGCGGCGGCTGAGGGCGTCGATCTGACTTTTTTGCGGACTATTCCGGGCGCGATTGGCGGGGCGGTGGCGATGAATGCGGGCTGCTACGGCAGTTATATGGCCGATGTTTTCATCTCTGCTGAAGCGATCACGCGGAATGGTGAGACGGTTGATCTGGGGCTGTCGGATATGAATTTTGCTTATCGGTCGAGTGCTGTGACCCACGATCTGATCCTGACCAGCGTTGTGATGAAGGGCGAACGGGGCGATCCGGAAACGCTCAACGCGAAGATGGCGGACGCGATCGCGACCCGTGATGCGACACAGCCGGTGGACAAACGCTCTTGCGGTTCGACCTTTCGCAATCCGGCGGGGTTTTCTTCAACAGGGCAGGCGGATGATGTTCATGATCTGAAGGCCTGGAAGCTCATTGACGATGCGGGATTGCGCGGGGCGCGACTGGGCGGGGCGCAGATGTCTGAAATGCATCCGAATTTTCTGCTCAACACCGATGATGCAAGCGCAAAAGAGCTCGAAGCGCTGGGCGAGATGGTCCGAAAAAGGGTCTATGAAAAATTCTCCATATCGTTAGAATGGGAGATCAGGCGCGTCGGTAAATCCGGCGCATAAGGGCAAAGCTAAGCGCAACAACTGGAACGCTATAATCCGGAACGCGCTGGCGGTTAATGAGGCGGGAAATGACGAGCAGGTCTTCGTCCCGCGTTGCAGTCTTGATGGGCGGTCCATCCGCAGAGCGAGAGGTGTCTCTCTCGTCAGGTCGTGAATGTTCATCCGCGCTGCGCGCAAAGGGGTACGATGTCATCGACATTGATGCTGGGCACGATCTGTGCGCTGCGCTTGATAAAGCGCGCGCTGATGTTGTGTTCAACGCGCTGCATGGCCGTTGGGGTGAAGATGGCTGTGTGCAGGGCCTCTTGGAGTGGATGAAGCTGCCCTACACGCATTCGGGCGTTTATGCCTCGGCGCTTGCGATGGACAAGGTGCGGGCGAAGGCGGCTTTTGCAGCGGCAGGGTTGCCGGTTGCGAAAAGTGTCATGGTCAGCGCGAAAGAGGCGCGCGCGGCGCATCCGCTGCCCCCGCCGTATGTGGTGAAGCCTTACAATGAAGGCTCCTCGGTTGGCGTCTATCTGGTGAATGAAAACGCCAATGGTCCGGCGCAACTGTCGCAAGATATGCCACAGATCGTCATGGCCGAAGAGTTTGTGCCGGGGCGGGAGTTGACGGTCAGCGTTATGGGCAATCGCGCGCTCGGCGTCACGGATATCGTCACAAACGGTTGGTATGATTATGCGGCAAAATATGAGGTTGGCGGCTCGACGCATGTTATACCGGCGCAGTTGCCCAAAGAAATCGAAACGGCCTGCATGGAGTATGCGCTGCGCGCGCATGAAGCGCTGGGGTGTCGCGGTTTGACCCGATCTGATTTTCGGTGGGATGACAGCAAGGGTCTCGATGGGCTGATCATTCTGGAGACCAACACGCAGCCGGGGATGACGCCCACATCACTCTCGCCCGAACAGGCAGCCCATTGCGGGATCGATTTTCCCGATCTGATGGAGTGGATGGTGGAAGACGCGTCATGCGATCGATGAAACCGTTTCGCGATCCGGCCCCGTCGCGGCTGATCTATCGCCTGCATCGGTTGTGGCTGCGTCCGGGATTTCGCAGGCTTGTCCGATTTGGACCACCACTCGCGGTTGTCGTTGCGCTGTTGTTTTACGCGGCAACCAACGACGATGTGCGGGGGCGAGCGGTAGAGTTTTATGACGATCTGACGGCCTCCTTCAATGAGCGCGAAGAGTTCCGCATTGCAAGGCTGGATGTGACCGGCGCACGTGGTGCATTACGCGATCATGTGATCCATGCGGCGCAAGTGACGCTTCCTGTCTCATCGCTCAAGCTCGATCTGGTGGCGGTCAAATCGCGGATTGAGGCACTTTCTGCTGTTGAGACGGCCACGGTGCGTATTGCAGGCAATAGCGCGCTGCAAATCGACATCGTACAACGGCGCCCTGCGGCGCTTTGGCGGCAGGAACGTGAATTGCTGGTGCTTGACAAACACGGCGCAGCGCTGGCGCGGGTCAAGAACCGTGAGGATCATCCGGTTCTGCCACTTTTGCTGGGTGATGGCGCGAGCGCTCATGTGGCGCAGGCGTTGGAAATCGTCTCGCACTCTGCTTCCATTTACGACCGCGTGCGGGGGTTGGAACGGATCGGCAATCGGCGCTGGGATCTCATTCTGGATCGAAACCAGACGATCATGCTGCCCGAAGAAAACGTGATTGCAGCGCTGGCGCATGTCAGCCGGTTGCATGAGGCAAGCGATCTGCTGTCGCGCGATATCGTGGCTGTGGATATGCGCGATCTTAAGCGGCCTGTCCTGCGGTTGGGCGCGACAGCGATTGCAGAGCGTAAATTAGAACAGATTATTCCATCAGGGGGCCGGCAATGACGTCCGATCTATATGAGATGCAACGGACCTTGCGGGCGCGGCGTGCGGTTGCGATGAAGCGGGGACTGGTTGCGGTTCTGGACATTGGCACATCGAAGTTCGCCTGTTTGGTCCTGAAATTCGATCCTGATGCGGCTGAAGCGCAAACACCGGAGGGCGTTGGCAACCTCAACGGTCACGGCGACTTGCGGGTTATTGGTGCTGCGACCACGCGGGCGCGAGGCATGGAGTTCGGCGATATCGTCTCGATGGATGAGGCGGAGCGGGCGATCCGCACGGCGGTGCAAGGTGCGCAGAAGATGGCGGGCGTGCGTGTTGATCATGTGGTCGTCACCTTCTCGGGGGGGCGGCCGCGTTCTTACGGTGTGCATGGCCAGACAGAAGTCGAAGAGGGCGCGGTGAGCGCGTATGACATTGGGCGGGTTTTGGCCAACTGCGACATCCCGGACTATGGCGCAGGCGCGCGCGAGCCGGTGCATGCACTGCCGGTGCATTTCATTCTCGACAATCAGCAAGGTCTACACGATCCGCGCGGTCTGGTGGGCAAGACGCTTGGTGTTGATCTTCATCTGCTGACGGTCGGATCGCGGACCATCCAAAACATCATGCATTGCGTCAAACGGTGCGATCTGGAGCTGTGCGACCTGGCGATCTCCTCCTACGCCTCGGCGCTGAGCGCGTTGGTGGAGGATGAGCGTGAGTTGGGCGCGGCTTGTATTGATCTGGGCGCGGGGACGACGGGCGTTTCGATTTTCATGCGCCGTCAGATGATTTTTGCGGATGCTGTGCGGATGGGCGGGGCACATATAACGCGGGATATTTGTCAGGGGCTCGAAGTGCCGGCGCAGGTTGCCGAACGTCTCAAAACGTTCCACGGCGGGCTGGTGGCCACTGGCGTCGATGACCGGGATTTCATCGAGATTGCCTCTCCAATCGACGAGGCGGCAGGTGAGCGGCGGACGATGAGCCGGTCTGATCTTATCGGCATTATCCGGCCGCGCATGGAAGAGATCCTCGATGACGTCGGTAAGCTGCTGGATGCGGCAGGGTTTGACTATATGCCCAGCCAACGCATCGTGATCACCGGCGGCGGGAGCCAGATGCCGGGTCTGGAAGAGCTGGCCTACAACGTTCTGGGCCGTCAGGTGCGTTGCGGTCGTCCGCTGCGCATCCAGGGGCTTCCGCATGCGGCAACAGGGCCGGGGTTCAGTTCAGTCGTTGGATTGGCGATGCACACGGTTCACCCGCAAGACGAATGCTGGGATTTCGACATTCCAAGCACCCAGACAAGCGGTGCATCCATCAAACGCGCCGTGCGCTGGTTTAAGGAAAATTGGTAAAGAATTGAAATTGCGAAATTAACACGGAAAAAATGTGAAAACACCACCAAATATTGGTCGGTTTTTTGCAGTGAAACCCTTTGCGCGTCGCTTGTGCCTCAATTGACAAAATACTGCCGATATGGTGGCTAACCCCAATATATTGTAGAATATTTTCTGTTTCGACGTGACCATTTCGCCACAATGTTGTACGCTTCGAATCATAAAGAAGTGGTGAAACAACCCAAACAGGCGTGCAGCTCGCTCTGCGCAGACAAAACAGGCGGACACATAATGACACTAAATCTTCGTATGCCGGAGGAACCCGAATTGAAGCCGCGTATCACGGTTTTCGGGGTTGGCGGTGCCGGTGGGAATGCAGTCGACAACATGATTGCAAAGCAGCTTGAAGGCGCGGAATTCGTGGTTGCGAACACAGATGCCCAGGCGCTGGCGCAAAGCACATCCGGCTCGAAAATCCAGCTCGGGGTGAAAGTCACCGAAGGGCTGGGCGCAGGGGCCAAGCCGGAAATCGGCGCGCATGCAGCGGCCGAGTCCATCGAAGAGATTGTCGATCATCTGAGCGGCGCGCATATGTGCTTCATCACTGCCGGTATGGGCGGTGGGACCGGCACTGGTGCAGCGCCGGTGATTGCGAAAGCCGCACGCGAGATGGGCGTATTGACAGTCGGCGTTGTCACCAAACCGTTTCAGTTTGAGGGCGGCAAGCGCATGGCGCAAGCCGAATACGGGATCGAGGAATTGCAGAAGGTGGTCGATACGCTGATCATCATCCCAAACCAGAACCTCTTCCGTCTTGCAAATGAAAACACGACCTTCACTGAAGCCTTCGCCATGGCGGATGATGTGCTTTATCAAGGTGTTAAAGGTGTCACAGACCTGATGGTCCGACCGGGCATCATCAACCTCGATTTCGCCGATATCCGCTCTGTCATGGAAGAGATGGGCAAGGCGATGATGGGCACGGGCGAAGCGTCCGGCGATGATCGCGCTATTCAGGCGGCTGAGAAGGCGATTGCCAATCCGCTCCTGGACGAGGTTAGCCTACAAGGAGCGAAAGGTGTTCTTATCAATATCACCGGCAGCCATGATCTGACGCTGTTTGAACTTGATGAGGCGGCCAATCGCATTCGGTCCGAGGTTGATCCAGACGCGAATATCATCGTTGGCTCGACGCTCGACACTGCCGAAGAGGGCGTTATGCGCGTTTCGGTGGTTGCCACGGGGATAGATGCGGTGATTGGTGAGCAGGAAACCCCTGACGCTTTCGAAGAAGAGACCACACCAACCTTCGCGCGTCGCTCGCTCGCAGGAACGGTCGCCGCTGCTGCCGAAAGCACCTATGAGCCTGAGAAAATGCAGTCGATCGAAGCTGAAACCAAAGCGCAGGTTGAGAGTATTGCAGCTGCTGAGGCGCAGGCAGAAGAGAGCCTGTTTGCAGAGCCAACGGTTGAAGCTGCGCAACCGGAAATTCAGGCAGATGCAGGCGTTCAGCCGGGCATTACGCCGCGCGGCGAGCCGACCAATGAGGTTAAAGAGCGTCTGATGGCGGCGGTCCAGAAGGAAGTGAGCGATAACAATGCGCCGCTGCCTGAAAAGCCGACCGAGGAAGAAAAATCGGGTCGCTTTGCCATCAACTCGCTCATCCACCGCATGACAGGCGGGCGCGAGCAGCCGTATCCGGCCCGCAAAGAGCCAGTCATTGAAGGGCGTATGGACCCCGAGATTGAAGCGGATGAGGAAGATCGGGATCGCGTTGAAATTCCAGCGTTTCTGCGGCGTCAGGCGAATTAACGCCGATCTCACGAAGCTCAAAAAAGCGCGCTAATCCAAGCGGTTAGCGCGCTTTTTTTATTTCATGTGGGTTTTGTAGTATTTCGTCACAATCGGTGATTTGAGTTTCCCAAGGCTATGGTTTACCCGCTCGTTAGACGAAGTAAATTGGCCCCACCAAACGTGCAAAAAACGCTTAGACATACGGTTTCGCTTAACGGCAAAGGTCTTCATTCGGCTAAGCCTGCCAATCTGCGGCTGCTTGCTGCGCCGGTTGATCATGGCATCGTATTTTGCCGTACAGATGTTGATGACGGCCGTGATCCGCGTGTTCCTGCGCTTTATAACAATGTCAGCGACACGACGCTGAACACGCGCATCTCGAATGCGGATGGTGTGAGTGTTTCCACCATTGAGCATCTCATGGCTGCGCTTAGCGGGTGTGGTGTCCACAATGCACTGATCGAGATTGATGGGCCGGAAGTTCCGATTTTCGACGGCTCGTCCCGTGATTTTGCGCAAGCACTGCTGAATGCCGGAGTGGTAGAGCAGGATATGCGGCTCAAAGTGATCAAAATCCTCAAGCCCGTGAGTGTGAATTTTAATGGCGCGATTGCGAGCCTGCTGCCCAGCGATGGGTTCGCGATTGATGTGGAGATCAACTTCGAACAGGCCGCTATCGGTCGTCAATCCTGCGCACTTGATATGGCGAACGGCACGTTTTTGCGCGAGTTGAGTGACTGCCGGACCTTCTGTTCGCAAGATGATGTGGACAAGATGCGCGCAAACGGGCTCGCGTTGGGTGGCAGCTATCACAACGCGATTGTGGTGCAGGGTGAACGGATACTCTCACCCAACGGTTTGCGGCGCCCCGATGAATGCGTGCGGCACAAGATGCTGGATGCTTTGGGTGATTTGCATCTTGCAGGATTACCGATCTGGGGCACCTATCAGGGCTATAAATCTGGCCATGGCCTGACCAACCGCCTGCTCCGCAAACTCCTGAGCACGCCAGACGCGTTTGAGATCGTGACTGCGGATGAAGATATGACAGCGCGCCTTCCGGGCATGTCGGTCGATCACTCTGATCTGGCAGCGGTCGTCTAGCCGATTGGCGCTAACTCACACCAATTTGACCCGATGCCCAAACTGTCGCTTCCAACGGCTTGGGCTTGCTGCTATTCTGTCACATGAGTAGCAAACGCCCCCGCGAAAGGGGCCAGAAGTGAGACTGGGGCGAGGATAATGCGTCGAATGGGAAAGGCAGTGAGCGTCCTATGTGCCGGAGCATTTTTGCTGGCTGCGGGATGTGCCGAACGCGATGTATCGCGTGAAGAGCTGGAATTGCTCACAGCGGAGCAGATTTTCCGTCTTGGCGAGGATTATTTGCAGCGCGGCGAGCCGGATAAGGCGGCCGATACCTTTGACGAGATCGAACGGCTTTACCCTTATTCGCAATGGTCCAAACGCGCGACGATGATGTCGGCGTTTTCCTATCACAATGCGGGCGAGTATGAGGACAGCCGTTCAGCCGCGCAGCGGTATCTCGATTTCTATCCTGCGGATGATGATGCAGCCTATGCGCAATTCCTAATCTCGCTGAGCTATTATGATCAGATCGTTGATGTGGGACGCGATCAGGGCAACACGTTCGAAGCGCTGCAATCGCTGCGGGCCACGATTGAACGCTATCCTGACAGTGAATATGCGCAATCGGCGCGCCTGAAGTTTGATCTGACGCTCGACCATCTGGCCGGGCAGGAAATGGAGATCGGGCGATATTATCTCAAGCGTGGGCATTACGTGGCCGGTGTGAACCGGTTCCGCGCGGTAATCGAGGAATATCAGACCACATCGCATACACCTGAGGCGTTGCACCGGCTCGTTGAATCCTATCTGTCGCTCGGTCTGACCGACGAAGCGCAAACGGCAGGAGCTGTTTTGGGTCACAACTATCAGGCGACGCAGTGGTATTCTGACAGCTATGCATTACTGACGGGGCAGGGGCTTGATGTGCAGGAAGCGGGCGATAGCTGGCTGACGTCGATGTATCGTCAAGTTGTGCAAGGCAAGTGGCTCTGATCGCGGCGGAACCATGCTGCGTGATCTGACAATCCGCAATATTCTGTTAATCGAAAGGCTCGAACTGGAGTTTCAGGGCGGGCTGAATGTGCTGACTGGCGAGACCGGGGCAGGAAAATCGATCTTGCTCGATTGTCTTGGGTTCGTTCTGGGGTGGCGCGGGCCGAGCGATATTGTGCGTCAAGGCGCAAGTGAAGGTGAGGTTTGCGCGGCCTATGAGATCGACGATGCGCATCCTGCGGCGCGGATTATCGAGGAGGCGGGGATACCTTTTGAGGGGGAATTGATCCTGCGACGGGTGTCCTCGGGCGGGCGCAAGAAAGCCTTCATCAATGATCGGCGCGTGACGCCGGATGTGCTGCGTTCGGTGGGCGAGCATCTGGTTGAAATCCATGGTCAGCATGATGACAAAGGTCTGCTGAACGCAAAATCGCACATCACTTTTCTCGACAGTTTCGCCTCGCTCGATAGTGATCTGGAACGGCTTGGCGCGCTGTGGAACGCGTGCCGCGAAGCGGATGCGGAGCTGGCAAAGGCGCGGGATGCGCTGGAGAATGCAGCGCGGGATGCTGAGTTTCTCAAACATGCGCTGGCGGAGATGGACGCGCTTGATCCGCAAGTCGGCGATGATGCGGCGCTTGATCGGGAGAGGCGGCTGTTGAAGGCCGGAGAGGCCATTCGCGAGGATGTGCAAAAGGCGGCATCGGCGGTCGGCGATGATGGTGCGCAATCGGCACTCATGAACGCGATCCGCTGGTTGACGGATGCGGATGCGAAAGCGGACGGGCGGTTTCGCGTTGCGATTGATGCGCTCGAGCGCGGGCTCAATGAGATCGCGGATACGGAGCGGGATTTGTCAGCGGCGCTGCACAGTCTTGGGTCAGATCCAACGCGGGTAGAGATGGTTGAGGAGCGGCTTTTCGCGATCCGTGCCATGGCGCGTAAACATAACGTGCAGCCTGATGAACTACCTGATTTGACTGAGGAATTTCGCGTGCGGCTGGAGGCTGTGGATGGCGGCAGTGGGATGATTGCGGCGCTGGAAAGAGCAGCTCAGGACTGCCGCGCGGCCTATGATACGGCGGCTGAACGGGTGAGCGCAAAGCGCGCCAAAGCGGCCAAAGCGCTGGATGCAGCGATGCAAAAGGAGCTGGCGCCGCTGAAGATGGAGCGGGCGGTGTTTCAAACAGTCATCAGCGAGATGGCGGCAGGTCCGCGCGGGATTGATGCGGTCAATTTTCGCGTGGCGACCAATCCCGGCGCGCCTGCTGGACCGCTTGCCAAGATCGCGTCGGGCGGGGAGTTGTCGCGGTTCCTTCTGGCGCTCAAAATCGCGCTTCAGGGGCGCGAGGCGCGCACGATGATCTTTGACGAGATTGATCGCGGGGTTGGCGGTGCTACGGCGGATGCGGTGGGGCGGCGGCTGGCGATGCTCTCCACGAGCGGGCAGATAATAGTGGTGACGCACTCGCCACAGGTAGCGGCCCTTGGCGGGCATCACTGGCGGGTGGAAAAATCGGTCGCAGCGGGTGTGACGCGCACGGATGTGGTGCCTTTGGCGCAGGCGGAACGCGTTGACGAGTTGGCGCGGATGCTGGCGGGCGAAAATATCTCGGATGAGGCGAAATCGGCGGCGAAGGTGCTGCTGGCAGGATAGATTGCTTTAGAGCCTCGGGCCCAAATACTCAGTTCAGCGGTACGACTTTTCCCGGGTTCATGATGTTTTGCGGATCGAAGCTGCGTTTTATGTCGACCATCAGCGAGAGCGCGTCGCCATGTTCATCCGCCATATATTTCATCTTGCCGCGCCCGATGCCGTGCTCGCCGCTGACGGTGCCGTCGAGTTTAAGGGCTAACTCATTGAGTTCATGGACATATTGATCGGCGCGCTTGCGCTCTTCCTCGCTATCGACAGCAATGCCGCAATGGAAATTTCCGTCGCCGACGTGGCCGACCATGGAGACGGTGAGGCCCAGTTCTTCGGCGCGGATGCGAGCGAGTTGGACCCCTTCTGCAAGGCGGGAGATGGGAACGCAAACGTCTGTTGCGCGCACCTGGCTTTCCGGGCGCAGGGCTTTTTGTGCGTAATACGCGTTGTGGCGTAGCTTCCAAAGGGCGGTGCGCTCTTCGGCTTTGTCGGTCCATTTGAACTCAGCCCCGCCCATGTCAGCGACAATTTCGCCAAAGGCTTCGGCCTGTTCTTTTACGCTTTGCTGCGAGCCGTGAAACTCGACGAAAAGCTGCGGGACTTCGGCGAGATTGGCGGATGGGTCGTGGATGTTGAAACCCTTGGCCATCATCTCGTCCACAAACTCGATGCGGGCCATGGGGATGCCCATCTGGATTGTCGTGATGACGGTGTTGACCGCCGCCTCGAAGTCTTCGAAGGCACAGGTTGCGGCGGAGACAGCTTCGGGTTGGCCTTGCAGGCGCAAGGTGATCTCGGTGATGATGCCAAGCGTGCCTTCGGAGCCGACAAAGAGCTTGGTCAGATCGTAGCCGGTGGAGGATTTTCGGGCGCGCGTGCCAGTGCGGATGATGCGTCCGTCGGGCAGGACAACTTCGAGCGCCAGAACGTTTTCGCGCATCGTGCCGTAGCGTACGGCGGTGGTGCCGGAAGCGCGGGTTGCTGTCATGCCGCCGATGGAGGCATTGGCGCCCGGGTCGATGGGAAAGAAGAGACCGGTGGCCCGCAACTCGGTGTTGACCTCTTCGCGGGTGATGCCCGGTTGCACCACACAATCAAGGTCATTTTCGTTTACTTTCAAGAGTTTATTCATGCGCGACATATCGAAGGTTACACCGCCATTGTAGGCCAGGTGATGCCCCTCGAGCGAAGTGCCTGTGCCATAGGCAATGATTGGGCACTCATGCGCGGCGCATATTTTAACTGCCTCGGATACCTCTTGGGTCGAGCCGGGAAAGAGCACAGCATCAGGGGGGGTGACAGGGAAATACCCCTCATTCGTGCCGTGTTGGTCGCGGACGGCCTTGGTCTCTACCAAATGCGCCCCAAAGGTGTCTTTTAGGGTGGTGATTGCGGATTGAATGCTCATGCGCTACCTCTTTAAGTATCGGGACAGTATCCGTCTCAATAGCGTGGGTAAAGGCGCATGGCGCACTCAGAATATGGCGGTCATGACGGGCCATATGATGCACCGATCCAAACCGGTCGACAGACGGTCCTGACGGATTGGATCGACTATAACGGTCACATGAATGTCGCGTATTACACGCTGGCGTTTGACCGGGCGATAGACGCATTTTTCTCGGATGTGTTGGGGATTGGCGCTGACTATGTCGCGGCGGAGCGGCAAGGGCCTTATGCGATGCAGGCGCATTATCAGTATTTTGCGGAGCTCTTGGAAGGTGAGGGGTTTGATACCTCGGTGATCCTGCATGATTGCGATGCCAAGCGCATGCATCTGGTGTTGCAGATCAGCGCGGCCTCGGACGGGCGGGCAGTGGCGTTGCTGGAGACCATATCGCTCAATGTCGATTTAAATGCCCGAAAATCAACGCCTTATCCTGCCTGGGTGCTTGCACGCCTCATGGCGCTCAAGGCGGCGCATGACGGGATTGATCGGCCGCCGCAGATGGGCGCGTCCCTGGGGCTGAAACGCTCATGAGTGAGCGCGGCGTGCCCGAGCAGAGCAGGAATGGGGCGGCGTGGAGCAGGTTTCGATATGATGCGCGGCGGCGATGGGTGCTGCTGCGACGTTATGGGCCGGGGCAAATCCAGTTTTGGTTCATCGCGCTGCTGATCGGGATTGTGGCAGGCTATGCGACGGTGGCGTTTCGGTTGATCGTTAGCTGGCTGCAACAGCTTTTCTACGGCGCGGATGATCTGACGCTTGCGAGCCATGCGGCGACACTTCCATGGTGGAAAGTGCTTATTATTCCGATACTTGGCGGATTGGCCGTGGGATATATCCTGCGCCGGTTCACGCCCGATGGGCGCGTGCGGTCGGTTGCACATGTGATCGAAGGCGCGGCGATGCGGCGCGGGCGGGTGGAGCGAAAGGCGGGCAAAGCTTCGGTCATCGCCTCGATCATCACGTTATCAACGGGCGGCTCGACGGGGCGTGAGGGGCCGGTGGTGCATATGGGCGCGGCGCTTTCGACAATGGTGTCGGATTTTATCAAAGCGGATGGGATTACCGCGCGGGATCTGATGGGCTGCGCCACGGCGGCGGCTGTTGCGGCTTCGTTCAATGCACCGATCGCAGGTGCGATATTCGCGCTTGAGGTGGTGTTGCGCCATTTCGCGGTTCATGCGTTCGCCCCGATTGCCATTGCGAGTGTTGCGGGCGCAGTGGTGAGCCGGTCTCACTTAGGCGATCTGAGCGAGTTTGACCTGCCCCCCACCATGCTGGCCTTTTATGCTGAGTTGCCTGCCTTCATGATCCTTGGGCTGATTTGCGGCGTTGTTGCGGTGGTCATGATGCGCATGATTTTCTTAACAGAAGAGCTGGCGGACCGTGCGCAGGCGCGCACCGGTATTCCCAACTGGCTGCGACCAGGAATCGCGGGGCTATTTCTGGGGATCATCGCGCTTGAGTTTCCACATATCATAGGCGTTGGTTATGAGACGACGTATCGAGCGCTCAACGGGGATATATTCTGGCTTTCGGCAGCGCTTTTTGCGGTGGTCAAAGTGGTGGCGGTCGCGATAACCGTCGCGGGTCGCATGGGGGGCGGTGTCTTCTCGCCTGCGCTGATGCTGGGTGCGCTCACCGGGCTGACTTTTGGGTATATCGCGACCTCGATCCTGCCCGAATGGTCGGGGCATGACAATATCTACGCGATTGCGGGTATGGCGGGGGTCGCGGCTGCGGTTTTGGGTGGGCCGATTTCGACGACGCTGATTGCGTTTGAGATCATCGGGGACTGGCAGATTGCGATTGCAGTGCTGGTGACGGTCTCGCTCTCGACAATATTGGCGAGCCGGATGGTGAACCGGTCTTATTTCCTCACGCAATTGGAGAGGCGGGGCATTCATCTGGCGGACGGGCCGCAGGCGTATCTGCTCAGCACCATTGCGGTTGAGGATGTGATGCGGCCTTTGTCGGTGGCCTCGCCAAAAAAGTCCAGAAAGTTGCAGGTGCTTTTGGACAAAGGCAGTTTTCTAAACTTGGATACAACGCTTGAGGTTGCGCTGCCGTATCTTGAGACGTCTTCGAAACGGTCGCTGCCTGTTGCGCGGGTGGAGAATGACGAGCGCATTTTGGTAGGGGTGATTTACTATACGGATGCGCTAAAGGCTTATACCGAGGCGCTGGCGCGGGTGGCGAAGGAAGAGCATTCGTAGGGGCTGGCGACTTTACGATCGCCCGTTCGTGAGAGCGGATCGACCCGGGGGCAGTCTTAGGAGATCCCCGCCTTCGCGGGGATGACGCGCGGCAGGTATTGGGTCGGATGCTCTAAGCCTTTAAAATCCCTTGATTACCGACCGTCGCCACACTATACGCAGCAACTCAAATCGCATGGGCCGGCGAAAAGGGCTGCCGAGTCGCGTGCATCAGACCCACCTCTAACCGATTGAGGAGATGTCAAATGCCCAAGATGAAGACGAAATCGAGCGCCAAGAAGCGCTTCAAAGTGACGGCTACGGGTCGTGTATTGGCCGGACAGGCCGGTAAGCGCCACGGCATGATCAAACGCTCCAAGAAATTTATCCGGACTGCGCGTGGCACCACGACGCTGTGTGATGCGGATGCAAAAATCGTCAAGGGCTACATGCCCTACGACCGATAAGCGGGAGGATTGAGATATGTCACGTGTAACATCCGGTAAAGTCACCCACGCCCGTCACAAGAAGGTCCTGAAGAAGGCCAAAGGCTATTACGGCGCGCGTTCGCGGAATTTCCGCACCGCTACCCAAGCCGTTGATAAGGCGAACCAATACGCAACCCGCGACCGTAAGGTGCGCAAGCGGAATTTCCGTGCGCTTTGGATCCAGCGGATCAATGCAGGGGTGCGCGCCCATGATGAGGCGATGACCTATAGCCGCTTTATCAACGGTCTGTCGCTGGCTGGTGTCGAAGTGGACCGCAAGGTGCTGGCCGATCTGGCCGTGCATGAGCCCGATGCGTTCAACGCGATTGTTGATAAGGCGAAAGCGGCGCTGGCTTAAACGTCGTCGCATTTGAAAACTGAAGGAGCCTCGGTGTTTGCCGGGGCTTTTTTGTGCCGATTGCGCGGGTGGCATGGTTCGGGATCTGGATATTTATGAACCAAAGAAGCCGGGGGGCCGGTGAGGACTTTTGGAGGTGGTGCAAATTTGCTAGATCGTTGATGAAGATTTGCGAAATTGCGAAGGGCCGATGCGCGATCAGAAGATATATGCAGGGGTGAAGCTGCGCGAGGCGCGGCAGTCGGAGGGGAAGACGCAGAAGGATTTTGCGCAGAGCATAGGGGTGTCGCTGTCCTATCTCAATCAGATGGAGCGCAATCACCGACCTATCTCGGCGGCGGTTGTGCTGAAGTTGGTGCAGATCTACGGGTTTGATGTCAGCACCTTGAGCGCGGATGAGGCGGATCGGGTGGTGACGGATTTGGCGGAGGCACTGGCAGATCCGGTGTTTGGGACGCTGGAGCCGCAACTGGCGGATTTGCAATTGGTGGCTTCGAACGCGCCGAGTTTTGCGCGGGCGCTTTTGACGCTTTACCAGGCGCATCAGGAGACCTCGGAGCGGTTTGCGGCGCTCAATGAGGCATTGGGGGAGCAGGCCCATGATATTGCGGCGACGCCTTGGGAGGAGGTGCGCGATTTCTTCCATTATTGCGACAACTATGTGGATGCGGTGGATCGGGCGGCGGAGAGTTTCGCAGCAGTTTCAGGGTTTTACGCAAGCCAGAAGCTGGAGGCGGGGGCGCGATGGCTCGATGAGCGGCACAATGTGGCGTTGCGATTTGTTGAGCGAGGGCCCACCCGTCATTTTGACAGTGGGCAGCGGGTTTTATCGCTGAATGCGCGTGCGGATGGGGCGACGCAGGCGTTTCAGATGGCGCATCAGATCGCTTTGATTGAATATGGCGCGCTGCTCGATGCGACACTTGATCTGGCGCAGTTTCGAAGTGATGAGGCGCGCAGCGTGGCGCGGATCGGGCTGGCGAATTATTTTGCAGGGGCGGCGGTGCTGCCCTATGGGGATTTTGCGCAAGCCGCCAATGAGATGCGGCATGATGTTGAGGCGCTGGCGCTGCATTTTCATGCCTCAATAGAGCAGATTGCGCACCGGCTTTCGACCTTGCAGCGGGCGGGTGCGAAGGGGGTGCCTTTTTTCTTCGTGCGTGTCGATCAGGCGGGGACGATCACCAAGCGGCATTCGGCAACGCGGCTGCAATTTTCGCGCTATGGCGGGGCGTGTCCTTTGTGGAATGTGCATCAGGCGTTCGAGATGCCGGGGCGTATTTTGCGACAGTTGGCGCAGACGCCGGATGGGGTGCGATACCTGTGCCTTGCCCATGATGTGAGCAAAGGGGGCGGGGCGTTCAAAGCGCCTGTGAACCGCTTTGCGATAGGGCTTGGCTGCGAGGTGAAATACGCAGATAAGGTGGTTTATGCAGACGATCTGGATGTGTCCAAGGACGCAAATTTCGAACCGATTGGCGTGTCCTGCCGCATTTGTGAGCGGTCTGACTGCCATCAGCGTTCGGTTCCAGCGCTCAAACGCATATTGAAGGTCGATCACAATACGCGTGGGGTCTTGCCCTATACCATGGACTAATTGCGCACATCTTGGTTGATATATAGTGAATGCGCGCGGGCGCAAAAGGAGTTTTGACATGGAAATGAGTGGGACACGGGTGATCAAGGCGGATCGCGAGACGATTTGGGCGGCGCTCAATAATGCGGAGGTGCTCAAGGCATGTATCCCCGGATGCGATGAGTTGACCGGCTCGCCCGAAGAGGGATTTGAAGCGAAAGTGACGCAAAAGGTGGGGCCGGTGAAGGCCAAGTTTACGGGCGTGGTCGAACTTTCGAATATCGTGGAATTACAAAGCTATACGATCTCCGGTGAAGGTAAGGGCGGGGCGGCTGGATTTGCGAAGGGCGGGGCGAATGTTGCGCTGGCGGATGTTGAGGGCGGGACGGAATTGTCCTATCAGGTTGACGCCAAAATCGGCGGAAAACTGGCGCAGCTTGGATCGCGGCTGATTGACAGTTTTGCCAAGAAGATGGCAGATGATTTTTTCCAGCGTTTTCAAGATGCTGTAGAAGGTCCTTCAGATGATGATGCGCCGGAAGTGGCCGAGAAAAAGGGCTGGTTCAAGCGGCTGGTGAGCTGAGATGGCGGCAAGCGGATATTCGGGAACGCCGCTTGCCAAAAAGCTCGGATTTCGGGACGGATCGCAGGTTTATTTCGAAAATATTCCGCAGAGCGTTCGAGATGAGATCGAAAGCTACGGCGCGGAGATTCGTGAAAATGTAGAACCTTTTGATATTGTACATTTTTTCACCTCGTCTCGAGACGCTTTGGAGGCGCGTCTGCCAAGGTTAATGGAGCAAATCGCGCAGAACGGGATGATTTGGGTGTCCTGGCCGAAAAAGGCCTCTAAAGTCTCCACCAGCGTGACCGAAGATGTGATCCGCGCGGTGGCGCTGCCGATGGGCTTAGTGGACGTGAAAGTCTGCTCAGTTGATGCGGTCTGGTCAGGCCTGAAACTGGTGATCCGCAAAGAGCTAAGGCGCTGATATCACTCGCAATTGGGCGGCGGCGTGCGGGTTTTGGTAAAGGCGACGGTGCCATGGGTTCCGCACATCCATTTGATCTCGCCGTTCTCATTCACATCATCAGCGGACATCCAGTCGCAGCCTTTCGGGCCGAAGCCGAGAAGGCCGCGATTGAAGTAAATGACCACGAAGAGCAGGCCTAAGAGAAATAGAAGTTCCATGCCTTAGAAAATGGGTGGTTAACGATTGGGATTCAAGCCCAAAAGCTGCTGCGCCAATTTGATGCACATCCTATGCACAACGGATGCACAATCCATACACAGTCCTTGCATACGTTGTGGCAGCGGCAATCGAAGGGAGGTGTCGTTAACGCAGCGGGCGCTGGATTAACTCCTTCGCTTGGATTTGCTATACTTTTTCATTTTGATGTCTGTGTGCCCGCCGGAGGCATTCATTTGCCGGAAGGTGATGTCGATGGTGTCGAAGGCAAGAGCAAGCTGTTCGTGGATCCGTGTTTCCACCCCGTCGTGATCGTCGTGGAACAGAGAGTAGTGTGAGATATGCACGTCCGTCAGTTTGATGGTCAGATAATCGAGATGCACTCCGCCGGTTTCGCGATGGACGTGAAACTCGGCTTCTTTAAAGGCTTGGCCGTTCAGAACAGCCTCGGTCAGTTTGGGGGAGGCGGCGTCATAATATTTGAAGAAGCTGATGTCATCGGTTTGCGGTCGGGAGAACACACGGCCACCACTGGATTGCGGGATCTCTGCGTTGATCTCCCATTCCAATCCGTGAAATGCGATGGCGTCCTTGTGATCGGCGTCGGTCGCGCTTCCTTTGATATCGCCAAGTGTCAGAAATCCGCTGAGTGGCATGTCGTATCCTCGCTTAAATATTGGAATGAGGGACGCAAGGCAAAATGAGATTGATATGCAAAAACCGGCGGCGCGGGTGGCGCTGCCGGTTGTCAGTGTAGTTCTTTTTCAGAGCGGTCGACAAGCCGCAGGGGTTAGAGCTGCTCCATGACCTCGTCGGAGGCTTCGAAATTGGCGGTGACGTTTTGCACGTCGTCGTCGTCTTCGAGCGCGTCGATGAGCTTCATCAGCTTTTGCATGCCATCCAGATCAAGCTCGGTCGTGGTGGAGGGTTTCCAGATCAGTTTGCTCTCTTCACTCTCGCCCAGTGATGCTTCGAGCGCGTTGGAGACATCGTTGAGATCGGTGTCGGCGCAGTAGATCATGTGGCCGTCTTCAGAGCTTTCAACGTCTTCAGCGCCCGCTTCAATCGCGGCTTCGAAAATCGCGTCGTCATCGCCCGCGGAGGCAGGGTAGGTCACAAGGCCAACGCGGTCGAACATGAAACCGACGGAGCCGGTTTCGCCCAAATTCCCACCGTTTTTGGAAAAGGTGGAGCGAACGGTGGAGGCGGTGCGGTTACGGTTGTCGGTCATCGCCTCGACGATAACGGCCACGCCATTGGGGCCGTAGCCCTCGTAGCGGATTTCTTCGAAATCATCGCCTTCGCCTGCGAGCGATTTTTTGATTGCGCGCTCGATGTTGTCGTTGGGCATGGACTGGGATTTGGCTTGTTTGACCGCGAGGCGCAGGCGCGGGTTTTTATCCGGGTCCGGGTCGCCCATTTTCGCAGCGACTGTGATCTCTTTGGAGAGTTTGGAGAAGAGTTTGGACCGGGCCGCATCCTGCCGCCCTTTGCGGTGCTGGATGTTTGCCCATTTGGAATGGCCTGCCATGGATATGTGGCTCCGTCTGTCTGAGTTTTCGCGCTCAGATATAGGGCAGGGCAGGGGCGGTTATCAAGCGGGTGGGCGGCAATACTGCCGCCGTTCCACGCATTTGTGGAATGTGCCTTTAGATAAACTGGAAGTCGTCTTCGGCGATTTCGCCCAAAGCTACGTTTTCGAGGCGGATTTCGGTGCCTGCGTCGTAGCTGATGAGGGTGTGTTTCTCGCCGATGCCGGAAATCATGAGGTCGTCAAAGGAGATGCCTTCGATCTGCAATTTGTCCACGCGCAATTTGAAATCGCGGATCAGATCGAGGCCTTCGTTGATCAGGCCTTTGAAGCTGTAGGTATCGCGTCCCTTCCCGCCGTAAAACTGGTCATCGCCCGTGCCGCCAACCATCAGATCATTGCCGTCGCCGCCGACCAGAAGGTCTTTGCCTTCGCCGCCTTTGAGGGTGTCATTTCCGGTGCCGCCAACGAGGATGTCGCAGCCTTCGCCGCCGTCGAGCATGTCATTGCCCGCGCGGCCATACATCACGTCATGGCCGTTTTCGCCATAAAGCGCGTCATTGCCGGTGCCGCCGTCGAGCGTGTCGTTATCGTCGCCGCCATAGAGCGCATCGCGGCCTGCATCGCCATAGAGGCGGTCTTCGCCAGAGCCGCCATGTCCGATATCGTTGCCGGAGCCGCCGTAGAGGATGTCGCGATGGGCGCCGCCGTCGAGGCTGTCGTTTCCGGAGCCGCCGTAGAGGCGATCATTGCCCTCACCGCCGTTCATGGTGTCATTGCCGGTGATGCCGCCTGATAGGTAGTCATTTCCGGTGCCGCCGTTGACCAGATCGCTGCCTTTGCCTGCGTCGATATAGTCATCGCCGCCATCGCCGTTCATGATGTCCGCGCCTTCTTTGCCGTACATGATGTCGCGATCATTGCCGCCGTGCATCTCATCAAGGCCATTGCCGCCGAGCATCCAGTCGCGGCCATCGCCGCCGGACATGGTGTCATTGCCGGTGCCGCCTTTGAGCACGTCCTTGTCGTCGCCGCCGTCGAGGATGTCATTGCCTGCATCGCCATCAATGCGGTCGTTGCCAGCGCCGCCCTTTAAGTGGTCGTTGCCGCCATCGCCTTTGAGCGTGTCATGGCCGTCGCCGCCCAGCATTGTATCAAGGCCGTAGCCGCCACGCATATAGTCGTGGCCTGTGCCGCCATCGAGGTGGTCGTTGCCGTGCTGGCCTGCGATTTTGTCGTTGCCTTCACCGCCCAGGATGCTGTCATTGATCTGGTGTTGATAGGCAATGGGGTCAATGCGGCTGATGGCGGATGTGGATCCGATCAGGATATCGTTTCCATCTTGTCCGTTGATAACATCGCGGCCGTTTCCGCCCGTGATATTGTCGCGGCCTGCTGAGCCCTGAATTTCGTTCGCCATTTAACAACCCCATGCACAAATAGGTCAGTAGATCTTGGTTAACGGAGCGATTGGGGGAGCTCTTGGGCGAATTTGTGGCAGGTTTTATGAAAATTGCAGCCGGACGGGCGCAGTGTGACATGCGTGACATAAAAAACACGTCGCGTGTGCGTGGATCGGAAATTACCCCAGATGATCCATAATGGGACAATCAGGCCGGTCATCGCCGCGGCAGGATGTGACCAGATGGGCAAGCTCGTCGTGCAGGGATTGCAGCTCGGCCTGTTTGCGCTCGATCTCCGTCAGATGCGCGGAAGCGATGCGTTTGACATCGGCGCTGGAGCGGTTCTGGTCCGAATACAACGCCAGAAGATCGCGGCATTCGGCGATGGAAAAATCGAAGGCCCGTGCGCGGCGGACGAATATGAGGCGTTTTAGCGCGCGGTCGTCATAGTCGCGGTAGCCCGATGCGGTGCGGTCGCTGG
>CAYRKW010000020.1:45015-48333 GCA_964425135.1 uncultured Rhodobacterales bacterium
TAAAGCTGGTTGGATTGGCAGCGCTCCTGGGCGCAAGCATGGCGCTTGCGCATGGCGGGGCGACGGGGCTTGTCAAGGCGCGGATGGATCAGATGGTGGCTTTTGGTGCGGCGATGAAATCGATCAAAACCGGGCTTTCATCGGATGATATGGCGGCTGTTCAGGCCGGTGGTGCTGCGATTGAGCGCCACGGCGGGGCGGCAATGCTGGCCAATTTCGAGAGCGGCGAGATGCAGCATGTCTCGGAGGCTGCGCCTGCGATTTGGGAGAACTGGGACGATTTTGCAGCCCAAGCGATGGCGCTGGAGAGAATGGCGCGCGATCTGCAATCTGCCCAGACGCCGGAAGAGGCGCAGCCGATATTCGCGGCCATCACGAAATCATGCAGCGCGTGTCACGATGTTTACCGGATCAAGAAATAAGCGTCTCAATTAGGGCTTGGGCCTGTGATTTTACGGTAGCGAGCTGGCTGGCATCTTCGCCGGGATAAAAGCGGGCGCGAAGCGCGGTTGGCATAGGCTCTGGTGAAAAGCTGCGCACGATAAGCCCGAGCGCGGAAATTTCGAGTGCCCAAGCATCCCAGAACACTTCTGCCGCTGCCTTGCTTGCAGCGTAGCTGCCGTAAAACGGGCGCCCGCGCACAGTATCGTTGGTGTAGATCGCGCGGCCATTGTCGGAGGAGCGCAGGAGCGGGTCGAACATGGTGATCAGTCGCTGTGTGCCGCGTGCGTTCACGGCCCAAGCGCGGTCCATGTCTTTTTCCGCCAGATGTGTGACTGGCGAGAGCGGTACTGCGTGAGCGGCGCAATGGACGAAGGTGTCGAGCCGTCCCCAGCGTTCGTGGATCGACAGGCCGATGTTTTGCAGCGCTTTTTCATCGGTGATGTCGATGGGCACGAGGGTGGCGCTGCCGCCTTTTTCGCCGATGGCGTCGTCAAGCTCTTCCAGCCCGCCGATGGTGCGCGCCAGCGCGACGATATGGCGGTCGGGGCCACCGAGTTCCAGAGCGGTTGCATATCCCAGACCGCGGGATGCTCCAGTCACAAGCGTAATATTTTTGTCCATGACAGTCCCCGATTGAATCTGCCCGAGCGCCATACCGATTGGGCGCAGCGCTGTCCAGTGGAACTGACCTCTGGGCGTTTGGAGGGCAACCTGATACTCGGTTAGGTCTTGGGCCATTGTAGAATGCTGGGAGATATGAGCGAGACGCGCGCGGGATTTCGGATTATTATGGTGTTTTTCCTGCAGGCGGCGGCCAGCGGTGGGCTTTTTGCACGTATTCCGGATGTTCAGACCAAGCTTGGCCTTGGTGAGGCGGAGTTGGGGTTTGTGCTGATGGCGCTTCCTGTCGGCTCTTTCGCGGTATTTCCCTTTGCCGGATGGGCCAATGACCGGTTTGGCACACGGATCATTATCATCTGGGCGGTGGTGCTGCTGGCGTTCATGCCGCTGATCTTTGCGCTTGCTCCCAGCCCGCTTTGGGCGGCCATGGCGCTCTTTTTCATCGGTGCGAGTTTTTCGTTTTCGAATGTGACGATGAATGTGGAGGCGGATCGGGTGGAGGCATCGCTGGGGCGATTGATCATGAACCGCTGTCACGGGTTTTGGAGTTTCGGGTTTCTCGTCGCCTCCCTGTTCGGTGCCATGGCGCGGGCGTGGGAGGTGCCGCCTTGGGTACAATTTGCACTGGTGTTCCCGCTGGTTGCGGCGGCTGTTGCGTGGCTGGTGGTGCCGATGAACCAAGCGCCGCCGCGCAATCCGGGACAGGCCGAAGCGCGGATCAAACTGCCGCTGCCCTCACGGGCGACATTTGGTATTCTGGCCTTTGGATTTGGCGGCTCGATGGTGCATGGGGCGACGAACAACTGGTCGGTGATCTATATGCGCGATCTTTTTGATGCGCCCGATTGGCTCGATGCGATGACCATTCCGGCGTTTTTGATCGCGCTGACGGGCGGGCGGATGGTTGCGGACCGGCTGATTGAGCGGTTCGGGCATAGGCCTATGGCGATTGCTTCGGTGCTGGTGGCGATTGCCGGGCTGGCGAATGTTCTGATCGCGGGCGGTGTTTTGCACGGTCTGTTCGGGTTTATGCTGATGGGGCTTGGCACGGCGGCGCATTATCCGATGATGGCCACAGCGGCAGGGCGTCTGACCGACCGACCGGCGGCAGAGAATATGGCGGCGGTGACGATGACCATGGCCATCGGGATGCTTGCGGTGCCCGGTGTGATGGGATTGGCTGCTGATGCGGTGGGGATCCGGCTGGCGTTTTTGGTGCTGGTTCCGTTTTTGCTGCTCAGCTTTGCAAGCATAGATTTTATCGCAAAAGCCCAATTGCGGCGATAAATCACCGGTTTTCTGCAACTTTATCAATTTTTTTCCCATTGGGGCGCGCAATAGCTGCGCCTTAGGGTGCGCGTACGTTAACAAACACATGAGGGACAAGATGAATAAGCTAACGGCCGAGTTTATCGGTACTTTTACTTTGGTATTTCTTGGGTGCGGGTCGGCGGTTCTTGCCACCGTTAACCCTGATTTGGGGCCGGGTCTGGTCGGTATCAGTTTCGCCTTTGGTTTGGCGCTGATCGGTATGGCCTATGGTATCGGCGCGGTTTCGGGCTGTCATATCAATCCGGCGGTTTCGCTTGGCGCAATGCTGGCGGGCCGGATGGAGAAAGGCGAGATGTTCCGGTATTGGGGTGCGCAGGTCGCTGGTGCGATCGTGGCTGCTTTGATCCTCGTGATCATCATGAGCGGTAAGATCGGTGGGTATGACGGCGGATATGGTGCGAATGGCTGGGGCGAAGGCTATCTTGGCGAATATGGCATGATCTCTGCGCTGATCTTTGAGATCGTCGCGACATTTTTGTTCGTTGTTGTGATCCTTGGCTCGACCGGTGCAGGCGCTGCGACGGCTATGGCTGGTTTGGCGATTGGTTTGATGCTGGTTGTCATCCATATCGTCGGGATTAATGTCACTGGTGTTTCGGTGAACCCAGCACGTTCAATCGGGCCAGCACTCTTTTCGGGTGGTTCGGCGATGCTGCAGCTTTGGCTCTTCATCGTAGCCCCGATGATCGGTGGTGCGGCGGCTGGCCTTCTGTTTAAGACAGGCAAGCTGGATGCTGAGAACGCTGACGCCTGATTTGAGATCGCGTGACGCGTTTAGGAGGCGACCCTGAGGGGTCGCCTTTTTTCTTTGATATTGTGATCAGGCAGTGAGCCGCTGGCGCGGCTCGCGTCATTTTGTTTGCGCTACGCGCGCAGCGGGATATTTATCGAACCAAAGAAAGTGTCGGGGAATAAGGCGCT
>CAYRKW010000021.1:0-31753 GCA_964425135.1 uncultured Rhodobacterales bacterium
AAATCTGAGGTATTCGAGCCGTTGGGCCGCCCCGGGGGGTGCCGCAGTTTTGTGCCTTGTGCGTGCCACTTTGCGTAGAAGGGCTTGTATACCCAAATTCTGATTTCCAGCACTTCCTTTCAACGAGTACGCAGTCGGCAACGCCGGACAGCCCCTGACCTGTAAGTCGACAGTGAATTGCTCGCAATTCACGACAGGCCTCCCCCACGGGAGGGGGTTGCGCTTGTTTCTTGAGCACGTCAGTCGGCCCCCTCGCATTTGGCACACAGTCAGAACTACACTTCCAAAGCGGGGTTTGATCTATGCCCTGCACCTCGTTTAGGGTCGTCGCAGAATAACAATAAACGAGCACCCATGCCAAAGCCTCCCCGCACGCTGATTGTGTCCTGTATGAAGAACGAAGGTCCGTTCATTCTGGAATGGGTCGCGCATCATATGAGCGTTGGGGTTACGGATTTTCTGATCTACACCAATGACTGCGATGACGGAACAAACGCGATCTGGGAGCGGTTGCAGGCCATGGGGCTTGGGCAGCACCGGGTCAACAAAATCCTCAATCGCGGGGTGCAGAAGTCGGCGCTTTATCATGCACGTAACGAAGATGTGGTGCGCGATGCGGACTGGCATCTGGTGCTGGATGTGGATGAGTTCATTAACATCAAGACGGGCGATGGCTCGCTGGCCGCACTGCGCGATGCTTGCCCTCATGCCAATACCTTCGCGATGACCTGGCGCTGTTTCGGGGATGGCGGGAATATTGCTTATCGCGATGATCTGATGATCGGGCAGTTTATGCTTGCTGCGCCGGAGTTGATGCCCACCCCTGCGCAGGCCTGGGGCGTCAAAACGCTGTATCGCAATGACGGGTTGTTCGGGAAAATGGGCGTGCATATACCGCAAGATCCCTCCGAGGCGCGCATCGGCGAAATTGTCACGGTGAACGGGTCCGGGCAGATTTTGCCGGACAGTCACAAGACCGGAAAATGGCGCTCGGACCGGTCAAGTTATGGCTATGATCTGGTGCAGCTCAATCACTACGCGGTGCGCTCGGTCGAGAGTTTCCTGATCAAGCGCGATCGCGGGCGGGTCAATCATATGGATCATGATCAGGGCTTGGCTTATTGGCAGATGATGAGCCACAATCACGCGCCTGAAAACTCGGTGCAGCGCCATCTGGCACGGACCCGTACGGCATTCGAGGCGTTGCTGCGCGATGCGGAGCTTGCACGGCTGCACACACAAGCGGTGACATGGCACCGGACGCGGATTGCGGCGTTGAAAAAAAACGCAGATTTCGCAAGGCTGTTTGATGCGATTGTTGATGAGATTGCCACCCGCCCTGCCCCGGTTGATTTGGCCGCATGAGTAAGCGCCCCGACAGTGTTGCCCCCTGGCTTTGGTCTGTGCGTCCGGGTGGCAAGGGAACGGGGTTTTTGCACAAATTCGACACCCACGCCGTTGGATATGTGGAGCAGGATCGCAGACAGTTGGTCATCACTTTCGACAATCTGGCGGAGATGGGCGATACGTCTTTGATGCGCGGACCGTGGAGCTATGATTTTTTCGCAGAGCGCGGGTGTTCGGTGATGGGTGTGATGGCGCGGCGGGGGATCTGGTTTCGCGACCCCGCGCTGATCTCCTATCTCGCATCGCTCTCTAAGGGGGGCTTTTTCAAGCAGTTCGAGCGGGTCCTGTTCACCGGAAATTCTATGGGCGGCTTTGGCGCGCTGGCCTTCTCGCGGCTTGCACCCGGGGCAGATGTGCTTGCGTTCAGCCCGCAAACCAGCCTCGATAAAGCACTGGTACCATGGGAGACACGGTTCGAGAAAGCGTGGAGCGCGGATTGGACGCTGCCGCACTCGGATGCGGCTGAAGGACTTGAAAGCGCTGGCGCAGTTACGGTGATTTACGATCCGGTTTTTGAGCTCGATAAGCGGCATGTGGACCGGATCACCGCGCCGAATGTCACCAAACTGACGGCTTGGTACGCCTCGCATAAATCGCCCGTCTTTCTGCGCCGGTTGGACATGCTGCGCGAGGTGTCCGAGGCGGCGCTGGAACGGGCTTTGACGCCGGAGCTGTTCTACGCATCCTACCGGCGGCGCAAGGACACACCGTGGTATCGCAATGCGTTGAAAGATCATGCGGATCGGACAGGGCATGGCGCGCTGGCAACGCGGCTGGACGCAATTCTGTCCGATCTGAAAAAGGCCGATAACGCGCAGCAGGAGGCGCATTGGTTCGACGCGGGCAAAGCGCTTCGCGAGACATCGCGGGGTGCGCGCACGGCATTTGTACCGGCAACGCGGGCAAGCGATTGTGCCGTGTTTGCGCTGAGTTATGCGGGCGATCCTTACCTTGAAACATGGCTCTCCTACACCGCGCAATTCGTCGATCCAGCGCAAATCACGCTGCTCTACGCGGGCGCGCGGCCGCAGGCGGCTGGGATAGGCGCGGTGGATATGGGGGATAGCGCGGATTGGGCGTTTATCTCGGATTTGGCAGACCGGGCCACCCGGTCGGGCAAAATCGCTTGCGTGCTGCCCACCACATGCTTTCTGGTCGCAGACCCGGAGGCGGCCAACAACCCCTTTGATCACTTTGCCCGCACGGACGCGCGCCCTTTTGCGCATGCTTTTGGCATCGAATGCGTCCATCACCGGATGCTCAGCCCTGTCCCGCTCGATCTATCGGCCCCGCTGTTGGCGCAGCGCCCGTATTACCGGCAAAACTCCGCTGCCACACGGCCCGTTTTCGCCCGCGCACCGCAACGCTGGTCGCGTGATGGCGCGCAGGTTGAGGCGGAGGAGTTGCATGTCAGCGAGGATATCTGGGCCTTCGATGTCACGCTCCTTGATCACGATCTGGGCTGCCATATCGCTGCGCGCCATCCGGCGTCGCGCTACAAAAGCGCGAGCGCAGCCTCCATCGAGCTGGATGGCATTCTGAGCCAATCCCCCAGCGAACGCACGCCTTTGGCGTATCGCGCCCATGCCCGGCTTTTCGCCAATCACCTAGAGGCACGCGCGCAAGCCAAAGCCGATGCGCCCTTCCCTGCGCCCAAAAGCTTTGTGTTGCGAAAACGGCTCTTTTGCCTGCCGCACGTCCTGCAATCGCTGTTCTAGAGCGGCTTATCGGGTTGACGCTCGCACGCGGGCCGCTACCACTATGCGCCAAGGTAAAAACACACATAACCAAGGGGATCGGGACCATTCAAAACGTGCGACGCGCTTTGAAAAGACGGATCGCGAACGGCCTGTTTGTGCTCGCCGCGATGAGCCTGCTGCTGGCCGCGCGCGCTTGGTCACAGGAGGCACGCGACGCGCCAAACGTGCCGCTGACGCTGATTTTCGAGCATTCGCTGAACCCGTTTGATGCGGAGATGGCGTTTTTCCTCAAACCCTGGACGCAAGTGATCAATCGCGATGCGGCTGGTACATTGGAGATTGTGCTGGCGCAAAGCCCGGACGGTGAAGATGCGGCGCAAATGCTGGGTCGGATCACGACAGGGCAGATTGCTGGCGGCTGGTTTCGCCCTGCAAGCCTGCCGGAGCTTTTCCCATCGGCGGTGGCTCTGGAGCTGCCCTTTCTGATGCCGCGAAACCCCGAACATGCGAGCATTGCCGCATGGCGATTTGCCAGCACCCATCTGGCGAGCGAGCGGCTGCAATTGCGGCTTCTGGCAGCGCATACCAATGGCGGCGCGATTTTGCACACCAGAGGGCGCCGCATGCATAAGCTGAGCCAGTTTGATGGTCTCTCCCTTCAGGCGAGCAGCGCATCGGGGCGCAATTGGCTGACGGCGCTGGGGGCGCGGGCCATCGACATCCCCTTTGCAGATGTGCCCCGTGCCATGGTACGCGGCGAGATCGAAGGCGGGATGGCCCCGTGGCATCAGAGCGCATTGGGCGCGATTGCCAAGGAAAGTCGCCGCCATATGGATGTTGTCGGGGATCGTGCGATGTTCACCCAAGGCTTCGTGCTGGTCATGGGCACGCGCGCCTATAATGCGCTTGATGAGGCCGAAAAAGCTGTGATTGACCAGCATTCGGGCCTGCCCGCATCCATACTGGCGGGCCGTGCGATTGCCCAAGGGACCGAGATAGCGCTCGCCAATGAAAGCCGCACGCGCAAAACGCTGACAATCCTTGATGCCACGCAAACCAAAGCGCTGGCGAACGCGTCGCGCGCAGTCTACGCCGCATGGCTCAGCGACGGATCGGACAAAAATCTCCCCGCAGCCGAATGGCTTCGCGATCTGACCCGGATCATCGCAGGCATTGAGCGGGATGCGCGTAAGTAATCCATTTCGCATTTTAAAAATACTCCCCGCGCGGGAGCGCATATCACCTTTAAATCGTGCGCCCGTAAGGGCGCTCCGCTTGGTTAGAGACGATCACGCAGGGAATACCAGAGCATCGCCGCGACCAGGAGCGGATTGCGAAATCTGGTCCCGCCAGGAAAGGCGGGTGCCTTGATGCGGGACATCACATCGAAATCGCCGGTCTGCCCGACAATCGCATCGGCGATGATCTTGCCCGACATGGTCGCCATCGCAACCCCGTGGCCTGAATAGCCCGACGCATTCCACAGCCTGCGCCCAAGCGCGCGCAAATACGGGAGCCGCGTCATGGTGATCGCGAGCGTGCCACCCCAGCCGTAATCAATCCCCATCTCATTGGTCTGCGGGAATATGTCGATCATGGCTTTGCGCACAAAGGGTTTGATATCGGCGGGAAACCGATAGCCGTAGCTTTCCCGCCCGCCGAACAGCAGGCGATTGTCGGCGGAGAAACGGAAGTAATTGACGACAAACTTGCTGTCGGCCACGGCGATATCTTCGGAAATCAGGCTGCGGGCGATCTCTGCTGGCATAGGTTCGGTCGCGATGATGTAGTTGTTCACGGGCATGACGCGGACCGATTTGCCCGGGTGGATGCCTTCGATGTAGCCGTTTCCTGCAAGCAGGATTTGATCCGCTTTGATCGTGCCGTGATCGGTCTCCACCTCGCCCATTTGCGAATCGATGCGCTTGGCGCGGGTTTGCTCAAAGATGCGCGCGCCAGCAGCCTCAGCAGCCCCGGCCAGTCCCAGCGCGAAATTCAGCGGGTGGAGGTGACCGGCATCGCGATCGAGCGTGCCGGATGTATAGCGGGGCGAGTTGACCAGAGCGCGGCAGGCGTCCGCGTCCAGATATTCCAGCGGATAGTCGTATTTGTCGTTCATATGATCCGCATAAGCGCGGGTGTCTTCGTCGAAACGCTTGCGGTGGTTCACATGGGCGACGCCGGATTTGAGGTCGCAGTCAATGTGGTGTTCGTGGATCAGTGATCTGACGAGGGCTTTGGCGTCTTGTCCGATCTGCCACATGGCGCGGGCGTCGCTTTGGCCGTATTCAGCCTCAAGATCCGGCTGTTCGACCCGCTGGCCTGACCCGAGCTGACCGCCATTGCGGCCCGATGCGCCCCAGCCAGCGCGATGCGCGTCGATGACGGCGACGCTGCGCCCGGCTTTGGCCAGATGATAGCCTGCCGAGAGGCCCGTAAACCCTGCGCCGATGATGCACACATCGACCGGCGCGCCGCCGGACCAGGCAGGGCGCGGATCGGGGATGGTGGCCGTGGCGGCATAGTAACTACCCGGATACTGGCCGCGCGCGTCATTGGCATCGAGAAGCGATGTCATGCGCTAGAGATGGCCGCTGGCTTTAAGCTGGGTTTGAGCGACGTCGAGCGCTTGCCATGCGCGTTCAACCAATGTGTCGATCTCGCTATGCGATATGATCAGCGGCGGCGAGATGACCATGGCATCACCCACGGCGCGCATCACAAGGCCCGCCGCGATGGCCGCATCGCGGCAGAGGCCGCCGGCATGTCCCACTGTGTCGAACTTCGCGCGGGCGGCTTTGCCCGGGGTCAGCTCCATCGCGGCCATCATGCCTGCAACGCGGGTCTCACCAACGAGCGGGTGATCGCCCAGTTTGCGCCATGCTTGCGCCAGATAGGGCGCAGTGGTGGCACCTGCGGTGGTGACTATGCCCTCCTCATCGAGAATGCGCAGGTTTTCGAGCGCAACCGCGGCTGAGACCGGATGGCCGGAATAGGTGTAGCCGTGAGTGAACTCGCCTGCGGTGTTCTCAAACACCTCCATCACCTTATCGGAGATGATCGAGCCGCCTATCGGGGCGTAGCCCGACGACAGACCCTTGGCGATGGTCATAATGTCGGGGGTGATGCCGTAGGTCTCGCTGCCGAACCAGTTGCCGGTGCGGCCAAATCCACAGATCACTTCGTCGGCGATCAACAATATCTCATGGGCATCGCAGATCTTCTGGATTTCCGGCCAATAGGTTGCTGGCGGGACGATGACGCCCCCTGCGCCCTGGACCGGTTCGCCGATAAAGGCGGCGATTTTATCTTCGCCGTGGGTCTCGATGGCCTCCAACAGCTCACGCGCGCAGGCTTTGCCGAAGTCTTCGGGCGACATGTCCCCGCCTTCGGCCCACCAATGGGGCTGGCCTATGTGGTGGATATCAGCAATCGGCAGACCGCCCTGATCGTGCATGGCCTGCATGCCGCCCAGCGAGGCCGAACCCATGGACGAGCCGTGATAGGCATTGCGGCGTGAGATGATTTTGCGCTTTTCCGGCTTGCCCTGCGCCGCCCAATAGTGGCGGACAAAGCGGATATTGGTGTCATTGGCCTCCGAGCCGGAACTGGCAAAGAATGTGCGGTTCAAATGCGCTGGCGCCAGTTCCGCGACACGAGCCGATAGCGCGACAATCGGCGGGTGCGTGGTTTTAAAGAACGTGTTGTAATAGGGAAGCTGCTGCATCTGGCGGGCGGCAGCCTGAGCCAGTTCATCGCGGCCATAGCCGATATTGACGCACCACAGTCCTGCCATTCCATCGAGGATTTCCGCACCGTCATTGTCCGTGAGCCACGCCCCTTTGGCCCGCGAGATGACCCGCACGCCTTGCGCGTTCAGCTCTTTGGTATCGGTAAAGGGATGCAGGTGGTGCGCAGCATCGAGCGCCTGCAATTCTTCGGTTGGTTTGACATTGTCGATAATGTTCATCGCGCAGCGTTCCCTGATCGTCGCAGACTGTTTTGGGAAACGTATACCCGCGCGCGTCACAGCGGAACCAAAATCACGCTCATCGGTCGAAAATATCACCCCTGTTGCGGGTCAAAACCAGCGTACGGTGCTTTGGCGATTTTCGCAACACTCTACCTTAGGTTGTACATCTTCCGGTAGCGGATCCTCACGAGCGGCAGCATACATCATGAATATTCACAGCAAAAACTCTCTCCCCCCAATCCCACAAGCTAAACTCGAAGGCGCAGCCAATTTTCTGGAAGACCTGGCAAATCTTGTGCCCAATGTGGTCTATATTTTCAATATTGAGACGATGTCGAATGAGTACTCCAACCGTTCCATCGCCAGCGCTACGGGATTTTCAAACGAAGAGATCAGCGAGATGGGCAAAGATATGCTGCCTGCCTTGCTGCATCCCGACGATCAGCAGCGGATGACGCAAAACATTGAGCATTTGCGCAATCTGGCGGACGGCGCATCGAACACATTTGAATATCGTGTCCGCGCCCCGTCTGGCGGCTATCGCTGGTTTTTGTCGATCGATCGGGTTTACCGGCGCAACGCGGACGGGATGGTGAGCGCCTGCATCGGTGTGGCAACCGACATAACCAAGCTCAAGGACGCCCAGGATGCGCTCAGATCCAGCAACGAAGAGCTGGAAGCGCGGGTCGATGAGCGCACCACGGCGATCCTGACCCGCAATATCCAGCTTGATCGCGCGAACCAGTTGCTCGACACGGTGGTGCAGACAGTGACCTCGGCAATTGTCGGGCTTGATCGCGACGGGCGGGTGCTGACCGTAAATGATGCGGCGCGACATATCTTGGGCGGGATCAACGAAGAGCCGCCCTTTGAGTGGCCGTCGGATATCCGGTTTCTCGACCGGGAAAGCATGAAGCCTTTGGAGATGAGCATGAGCCCAATCCAGCGGGCGCTCGCCGGGCAGACCTTGCAGAACGAGACGAATTTGCTGGAACGGCGCGGCAATGTGATCAACCGCTATGTCAACGTCTCCAGCGCCAGTGTCGCCAATACGGATTCGCCGATCAACACGGTTGTCATTCTCGAAGATGTGTCTGAGCAGGAACTTGCACGCCAGAGGATCGAGCGATCCAGCAGGCTTGACGCGCTGGGTCAGCTGACGGGCGGAATTGCGCATGATTTCAACAACTTGCTGGCTGCGATCCAGTATTCGGTCGCGCTGGCTGTGCAGCAAATTGACAAGGAAGAGCCGCGCAATCTGCTGACAACAGCGCTTGGTGCGGTGGAGCGCGGGGCGAACCTGTCGCGGCGCTTGCTCGCTTTTGCCAAGCGACAACCGGGGATGGCACAATCCAAGCTCCTGAGCCTTGTGGGCGCGGATTTCATGGAATTGATCCGACCGACGATTGAGTCGACCATCAACATCACCTTCACCCAAGATGAAGAGGATATTTATATCTTTTGCGACATTGGCCAGCTTGAAAACGCGATGCTCAATCTGGTTCTGAATGCCCGCGATGCGATCATGCGCTCTGGCATGGGTGACACAATCAAGATCAGCGCCCGCGGCGTGGCCAATATCTCGCGCGATGCCTCTGTGGTGCTTCCCAAGGGCGGGAGTACGTTTGTCTCACCCTATGATGCAGAGCGGGACAAGGATGCAAAGCTGGCTGATCATTTCTCGCATCGCTACATCGAGATTGCGGTGACCGATAATGGACCTGGTATGAGCGATGAGGTGAAGCGGCGCGCGATTGATCCGTTTTTCTCAACCAAGGAATCCAGCCTTGGCACGGGTTTGGGCCTGTCGATGGTGTATGGCTTTGCACAGCAGTCAAACGGCGAGTTGCGGCTATATTCGGAAGTGGGCCAAGGCTCGACCGTGCGGCTGATCCTGCCGCGTGGCACCCAGGATGGGGCGCGCGAGGCGCGGATCAAGCTGGGCGATGTGCAAAAGGGTATGGGCCAGACCATTTTGGTGGTCGAGGACGAGCCAATGCTGCTTGAGATGCTCACGCAGACACTGGAGATGCTCAATTACAAGGTGATCGGAGCCAAAGACGGTGCCAAAGCGCTGGACCTGGTGCATGAGGGGACGCAATTTGATCTGATGCTGACCGATATTGTGATGCCGGGTGGGCTCTCGGGGTTCGAGTTGGCCGAGCAGATGCACGAGCTGCGCCCGGATGCGAAGATCGTCTATATGTCGGGTTACACGGGCTATCAGGAAAGCGAGATGGGCGGCGCGGTGGCCCCGATGCTGGCCAAGCCCTGCCCTGAGCTGGAGCTATCGGAGGCGCTTTCCCGCGAGTTCAACGCCTGAAAAAATGTGAGCCGCGATGCGGCTCGCATCATTTGTTTTGCGCTTGCGCGCGCAGCGGGATATTTGCCGAACCAAAGAAGGCGTTACCCGACGAAGGCTTTTTCGACGACAAAGCCGCCGGGGGTGGAATTCGAGCCTTCGGTCAGACCTGCGGCTTCGCAGATCGCTTTGACATCTGTGTTAAGGGCGAGCGAGCCGCAGATCATGACGCGGTCATCGCGGCTGAGCGGATCAATTCCAAGATCGGTGTAGAGGGTGCCCGATTGCATGAGCGTTGTGATACGGCCTTTGTTTTCGCCCCGATCTTGAGTGGTGGTGGGGTAATAGCGCAGTTTTGTGGCGGCCGCGTCCCCGATGAGCGGGTCGTTGGAGACGCGGTTCATCAGGTCTTTGCCATAGGCCAGATCTTCGCTTGTGCGACAGGTGTGGGTGAGGATGACCTCGTCGAATTTGTCGTAAACCTCCGGGTCGCGGATGAGCGAGGCAAAGGGGGCGATGCCGGTGCCTGTGGCGATCATGAACAGGCGCCGGCCGGGCAGCAGCGCATCGACGACGAGTGTGCCGACGGGTTTGGGGCGCAGGATGATCTCATCGCCAACCTTGAGGTGTTGAAGGCGGGAAGTGAGCGGACCGTTCTGGACTTTGATGGAGTAGAATTCCAGCTCTTCGTCCCATGAGGGGGCGGCGATGGAATAGGCGCGCAGGAGCGGTTTTCCGGTCTCGCCCATCAGGCCGATCATGACAAACTCGCCGGAGCGGAAGCGGAGAGATTGCGGGCGGGTGACGCGGAAGGAAAAGAGCCGGTCGGACCAGTGTTTGACGGATGTGACCGTCTGGGCGTCGGGCAATACCGGGGTGGTCACCGGGGATGGTGTTGCGACTGTCATAGTTATTCCAAGCCTTTGTCTTGGCGTGCTTTATCCAGCAGCGCTGAGGTGTTTGCGATAGTCATTTTGCGCCCATCCGGCGGCGGCGCGCCAATGCTCTTGAGGCTGGCGGGCGGCCATGGCGTCGCTGATTTCAACTTCCGAGAAGCCCGTGCGGCGCGCGTGGCGGTATTGGTCGGAAATGATATCGCCGACCGCGCGCAGACGGCCTTTGAAGCCCATCAGGCGCAGGCGTTGTGCGAGCGAGAAACCACGCCCATCTGCTGACGATGCAAAGGGGATGCGGATCATGGCAAGGCGCGGCAGGTATTCGCGCAACGCCTCCACGTCGCCATCGACGGGGAAGTTGAGCGCGTGGCCTGCGGTATCAGAGACCGTGAGGTCGGACATCTCAAGGATGCGGCCGTCCCATGTGTCGGGTGCAAATCCATCATCTGTGACAATCACTGACATGTGTGCGTCCTTTCTTATGCGGCTTTTTGCGCGTCTGATTGTGGATAGAGCGCGGCTTTGAACGGGTCGGCCCCAAGGCGATTATAGGCGTCGATGAAGCGTTCGTCCGGTGTTTCGCGCAAGGTCAGATAGGCGTCTATTATGCGCTCGATGGCCGGGATGAGTTCATCGGCGGCAAAGCCTGGTCCGGCGCGCGTGCCGATGGCAGCATTCTCGGTCGCATCGCCGCCCAGCGTGATCTGGTAGTTTTCCACGCCTGCACGGTCGAGGCCCAAAATGCCGATATGGCCGACATGATGGTGACCGCAGGCGTTGATGCAGCCGGAGATTTTGATCTTCAGATCGCCAATGTCCCGCTCCAGTTTGAGGGCGTCAAACCGCCTTGCAATCTCTTGCGCAATCGGGATCGAGCGCGCGGTTGCGAGGGCGCAATAATCCATGCCCGGACACGCGATAATATCGGAAATCAGCCCGATGTTTGCTGTGGCGAGCCCGGCCTCTTTGAGGGCTGCATAAAGATCGGGCAGATGGCGGCGATGGACATGGGGCAGGATGACGTTCTGCTCATGGCTGATGCGCAGCTCATCGTGTCCATAGACCCGCGCCAGATCGGCCATAACCCGCATTTGCGCAGATGTGGCATCGCCGGGGGTGCCACCAATCGGCTTCATCGAGATCGACACAATCGCATAATCGGGATTGCGATGCGCGGTGATGTTTGTGTCCAGCCAGGAGGCAAAAGCCCCGCCCTGGACGGCATGACCCGTAAAGGGAACTGTATCATAGGTGGGGGCTGCGAAAGACGTGGTGATGCGGTCCAGAAGGTCCTGATCGACGCCGGGGAATTGGGCTTTTTTGACAATAAAGGCCTCGTCCACGCGCGCGCGGAATTCCTCAATGCCGGTTTCATGCAGCGTAATCTTGATGCGGGCTTTGTATTTGTTGTCGCGCCGCCCGATGAGGTTATAGACGTGCAGGATTGCCTCCATGTAGGGGAGCAGATCATCCTTGGGCAGAAAGGCGCGGAGCACTTTGCCGATCATGGGCGTGCGGCCCAGACCACCGCCGACGATGACTTCATAGCCGGGTGCGCCCTGCGCGTCGCGGATCATGCGCAAGCCGATGTCATGGGCTTTGGTCACCGCACGATCGTTGGGAGAGCCTGTGACAGCAAACTTGAATTTGCGCGGCAGATACTGGAATTCCGGGTGATCGGTGGACCACTGACGCAGCAGCTCTGCTGTTGGGCGCGGGTCTTCGATCTCATCGGCTGCCGCCCCTGCAAAATGGTCAGCTGTGACGTTGCGAATGGTGTTGCCCGAGGTCTGGATCGCGTGCATTTCAACGTCCGCAAGCGCATCGAGCATATCGGGCACATCGCGCAGTTTGGGCCAGTTGAACTGGATGTTCTGGCGCGTAGTAAAATGGCCGTAGCCCTTGTCCCACTTGTCAGCGATATCAGCAAGCGCATGCATCTGGCGGCTGTTGAGCGTCCCATAGGGGATCGCAACGCGCAGCATATAGGCGTGGAGTTGCAGATAGAGACCGTTCATCAGGCGCAGGGGTTTGAACTCATCCTCGGTCAGCACGCCGGACAGGCGACGTTCCACCTGCGCGCGGAATTCGGCAACGCGGGTGCGGACGAAATTCTCGTCAAACTGGGAATATTTATACATGCGATGTCTCCGCCTGTTTGCCGTGAGGGTAGTTGGATGGGCCGCGCGCCCGGAAGTCTTCGCGGAAATGGATCGGTTCGGGACCGTTTGGTCCGGGGCGCGCATCCGCCAGATAAGCGCCGACGCAGTGATCGACTTCCGCTTGGGCGGCATCGAGGGCCGATTGTGCGCGTGCGGGGTCGGTGAAAAGCTCGGCTTTTGCGTGCCAGCGGGTCCATGTGCCGTCGGTTGCGCGGTAGATCACATCGCCTTCGAGTAGGTCGTTGGCGGTGAGAACTTTGGGGGTGAATTCCTTGGCCATATCAGACGATCCCCTGTTTTGACTGGCTTAAAACCGCTTCGGCTTGCGATGCGCCGATGCCGTAGAGCATGATGACCGGGCCTTTGGGATTGGCCGCGTTCAGATCATCGGAGAGCGATTGGATGGTGGAGCGGATGACCTGTTGATCGGCGCGGGTTGCGTTTTCGATGAGGGTGACGGGGGTTGCGCCGTTTGCGCCGAACATCATCAGCCGGCCGGAGATGTAGCGCGCGGCGCGTTTGCCCATGTAAATCGCAGCCCCCTCCCCGTCGCGCGCCAGAGCACGCCAGTCATGATCTGCAAAGCCGTCGATATCATGGCCAGTTAGCACACGCAGCGACGAGTTGCGCCCGCGTTTGGTGAGCGACAGCCCCAGATTTGCGGCCGCGCCTGAGGCGGCGGTGATGCCGGGGACAATCTCGAATGGGATATTGGCAGCGGTGAGGGCTTGGGTTTCCTCATCAAGCCGCCCGAAAATCACCGGATCGCCGCCTTTGAGGCGCACGACGGTATGTCCGTCCTGCGCGTGCTTGATCATTTCGGCGTTGATATCGTCCTGCTTCCAGGATGCGCCAAAGCCGGTTTTACCGGTCTCGATCACAATCGCTTCGCGGCGGGCAAGTTCGAGGATCTCGGGCGAGACGAGGCGGTCGTGGATCACCACATCAGCCTCATGCAACAGATTGGCGGCTTTTCGGGTCAGAAGATCGGGATCGCCTGGGCCTGCGCCGACAATCGCAACGCGGCCTGACTGGGTGTCTTGGGTTAGTGTCTCGCCCAAAAGATCATAGAGCGCGGATTGCACAGCGGCGTCGCCCCCTTGAGACAGAGCGGCGGGCCCGCGTTCAAAAAAGAAGCGCGACCAGAAGTTGCGGCGGGTGCGGCCCATGGGAAGCATGGCGGCGCGGCCGCGAAAGGCCTGGCCGATGCGTGCAAGGATGCCAAGTGATGTGGGCAGCATTTCTTCGATGTCGGATTTGATCTTGCGCGCGAGCACTGGAGCCGCGCCTTCGGTGCCGATGGCAACGGTGACCGGATCGCGGTCGACGATGGCTGGGGTGATGAACTGGCTCGCGCCCAGATTATCGACGATATTGGTGAGAATGCCTGCGCTTTGGCCAAGTTTCAGGACGCCCGCGTCGAGAGCATCATCGTCATTCGCGCCATAGAGCAGGCGCGCGGATTTGACGTCGTCATGCGTAATTGCGCGCTCGTGCAGGGTGATCCGGTTTTGATCGGCCCAAGCGCGGATCTGATCCGCGGGGGTTTGTCCGTAGACCTCAATATGCGCGTCAGTTTTGAGCAGCAGTCGCAGCTTGGCGACCGCAGTTTCGCCCGCGCCAGAAACGAGAACGCGCTGGTTGGCGAGATCGACGAAGATCGGGAAGTGACGCATGAGGTGAAGCCTTGTTACTGACGTGACAGGGCATCAGTTAAGGCTGTGGGGAATATTTTTCCACTCTCAACCAGATTTTTGGAATATTTAAGGACATATTTGCGTCAATTATCAATTTTTTAGTATACTATCCTGCAAATCATCAGTTACTCAGAATATAGTCGCAACAAAGCCGGGACGTATCCCGGCTTTACAATTTTGGCTCATTTTTGAGAACTGGTTTTAGCCGACCATGCGCGCTTCGTGTTGATTGGCGTAGTGATCGGCCAGGCGCTGCAACGCGATGGAAAGCACGATTTTGCCGGAGCGGGCGGACCAGCCGAGCCGTTTTTCTGCCGCTTCGAGACCTTCGAGAAAACAGCAGCAGCGAAAAGCGATGTCCGCAAGACCCGGCCCGAGCGATTTCATCGCATTGGCCACCCGGTCGCGGGCAGCCGAGGGGCCGTGACCGGGGCCGCCGCTGCCTGCATAGCTACCTTTGCTGGAGGCAGTCAGGAAATTATCCCAATTTTGCGACACGCGCGGTCCAAGCTGGGCCAGTTCAAAATCTTCGCGGAGCCGTTCGCCCGCTTCAAGTTGATCGGCGGTGAGATACCGCTTGCCGAGTTTGTCTTTCTTGCGGGCTAGCGATGTGAGCGGGCTTTCGGCGAGATTGTAGCGGATTCTCTGAACACCGCCATCTTCGATGATTGTGCGCTCGCCATATTCGCGGTGTTGTTCCTGAAACGGGCTTGGCGATTCTGCGTATCCGGTCTCTACACCGCGATGCTCACGCGCCTCAGAGATCAAGCGTTTGAGCGCCGAGCGGCCCGCATTGGTGATATTATAAATCGAAACGCGGCCGTTTTTCTTGCCCTCGATCCAGTCGCGCAGCGCAAAAACCTGCGCCACTTCGCGATCGACTACGGCAATGCGCGTACGCCGTCCGGGGACGGTTTCACGGAACACGGCGGCCTTGGCAAGTTCTGACGACACCAACAAATATGCACCTGACTCGCATAATCTGCGCAAAATCCGGCGCGCTTCCTTATCAACATTTTCGTCTGCAATTCTTGAATCCCGGGTCTTCGCGGAGGGCATCGGTACTGGCTCCATATCATTAATATTACAGGTCTGATCTTTGCGAATGGACGACGTGATGGTCTCCAGGGCCTCATCCTTCAGAGGATCGTCGCGCACAGCTTCGATTTTTCTGATTTGGCGCAGGACCGTAGAGGGATGGCAGCCTTTTTCGCGCGCGATGGCGCGAATGGGTTTTCCAGTGCAAACATGATCGAGATAAGCGCGGGTGGCTGGGGACAGCCATTGAGGGAGAGGATCATCTTGCAGTGCGCTTGAGCGGCAAGATGAAACAGCTTCAGAACATTGGGGCACTGCACGCAACCTTTCATTAACGCAAAATTTGTAAACGCAACCTAGGGTTGATTTGTGAACAGATGGTTAATATTTCACTCCATCACTGTCTAATTGCTTGTTATCTTTCACTTAAATACCACAGAACGCTGGTGTAAAATATAATGCAACAGGACGACTGCAACCCATGGTTGTTATTCTGAGGCCGTTACGCTGTAAATCGGCATTCAGAATTATGCGCCCACGCTGGATCGCGGGCGCACTATGGGCGTGATTTTGGTGAAAAATTAGCTGGGATCAGACGTTATTCGAAAGCGTCGGGCAACGATGCTTTCTTTTGGCTTATATAGTCGTGCAGTGCGGCTTCGACCGCCGGATCAATTGCCGGTTTTTGGTAGGTGTCGAGCAGGTATTTGACCCGATCTTTTGCAAGGGCGACGGAATCCGGTGCGCCCTCTTCTTCCCATGTCTCATACGGGCGGTAGTCGAAAACGTTGGTGCGCCAGAAGGCGTCCTTGAAGTTCGATTGAGTGTGCTCGCAGCCAAGATAGTGGCCGCTTGGGCCAACCTCGCGGATTGCGCCCATCGCCTGACCATTCTCGGAGATGTCCACTCCGGCGGCGACCGAATGCAGCACGCCAAGCTGATCGGCATCGAGCACGAACTTCTCGTAAGAGCTGACCAGCCCGCCTTCGAGCCATCCGGCGGCATGTAGCATGAAGTTCACACCGCCCAAGAGTGCTGCGTTCAGGGTGTTGGCGGTTTCGTAGGCGGCCTGCGCATCGGGCAGCTTGGATCCGCAGAGCGATCCGCCGGATCGGAACGGCAGGTTCAAACGGCGTGCGAGCTGCCCTGCCCCGTAGAGGATTTTTGAGGCTTCTGGTGTGCCGAATGTTGGCGCGCCGGAATTCATGTCGATGGAGGCCACGAATGCGCCGAACACCACGGGTGCGCCGGGTTTGACGAGCTGGCTGTAGGCGATCCCGCTCATCGCTTCAGCCAGAACCTGGGTCAATGTGCCGGCAACCGAGACGGGCGACATGGCGCCGCCGACGATGAAAGGGGAGATGACGGAAGCCTGGTTGTTTTTGGCGAAAACCTCCATTGCGCCCATCATGATGTTATCAAAGGTGAGCGGCGAGTTGATGTTGATGAGCGAAGTCATGTAGGTTTGGCTGAGCCCGCCCGGCTCACCGAACAGAATTTCGCACATATCGACCGAGTCTTGCGCGCGCTCTGGTGCTGTCACAGAGCCCATGAATGGTTTGTCAGACAAAGTCATATGCGCGAGCAGCATGTCGAGATGGCGCTTGTTGACCGGCACGTCCGTCGGCTCGCAGACCGTGCCGCCCGAATGGTGCAGCCATTTGGACATATAGGTCAGCTTCACGAAGTTCTGGAAATCCTCCATCGTGGCGTAGCGGCGACCACCATCGGCGTCGCGCACAAACGGCGGGCCGTAGACGGGTGCGAGCACGAGGGATTTACCGCCAATTTCAACGGATTTGGCCGGATCGCGCGCGATTTGGATGTAGGAGGATGGCGCGGTTTCGCACAGTTTGCGCGCGAGCCCTTTGGGGATGCGCACGCGGTCGCCATCGACGCTTGCGCCAGCAGCTTTCCAACGCTTCAACGCTTCGGGTTGTTCGGGGAAGGAGACGCCGATCTCTTCGAGCACGATGTCCGCGTTTGCCTCGATGATCGCGAGCGCTTCGTCGTTGAGCACTTCGAAATTGGGAATGTTGCGCTCGATGAAACGGGCAAATTCAATTTTTGGCGCAGTGCGCTCGGCGCGGCGCGCAGCGCCTCCGCCACCGCGACGGCCCCGTCGTTCGCTGCGTTTCTCTGCCCCTTGTTCACTCATATCGACCTCTCGCGACCCTCGATAGATGGTTGTGCCTGTTAACTAGGGCAAGGCGCAACCGGCCTCATCTGCATATCCGTCACCATATGCCGCGTGAGCGACACGATATGCACTCTTGTTCCTCTCAAATCGGCACGATATTGAGCGCCATGACACAGGCGCACGAAAAACTCCTCATCATCGATTTCGGCTCACAAGTTACGCAACTTATCGCGCGGCGATTGCGCGAGTTGAGCGTTTATTGCGAAATTCATCCGTTTCAGAGCGTGGATGACGCGTTTTTGGAGGCGTTTGGCCCCAAAGCGGTGATTCTGTCGGGTGGTCCTGCGAGCGTGCTGGACGAGGGCAGCCCGCGCGCTCCGCAGCATGTGTTTGAGATGGGCGTGCCGGTCTTAGGCATTTGCTACGGCCAGCAGGTGATGATGACGCAATTGGGCGGTCAGGTCGCAACAGGTGGCGGCACGGCAGAGTTCGGGCGGGCGTTTGTGACGCCTGCGGGTACGGAATTGGAGATTCTCGAAGGCTGGTTCGCGGATGGGGATGAGCAGGTCTGGATGTCGCATGGGGACAATGTCTCGCGGCTGGCAGATGGGTTTGACGTCTACGGCACGTCGCCCAACGCGCCTTATGCAATCACGGCGGATGTTGCGCGGCGCTTTTTTGCGGTGCAGTTCCATCCAGAAGTACATCACACACCAAACGGGGCGCGTCTTTATGAGAACTTCGTCGCTTTGGCCGGTTTTTCGCGGGACTGGACCATGGGCGCGTATCGCGAACAGGCGATTGCGCAGATCCGGGCGCAGGTGGGCGATGAAAAGGTCATTTGTGCGCTGTCGGGCGGGGTCGATAGCTCGGTTGCGGCTGTCTTGATCCATGAGGCGATTGGCGATCAGCTGACGTGCGTTTTTGTCGATCATGGTCTCTTGCGGCTGGGCGAGGCGGATGAGGTCGTTGGCATGTTCCGCGATCAATACAACATCCCGCTGCTCCATGCGGATGAGAGCGCGCTGTTTCTGGGAGAGCTCGACGGGCAGTCTGATCCGGAGACCAAACGCAAGATAATTGGCAAACTGTTCATTGACGTGTTTGAGGCCAAAGCCAAGGAAATCGGCGGGGTCAAGTTTCTTGCGCAAGGCACGCTTTACCCTGATGTAATTGAGAGCGTCAGCTTTTCAGGCGGGCCATCGGTGACGATCAAGTCGCATCATAACGTAGGCGGCTTGCCGGAGCGGATGAATATGCAGCTTGTCGAGCCGCTGCGCGAGTTGTTCAAGGACGAGGTGCGTGCGTTGGGGCGCGAATTGGGTCTGCCGGACAGTTTCATTGGCCGCCACCCCTTCCCCGGCCCGGGCTTGGCGATACGCTGTCCGGGCGAGATCACGCGCCCGAAACTTGATATCCTGCGAAAAGCAGACGCAGTCTATATCGATCAGATCCGTAAGCACGGGCTCTATGATGAGATTTGGCAGGCGTTTGTCGCGATCCTGCCGGTGCGCACGGTGGGCGTGATGGGGGATGGGCGCACCTATGATTACGCCTGCGCCTTGCGTGCGGTCACATCCGTTGATGGTATGACAGCAGATTACTACCCGTTCAGCCACGATTTTTTGGGCGAGACGGCCACGCGGATCATCAATGAAGTGCCCGGGATCAATCGGGTGACTTATGATATTACGTCAAAACCACCGGGGACAATCGAATGGGAATAATCACCTTACTATTCCTGTCCGTACCGATCTGGGCATGGCCCATGCTGTTCTTGCTGTGGGGGGTGTAGAGGATCGTGTTTCACGCGCCCAAGCGAGAAAACGCAGCATTTACATCCTTGCCGGTCCCAAGCCAGCCTGCGACAACGTTCTTCAGGTGATGCACAATTCGGACGCGCTGCGTGATCCCTTTGGTCTCCATTTCAACGGCTTGAGCGCCTACAAAGGCGGCAAGGTCGGCACGCACACTGTTGTTTTGCGCCAGAACCTGTCCTGTTAGCGCATCAACCGCGCGTAACTTGAAATGGATATTATGCACGCCGGAGCTCGTCAGCCCGTATCGGGCGCGTTTGGACAGAGAATGGAAGCGCAGCACGTCTATCTCGATGATCACTGGCCGCGCCCCATCGAGCGCAGCACCGCCAGCATTCGCGGCCTCCTCAAATATCCGCGCAACCTGGATGTAGCGATCGCCGCGCGGCTCTTCCTGCCAGACGATGTCACCGCCGGGATTGAAGCTGTTGGATTCTGAAACGACCAGATCGCGCGAGACATTGACGCGTACATCGCGAAGCCCCCATTGTGCGGTCGCGGCGCGGCTGATGCCTTGCCCGTAGTCGGTTTTGAAATCGGACGTACACGCGGCGAGCAGAAAGACGAGTGCAATGAGAACGAAATGGCGCACGTTGTTGAGCCCCTTTATGATGTCTGGGCCTCAATAGCCTGTGAGCATTGATTTTTCCTGAATGGGTTGATTGTGCTTGATTGTTCGCCCCACATCCCATTCAACCGATTTTATGAAACTCCGCCTCGCTCTTTGTGCGCTCGCAGCGCCTGCTTTGGCCTTAGCGCAGACCGGTCCTGATCTGCGCTGCTATGGGGCGGAGCCGTTCTGGTCTTTGGATATCACTGCGCTCAGCGCCACATTTTCCTCAATGGACGGGCCTGATCGTTCGTATGACGTGCAGCTTGTGACGGCAGCCCAAGGTCGTCTGTCGCCACTGGCCTATACGCTGATTTCCCAGTCCGACACAGCGATTGCGATTGTTGGGGAGCGGCAGTGCAATGATACGATGTCAGATGAGCGCTTCTCCCATTCCATCGAAGTGCTGACCCAGCGCGGCAGCGAGGCGATCATGCTCACCGGTTGCTGCAAGGCGCGCCCGTGAGCCAGAGCAATCCGGTTGGTGCGGCGATCTGGATGCTCGGGGCTGCGGCGTCGTTTTCGGCAATGGCTGTCGCGGGGCGCGAGCTGTCGGTCGAGATGAACACCTTTGAGCTAATGCTCTATCGCTCGCTTATCGGGATTGCGATTGTGATGGTGTTGCTCAAGCACTCTTCCAAGGGTTTGGGCCAGATAAAAACCACCCATATCGGGGCGCATTTCAAGCGGAACATCGTTCATTTCACAGCGCAGAATATGTGGTTCTACGGGGTGACGGTGATTGCGCTCTCGCAACTGGTCGCGCTGGAGTTCACCAATCCGATCTGGGTCGCGCTGCTTGCGCCGTTATTGTTGAACGAGACGATGACCAAATGGCGGATTATTGCAGCGATTGTCGGTTTTATCGGCATTTTAATCGTCGCCCGCCCCGGCGCGGAACCGATTTCCTGGGGACATGCGGCCGGGCTGGGAGCGGCGATCGGCTTTGCGCTCAACACGATCTTTACCAAGGGCATTATGCGTTATGACAGCGTGCTCTGTGTGCTGTTTTACATGACCATAATGCAGGCGGTGATGGCGCTGATTTGCGCGATCCCGGGCGGCATTCCGCTCCCGTCCAGCGATGCGATGCCTTGGATTGTGGTGGTGGGGGTTTGCGGGTTGACGGCGCATTATTGTCTGACGTCTGCGCTTGGTGCGGCTCCAGCGACCGTTGTGGCCCCGCTTGAGTTCGTGCGTCTGCCGATTATCGCCATAGTGGGCGTGCTGCTTTATGATGAGCCGCTTCTGGCGAGCATCTTTATCGGCGCTGCGATCATTCTGGCGGCGAACTTGCTGAATATCGTCATGAGCGAGCGTGAGAAAACGGCGGCGGATTGAGACGCTTTTCCAAGCCGCATTTCCATGCTAACGGAGCGCCAAATCAATTCTCAAGGAGCGTTCAGGCCGATGAATATCGACAAAATTCCCGCAGGTAAAAACCCGCCCGAAGACATCAATGTGGTGATTGAAATTCCAGGCGGTGCAGCGGGCGGCGCGCCGATCAAATATGAGATCGATAAAGATAGCGGCGCGGTGTTTGTGGACCGTGTGGTCAACACGCCGATGTTTTATCCGTGTAACTACGGGTTTGTGCCAAACACACTGCATGCGGATGGGGACCCGACGGATGTGCTGGTGATTTGTGACTTCGGATTGCAACCGGGTGTTGTGATCCCCTGCCGCACGGTGGGTGTGCTGAAGATGGAAGACGATGGCGGCATGGATGACAAGCTGATCGCGGTGCCATTGGATAAGATCGACCCGTTCCAGTCGCATATTCAGGATCTGGATGACGTGCCGCAAAAAACCCGCGACCGGATCAAGCATTTTTTCGAGCACTACAAGGATCTTGAAGACGGCAAATGGGTCAAAGTCATCGGCTGGGGCGACAAGGCGGAGGCCAAGTCGATCCTGCAAACCTCGCTGGATGCGATGAAGACATAGGCCCATCGGCACATCCAAGCAACGCGCTTTGGGTGTGCCATTAACGTGACGTTACGCGCAGGTAAGATTAGAATTCGTTAGCAATGGGATGTCCGATTGCTTAAAAGTTCCTAAAAACAAAGTTACAACATGTGGAGGGAACATGAAGCACATATTGGGAACTACAGCTTTGATCGCGATGGCGAGCGGCGCATTTGCGGGTGGTGTTGACCGCTCGGGGCAAAGCGTCGGCGTTATCTTTGAGGAAGGCACTTACGCAGAGTTCAGCCTTGGCCTGGTAAACCCGGACGTGTCGGGAACACTTGGCGGCGCAAATTCGGGCAATGTGGCAGAAAGCTACACTCAGATTGGCGCAGCGTACAAATGGAACTACGGCGGCGATTGGGACGCGGCCGTCATCTTTCATCAACCATTTGGCGCCGATGTCGACTATCCAACCGGAACCGGCTATCCGCTTGCCGGATCGAATGCGACCCTGTCCTCGCTCGGGATCAGCGGCGTCGCGCAATATAATCTCGACGGTGGGATGAGCGTATTTGGCGGGGTTCGTGCCGAATCGCTTGAAATGGACGTCACGCTGAGCGGCGGATACGTTGCATCGGGTGATAAAACTTGGGGTTTTGGCTATCTAATCGGTGCCGCATACGAACGCCCTGACATCGCACTTCGCGTTGCCCTGACCTACAACTCGGCAATCGATTATGAGATCGATACCAACGAGAATATTGCCGGCGACTCGACCACAGATGTGACAAGTCCGCAATCTGTAAACCTTGAGTTTCAGACCGGGATCGCCGCAGATACACTTCTGTTCGGGTCGGTGCGCTGGGCAGATTGGGAGCAATTCCAAATCTCCCCGATCGGATTTGCAACCGCCAATCCGGCATCGCCCAATCTTGTATCTTTTGATGATGCAACCACGACATTCTCGCTTGGTGTTGGGCGCCGCATAAACGAAAACTGGTCGGCTGCGGTCACTTTGGGGTATGAAGAAGCTGGAGGAACGCCCGTCTCCAACCTCGGCCCAACTGATGGGTCCAGATCAATAGGCCTTGGCGCGACGTATACCGAAGGTAACATCAAGATCACCGGAGGTGCGCGTTATATCGAACCGGGTGATGCCACAACAACCATTGGTGCCAATTTCGAGGGCAACTCCGCAATCGCGCTGGGGCTCAAGATCGGCATCCAGATGTAGGTCAATTGACTGGCCGTAGAGATACACCAGACTATTGTCGGCGCAGTTTGCATTGCAAATTGCGCCGATTGCATTTTCAAAGCGCCACACGCATCCCAAATTGAAATTCAGGGTCGAAAATCGCCGATGTTATCGGCTCTTTACCTAACGTCAATATTGACCCCAATAGGCGACGTTTTATGACCAGATAAAGCGCAAAAAAATAGCGCATGGGAACACCGAGGGACACATCTGAGCAGCCGCGCGAGCACGTCGCGCCAGGCATCAGCCAGACATATGAATACCGGAACATCGTGTTTTGTCGCGTGGCGATTTTGCGCCGCTTGACAATAGCCGGTGCGGGCGCCGAAACTGTACCCCCACAGTAGGCACCGCACCGGCACTTATTCCTCTTCCGCCATCAAAAAGCATGTTTCGGGTCGCAAGATGAGCGCTGATCTGCCAAAGCTTCGGCATGGTAGAGCAATTACAAATGTCGGGCCGCGCATGGGGCGAATTGCTGCTCCTTGCTATCGTGTGGGGGGCCTCCTTTCTGGCCTTTGCCATCGCGCTGGAAGAGTTGCCGGTCTACACGGTTGTTGGACACCGCATTGTCTGGGGTGCGCTTTTGCTGCTGGTGATCTCGCGCATTGTCGGTATCGCTTTGCCGCGCGGTTGGAAAATCTGGGGCGCCTGTGTGGTGATGGGGCTTTTCAATAACGTGATCCCGTTCTCGCTGATTGCATGGGGTCAGACGACCATTGAAAGTGGGCTGGCGGCAATTTTAAACGCCACAACTGCCTTCTTCGGCCTGACGCTGGCGGCGCTGGTGTTTGCGGATGAGGAGTTCACCACACGAAAAGCGCTCGGCGTTACGCTCGGGTTTGCTGGCGTGGTTGTGATCATGGGCCTGTCGAGCCTGATGCAGTTTGACATCCGCTCGATCGCGCAGCTTGCTATCCTGGGTGCCGCCCTGAGCTACGGCATTGCTGCTGTCTGGGCGCGCAAGACGCTATCGGGGATTGCGCCTCAAAGCGCGGCTTTGGGGATGCTGATCTGCTCCAGCCTGATTATCGTACCGCTTGCGATGCTGGTCGATGGGCTGCCGCGCTTTGATCTGAGCGTGCGGGTTGTGCTGGCGCTTCTCTATATTTCGGTGATGGCGACGGCCTGTGCCTATCTGCTGTATTACCGCGTGCTGTCGATGGCAGGCTCGGCAAATTTGAGCTTGGTTACACTGTTGATCGTCCCCTTTGCCGTGATCCTTGGCGCTTTGGTTCTGGGCGAGCAACTCCCCGGCCGATCTTATGCCGGATTTGCGCTGATTGCTTGCGGTATGGCGGTGATTGACGGACGCATCTGGGCGTCACTTTCGCGTCTTTGTGCGCGCTAACCCCTTTTCATCGCCCAAAAGCGCGGGTATCGAGCGAACGTGATGGAACAGATGCCCCTGATATATCCCAATAGGGCCGCCTGGCGCGATGCAACGCAAAAGCGCATTGCGCTGATTGGTATGTCGGGACTGGGCAAAACCTATATCTCGACCCGATTGCGCGATGTCGGGGACTGGTTTCACTACTCGGTCGATTACCGCATTGGCACCCGTTACATGGGCGAGCATATCGTTGATGACTTCAAGCGTCATGCAATGGAAACGCCGTTTTTGCGCCAGCATCTGATGTCCGACAGCATTTATATCGGCTCTAACATCACCTTTGAAAATCTAGCCCCTCTGTCCGCCTATCTTGGCAAGCCTGGTGCTGCGGATAAGGGCGGTTTGAGCTTTGACGAGTACATGCGGCGGCAAAACCTGCATCGGGAGGGCGAGATTGCGGCGACTTGCGATACGGTTCATTTCATGGCGCGGGCCAAGGAGATCTACGGTTATCCGCATTTCGTCTGTGACACCTCCGGCTCGATTTGCGAGGTTGTGGATGCGGAAAACCCAGATGATCCGGTTCTGACGGCGCTGGCGCAGAACGCGCTGATTGTTTGGATCAAGGGCCATCAGGATCATGTGGACACGCTGATCGCGCGGTTCGAGAAAGCGCCCAAGCCGATGTACACCCGTGCGGATGCGATGGTGGAGCGATGGGGGCGGTATTTGCAGCAGACGGGCACTGCGCCAGAGGATGTTGATCCGGATGCCTTTACGCGCTGGTCGTTTCGCGAAATCCTCACCGACCGATTGCCGCGCTATAAGGCGATTGCGGACAATTGGGGTGTGACAATTGATGCCAATGATGTAGCGAAGATCAAGACAGGCGCGGATGTGCTGGCGTTGATCGGATTGGCACTACCCGCGGGCTAATCTCTCACTCAATCGGAAAGGCGCACGGGGTCGTGCGCCTTGCGACATTCATGATGCGCTATCGCGCAGATGAGTATTTATGGAAAGATGAAGCTGGCGTGCGCTCTTGTAGGTCTCAGAGCCATTTTGAGGGTTTGGGGCGTTTTGCCGTGGCGCGTTGTTCGGGGCGTTCATAGGTGCTGACCATGCGGTAGTCTTTTTTCGGCCCCTCGACCCGCCATTCGGCGCGCCATTGCGGCCAGCGGCGGAAGTCATAGGTGACGTCGTATTCGTCCGGATCGCAAAAATGGCGGGCGAAAGGGCGTGGGTCTTGCGGGTTAAAGACGTGGAAATCATCGCCGTTCTCAAAGAGGATTTTCACTTCCGTATCGCTTGGGAAGGTCCAGATGTAGTTTCGTGTGGCGCGCGAGGCGGTGAGACCTCCAAATTGCAGCATGCCCTCTTCGTGATAGAGGAGCCGTCCACGATCTGCCTTAAAGCGCGCTTCGCCGTGAAAGCGCCCGAGCCATTCGCTGTCCAGATCGAGAATGTGCCGGTCGATGCGCCATGCCCCTTCGAACCGCGCTTTGATCGCGTCGATGCTGGTCACTGAATGGTGCCGACCGTTTCTGATCCGTCCGAGGTGGCGGTGAAGCGCACTTGCTCCCCTGCCCGCTCGAGCACATAGCACGCCCATAGGTCCGAGGGTGGCCATTGTGAGCAATATTGGCTGCCCTGGTTTTGCCAGTTTCCAAGGCTGGGACGGCCATCGACATAGGTGGTTTTGCCGGACGCATCGAAGCTTTGCTGCGCGTTGCCATAGTCGAGATTGAGCCCGACAAGATCATCGGGGGACATCGGTTGCCAGTCCTGCGCCCAAGCACCGTTTGCGAGCAATCCCGCAGCTGTTATCATGCTGAGAAGTTTCAATTTGAGCTTGCCCTTGGTTGCGCTTATGAGGCGTGCATCATGACATAATCAAGATGCGAGGGCTATCCATGATCGAACGCTATTCCAGGCCTGAAATGGTGGCCATTTGGTCGGCAGCCAGTAAGTTTCGCATCTGGTATGAGATCGAGGCGCACGCGTGCGATGCGCAGGCCAAGCTGGGGGTGATCCCGCAGGAAAATGCCGATGCGGTCTGGAAGGCCAAGGACGTCGAGTTCGATGTGGCGCGCATTGACGAAATTGAAGCTGTGACCAAGCATGATGTCATCGCGTTTTTGACCCATCTTGCGGAGATTATCGGCAATGATGAGGCGCGGTTTGTGCATCAGGGGATGACGTCCTCTGATGTGCTCGACACCTGTTTCAATGTCCAACTGGTGCGGGCGGCAGATATTCTGATCGCCGATATGAAGGGACTTTTGGCCGCGCTCAAACGCCGTGCTCTGGAGCATAAGGATACGGTGCGCATCGGTCGCAGTCACGGTATTCATGCCGAGCCGACGACGATGGGGCTGACCTTTGCCCGGTTCTATGCGGAGATGGATCGGAACCTGAACCGGCTTGAAAAAGCGCGCTACGAGATTGCGACGGGGGCTATTTCCGGGGCGGTTGGCACGTTCGCCAATATTGATCCGGCGGTTGAAGCGCATGTGTGCGAGAAGCTGGGGCTGGAGCCTGAGCCGATCAGCACGCAGGTGATCCCGCGCGACCGGCACGCGGCGTTTTTTGCTGCATTGGGCGTGGTGGCCTCATCAATTGAGAATGTCGCCACGGAAATCCGGCATATGCAGCGCACCGAAGTGCTGGAGGCAGAGGAGTTTTTCTCAAAGGGACAGAAGGGCTCGTCTGCGATGCCGCATAAACGCAATCCAGTGCTGACCGAGAACCTTACCGGGTTGGCGCGTCTTGTGCGCATGGCGGTGGTGCCAGCGATGGAGAATGTGACCCTTTGGCATGAGCGTGATATATCGCATTCCTCGGTTGAGCGGAATATCGGGCCGGACGCGACGATCACGCTGGATTTTGCATTGGCGCGACTGACCATGGTGGTCGATAAGCTGGTGATCTACCCCGACACGATGATGGCGAACCTCAACAAATTTCGCGGCCTTGTGCATTCTCAGCGGGTTTTGCTGGCGCTGACGCAGGCGGGCGTGAGCCGCGAGGATGCATATAAGCTGGTGCAGCGCAATGCGATGCGGGTTTGGGAAGAGGATGCGGATTTTCTGACCGAGCTGAAGGCCGATGCGGATGTAACGGCCGCGTTGAGCGTTGCGCAGATCGAGGCGCTGTTTGATCTGAGGTATCATACCAAACATGTTGATACGATTTTCGCGCGGGTGTTTACGGACTGACGGGGCGCAGTGCAGGGTCTTTTTGAGGCATGTGTGACGCTCTACAGTTCTCTTTCCCATTTATCAGCCGCGAGGTATCGAAGGCGACTTGGCCCAGCGTGGCCATGTTGGATGCGACCAGGTAGCGGCGCTCCCATTCGGGGCGGAAGGCGTTTTTGAAGCGGAAGAGGCCTTGCGCGCCGTGGCGGACGTTTTGGGATTTGTAGAGCCAGTCTATGCCGTGCTCGCCCGCGCCGACCGGCGCGCCCGTTAGCGCGAAGGGGACAGCGCAGAGGGAGAAGCGCTGCGCGTTTTGGTCCTTGGCGTTTGAGATGGCCTCAATCATCAGGGCGTGCATTGTGCCGTCTGGGGCGTCTGAGGCGATACGCATGACATCGATGCTGATTTCTTGTCCGTCGCCTGAGCGCCAGAGGGAGACGAAACCGACCACACTACCGCGTGCGCGCGCAATGATCATGTCGAAGTTGCGCAAGTAGGCAGGATCGAAGGGGCCTATGGAGAAACGTTTTGTGCCTGCTTTGCGGTCTTGCCACTGCTGCGACAGGGATTGCAGTTGGCCTATCGCAAACTCGCCTGCCGAGCAGTGTTCGATCTCAACTCCGCTTTTGTGCGCTTTGGATTGCTTGCGACGCAATTCGCGGCGTTTTGAGCCGTCTAGAGAGAAAGTTTGCGGGTCGATATAGGCTTCGGAGCCTATGGCGAGCGATGTGTTGCCAGCTTCGTTGAGCCTGTCGCGGAAGTCAGGCGAGGCTTTGTAGTATCCAGCGCTGAGAAATTGCGATTGGGCGTGACGCTCAAAAGCGGCGATCAGTTTTGGCCAGGCCGCATTTGGGCCGATGGGATCGGATATTGCGATCAGGGAATTGCCGTGCTTAGCGAACATCAGTGCGGCCTGCCCGCAAGGCGAAAAAAGAAAATCCTTATCGCCTGCATACGCGAGCCCCGCCTCTGCGCGCTGTCCCACAGCCAAAAGGTCAGACACGGCCTTAGGGAGTGTTCCGACCACGGACGCGCGATGGACCGCGGGGCGCGCGGTGTCAGGCTCATCAGGCGCATCATCATCGGAAATCTCGCGCGCAGCCAGCAACGCCAGCCCGACCATGGCGGGGATGACGAAATAGATGACGCGGAACATAATCAGAGCCGCGAGCACCTCTTCGGGTGATGTGAGCGGCATGACGGCGATGCAGGACAGCTCCAGAATGCCGATGCCGCCGGGGGTGTTGGACATCAGGCCGAGGCCGAGGGCAGCGAGGAAGACGGGAAAGAGCGTCAGAAACCCGATGCCAGCGCTTTCGGGCAGCAATACCCAGAGCGCGAGTGCGGCGGGGATGGTGTCAAGCGCGGCCAACGATATCTGCGCGCGCAAGAGGCGCCAGCGTGGCGCGGCGATGGCGCGGCGGGCGATGGTGAGGCGCAACTGCGTGAAGGAGGAGACAAAGAGGAGCGCGCCGAGGGCGAGAATGCCCCAAGCGGCGATGTAAAGGACGTTTTGCGCCAGTGGTGACAGCATGGCGGCGCTTGAGGGGGCAATGACAATCGCGGCGGCAAACAGGACGGCGAAGCCAAACATGAAACCGGTGACAACCATGCCGGAGATGAGTGCTGATTGCTTGAGCGGGATACCCTGCGCCTGATAGAAGCGCCAGCGGCTAAAGGTGCCAACCAGAAAACCGAAGCCGAAGAATTGACCCAGCGAGGTGGCGACAAAGCCTGCCTGCATCGAGCGGTTCATGGAGATTTTGAGATCCAGCACACGCAAGGCGAGATCATCGTAGCGGGACATGGCCGCGAAGCTGACTGCGGTGCAAATGAGAGCAAGAAGGATCGCAACAGGGCTTGTGGCGCGCAAGGCGTCCCAGATTTTCGCGCTATCAATCTCGCCTACTTGCGTTTTGAACGCATGATAAAGGAAAGCGCAAACCACGATTGCGCAGGCGAGTTTGATAGTGAATTTCAGAGCAGAAAGTCTGGAGCCTTCGTAACGCTCCGTAATTCCATCGATCAATGCCAAAACATGCACCCCGCACTTACGCAAACACAGCTTTCACCGCTGTTTGTGCGAGCGCGGGGTCAAATTGATGTTGAAATTGAGATGTCTTGTGACGTGGTTAAAGCAGGCTTAACGGATCACGCCTCGTTCATGATCTGAACTTTGGCTTCGGCGCTCAATTCGGCCATTTTAGCGCGAATTGTTGCTTCATCCGCTTTGTCACCGAGATCGCCGGAGACCTTGCGATAAACATCCTCGTCGCCCGCTTCCTCGAAGTCGGATTTGATGACTTCTTTCGCGTAGGCATCAGCCTCATCGCCGGTTTTACCCATCAGGCCAGCGGCCCACAGACCCAAGAGCTTGTTGCGGCGCGCCTCGGCCTTGAACTGCATTTCGGCATCATGCGCATATTTGTTTTCAAACGCATTTTCACGTTCATCAAAGGTGGCCATGTTGGGCTGCTCCGTTTTGGGTCATTGCTGTATCTGAGGCATTTATTAAAGACCTCGGCGCGCATTTTGCAAGGGCGCAATTGAGCGCGCCCGGCTCTAAACGTCCGGGGTTGCGGGCGGCAAAAACGCGGATGTAATCGCCAAGCTCAAGCCCGCGCAGATCGGTGCTGACGGAAGTGACGCTCGTGCCGGCAAGAAAATCCGTGACATCCATCCTGTCGGGCAGCGCGATGATGCCCCGGATCGGTGCATCGAAATGTGCGGCTGGCGCAGGTGCGCGGCTTGCCGTTCACGAAGGCTTTGGCTAAAGGGTTGGCCTTTGATGGGCGCAACTGGATTGCGCAATACGGAGAGATCGTAAATGGCCCGACGCAGAATGGTCTATGAAGGCAAAGCGAAAATTCTATACGAAGGCCCTGAGCCGGGCACGCTGATCCAGTATTTCAAAGACGATGCGACGGCGTATAACGCGGAAAAGAAAGACGTGATCGATGGCAAGGGCGTGTTGAACAACCGTCTGAGCGAGCACTTCATGTCCGGGCTCAATGCGATCGGCGTGCCAACCCATTTCATCAAGCGACTGAATATGCGCGAGCAATTGGTGCGTGCGGTTGAGATTATCCCGCTAGAGGTGGTTGTGCGCAATTATGCCGCTGGATCAATGAGCCAGCGGCTGGGCATTGAGGAAGGCACGCAGCTGCCCCGCCCTATCATCGAGTTTTACTACAAAGACGATGCGCTCGGAGACCCGATTGTCACCGAAGAGCATATCATCGCCTTCAATTGGGCGGCGCAGCAGGACATCGACGATATGATCGCGCTAGCGCTGCGGGTGAATGATTTTATGTCCGGCATGATGATGGGTGTTGGTATTAAGCTGATCGACTTCAAAATCGAGATCGGACGCTATTTCGAAGGCGATTTCCACCGTCTGGTTGTCGCCGATGAGATCAGCCCCGATAGCTGTCGTTTATGGGACATTGAGACCGGCGAGAAGCTCGACAAAGACGTGTTTCGGCGCGATCTGGGCAATCTGGCCGATGCCTATACCGAAGTTGCATCCCGACTGGGTGTTCTGCCCAAGAACGGCGGCGGTTCGACAGGGCCTAAACTGGTGCATTAGTTCCGGCGGTTAACCAAACGCACTGGTTTTAGAAAAACTTCACACTTTCGAAAGCCTCAGTCCCTACTCATGGGCTTTTGGTGGTGTAAAGGAATGTGTGGTGTTTAAAGTTCTCGTGTTTGCTGCGTTTTTCGGGGTATTTGCACAATCAGCGCGGGCGCTGGAGAATTGGATTATCATAGAGTTGGGGCCGACGCGGACCGAGGCATTATGCCTTCAGGCGGCCCAAAACGCGATGCTTGGCTTTGCCCGCACCTTTGGAATGCGCGACTTGGTGCAGCACGGCTGGGCGGTGTTTGGCTGGGGGCTTGCGGATGATCCACATGATGCAGTGATTACCTGTGGTGCCGGAACGCCCAACACGTTTGCTATGCTCACGATCTATTCCGCGCGCCCTGATCGCGCGCAGGTCTTTGCGACCAACATTCAACAAGAGTTTGTCACACAACGCGCAGAGCTTGAATCGCAATGGCTGCAAAACTCGCTCGACAAACACGGGTTCTGAGAGATTTTTGCTGGAAGTCTGACCCTCATTCTGTTTGAAAGCTCACAAATCTCTATCGCCTGAGTTTATGGGAGCTTTGGAAAAATGCGCGCACGGGTCCATGTCATGCTGAAAAACGGTGTCCTCGACCCTCAGGGCGAAGCGGTCAAACACGCGCTGGGAACACTGGGATTTGATAGCGTGAACGGCGTGCGTCAGGGCAAGGTAATCGATCTTGATCT
>CAYRKW010000021.1:31853-36147 GCA_964425135.1 uncultured Rhodobacterales bacterium
GCGTGAGATTGCGGTGGATTTGCTGGTTTTGGCGTAGTGGGGGATCAGAATTATTTTCTACAGAAAAATACCGTTATTAACTGCGCGAATACCCGCCACCTGCTTGGATAAGGTGGTAGTGCAGGCTTGTCGCAACAGTGGTACGGGCCTAAAACACTCATAGCAGAGAATTAGGGCAAAAATCATGCGTGCAGCGGTCATTGTGTTTCCGGGGTCCAATTGTGATCGCGATTTGAGTGTGGCTTTGGAAAAGGTGACAGGTCACAAGCCGCAAATCGTGTGGCATAAGGATGCGAGCCTTCCAGACAATCTCGATTTCGTCGGAGTGCCCGGCGGCTTTTCCTTTGGCGACTATCTGCGCTGCGGCGCGATTGCGGCGCGCGCGCCGATTATGCGCTCGGTTAAGGATTTTGCGGCGCGTGGCGGGACGGTTTTCGGGGTGTGCAACGGTTTTCAGGTTCTCATCGAGGCCGGAATGTTGCCCGGCTCGCTGATGCGGAATGCCGGATTAAAGTACATCTGCCATGACGTTGATCTGCGGGTGGAGGCAACAGACAGCCCCTTCACATCGCTCTACAAATCCGGAGAGACCATCCGCATCCCAATCGCGCATCATGATGGAAATTATGTCGCTGATGCGGATCTGGTAAAGAGGCTCAATGATGAAAACCGGGTCGCGTTTCGATATGTCGACAATCCCAACGGCTCAACCGATGATATTGCGGGCATTCTGTCCGAAAATCGCCGCGTTCTGGGGATGATGCCCCATCCAGAGCGCCTGAATGACGCGGCTTTGGGAGGGCGCGACGGATATCGCCTCTTTGAAAGCGCGCTGGCGGCTTTGCAGCCTGCCTGAGTATTGCCACAAATTTAGCGGATTTTTCACAGACACATGGTCAGAACGCCTGAACAACAGACCCAACAAGCCAACAGATTCACCCGAATCTTGCGGTGGAGTATTGTTCTGGCGCTTTTGATGATGGGCGCCCTGCTTGCCTTTACAAACCGCTATTTCACCAGCCAGTTCACCGAAACCGCGCGTATTGATGCGGCGGTGCGCTCTACGCTTTATGCCGGTAACATTTCGGCCGCGTTGGAGCGTCAGTCGGTTGTACCGCTGATCCTTGCGCGCGATCCGATCCTAATCGATGCGCTGCAAAATTCCGAGTTCACGGAGACGTCGCAGCGTCTTATATCTTATCTTGAAGAAATTGAGGCCGCGTCCTTCACGCTTCTGGATGCCGAAGGGCGGACGGTTGCGGCCACGGATCGTCGCTTGATCGGCACCAATAAGACCGATTCCAGTTACTACAACGAAGCGATCCGTCAGCAAGGCACCGCGTTTTCGCTGGTTCCGCAATCCGAGCCTCAATCTGGGTTCTACTTCTCGCGGCGCATCACCAAGGGGCAGGATCTCTTGGGTATTATCGTTGTGAAAGCCGATTTGGCGAAGCTTGAGGAACGGTGGCGCAAATCGTATCGGCAGGTGTTTGTTTCTGACAGCGAAGACAATGTGATCCTGTCGTCAAATCCGGTGTGGAAAAACGCCAAAATTCAGGATTTCATTTCAGACAATTCCAGCTCTGCGCCTGGATCGAGCCGATTGGGCTTTGGTTTCCAGCAGCGCAATCAGGCATTCACCTATGTGGATGGCACAGCGCTTCTGCGCGTCGAGACCAAGATCGGATTTCAGGGCTGGAAGCTGAGTTATTTTGAAACGCTCGAAGGCATCCGTGCGCGTGTAAACGGCATTCTGGCTCTGGAGATCATGGTCTTCGCGATCCTGACCGCTTTTGCCTTCTTCCTGCTCTCGCGCACCTCACAAAAATACTCAAGGCAGTTACAACAGGAATCGGATGAGCTGCGCGCCCTGAACATGCGGCTTCAGGCGGAAATTACGGAACGAAAGCGGGCGCAGAAAAACCTCGAAGTGGCCGAGCAATCGCTGCAACAGCAATCGAAACTGGCCGCGTTGGGTCAGATGTCAGCCGCTGTTAGCCACGAATTGAACCAGCCGCTCGCGGCGATGCGCACCTATCTTGCGGGCTCTCGCCTGCTGCTGCAACGCAAACGCCATGAAGAGGCGGAAAGCAGTTTTCAGCGCGTGGAAGACCTGCTTGACCGCATGGGCGCGTTGACCCGGCAGCTTAAATCCTTCGCCCGCAAGAGCGAGGATGATCTGCAAGCAATTGATCTGCGCAATTCGCTCAAAGCGTCCCTGTCGCTGATGTCACCGCAGCTTGGCAGTCGCGAGATCAAGATCACGCGGTCGGTGCCGGAAGTTCCCGCAACTGTGATGGCAGATGAGTTGCGCGTGGAGCAGATCATCGTCAATCTTCTACGCAATGCGCTGGATGCGATGAAGGATGTGGACGAGCCACATTTGGATATTCTGCTAACCCTTGGAGACACTGTTATCCTGTCGGTCAAAGACAATGGCGACGGGATCAAAGACCCGGAGCAGTTGTTTGAGCCGTTCTACACCACCAAGAAACCGGGCGAAGGCATCGGGCTTGGTCTGGCGATCTCGGCAGGGATTGCGTCTGATCTTGGCGGCGCTTTGACCGCCCGGAACAGCGAACGTGGTGGCGCTGTTTTTGAATTGCAATTGCCACGACTTGATGAGAACGCGCTCGCCGCGCAGTAGGAGTATTGCCATGTCTGAGACCATCCAAGTCGCCATCATCGACGATGAAGAAGATATGCGTCTGTCGATTTCGCAGTTTATGTCGCTCTCGGGATTTGATCCTGTGGCCTATGACGGCGCACAATCGGCTTTGGCCGCGATTACCCAAGATTATGAAGGTGTCATCGTCTCAGATATCCGCATGCCCGGCATGGACGGGATGGAGTTGCTGCGCCGCCTGCATGCGATGGATGCAGGTCTGCCGGTGATCATGATCACCGGTCATGGCGATGTGCAGATGGCGGTTGAGGCGATGCGGGTTGGGGCGTTCGATTTTATCGAAAAACCGTTTGATCCAGACCGGCTTGCGGATCTTGTGCGCCGCGCGGGTCACACCCGGCGTCTGACGCTCGACAATCGCACATTGCGCCGCGAGCTGGCCGATGGGACGGTGCTGTTGAAAAAGCTGATCGGCACGAGCCCTATCATGGTGCGACTGCGGGAGGATATTCTTGATCTGGCACAGGCGGATAATCCGGTGCTGATCAAAGGTGAGACAGGGACCGGCAAGAGCATCGTCGCCCATGCGCTGCACGCTTGCGGGCCAAAGCAGGGCAAACCGTTCATCACCATCGATTGCGCCGGGCTGACCGATGAAGAGCTTTCCGCGCGTCTGTTTGGCGGGCAAGCTGCTGACGATGAAGCCGTGTTCCGGCAGGGTCGCGGTGGGACCGTCTGTCTGGAGAACGTCGATGGTCTGTCGCAGCCCATGCAGCAAGCTCTGATGGCGGCGTTGACAAAGCAGGAAGAGACGGCGGTGAATGATCAACCGGCGTTTCGGGTGATTTCAACTGTCTCAACGGCGGAAAATGAGCCGGATCCGATGCAGGCCAATCTGATACCCGAGTTGTTCTTTCGCCTCTCGGGCCTGCAAATGCTGGTCCCGCCCCTGCGCGATCGCGGCGAAGATATCCTGACGCTTTTCAACCGCTATGCGCAGCGCTTTGCCGAAGAATACGGCTGCGAGACACCTGAATTGTCAGCAGCTGATGCGGCCATTCTGCTGCGGGCCAATTGGCCGGGCAATGTGCGCCAGATCATCAATCTGGCCGAGCGCATTGTGTTGCAGAACCGCCGAGGTGCGGAGGAAGTGTCGAGCCTTCTCAATCAGGCAACGGGTGAAGACAAGGAAGACACGCAGAACGACCGTCCGTTGAAGGAGCATGTGGAGGCGTTTGAGAAAATGCTGATCGAAAACGCGCTACGGCGCCATCGCGGCTCCATCGCATCGGTGATGGACGAGTTGTCCCTGCCCCGCCGGACGCTGAATGAGAAGATGGCGAAATATGCGTTGAGCCGGGGTGAATTTACCTGAGGCGCCACCAATCAAGCGGAGACCGGGCCTTCGACCCGGTCACGTCTTAAAGGTTGATTTGAGTATTTCTGGAAAGGCGAAATCGGGTCAGAATATCACTGACGCGGCACGGCGGAGTTTGAGGTAGCGGCGCAATTTTGCCAAGCTCCAGCCGCTGTTGTTCAGCGCTGCCCAGTCGATGAGGATGCGGGTGCGCAGGACGAATTGCAGCACTGGATCGTCGGGTTTGATCGAGATGGAGGCGGCATAGCCATCTGTGAACGCTGACAGGAGTTTGGGGTTCACGGCTGTGG
>CAYRKW010000021.1:36247-47568 GCA_964425135.1 uncultured Rhodobacterales bacterium
GATGCGGCGGCGGCGGTTAGTTGTGTCTTCGCGCAGGCGGTTGAGGTGGCGCATCATGAAATCGGGGTTGAAGGCGCGAGTGCCGTTGCGGGTTTTGAGGTGGAAGACGCCGAGCCAAGCCCCGGCGGCACGGGCGCTTGAAGAGCCGATATCGAGCGCGGTTTGGCCGTCGACGGCTGCCATGACGACGGATTGACGGTCTTCGAAGATGTGCTCAATCTGCGGCACTGGCAGGTTTTGGTTTTGTGCGATGACATGCGGTTTCAGGCGCGCCTCGAAACCCGCGCGATCCACGGGGCGCAGAATGGTTTTGACGACATATCCCGCATCATCAGAGCGGTATCTAAGGACCGCATGGCAGCGATCGGTCTCGCGTTTTAGGCCAAGAGTGTCGTGCTGGAATGCCTCAGGCGCGAGCCCGCGCATATCGCAAAAATCCAGAAAGTTGCGGCGGTTTTGCGCGAGCGGATCGCTCACGCTGATGCAACGCGCGACAACTCGACCGCCAGATCGCCGTATCCTGTCGTGCGGCGCTCATAAGCAAGGCCAAGCCGGGCTGCGGCCTCTTGCGCGCGCGCATCCAGCGCCGGATCATCGGTTTGCGCAAGATAAATCAGCGTCTGATAATTGCCGAAATACATCTCGCGCAGATCGGGGTGGCGGTCGAGGCCCATGGGTTTCCATACGAAAGCATCGAACTGGCGCACCAGAAAATCGGTGAGATAGAAACTGGTCATCTCATCTTCGGCGCGTGCGGCAAACGCGTCGTTTCCATCGAAAAAACTGTAACAATGGGGGCCAGGCACCATTTCGACACCCAGTTTTTCGCATCGCGCCGCCAGCAAGCCGCCGGTGCCGCAATCGGCGTAGACGACATAGATTTGCGCGTAGGCATCGCGCGATTTGGTGACCGCCGTTTCGACCGCATCGGGAATTTGATCGGGGTAGAGATGCAGCTTGGCGGGCAGGCAGTGCAGATCCATATGCGACCAACCGTTTGCCTTGATAAGCGCCAGAATTTCACGGGCGAGCGCACCACAGGCGAGCAACAGGATCGATGCGCCAGAGCTTTCCTGTGGCGCGAGCCCGTGTTGCGTTAAATCATTGTCTGTCAGAGGCATGGCCCGCCTCGCGAGTTGATCGGTTTGGCGCGACGTTTAGGTCACAACCTGATTGTGCTTGCGCGCTGCCATCATTTCCTTGGCAGTCTCAACCGCAACAGCAGCATCGCGGCAATAGGCGTCCGCGCCGATGGCTTTGCCGAACTCTTCGTTCAGCGGCGCGCCACCCACGAGAATGACGTAATCCTCGCGAATACCCATCTCAACCATCGTATCAATCACGACTTTCATATAGGGCATGGTGGTGGTCAGAAGCGCTGACATGCCGACGATATCCGCATCGAATTCCTTGGCGCCTTCGATATAATTCTCGGCCGGGTTGTTGATGCCGATATCCATCACCTCGAACCCTGCGCCTTCCATCATCATTGTGACAAGGTTCTTGCCGATATCGTGAATATCGCCCTTCACCGTGCCAATCACCATCTTGCCCAGACGCGGTGCGCCGGTTTCGGCCAGAAGCGGGCGCAGGATGCCCATGCCGCCTTTCATGGCGTTGGCTGCCAGCAGCACTTCGGGCACAAACAGGATGCCATCGCGAAAATCGATGCCGACGATCCGCATGCCTTCAACGAGCGCTTTGGTCAGCACGTCATAGGGCTGCCACCCACGGCCAAGAAGGATGTTCACCCCTTCCAAGATCTCGTCTTTCATACCGTCATAGAGATCATCGTGCATTTGCAGGACGAGATCTTCGTCATTGAGCTCGGACAATACGATATCGTCTTCTTCTTCAGCCATGGCGGTCGTCCCTTGTATTCAACACTTAAACCTTACTTGAGGCAGTTTATACCGTGCCACTTAACATCTTGCGACATCTCAGCGTCGCAATCCGACTATTTCGTGCCTCTTCTGCCGCGCCGCCCGCGTCGCTCGCGCACTGCACCGGCGATTTCAGGCTCTGTGCCATCGGTTGATGAGGAAAAGACGCCCAATCGCGCCTGAATGTCGTGATGGCTCGGCGGATCGCCTTTGGGCAGGTTTTCGAGTGCGCTGCGCATGGCGCGCAGATGCTCGGGCTTGGTACCGCAACAGCCACCGATGATCGTCGCGCCTGCATTGCGGGCCATCACGGCGTAATCGGCCATAAGGTCGGGTGTGCCGTCATAATGGATGTGGCCGTCGACATATTTGGGTATGCCCGCATTGCCCTTGGCGATAATCGGGCGGGTGGCCTCATTCATGCCCAGCACCGTGCGCAAAAGGTCCGACGCGCCCACCCCGCAATTGGCCCCGAAAGCGACGGGGCGATGGTCGAGCGTGTCGATCAGCGCGACCATATCCTTGGAGGTTACGCCCATCATCGTGCGCCCGGCGGTATCGAAACTCATGGTGCCGCACCATGGCGCGCCGGTGTTGCCTATGGCTTCGGCAGCGGCAGCGAATTCTTCGGGGGCGGATATCGTCTCGACCCACAGCACATCCGCGCCGCCATCGATCAGACCGTGCGCCTGTTCTTCAAACATTTCCACCGCGCTTTCGTGGCTAAGCGTGCCGGCCGCGCCCATAATCTCTCCTGTTGGCCCCATAGAGCCTGCGACGATCACCGTGCGAGCGGAGGTATCGGCAATCTCGCGGCCAATCTCAGCGGCGACCTTGTTCACCTCATGCACGCGGGTCTCCAGATTGTGCAGCTTGAGACGCGAGGCATTGCCGCCAAAGCTGTTGGTGAGAAAAAGGTCCGACCCGGCATCGACCGCGCCCTGATAGAGCATCTTGATCTTGTCGACCTCATCGAAGTTCCAAAGCTCCGGCGCTTCGCCCGCTTGCAGGCCGAGGTTGAACAGATTGGTTCCGGTTGCACCATCCGCCAACACCCAGGAGCGTTCGGTCAGCAACGTTTCGAGTGCGTTCGACATTGAGCCAAACCTTCCTTTTCTATTCTGCGGTCTCGACGGTGCGTGTCGCGATCTCGCGTATGCGCGCAATCATCGCGCGCAGCCCGTTGGAGCGTTGCGCAGACAGATGTTGATCAAGGCCAAGACCTGCAAGTTTGCCCGGCGCATCGATCGCAAGCGCCTCTTGGGCGGTTTTGCCGTTGTAGAGCGAGAGCAGCACCGCGATCAGCCCCCGCACAATCATCGCGTCCGATGTGCCTGTGAAATTCAGCACCTGCCCCTCAACCTGCGGCACAATCCAGACCTGCGAGGCGCAGCCATCGACCTTGGTTGCAGGGACTTGCAGGGACGGGTCCAAATCCGGCATCGCCTTGCCCAGATCAATGACATAGCGATAGCGATCTTCCCATTCGTCAAGAAACGCGAAGGTTTCGGCAATTTCGTCAAAGCTCTCGGACATTCGCGGCGGGCCTTATGAATATCTGCGTCGTCATCTTCATCTAGGCCCCCCTGACCCACGCGTCCAGAGCCGTTTGCAATGCTTGGACTTTCGCTTTTGCCCCGACTATGGTGTCTTCACGGCTCCGCGCTACGGCCTAAGGGGGAATTCGATCATGAGACTGATTGCAATCGCTGCGGTGATTATGCTTGCGGGATGCGGCGGGCGCGAATTGCCGCTGAACCCGCTCAACTGGTTTGCGGGCTCTGACGCGGGGCCAACGCAACAGCAAATGGCCGATGAAAAGGCCGAATTGGCGGCGGCGCGTGTTGCCAGCCGCCTCGCGACACCAGATATTGATCCCGCTTTCACACGTGCGCCGCAAATCGAAGAGGCGCGTGTGGATTTCACGCCGCGCGGCGCGATCGTCCGGGCAAGTGCGCGCATGAACGGCGCGGGCTATCATTCGGCAATGCTGCATCCTGTGATTGGCGTCCAGACCGATCAGACCGGGTTCATCACTTATGAATTTCTCACCGTGCCCTCTGCCCTCAGGGCGGTGGATGATACAGCGGTTGCAGCTGTGTTTATTCCCAATCAGCGCCTGCGAGGCGTGAATGCGATCACGATTGTCGCCGGTGCAAATGAGGTGGTGGTGCGGGTGCGTTAGAGCGCCGTCACTTCCACCAGTTTCACGCCGGCCCCGTCTGCCGAGAGAGCAATCTCACCATTTTTGAGACGCAATGCATCGGCGCCGAACACTTCGCGCCGCCAGCCTTTGAGGCAATCGATATCCGGGTCGTCCTCTTGCGCCAGAAGATCGAGATCAGCCGCATTGGCGATCAACTTTTGCGCAACGCCGGTTTCTTCTGATTTGGCCTTCAGCAAAACGCGCAGCAATTCAGAAACGCCCTGCGCGCCCGGTTTGCGCACGGTCTGCTCTTTGGCTACTGGCAGATCGGCTTTGTCGTAGGCCATTCCCTTGGCAATCGCTTTAAGAATAGCACTCGCAACAGGCTCTTTTCGCATCTCGCGGGTCAAAAGACGTGACTTGTTCAAATCCTCAATGCTCTTGGGCTTGGTCGACGCCAATTCCAAAATCGCATCATCCTTCATAATCCGGTTGCGCGGGATGTTGCGGGATTGGGCGGTTTGTTCGCGGTATTTGGCCAACTCCTTGATGATCGCAAGCGCTCGCCCGCTGGAATTGCGGGTGCGAACACGAAGCCAGCTCTCTTCAGGATCAGCCTGGTAGGTTTGCGGGTCGGTGAGCAGCGACAGCTCTTCTTCGAGCCATGACTTGCGGTTCGATTTGACCAGCGCGTCCTCGAGATACTCGTAAATCTGGCGAAGGTGCGTCACGTCAGCCAGAGCATAGGTCTGCTGTTTCTCGGACAGAGGGCGGCGGCTCCAATCCGTAAATCGAGAGGATTTATCAAGCGATTGGCGGGCAATTTTGCGCACCAGTTTCTCATAACCCACCTGATCGCCAAAGCCGCAAACCATCGCCGCGACCTGCGTGTCGAAAAACGGATATGGAATCACATCAGCCTCAACCGCGAAAATTTCCAAGTCCTGACGGGCGGCGTGAAACACTTTGATCACGCTCTCATCCTCAAAGAGTTCGTAGAGCGGTTCGAGGTCAAGCGCGTCGGATAAGGGATCGATCAATTGCGCCGATGCGGCATCCTCTCCAGGGTAGGCAACCTGAATGAGACATAGCTGCGAATAATAGGTCCGCTCGCGCATAAACTCCGTATCGACCGTGACGTAGGGATGCTGCGCACAAACGGCACAAAACTCTGATAATTCTTGTGTTTTCGTAATCATATTGGCGCTCTACACGCGATATATGGGTTCTGCAACAAAGCAAATCCACCCCGCGCAATCAACCGGGCCGCGCTGCGCTTTGATGACAAATATTTATGCAGATTTGTTTAGTGCCATACAAAAAATAACCGGATTTAAAGTTAATCTGAGTAAAAGCCGCCCTTGGCATCGCCTTTGCAAAGTGTTTCAATCAATCAAGCCCGTGTGACATAACGGCCATGTGAGATGCAATTTATCCTCGGGTTTAATACCACTCTCACAACGCCTCGAACCAACGGTGGTGTTTGAAGTTAACTGATCAACTGGAAGGAATTCCTCAATGTCGACAAAAATCGTAAAAGGCCTTGCCGTCGCTGGTGCTGTTGCAACTGCCATGGCAGCTCAAGTTTCCGTCTCGCACGCAGCAGGCAACGAAAAATGTTATGGTGTCTCGCTCGCCGGTCAAAATGACTGCGCAGCAGGACCAGGCACGACATGCGCAGGTACATCCACAGTTGATTACCAGGGCAACGCCTGGACACTGGTTCCAGAAGGCACATGCCTGACAATGGATTTGCCAGATGGCCGCGAAGGCTCGCTTGAAGAACTGGACCGCGATCTGCCTGCATAAGGCTGATCTGTGCAGCAGGCGCCTATCCCCCGTGCCTGCTGCACCTATAAACCAGATGACGATCGATTGGATCAACTCATGCCAGATGGTGCATCTCGTTTTCCACAAAATCTGCCCGCGAAGGCCGGTGTCGGTTACAAACCGCAGCATCTAAACGATTTTCTGGAAAACCCTGACCCGGTCGCCTGGATCGAAATTCACGCAGAAAATTATATGGGCGACGGCGGCCCGCAGATTGCGCAGCTCAAATATTTGCGCGAGCGCTTCCCCGTCTCCTGCCATGGTGTCGGCTTGTCGATCGGGTCCGAAGGCGCGCTAGATCAGGACCACTTGTCGCGTTTGAAGAAACTCGTGGACTGGCTTGATCCGCAGAGTTTTTCCGAACATTTGGCGTGGTCCACTCATGAGACCGGGTTTCTCAACGACCTTCTGCCGGTGCCTTACGATGAAAAGACGCTGACGCAGGTTTGCGCGCATATTGAGGAAGTGCAATCGGTGTTGAACCGGCAAATGCTGCTCGAAAATCCATCGACCTATGTACAGTTCGACCGCTCGACCATGAGCGAGACCGATTTTCTGCGTGAGATTGTGACGCGGACGGGATGCGGTCTATTGCTGGATGTGAACAATGTGTTCGTTTCCGCCACCAATCAGAATTACCATCCAAAGGCATATCTTGACGCTTTCCCGACCGAGCATGTTGGCGAAATCCACCTTGGCGGGCATGAAGAGGATGAAGATGAGAACGGTGCGCCGCTCCTGATTGATGCGCATAACAATCCGGTCGTTGATCCTGTGTGGGCGCTCTATGACTATGCGCTGGAGCGCACAGGGCCTGTTGCGACGCTGATCGAATGGGATAATGACGTGCCCGATTGGCCGGTCTTGCGTGCAGAGGCCGAGCGCGCCGATGCGGCCCTGCAATCCGTTGAAATTGCTGCGTAATCGCGCCTATGTCGCAGGATCAATTTGCACATGCACTTCTGAACGCCGAAGCGCCGGTGCCTGACGGGATTGTCCAACCGGACGGAACGCCTGCCAGCAGGCGTTTCGATGTCTATCGCAACAATGTCATCATGTCGCTCAGCGGGGCGCTCGCGGACGGCTATCCGGTCGTACAAAAGCTGGTGGGCGAGGCGTTTTTCAATGCAGTGGCGGGTGTTTATGTGCGGGCGCATCCGCCAAAATCGCCGCTGATGATCTTCTACGGCGCTGATTTTGCCGAATTCCTCGACGACTTCGAGCCTGCCCAGCAAATACCTTATCTTGCGGATGTCGCGCGGCTTGAATGGGCGCGGCGCAGGGCGTTTCATGCCGCCGACGCGGTACCTGCGCCACTTGATCCGCTCTCGGACATGGATGAAGAGACGCTGTTGTCCACGTGTTTCGCGTTGCATCCGTCGCATCAAATTGTCTCATCCTCCCATCCGATTTACGATATCTGGGACTTCAACAGCAACGGGGGGGATGGCAAGATTGTACCAACCGCCCAATCTGTGCTGGTCGCCCGCCCTACCGATCAAGTGCAAATGCATCTGCTGGGCGCAGGCGAAGATCAGTTTTTGCGACAGCTTGATGCTGGCGCAACGCTCGGACAAGCGGCACAAGTGGCCGCCACCCAAACGCCTGCATTCGACTTGTCACAATGTCTGGCGCGTATTTTCGGAGCGGCTATACTGACTGACATAAAAATCGAGAATAACCAGTAGGGACACCCATGCGCTTTTTCTATCGTCTGGAGGATTTGATCCTCTCACCCATCGCAAATCTTCTTGACGGATTGGTCATGTCGACACTCGCGCGACTGATTTTTATCGGAACACTTGCGGCATACTATTGGAAATCGGCCTTTCTCAAACTCAGCGTCAATCCTAATGCCGGGCTGGAAGAGGGTGCGGGCTGGATATCGAGCCTGATCTCGTTTTTCGTCAATCTACCGACCAATCTGACATCGCCACCTTCGCTGGGGGCCTACGCGCAGATTTTCCCCAAGCAGATGGAGGCTGTTGGCTTTGACCCCAGCCAGTTGAGCACTTTCCACACAATCGTTGTGGCCGCAGGTACATGGGGCGAGATCATTGTGCCTTTGCTGATCATCATCGGCCTGTTCACACGGGCGGCTGCGCTTGCGATGGTCGTCTTTGTGGTGGTGCAAAGCGTCGTCGACATCATCGGTCACGGCACCGATGCGGCCACACGCGGTGCCTGGTTTGATGGTGATCCGGGCGGGTTGATCTTTGACCAGCGAGCGTTCTGGATCTTCCTGCTGCTCTATCTGGTGATGCGCGGCGCTGGCCCGCTGTCGGTTGACCGTCTGCTCAACCGCGCGCACGCAAATTAAATTAGAGCCTCCGATCCAAAGAAATTGATCCGGGCGCGAAAGCCCGGACCAGAACCTGCTGAAAGCTAAGTGAAAACAGGTCAGAGAGTTGCGTGGCACAAGCTCTCCACTGGATCGACACTTAATACCAGCGCATCTGATCCCCCCGTCATCCAACCCGTGGTCAATGGGTCGCCATGGACCGGATATCGATGGTTTTACGCTGCTGCCAAAGCCAATGATGTGACACATGTCACTAGGTTTGCGATTTTATTGAAAAATTGAAGACCATCAGGCGTTCGGTTTTGCGTAGGGAACATCGTAAAATCCGAACGCCTGATAGCCGTGCAAACCCCAATCGGACCATGGTCCTGAAATGTCAGTACAATCCCCGGCGTTTGCATCACACCTCTACGAAAGGTGCGGCACGACGTGTTGTTTGCGAGTTTTGGGACTGTCGGGTCACAAACCACACACCGTATAAGAAGTTTACACGTTATTAAGCCAATTTCCATCACCCATATGGGCGAATTGCAAAATTCGGCGGGATTTGTTCTGATTTACGGCTTTAAACCTTTGCAATTTGCAAAAGTGGCGCGGTTGACGGGGCTCGAACCCGCGACCTCCGGCGTGACAGGCCGGCACTCTAACCAACTGAGCTACAACCGCGCGGTGCTGCGCTATGCGCAACGTTCGGGCGTTGTAAGAGCAGGCCCGCCGCAGGTCAAGATGAGAATACGCCAATATGACGTTTTCTGGCGTGATTTCGGCAACTATTTTGCCAGCCGATAATAGCGGGGTTACCCCTCCCCTTTCCTGCCGCGCCTCGCAAGGTTTGTTCCATCCTGAAAGATCGCCACGCAATCGCTTGGCAGCGCTTTGCCGCCCAAGGCACGGTCAAAACAGAAATATCCGCCAGAAATATTCCAATTGCCCGTCAATGCCTTGCCATTGCCCGCACCTGCGAGCGTGTTGTCGGCGTTCAAGCGCATTGCCTTGAGCGCCGCATTCGACCCAACGCGCCGTCAATCCGCGGGCCGCAGCGCAAATCATTCCCGTGCCATCAATAGAGTTTTGGTCATGTCATCCTCCAATGAACGTAAACAGACGCAATGCTGCTCAGATTTGGGAATTTTGACAAATGGCTGGGAAATGGTGGGTGATGAGAGACTCGAACTCCCGACATCTTCGGTGTAAACGAAGCGCTCTACCAACTGAGCTAATCACCCGATGCCGCGCTATGTAGCGGCAAGGGTGGCATGGCGCAAGATGGTTTTTCCTCCCCGTTTCAATAAACACCTGCACGCTGGCGATGGGTCATTGTGCGTGCCCATCCGCGCTATTGAAGGCACGAGGGCATGGGTACTGGCCCTGAGGCAAATTTCACGTCATGATTATGTATATTGAGCCGATATATTTCATCGACGGGAGCGAGCCAGATGCGCATTGCAACATTCAATATCGAAAATCTTGATGTCCCCTCTGTCGGATCGCGAGATCCGAGCATAGCAGAACGCGCGAAGATCCTGCGTCCGCAACTTGAGCGGCTTCAGGCGGATATATTGTGCCTGCAAGAGGTACATGGGCAGGATGATCCCGATGGCGGTCCGCGCGCGCTCTTTGCTCTGGCCGAATTGTTGCAAGGCACGCGCTATGAAGGGTGGGAGATGCGCTCCACCACGCTCAAGAACAAGCCGGATGTAGAGCGGTTTCGCAATCTCGTAACAATCGTTCGGCCTGGTTATGTTTTTGAGGAAGCGCGTGAAGTGATCCATGAGTTCGCCCCGCCACCGCAATATAATGTGGTCACCGACAATGATCCCGACCGCACCCGCGCCATAAGATGGGATCGACCGATGCTCTATACCCGGATCAATACGGGCACCGAAGAGCTTCATGTCATCAATGTTCATTATAAATCAAAGCGGCCAACACCGATTTCCGGTCAAGGGCCTACCGATTTCAAATGGGCGACCCCTGCTGGATGGGCGGAAGGGTTTTTCCTGTCGTCCATGAAACGCGTTGGCGCGGCGTTGGAGACGCGCATTTTCGTCGACAGCCTGCTGGCTGCCGATGAGAATGCCAAAATCATCATTCTGGGTGATTTCAATGCGGAGATCTATGAGGTGCCGATGATGGCGCTGCGCGGTGAGGTGGCAGATACGGGCAATCCTGAACACAACGCGCTAACGCTTTATGCGTGCGAGGAATCTGTGCCGCAGGACGCCCGTTTCACGCTCTATCACCACGGGCGGCGCAATATGCTCGATCACATTCTGGTCAGCCGCGCCATGATCACGCGCTACGAGGGCACGGAAATCCATAATGAAATTGTCCGGGACGAGAGCATAGCTTTTGCGTCCGACGACAAGTTCCCAAGCTCGGATCACGCCCCAGTTGTTTCGAAATTCGGGCAGGACATGCTGCTGTCTTAAAGCGTTTCCAGTTTTCATAGCAGCACGCTTATCGCTTTTCGCGTTCGAGCAAAGCGAGAGGCGGCGAACAAGGGATTCAATCTAAAATAGAAACGCTAGAGCTCGGGGGATATGGCGTAGGCACGAAAAAACCGGCGGAGGGTATCCGCCGGTTTTTTGTTTATTTGGGAGATGAAACTCGGAGCTTAATGCGCCACCGACGCGCTGCCGCCATCCTTTGCAGCCGCCGCAAGGGCCGCAGCAGCGGCAGCTTCCGCCTCTTCGTCCCACTCAATCGCCTCCGGCCATTCGGTCAGCGCGTGTTCGAGCACTTCCATAACATCGCTCACAGCGACAATCTCCAGACCATCTTTCACCACATCAGGGATGTCGCGCAGGTCTTTGACGTTGTCCTTGGGGATCAGCACTTTCTTGATCCCGCCGCGCAGGGCCGCGAGCAGCTTTTCCTTGAGACCGCCGATGGGCAACACGTTGCCGCGCAAGGATACTTCGCCGGTCATGGCAATATCGCGGCGCACCGGGATTTGCGTCAAGACCGAGACAATCGAGGTGACCATAGCAATACCCGCGCTCGGCCCATCTTTGGGCGTTGCGCCATCGGGGACGTGGACGTGGATATCGATCTTCTCGAACTCCGGCGGCTTCACACCCAGCGTGGGCGATTTGGAGCGCACGAAGGATGAAGCCGCATCGATGCTCTCTTTCATAACATCGCCAAGTTTACCGGT
>CAYRKW010000022.1:0-17781 GCA_964425135.1 uncultured Rhodobacterales bacterium
CGCTCTTCGCGCCAAACTCGCGCCCGCCTATGCAATATACGATGCGCTCTAGGTGACGATCTGCTCTTTGACCGCTTGGGTCAGATCATTCAATGAAAACGGCTTGGGCAGAAAAGCGGCGTCCGCAATACTGATATCGCCATCGTCGAACGCATCTTCCGCATAGCCAGAGACGAAAATCACCTTGGTATCAGGTCGCCGCTCCCGCGCTTTCTTGACCCATGTCGGGCCGTTCATTCCCGGCATGATTACATCAGAGACGAAAATATCGATGTGCAGCTTGTCATCCTCAAGAATATCGAGCGCTTCTTCGGCTGACGCTGCCTCGATCACCGTATAGCCGCGAATATCAAGTGCGCGCGCCGCGAAAGACCGCACTGGAAGCTCGTCCTCGACCAAGAGCACTACGCCCTTGCCTGAAAGATCAATCTCTTCTTTTTTCAGCGTGACCGCATCGCCAGCAATATCTATTTCCTCGTTTGCATGGACTGGAAGATAGATGGTGAATTTGCTGCCTTCATCGACCTTACTGTCGGCAAAAATGAACCCGCCGGTCTGTTTGATGATCCCATAAACCGTTGAAAGCCCCAGGCCGGTGCCCTCACCGGGGGATTTGGTGGTGAAGAAGGGCTCAAAGATTTTCTTAAGCTTATCGCCCGAAATTCCGCTACCCGTATCGACCACTTCGATGCACACATAATCGCCGAACGGCACAACGGCCCGGTCCCGCTTGAAATCTTCGACGAAATGCACGTTGCTGGTGCGAATATGCACCTCGCCACCATGTGGCATCGCATCGCGTGCGTTGACCACCAGGTTCATGACCACCTGCTCGAACTGGCGCTCGTCAACGCGCACAGTATGCAAATCCGATCCATGCTCGATCTTCAAACGGACTTTTTCCCCAAGGAGCCGATTGAGCAGATGACTAAGTTCAGTCAGCGTCTCATAGAGGTTCAGCACCTTGGGGAGTAGCGTCTGTTTACGCGAAAAGGCAAGGAGCTGCCCGACCAGCGACGCTGCCCTGTTCGCGTTTTGCCGCACTTGAATAAGATCGCCGTGATCCGCGTCACCTTGCTCGTGACGCATCAACAGAAGGTCACAATGGCCGCTGATCGCGGTAAGCAGATTGTTGAAGTCGTGGGCGACGCCGCCTGCAAGCTGCCCGACTGCCTGCATCTTTTGGCTCTGCACAAACTGCGCCTCAAGGGTTTTGAGCTCCGTCGCATCGCTGATCACAGCAACCAGCGACGGCCCGCCGCCGAAATTGAAGCGTTTGAGCGTGACTTGCAGATAGACTTCCTGCCCATCCACATGGGCGCGCGCAACTTCGCTGCGCATGTGGGAGCGGCCGCGGAACATGTCCGAAATCCGCTCCGATATTGAACGGCCCAGCCCTTCCATCAAATCCTCAAGCGCAACGCCTGTACGCGCGCCCTTGCCCAAAAGCTCGCGCACGCCCTCATTTGCGGCAATGATCTTGCCATCCACATCAATGCGCGCGACCGCAACGGGCAATGCGTCGAGGAAGGCTTCGGGCGTTGCATCACGCATATCGGCTTCGTTGCGCGGGACCAAGATCAGCTCTGTCAAACCGCCCTCTTTGGCGGTGCGCACAATATCGATGCTGGTGCGTGTTTGATCGCGCAGAACGAACCGCCCCGACGCGCTGTCGCCAACCTCGACAACCAGATCGGTGAGTACCGACGGCTTTGCGCCAGTCACAGCAACGGCCGCCGCATTCGCCCAAACCACATCTTCAGATGGCGTAATATGCAATACCGGCACCGACAGGTTATCATTGCCAGACCGCATCCCGTCGAGCGCTTCAAGTTCGCGAAACCGCCAGACAACCCTGTCGCGGGACAGCCGACTGGCGGAAACATACCAGACATCGTTCTCTTGGCTCCGCATGATATCATCACCAAACCCTTTGGCACGCACCGCATTCAAAATACGATAGGTCTGTGCATCGAAATCCACGATCCGCGACGGCAGCGTTGTGCCCAGTTGTGAGAGCAGATTTGCCGCCTTATAGGCACCGCGCCCGGCAATAATAGCGCCATCCTCATCGCTCAGAACAGCTATATGAGGATCTGAATTTGCCAGTTGTTCGAAAATACCGGTATCACTTTTGGCAGCAGTGTTTCCCCGCGCCCGCACCATCAATGCATAAAGCGCAACGCCAGCCAGACCCAGAGAGCTACCAAACAGCGTGAAGTGAAATCCGGTCTCAGCCACATAGGACGAATAGAACAATATCCCGACCGAAAGTGCGATAAGGGCCAGCGCAATTTTGACCGATGGCAGTATCGGTTCGGAGACCTCTTTTCGATCGTCCAGGAACCGCGCTTCATCCGACATTCTCTATTCCCCGCGATCGCCACCCCAATAAAGGCCCTAAAGGCTTTTGGTCTGGGCGTGATTAATAACGGGTGAACAGCTAGCTGATTTTAGACACAACTTAAAGTTGTTTTTTGAAATTATTTTTCTTTTTTAAGTTTAGCGGCAAAAAATCCATCCCCCAGTGTCACAGGCGTAGATCGAAAATCTTCAATGAATGTGAGCGATGGCGTCGCCTCTAGGAAGGTCTCAACACGGGCACGGTTTTCCCGATCCAGCAGGGAACAAGTGGCATAAACCAGCGTTCCACCCGCCTTTACCAGCACATATGCATCGCTCAAAATCTGCGTTTGCAGCGAATCAAATCGCTCCAGATCAGCCCGCGTTAAACGCCACTTTGCATCCGGTGTGCGCCGCCACGCCCCTGTGCCTGAACATGGGGCGTCCACAAAAACCAGATCAAATGACCCGTCCTTGAGGCGCTTATCCCCGGGTGCGAGCACTGTAATGTTTGCACCTGCCCGCTTGGCACGCACCGGCAGATCGCGCATTCGCTCAGGCGCTGCGTCATGGGCAAAAACCTGCGCCTGCCCATCGCTTAGATCACTCAAGGCCAGCGCTTTGCCGCCACCCCCCGCGCAAAAGTCCAGAACACGCATTCCCGGTGCGACACCAGCAAAACGCGCCGCGGCCTGCGATGCTGCGTCTTGCAACTCGACATAGCCGTTTTGATAGGCTTTCGAATTGCTCACACGCCGCGCGTTCTGCGTCACCCGAAGCGCCGCTGGAACCTCAGAAATCCGGTGGGTGCGAATTTCGTCGTCCCCCAGCAATGCCTCCGCACCCTCCAGCGTCCCGCGTTTCAGGTTCACCCGTAAATCAACCGGCGCGCGCTCTTGCATTGCGTGCATAACGCGCCCGCGATCCTCCCCAAGTGATGCGCGCAACTCTTCGTCGAGAAAATCAGGATAGTCATAACGCACAGCATCAGGCGCATCATCGACAGCACGAAGCGCGCGCCTCTCCTCATCCGTCAACGGCGCAGGCGCATATCCCTCACCGGAGAACACAGCCTCCATGGCATCGCCGGACTGCGCAACATAGGCCGTCACCAAACCGCGCCCGCTTTCCGCCTGCCCAGAGCAATAGCCAAGCGACCGACGCCGACGCAGGCAGTCATAGACGATATCCCGCACCGCCGCCCTGTCTTTGGACCCGGCAAAGCGCGACCGACGCGCCCATGTCGTCAGCAATTGCGCCGCAGTAGCGCCGTTCAAGATAGCGTCGAGCAACTCAATCGCAGCTGCATGATGCGCAGCAGGCGTCATGACGCGCGCACCAACAAGGCGCGGGTCATGGTGACCAGCCCCTGTAGAGCGGGTGATCCGCGCCAATAGGCAGCGATTGCGCCATTCCTGATCGTCCGGACGCATAGACCGCAGTCACAAACTCCAACGAACGCCGCCCGTCCTCCAGCGTCACCGATTTGGCGGCCCTCCCGTCCAGCGTATCTGCAAGCTCCGAAAACATCCCCGCATACCCGCTGAGCGGCGCGTTCACATCCGCCAAAACCGCATCAACCGCATCTTGCGTGTAGGGATCGCGGGCAAGGAAGCGCCAAGCCTCCTTTGCTGGAGCATAAGCTGCGTGATCGCTCTCAATCGTAGCCTTCTCGCACATCACGCGAAAGCGACTCGTGTTATTTGCCGCGCCCAAAGTCACAGAGCTTGTCACCAGCGCGCCACTTTCCATTTGCACCGACAGCGCAGCGCAATCTTCGACCTCAATGTCATTCACGCGCGTACCAAGTTTGGCAAACACCGACGCAACCGGTCCAAGAAAATGGGTCAGAAAATCATGAATATGGATCGCGTGCCCAAGGATCGCCCCGCCATTCTCCCCGGCCCAAGTCCCGCGCCAATTGATATCATAGTAGCTCGCTGGCCGGTTCCAATGGGTCTCCAGCGTCGCAACATAGGGCGTGCCCAACAGACCCGCCGCATCAAGCGCATGAAACTGCGCCGCCCCCAATCCGTAGCGGTATTGGAACACCGGCGAGAGCACCTTGCCAGTCTCCTCTACCTTGGCCTTGAGCGCATCCGCATCGGCAAGCGAATTGACCAGAGGCTTCTCGCACACCACATGCTTTCCCGCATCCAGCGCGGCCAAACAGGTCTCGAAATGCAAATGCGGCGGCAAGCAGATATCGACGATATCCACATCACTCGCCAGCACATCGTCGAATGAGCCCGTGTGCGCAATTCCCCCCGATGCCGCCAAAGCCCCGCCCCGCGATGCATCAAGATCGCAGATACAGCGCACATCGAACCGCTCCGGCAGCGCCTGATAGCCCGCCAGATGCTCCGCCCCGATCCCGGCCCCGACAATCGCGACTTTATACATGAGTTTCCGCCTGCGCCTGCGCCTTGATGGCGATCTCCATGGTCAAAAACGTGTGCTCTTGCGAACAGGCCGTTTGCGTCCGGTCCTGCACATCCGCGATCAGATTGGGGAAATACGGCAAAGGCGCATCGGCGCAATCAATCTGCGCATTTTCCTCACCATTCACCAGATACAGCGTGTTCGTCCGATGCGGCTGCCCAATATCCGTATATTTCCGCAACTCAATCGTCCCCTCCGTCCCAAGCAGGAACAAACGCCCATCCCCCCAAGTCGGCAGCCCATCTGGCGTGAACCAGTCAAGCCGAACGTACCCATGCCCCTTATCGCCCACCAGGGTCATCTCACCATAGTCCTGAAACCCAGGATATTCCGGCCGCGTCGAGTTCTCCACCAGCGCATGAGCAATCGTCACATCAGTTGAGCCGGTGAAATGCAAAAACTGATCCACCTGATGCGAGCCGATGTCCGTCAAGATACCGCCATATTGCTCCCGTTCAAAATACCAGGAGGGCCGCGTTTTCAGATTCTGCTTGTGCGGCGCGAGATTGACGGTCTGAATGACACGCCCGATCGCCCCGGCCTCGACCAACTCTTGCGCTTTGGTCACGGATGGCACCTCGAAGCGCTCCGAGAAATTGACGCTCCAGATGCGCCCTGTGCGAGCCTGAACGTCACGGATCTGTGCAAGTTGGTCGAGTGTTGTGCAGCCGGGCTTATCAACCATTACATCCTTGCCCGCCTGCATCGCCTCAATCGCCAGCGCTGCACGGTCCGCAGGGATTGCAGAGATCAAGACCATATCAATGCCCGGTTCGTCCAAAATCTGCCTGCGATCCGTCACTTCTTTGAGATCACCAAACACCTCAACGAACTTACGACGCGTCACCGCCTCCCCGCCGGTCCACCATTTCGAACACATCGCACCGTGACTGCGCATATGCGAGAGCATCCCGAAAATATGCCCGTGATCGATGCCCAGAACGCCGAGACGGATGCTCATACTTTGGTCCTCACACCGTCGCGCCCTGACGTTTCAATAGCCGCAATCAGCCTATGCACGTCCAGCGCATCGCGCCCCGGCGCCAAGGGCGGCGCGCCGGTGCTCAGCGACCGCGCAAAATCAACAATCATATCGCGATGCCATTCATGGGTGAACGCCATCGGGTCAGCGCCAGCGCCGGTTTGCGCATCCGCGCCATAGGTCTCGCACCGCCCATCGCGCCAGTGGATCGTCAAACTGTTCGACATCAACGTCACGCTCGCATTCTCAAACCCCAGAACCATTCCTTCCGCACGCCCCGGAAAACTGGACACGGTCGCGAACACCGATCCAATAGCACCGCACTCAAACCGCAGACCCGCGCTCACAAAATCCTCAGCGTCCATTTTGTGATAACCGCTTGTCGCGGTCATGGCTGAAACCTCTGCCACAGGCCCCGTGAGCGACAGCATCAGATCGAGCGTGTGGATCGCTTGGCTGATCAGAACCCCGCCGCCATCTCGCTCATACGTCCCGCGCCCTGGCGCGTCATAGTAGCTCTGATCACGCCACCAGGGCACCGCAACCTCAACCGTGTGTAACGCACCAAGCGTCCCCTCAGCCATGATCGCCCGCATCTGAACCGCCGATGGGCGCGCGCGGTGCTGGAACATGATCCCAAGCTGCACCCCCGCGCGCTCGCAAATCTCTACCAACTCCGTAGCGGCAGCCAAGCTGCGCTCGACCGGCTTTTCCATAAGGATGTGCTTGCCTGCTTTTGCAAGTCGCTCCACAATCTCTCGGCGCGCATTCGGCGGCGTTGCAACGATTGCAAAACCGATCTCAGCATTAACCGCAATCCCATCCAAATCGCTATCTTCGACCGTTTCCACCACATCAGCGCCATGGGCGACCCGAAACACCTCGCAAGAGCGCGATGTTCGCCCCGCAATCGCCAACCAGCGCACCCCATCCGGTCCACCTGACACCTCGTGCAGCGCTTTTGCATAGACCTTTCCGACCATACCCAAACCAATGAGGCCAACACCTGTCATACGTTCTGCGCCGGGGATGTCTCGCTTTCACCGGCGAAAACACGGAACGCCTCGCTCGGCAAACGCACCACAGTCTCTTGCTGGCGCATCAAGGCTATCTGCTCAGGCAATTGCACCGTCAAGCTCTCGCCATTGACAAAACGGGTGTAGATGCTGTTGTTCGCGCCCAGTTGCGCCAAAACAGAAACCGCGCATGGATTGTGCATCGATTGCGTGCGCATTGTGCATCGGAAATCTGGCTCATCCGGGACGATAATTCGGCGCCTCGCGGGTGATGCGCACGTCGTGGACATGGCTCTCTTTCAGGCCCGCCCCGGTGATCTTAACCATCTGCGCAGTTTCTCGAAGCGTTTGAATTGTCGGGCTTCCTGTATACCCCATGGCCGCGCGCAGCCCGCCGACAAGCTGATGCAGCACCGGCCCGACAGGCCCCTTATACGGCACCTGTCCCTCGATCCCCTCAGGAACCAGCTTCTCTGCACTCGCTTCTTTTTGAAAATACCGGTCCGCAGACCCCCGCGCCATCGCCCCGACCGAACCCATGCCGCGATATGATTTAAAGCTCCGGCCTTGATAAAGGATAACCTCTCCGGGCGCTTCGTCGGTGCCGGCCAGCATCGACCCGATCATTGCGCAGCTAGCACCTGCCGCAATCGCTTTGGCAAAATCGCCCGAGAACTTGATGCCGCCATCCGCGATCACCGGAATGTTGCCCGCTGCCTGCGCGCAATCATCAATTGCCGTGATTTGCGGCACTCCAACGCCTGCAACAATGCGGGTCGTGCAGATCGATCCGGGACCAATGCCAACCTTGACCGCATCAACGCCCGCATCGATCAGCGATTTGGTCGCCTCGCCGGTCGCGACGTTGCCCGCAAGTATTTCGACGTCAGCATTTTCCTTCAGCCGCTTGACTGCAAGTCCTACACCTTCCGAATGGCCATGCGCAGTGTCGATCACGACCAGATCAGCGCCCGCATCGACCAGCGCCATTGACCTCTCAAAACCAGCGTCCCCAACGGTAGAGGCGCCAGCAACACGCAAACGCCCCAGCGCATCTTTGCAGGCTGATGGGTTCAGCACCGCTTGCTCGATATCCTTGATCGTAAGCAATCCTGTCAGCCGATTGTCCTGATCAACGATAAGCAGTTTCTCAATCCGCCGCGCGTGCATCAGGCTCTTTGCCTCGGACAAATCCGCAGGCTCGCGCAGCATCGCCAGATTGTCCGATGTCATCATCAGATGCACCGGTGTGTCGTCTTGAGACGCAAACCGCATGTCGCGATTGGTGACAATCCCAAGGACGCGATTGTTTTCGTCTATAACAGGAAAGCCGGTGACTTTGTACCTGTCCATAAGTTCCTTGGCATCGGCAAGGGTCTGATCAGGCGAAAGCGTGATCGGACTATAGACGATCCCGCTCACAAATCTCTTCACGCGCCGGATCTGACGCGCCTGTTCTTCGATGTCGAGATTTCGATGGATCACACCCAAACCGCCCGATTGCGCCATCGCGATCGCCATTGACGCTTCTGTCACCGTATCCATTGCTGAGCTGAGCAACGGGATATTGAGATCAATGGAGGCCGTGAGTTTGGTGCTCACATCAGCAGTTGCTGGCAGCACATCAGACGCTGCTGGAACAAGTAGAACATCATCGAATGTGAGGGCTTCGCGCAAATCCATGTGGAACTCTCGTCAGAAATGGTTTGGCGACGCTGTTTCTCACGGAATGACTGGAATGAAAACCCGATTGCTTGGTTTATTTTGCGCGAACATCATTTGGTTGAACGAAGGTCATTTGGATGAAATCGCAACTTTGCGCGTTTCTTTAGCGAACAGCACAATCTTCCATCGGACTGCCATCGGATCGCGCTGAGCGATTTTTGCGTTAATCCTGAGCCAAGCTATGTTGTTTTAAACCTGGTAGATCAACACAACGACACCCTGGTTAGTAAATAAATCTGATCTGCTCTGTCCAGTAGCGCTCAACCCGTTTGAGAGAGTTGTTGATCTGATCGAGGCTTGTACCGCCAAAAACATCCTTGTCGATAATGCCCTTTGCATGTCGCTCAAAAAGCTCTTCAACGATCTTGCCGACTTTGCGACCGTCCTCGGTGAGCTTCACGCGAACAGAACGCCGATCAATGTCACATTTTTGGTGATGCATGTAACCAGACTCAACGAGTTTTTTCAGATTATACGAAACGTTCGAGCCCTGGTAATATCCTCGGGACTTCAACTCACCCGCGGTGACTTCATTTTCTCCAATGTTGAAAAGCAAAAGCGCCTGAACCGAATTCACATCCAAAAAACCCAAACGCTCAAACTCGTCCTTGATGACATCCAGAAGCAATCTATGAAGGCGTTCAACGAGTGACAGCGTTTCAAGATATTGGTTGATGAATCCAGAGGTTGGATCTGAAACGGAAACCAGTTCGATATCACTTCTGACGTTCATGATGTCTCATCCTGCTTTAATATCTGGCTTTCATATCGCACTGGAACGGCAAAAATTCAGTTAAGTTTCAAGCAAAAGCAGATCGAAGTTTATCTAAATTTTTAGGTATTCAGATCAGGTTTTGTCGCTCAAAACTCGATCAAATTGCCTGTTTCACGAGTTCGGTGATCAGCACGCCCTTGACCACGTCTCCGGCATATTTTCGGGCAACTTCCTTGAGCGATCCGCGCAAATCGCGCATGGCTTGACCGGTCGTAAATGACCCGTCAAAGCCACCGCTTTGAGCATGTTCAAACAGAACCTGCAAAAATGTATCCCTGATCTTGGGCTCGCGTGCCAAAATTCCATCGACCCCGCCCGCTTCCACTTCAATTGTGATCGACATAACGATCAGGGCGCGGACGCGGTCGTTTCTGACAATGGGGACGACAAATTGCTTGGATAGTTTGGCAAACTCATTGACCACATCCGGGTCTACGTCTTCAATCGCGGCAACGGCCGCCAGAGTAGGTGGTTTTTCGTCACAGTTTTCCGGATCAGCGCAATCGCTTGCAGCTTTCTCGGGTGGCGCGGGACGTAGCGCCAAGCCCGCACCGATGCCACCACCGATGCCAATCAGAACAAGAATGATGGGAATCAGCTTTTTCATGTCATCTCCTAAAATGGCAGGATTGCATCCAGAGCCTGCTGTCCGGGCCGCGCCTGCTGCATGTTTGAAATCTGCCCGCGACCACCGTAGGAAATTCGGGCGCCCGCGATCTTGTCGTAGGTGATCTCGTTGCGTCGAGAGATGTCTTCGGGCCGGACGATTCCCGCAAGCTGAAGATCGCGAAGCTCGTAGTTCACGCGAATTTCCTGATTGCCTTGGACCACAAGATGACCATTGCTCAGAACCTCAACGACCGTCGCCGCCACGCGCAACGTTATCGTTTCCTGCCGCGCAACCGAACCATTGCCAGACGCAGATGAATTAGAAGACAGCCCGACCGCGCTGTTCAAATCCGCCCCTTCAGGCAGTCGCTGGTTCAGAATTTGCGGGATGCCCAGAAGATTGGGCACCGACAGGCTTTCCGACCCGCTGCGGGCTCTGTTGGTCGAATTGTTGATCTGAGCCTGATCGCTGATATCGATGACAATGGTCAGAATATCACCCAATTGCCGCGCGCGTCGGTCTCCGAACAACGACGTCGGACCCGACTGCCAAGTCGACCCGCTGTCGTATCTTGCGTCCATGGGTCTGGGCGACGCGCGCGCCACGGACTTCAGGCCCGGATCGACCCCGAGATACTCACTGCTCGAATGACCAACCGCGGTCATGGTCGGCGCAACACCAATATCGTTCAACTGCCCTGCGCACCCCGCGAGCAACAGAAAAACAAACGTAGCCAAAGGAAATCGTGTCATTGGCCAACCTCAACAACAGAGTTTTTGGCAACCCGCCCCGACACGATTGTCTTGCTGTCGAGGTTCATCACCTGAATTATCTCGCCAATGCCCGCACGGCCAAGGGCGCGCCCTTTGGTTGTTATCGTCAGTCCGCCAACACGATATTGCATGATGACCAGCTGATTGCGCTCCACCAGCGCAATGGGACCAATGTCGCCGGAGAAGATCGGGCGCCCCGGATAGAGGTTTGTGCGTGCCTCCATCCCGGCGACAAATGCGACGTCGTTTATCGCGCCCTCCACAACAAAATCCGATGTAACCAGATCTTCGGGCGAGATTTGGGTCATGGCACGGATGGGCCGCACAACGGTCAAACTCTCTGACCAGGCCGCACCCGGGAGTGCCATGCCAAGTACGAGCAAAATTCCGAGAATTACTCTCAACCCGATCACCTTATCTGACTGGTCGCGCCGAGCATCTGATCAGCAGCCGTGATGACCTTGGCGTTCAGCTCATACCCGCGCTGCGCTTCGATCAATTCGGTGATCTCACGCACCGGATCAACGCTGCTTTGCTCCAAATACCCCTGCCGGAAAGTGCCCAGACCATCGGTGCCTGGATTTCCGGTGAGCGGCTGGCCGGAGGCTGCCGTTTCCAGATAGAGATTGCTGCCTATGGCTTCCAAACCCTTTTGATTGGGAAAATTCGTCAGAACGAACTGCCCGATAAGTTGCTCATCGGTTTGATCCACGAAACTGACAAAAAGCTCGCCTGCTGCATTGATCGAAATGGCGCGCGCATCGTCTGGAATTGTAATATCGGGCACCACTGGATTTCCGTCGGATGTGACGATACGGCCCTCACCCGTCAGTTTGAGCGCGCCGTCGCGGGTGTAGGCGGTGGCTCCCGAGGGGAGCGTGACCTCCAGATATCCGTTCCCTTCTATGGCCAGATCCAAATCGCCTCCAGTGGCGCGGATCCCGCCAAAGTTGACATCCATGGAGATCGCAGCGGGGCGCACCCCCAGGCCAAGTTGCACGCCCGTTGGCAGCACGATGCCGGTCGTGGAGTTAATGCTGCCCGGGCGTTGGAGCTGTTGGTAATGAAGATCGGCAAATTCTGCGCGCCGCGTGTTATACGCGGTCGTGCTCATGTTCGCGAGATTGTTGGAAATAACCTCGACCCGCATTTGTTGGGCATCCATGCCGGTTGCAGCGATTTTAAGTGCAAGCACGCGATAATCCTTTCACTTCCGTTATGACGTTGTTCCCAGAACGCGCACCGCATTACGCACGCGTTCATCTTCGCGTTCGAGCATTTTTTGCCCCGCCTCATAGGCGCGCTGAACCTCGATCAATCGTGAGATTTGGGAAATCGGATTGACGTTTGACGATTCCAAAAAGCCCTGCAACACGTTCGGGGCTTCGGACTGGATCGGAACCTCTCGCGGCTCAAAAAGCGTATCGCCGACCCGCTCCAGGTTCTCAGGCGAAGGCACCGTCATGACGCCGATTTGTGCAATCACCGTGCCATCCGCCGTAATCGTGCCATCGGAGGCGATGGAAATGCTTTGGGCATCGGGGGGAATGAAGATCGGGCCACCCCCTGCATCAAGCACGCGATAACCGTCGGATGTGACCAGATCGCTCAACTCATTTGAGGTAAAACTACCTTTTCGCGTAAGCCGGACACCATCTCCGGTATCGACGTGAAAGAACCCATCGCCCTGAATTGCCAGATCAAGCGTTCCGCCGGTTTGTTCAACCGCGCCGGGCTTGACGTTGTTATAATACGCCCGCGCGGCGGTCATCGCGATTGAGCCGCCCTCGGTCGGTTGGGCGCGCACAACTTCAGAAAACACAATGTTTTGCGCGCGAAATCCGTCGGTTCCCATATTTGCGACATTGTTCGCCAAAGAGCGCAACTCTGTGCGCAGTCCAATTTGGCGCGATAGTACAATGTAGGAAACCGCGTCCATTCTGGACCCTCTCTCGCAATTAAGGATAAGCGCTTCACTGCTTTCGTTCCCTGCTACCCATAGCGCCGTTTGGTTAATATCGCCTCAACCCGGACAAGGTCTTGGGCTGAGATTCAGGGGAAAAATGCGTTGGGTGCGCCGATGATCGGGATTATCTGTTCGGTATAAAACTGAACGATGTTTTGCCCTGCATATCCCATGCTGATCCAGAAAACGGCCAACACAACGCCAAGTTTGGGTACGAACGTCAGGGTTAACTCCTGGATCGATGTGAGTGCTTGTAGAAGGCCAATTACGATACCGATAACCAATGCCGATGCCAGAATTGGAAAAGACAGAATAAAGGCTGTCCAAAGACCCTGCCGAAGGATGTCCAGTAATTCGGCTTCGGTCATGGATCAAACCGGCATCCGCAGAATTTCCTGATAGGCCTCTACAACTTTGTTGCGCACGGTCACTGCTGTTTCCACCGCAAGCTCGGTTGCCGCGAGCGCTTCAACTACTGAATGCGCATCCGCTTTACCTATCATCGCAGCTTTGGCGCTATCCTCGCCGTTTCGGATCGTCTCGACAAACTCGGATGCAAACGAGATGACCGGATCCTTTGCCTCGGTTTTGGTCGCGTTTACACCCTGAATTTTGTCATAGGACTGAGCAGCAAGAGTTGAACGAATATCCATATAATTACCCTGAATTGAGGTGGTTTATTAGCGTCTTAGAAGATCGAGAAGTGAGGTCGCCATCTTTCGGGACTGGTCAAACATTCTTAGATTTGCCTCATAAGACCGCTGCGCTTCGCGCGCATCCGCAATCTCGATGATCGTGCTGACATTGGACCCGAGATAATAGCCGCGCTCATCAGCCATCGGATGTGATGGATCATGAATGTTCCGCAATTCCGAACGATCGAGAAAAAGTTGACCGGTTGCCACACGCCGCGTGCCTGTTTGCCCATCAAACACCTGTTCAAAGGGCACTATCTTGCGTCGATATCCCGGTGTATCGGCGTTTGCGATATTCTCCGAGACAATCCGCAAGCGCGCAGATTGTGCTGCCATAGCGCTTGCGCTGGTGGACATTGAGTTAAACATACCGCTCATGATCAACGCCTGCCCAGACTTGCGCGCATAATCGCAAGGCTCTTCGAATAGATCCCAAGCGCAAGATCGTGCTGCTGTTTCACCTCAGCGCTGCGGATCATTTGATCTTCAAGCGTCACAGTATTCCCATCTGGCGATTCAGATCCAAACAGCGATTTCACCTGCGCTTCATACGCCGCCAGATTCTCGCCAAACTGCCAATGCATTGGCCGCGTCGCCCGCATACCGCTGTGTCGCGCGGTCGTGTCGGCTACAATCTCCCCAAAATCCGCGTAATCTCGTGCCTTAAAGCCCGGCGTGTCAGAGTTTGCGATATTTTGCGAAATAAGTGATTGCCTGTTAGACGCATATGAAGACAGCGCACCTGCGAGCTTCAAGACACCTATGTCAAAATTCATTGGGGTTCTCCCTCAACAATTCGAACGAAGATTTAACGCTTCATGGTGAATAAAGCGTTTCCGAAATATAGAAATTTTGTCTTGAGTTATGGCCAATCCATTCCAGTCCCTTGCAGAACATTTGCCCGAAGTCCCAACTCATCACCGGTATGGGTTTGTTGTCTCGGTCAGTGACAATTCGATAAACGTCGAGGGCCTTTCGACGGTTTCCAGCCTTGGCGATCTGGTCCGGATACATCTGGAAAATCGCCGGATCATCGATGGTGAGATAGTTTTTGTGGATGCAAAAACCGCGACGATCATGACCTATACAAATGAAACCAAACCTAAGATTGGTGATCGCGCCGAACACATTGGCCCTGTTCGGATTTATCCCTCCGACGCCTGGCTCGGCCAATCAATTGATGCGCTGGGCCGCTCGCTCGACGGCGTGCCCGTTGCCAATGGGATGCATGAGGCTAATCTGCGCGCCGCCCCGCCTCCTGCGAAATTGCGGCGCGCGCTAGGACGGCGTTTGGATACCGGATTGCAGGTATTCGACACGTTCCTCCCCATCACCAAGGGTCAAAGGATCGGTATATTTGCAGGCTCGGGCATCGGCAAAACCACACTTCTCGCCCAACTTGCCCGCGGGATCGATGCAGACCGGATCGTCATCGGCCTGATCGGGGAACGCGGACGGGAGGTGAGCGAATTTATCAACTCAGCGCTTGACCAAACCACACGATCCCGCGCCGTGATCGTCACCGCCACCTCCGATCAATCCCCGCTGATCAAGCGCCGCGCTGCGTGGACAGCCACGTCGGTTGCCGAAGGATTTCGCGACCAGGGCCATCACGTCCTGCTCGTTCTCGACAGCCTCACCCGCTTTGCTGAGGCACATCGCGAGGTCGCACTAACAGGCGGTGAGCCTGCCTCGCTCCATGCTTATCCGCCCTCAACAGCGAACATGATCGCGTCGCTCACCGAACGATCCGGCACCGGCACCAACGCATCAGGCGATATCACCGCCGTCTACTCGGTCTTGGTGGCAGGATCAGATGTGGATGAGCCTGTTTCCGACATGGTGCGCGGCGTCCTCGACGGGCATGTGATCTTGGAACGCGCCATAGCCGAACGCGGTCGCTTTCCCGCGATAAACCTACGCAAAAGCGTCTCGCGCTCCTTGCCAGAAGCAGCCACCCCCGACGAAAACGCCCTCCTCGCCCGCGCCCGCAAAATTATCAGCGCTTATGAAAACTCAGAACTCCTCATCCAGACCGGCCTATACGAAAGCGGCACCGACCCAGCCGTCGATGAAGCCATCAAAATCTGGCCGCATATTGAAACATTCATAACCAAATCGAGCCCTGAAGGATGCGCCGCAAGCTACCAAGCGCTCGCAGAATGTCTCGGCACCGACATTCAAACATAAAGACCCTTCAATCGCGCCACAAATCGCGCTACGAGCAGGCCATGTTTGACGATACAGACCTACCCAAGCTACTCGCAGCGATGCCCGATACAACGCGTTTCCGCAAATTGCGCAAACGCCTCGTGCGCAACACCCGTGAGGCCATCGAGACCTACGGCATGGTGGAAAAAGGCGGCAAATGGCTCGTCTGCCTCTCCGGCGGCAAGGACAGTTACACCCTGCTCGCCATCCTCACAGAACTAAAATGGCGCGGTCTTCTGGATGTCGAGTTGTTGGCCTGCAATCTGGATCAAGGCCAGCCCGGCTTCCCCGCGACAATCCTGCCCGAATTTTTGGAACGCTACGAGATTGACCACCGGATCGAGTACCAAGACACATACTCCGTCGTTACCGACAAAGTCCCCTCCGGCAAAACCTATTGCGCACTCTGCTCGCGCCTGCGCCGTGGCCATCTCTATCGGATCGCACGTGAGGAAAACTGCACCGCCGTTGTGCTCGGCCATCATCGCGATGATTTGCTCGAAACCTTCTTTCTGAACCTGTTTCACGGCGGCCGCCTCGCTTCCATGTCGCCCAAGCTCCTGAACGACGAGGGGGATCTCTTCGTCTACCGCCCGCTGAGTTTCGTCGCCGAAGCCGATTGCGAGGCCTATGCACAAGCTCTGGAGTTTCCCATCATCCCGTGTGATCTGTGCGGCTCGCAAGAAGGACTGCAACGCCAACAGATCAAACAAATGATCGATCAATGGGAGCAAAACAGCCCCGGTCGGCGAAACGTCCTCTTCAAATCGCTTCAAACCCTGCGACCAAGCCATTTGCTCGATACAAACATGTTCGATTTTGACGCACTCGCGCGATCGGACGGCAAGTAATTCAAAATTTAATCAGAAATTCGCGTCGAATGTGATTTCTTCGCAGCGGCTTAATCAGAAAATACGCACCGTTGCGTATAGATGCCTGCATGAGGGAAAAAACACCCCAAGTTCAGCTCGCCGAAATTAAAAATCTGATTATCCGGCGATTTGCAATCGGACAAACTCTTATCATAGGGCTTGTCGCGATTGGCTATGTGTTTCTGGTCCAAACGGCTGAGAGCAATCACAAGATTAAATACCAACTGGAACAAGCCGCCCAGCAAACGTCGAGCCTGTCGGAAATTCTCTATCACATTCACCAGTTGGAACAGCAGGTGATGGTCTCCGATGCGATGAAGCATCGCAACGACATTGAAACTCTGCTCGATGATCTGGAAAAATCCACCGCCGTCCTCGCCGCCGCCGTCAACACGCGCGAGCTCAGCGCCGTTGACGAAATCAACGATATTCTGCGCAGCCGGGAACGCGGTTTGCCAGTCGCGGTCGATGAATTTAGCAATCTGATCGCCGATCACGTCATGTCGGTGCCCGGCAAAATCTCCCGAAACGTAGCGGAAGATGCGTTCAAAATCGCACAATTTCGGATCACACCCGGCATCGATTCCGTAGTGGATCATTTAAGCAGCGAGCTATCGCGCCGCAAAACCATCCAAATCCTCGTTCAAGTCGCCGTGGTTGCGGCGATCATTTCCTCAATCGCCTTCCTCTTCCTCTATATCGCAGGCCTTTTGACCCATCAATTCCGCCAGTTCGGAAAGCCAAGCGAAGAAGAAATTCTACAAAGCAAGCTCCTGCGCTATGACATCGTCACCGGCCTGCCGAACAAGAACTACGCGCAAAGATACCTCGAAGACCTTACGCTCAATGCGCGCAACACCGATTTTCTCGCGGCGGTCATTCACATTCGTGTCGAACCCAGCGTGCTCAAGCACAGCAAAAGCAGATCACAATCGCGCGAAATATCCAGAGACCTCAGCCGCTTGATCACCAGTGTTGTGCGCAGCGGCGATTTTGTCGCATCGCTCGACAATTTCGAATTTCTCGTGGTCGCATCGACGTTCAACGACCACCGCGAGTTGCACGAATTGGCGCATGCCATCTACACCAAATTCTCCGTCGCCAAGATCGACAATGACCATCCCGACCATGCTATCGAAGTGAACATCGGCGTGGCCTTCATGGATGAGACCAACAACCGCGCCGAGACTATTCTCACAAACGCCAATATCGCCGCCGATTTCGCCCGGTCCGTCAATCACACGCATATCCAGTTCTTCACACCCAGCCTGCTCGAAAGCGTTGACCGGCGCAGCACGCTTCACGCCGAACTTCTGGCCGCGCTCGAACATGATGCGTTCGAGCCCTACTTCCAGCCCGTCATCGATGCCA
>CAYRKW010000022.1:17881-46959 GCA_964425135.1 uncultured Rhodobacterales bacterium
GACATCTACGACGACGATCTGGGGCAGGTTCACGCCATGCTCCTCAAACTCGTCGAATTGGGCGCATCCGTCACGGTCGATAACTTCGGGCGCGGCCTCCTCGACATAGGCGATCTCACGAACCTGTCTGTCCGCGAGGTTAAAGTCTCACGCGCTTTTGTGGCCAACATCGACGTTGCTGGCGAGCCGCAGGCCCATGTCTCCATGATCATCCGCCACGCCAAGAAGCTCGGCATCGCCGTAACCGCCGTTGGCGTCGAAAGCGAGGCGGAATTGATGATGCTCAAACACCTCGAATGCGACAACCTGCAAGGCTATATGATCGCAAAACCGATGAGTGCGCCTGAAACCTACCGCTGGCTATCGCAAAATCGCAAGGACAACACCATCAGCGACAAGTCCGCCGCCTGAGGATTTTTCCCCAAAACCGCAGCGTTTGAACTTGACCTTTTCCGCCTACATCTGTTGAAGCTGCGCACAGTGTTGAGCTAGCGCGGAGCGTCGATCAGATGGATGAGCAAAACAAGAATATGATTCTTGCGGTTGCGCTGAGTTTCTTGGTTATTTTGGTGTGGTCGGTGTTTTTTGCACCCGAACCGCCCATCGACCAGCCACGCACCAACACCACTGAAACCGGTCAAGCCGCTGGCGACGTGGCCGCCGCGCCACCCGGTCAGTCCGATGAAGCTGCCGCTGCCCCAAGCCTTGACGGCACAACGCTGGTCTCGCGCGACGATGCGCTGCAACGCTCCGAGCGTGTCGAGATCAAAACCGATCGCCTGATCGGATCGCTCTCGCTCACAGGTGGCCGCATCGACGATCTCAGACTCACAGGCTATCGCGAAACCATCGACGACGGCGCGCCACTGGTCACCCTGCTATCGCCCGCAGGTGGCGTTAATGCCTATTACGCGCTCTACGGCTGGGCCCCCGCAGGCGATCTCGAATTCGAACAGGTCCCAGGCGCAACAACGCCGTGGACCGTCGAAAGCGGCACAGTCCTGACCCAACAAACCCCCGTCATCCTGCGCTGGGACAACGGCGCAGGCCTCATCTTCCGCCGCACTGTCAGTGTCGATGAAAACTACATGTTCTCGATCACCCAGACTGTCGAAAATCAAACAGCAAACCCCGTTCGGATGAGCCCTTATGGCATCATCGCCCGCCATGGCGAGCCGCAGAATCTTGAGAATTTTTACATCCTCCACGAAGGCGTAGTCCGCTCCACCGATGGTGAGCTCGGCGAGATTGACTACGACGATATGGTCGATTTTACAGTTGACCCACTGGAACGCGCCGCCGTCGAAAAACTCACCGTAGAGGAAAGCGGCTGGATCGGCTTCACCGACAAATACTGGATGACCACGCTCATCCCCAACCCCGGTCAGACCTTTACTTCCGTTGCCAAATACACGCCAACAAGCGGCACCTATCAAACCGACATCAGGTTGCCGGTCCTCGAAATTGCGCCCGGAGCGACACAAGACGTCGAAACCTCACTCTTTGCGGGCGCGAAGGAGTGGGAAGCCATCCGCAACTACGAAAAATCGATGGGCATAACCCAGTTCGTCGACAGCATCGATTGGGGCTGGTTTTACTTCCTCACCAAACCAATTTTCGTCGTTTTGCACTACCTCAACCAACTCATTGGTAACATGGGTTGGGCCATCATCGCCTTGACGCTTCTGATCAAAGCCGTCCTCTTCCCCCTCGCTTACAAATCCTTCGTCTCCATGGCGCGTATGAAGGAACTCCAACCGCAAATGGAGGCAATTAAAGAGCGCGCGGGCGAAGACAAGCAACAGATGCAAAAGGAAATGATGGCGCTCTACCGTAAGGAAAAGGTCAACCCGGCCTCCGGCTGTCTGCCCATCCTTGTGCAAATCCCGATCTTCTTCTCGCTCTACAAAGTGATCTTTGTGACAATCGAGTTGCGGCACGCGCCGTTCATCGGCTGGGTGCAAGACCTCTCGGCGCCCGATCCATCAAGCTGGATGAACCTCTTTGGCCTGCTCCCTTACGAGATTCCGGCATTCCTGGGCATCCTCTCCATCGGCGTATGGCCGATCCTCATGGGCGTTACCATGTGGCTCCAGCAAAAGCTGAACCCGACACCAACAGATCCGACACAAGCGATGATCTTTGCATGGCTGCCATGGATTTTCATGTTCATGCTCGGCGGGTTCGCCTCCGGCCTCGTGATCTACTGGGTGGCCAACAACACAATCACCTTCGTCCAGCAATACCTCATCATGCGCTCGCAAGGCGTCAAGCCGGACGTCTTTGGCAACATCCTCTCCTCGTTTAAACGCAATAAAGCGAGCGAGTGATGACCCGCGTCACCGATCTCTGGCGGCACCCGATCAAAAGCCATGGAACGGAACGTCTGGAGAGCACCACTGTCGTCAAGGGCCATGGCCTGCCGTGGGACCGCCGCTGGGCGGTCGCGCATGACGCCGCAAAACTTGACCATAACGCGCCGCAATGGGCGCGCTGCTCCAATTTCTCGCGCGGCGCCAAAGCCCCTGCCCTCATGGCGATTTCTGCCACCAGTGACATAGAAAACGGCAAGGTCACACTGACGCAACCGGACGCAGGGTCCATCACCTTTGATCCAGATAATCCGGCAGATGAGGCGCGGTTTATCAATTGGGTCACACCGCTCTGCCCACCAGACCGCGCCCAGCCCACCTCCATCTATTCCGCCCCAGACACCTCACTCACCGACTCGTCCATGCAATCCATCTCCATCGGCAGCCATTCCAGTCTGCGCGCGCTCTCTCAAAAAGCAGGCCACGACCTCTCGCCCCTGCGCTTTCGCATCAACATCTGGCTCGATGATGACCTCGCCCCGTGGCAGGAATTCGAATGGATCGGCAAAACCATCCACATCGGCGACGTCGCTTTCCAAATCGTCAAACCGATTGAGCGGTGCAACGCGACCAAAGCCAACCCAGACACCGGCAGGGTAGATGTCGACACGCTGGCTGTTTTGAACGAAGGCTGGGGCCATCAGGATTTCGGCCTGCAAGCCATCGCGCTCAGTGATGGCAAAATCTCCATCGGCGACGCACTCAAAACGTCATGACGATGAGCTTGCCCTTCCCGGTCTTCACCCAAGACGATCCGCAAAAGATCGAAGCTGGCCGCCTGCTCTTTGCCGGACCCTGCGACTTTCTAAAAGGCGTTGTTGCCATTGATGGCATGCCCGAAGATGCCCGGATCGACGTCTGTTTCGCCGGACGTTCAAACGTCGGAAAATCGAGCCTTATCAACGCGCTCACAGGCCGCAAAACCCTCGCCCGTACGTCCAATACGCCGGGCCGAACGCAAGAGATCAACTTCTTCACCTTGGGCGAGATGCGCTACCTCGTCGACCTGCCCGGCTACGGCTTTGCCAAAGCGCCCACCGACAAAGTCGCCCAGTGGCAGCGCCTTCTTAAAGCCTATCTGTCAGGCCGCCGCGGCCTCCAACGCGCCTTCGTCCTCATCGACGCGCGCCACGGCGTCAAGCCAGTCGACAATGAAATCATGTCACTCCTCGACAGCTCAGCCGTCACATTCCAGACCGTAATGACAAAAATCGACAAACTGAAAGCGAGTGAGCTGGACAGCGTGCTCGATCAGGTCCGCGCAAACCTTTCGAAACATCCCGCCGCCTTCCCTGAACTCCTCCTGACATCTTCCGCGAAAAATCAGGGCATCGAAACGCTCCGCTCCGTCATCGCCCAGATTAACTGACCCCTTGTGACCCAGCATGCGTCGGTTTAAGCACGGTGCCACACCAGAGAAGACGTGCAAATGAGAAAGTCCAAAAGCATGAATCGCGACTTCATGGCGACAGCCAGAACGCTGTCCGAGGCCCTCCCATATCTGCAACGCTATGATGGCGCGACGGTCGTCGTAAAGTTCGGCGGCCACGCGATGAGCGATGATGAAGCCCTCGCCAGCTTCGCCCGCGATATCGTTCTGATGAAGCAATGCAACGTGCATCCCGTGGTCGTTCACGGCGGCGGCCCCGCGATTAACGACATGCTGGAACGCCTTGATATAAAATCAGAATTCGTCCGCGGAAAGCGTGTGACAGACGCGGCCACGATGGATATCGTAGAGATGGTGCTCGCAGGCCGGATCAACAAGAAAATCGCGCACGCGATCAATGTTCAGGGCGGTATGGCCGTCGGACTGACCGGCAAAGACGCCAATCTGATCAAATGTACCCAAGCCGACGCATCCCTCGGCCTCGTTGGCGCCCCCAAAGAGGTGAACCCAAGCGTTCTGCAAACCTTCATCAACTCCAACCTCATCCCCGTCGTCGCCCCGATTGGCATGGGCGAGAATGGTGAGACGTTCAACATCAACGGCGACACGGCAGCCGGTGCAATCGCCGGCGCGCTCAACGCTGACCGCTTGCTGCTGCTCACGGATGTCGCCGGGGTGAAGGACAAGGACGGCGATGTCATCACTGATCTCACCAGCCAGACTGTGCGCGCGCTGATCGAGGACGGCACCATAGAGGGCGGCATGATCCCTAAAACCGAAACCGCCCTTGATGCGCTGCAAAGCGGCGTTAGCGCGGTGGTGATCCTTGATGGCCGCGCTCAGAACGCCTGCCTGCTGGAGCTTTTCACTGACCACGGTGCTGGGACCCTGATCAGGGCTTGACACATAGGCCCGGATCACGCTCACACGCTGCCATCATACCCAATATCCAGTCCCGCTCCTCAACCACATCCGTGATCAACGCACGGGTGCGCGGGCGCTTGCAGATCGGCTCAGGCCGGTTCTGCTCTTCATGATGCGGCCAGATCGCCGACAGAACGCCAACCAGTTGCGGCACCCCATCAACCTGCTGATAAACGCCGCTGCCGCTCTCCCCGCCACACGGCGCGGACCTGCGAAAATCCACCCGCTCCCCGACCAGCATCCCGTTGGGCGCACGCCCGGTGACCTTCATCTCAACAATATCAATCGGCGCAACCAACCGCCCCATCGTCTCCGCACGCCATGTCGCAAGCGTAACATCAGGCGGCGTCGGCGAGAGCAAATCAACAGGCGAGGCAGACACAGCCGCCGGGTCGGGCCCTTCCCCAACCGGCCGATCCAGCCGCAAAAGCGCAATGTCACGATAGAGCGATGCGCCGGGCATAACCTTCGGACATATCGCCAATTCCGCATGGCGCGTGACCCCTGTCCCGCGCCGCCCAACTTCCTTTGCGCCTGCAACAATCCGCAATTCAGACCAGGATTTGCTGTCCACGCAATGGCGCGCGGTCAAAACCCAGCGGGACCCAACCAGCGTCCCGCCACAAAACTGCGGCGCATCTTCCCCAGACACCCGCCGCGTCCAAACAGCAGTCGGCGCATCCGGCAAAATGTCCACCTCCTGATCCGCCACAGACGCAGGCGCAGAACCCTTCTGCCAGCCGCACACCCGGAAGTCCTGCGCAAAGCCAAAGCCCGGCAGCACACTCAGACAGACAATCAGATACAGACGCACTAACAACATATTGATAGTCAAACACGATTGCATGCTTGACGACAATCGCTTTGCGCTCAAATGGTGAGCCATGGAAAACGAACTCTTCTACCGGCTCAGCATATTCATCGGCCTCTTCGCCTGTCTGGCGCTGCTGGAACACATCATGCCCCGCCGCACGCTCGATGCCCCCAAAGGCACGCGCTGGTTCACCAACTGGGCCTTCACCTTCGTCAACACCGCCGCCCTGCGCCTTCTGGCCATCGCTCTGCCGCTCCTTGCCGTCGGTGCAGCCATAGACGCGCAAGCCAGTGGCATTGGCCTGTTCAACCTATCCGATTTCCCCGTCTGGCTCGAAGTGATCCTCGCCATCATCATTCTCGATTTCGCGATCTGGTTCCAACACGTCATAACCCACAAAATCCCGATCCTCTGGCGTCTGCATCAGGTCCATCACGCCGATAGGGACATGGACGTCACCACCGCCATCCGCTTTCACCCAATCGAGATTGCCCTGTCGATGATCTTCAAAATCGGGCTCGTTTATGCGCTTGGCGCGCCCGCGATTGCTGTGATCATCTTCGAAATTCTCCTGAACGGCTGCGCAATGTTCAACCATGCCAACATCAAACTGCCGCTCAATGTGGATCGCTGGGTCCGGCTGGTGCTGGTCACGCCCGACATGCACCGCGTGCATCACTCGATTGAGCGCGCGCAGCACGATTCTAACTACGGCTTCTCGCTCAGCATCTGGGACCGCATGTTCGGCACCTATATCCCTCAACCCAAAGAGGGGCACGACGCGATGGAGATAGGCCTGAGATGGCGCGATGATCGCCCCACAAAACTCGCATGGTCCATGCTACTGCCGTTTCGGAAATGACCTATCAAACCCTGCAAGAGATCCTGAATAACACAGGTCTCATGGTCTCCGGCATCATCAGGCCCGATCAATCAGAAAAGCTACCAACCGATTGCGCCGTGCTCCTTCTGCTCTCGCCGAATGCCACTTTCTGGGACGTCTTCACCCAAAGCGCCGAATATCAAGACGGCACCCCAGACCCGCTCGATCGTTGGTCAAAACGCGTGATCAACGACATCGCAGAGCATGCCGACGCTCAGCCTCAATTCCCCTTCGGCGGACCGCCCTACGCCCCGTTCCAACACTGGGCGATGGTCTCCGGCGCAAGTTGGCAATCGCCCGTCTCGCTCCTTGTCCACCAATCACGCGGTCTGATGATCTCCTTTCGTGGCGCACTGTCCTTCGCAACCGACATGGACGACGCCCAACTCCCAGCTACAGATCGCCCCTGCGACACCTGCGATGCCCCCTGCCTGACCGCCTGCCCCGCTCAGGCACTGACGCGCGACGGCTATGATGTCGCCGCCTGCCGTGCCTATTTGGACAACACGCCGGGCAATCTGTGCCTCAAAGACGGTTGCCGCGTCCGTCGCGCTTGCCCAATCGGTCACGATATCGTTCCATCCAAACAGGCCGCATTCCATATGGCGGCATTTAAAAACTGAGGATTTGATGAGAACCCTATTTCTGATGCGACACGCCAAATCGGACTGGTCGTCGGATATCCCAAACGATCAAGACCGCCCTTTGAATGCGCGCGGTCGCCGCGATGCACCGTTGATCGGGACGTATCTCGCGCAGAATGACCTCACCCCTCAGATTGCCCTGATATCGGACGCAGAACGCACTCAGGAAACATGGTCGCTGATGGAGCCGTCACTTCCCAACACCGACGCATCCTTTTACGCCGATCTCTATCTTGCAGAACCGCTGAAAATGCTCTCGCGCCTGCAAGGCGTGAGCGACGATATTCAGTCGGTGCTGCTCCTCGCCCATCAACCGGGCATGAGCATTCTGACAAAGCTTTTGACCCGCGGCGTACCGGAGGCAAATCTCACCGCCGCCTACTCCCATTTCCCCACTGCAGCCGTTGCGGTGATGCAGTTCGGCTGCGATAGCTGGGCGCAACTGGAAAGGTCCACCTGCGAGTTTGTGAACTTTCTGCGGCCCAAAGACCTGCTCTAAAACGGCCCGTTGCCGCTCCGCTCACGTGAGCGCCCGCCTCGAGTAACTTTTCACGACTGCGCATCCGACTGTGCATAGATTGTGCATCGCTTGTGCATGGCATGTGCATGCCGCTTTTGGCGGTTAACCCTTACAAAAAAGGGTCCGAACGCATCGTTAAGGATTTAGCCCTGCGTATCCGTCCCAAGCGCGCATTTTGCCGCCCAAAAAATGCGCTTTTAGGTATTAGTGACCCAATATCTGGCTCAGGAACAGCTTGGTCCGGTCATTCTGCGGATTGCTGAAGAACTCTTCCGGCTCATTCTGCTCCACAATCTGACCCGCATCCATGAAGATCACTCGGTTCGCCACCTGCCGCGCAAAACCCATCTCATGGGTCACACACAACATCGTCATACCTTCTTCGGCCAGCTCGATCATCGTATCCAGAACCTCTTTGATCATCTCCGGATCAAGCGCCGATGTCGGCTCGTCAAAGAGCATGATGCGCGGCCGCATGCACAATGACCGCGCAATCGCGACCCGCTGCTGCTGCCCCCCTGAAAGCTGACCCGGATACTTGTCCGCCTGCTCTGGGATTTTCACTTTCTCAAGGAAGTGCATCGCCGTCTCTTCCGCTTCTTTGCGCGGCACCTTACGCACCCAAATCGGCGCCAGCGTGCAGTTTTCAAGGATCGAAAGATGCGGGAAGAGGTTAAAATGCTGAAAACACATCCCCACTTCCGAGCGGATTTTATCAATGTTTTTCAAGTCAGAAGACAGCAAAGTGCCATCCACAACAATCGTACCCTTCTGATGCTCTTCAAGCGCATTGATGCAGCGAATGAGCGTCGATTTACCCGACCCCGACGGCCCGCAAATCACGATCCGCTCGCCACTATTCACAGTTAAATTGATGTCCCGCAGAACATGGAACGAGCCGTACCATTTGTTCATCTCGGTGATCTGAACCGCCACTTCGTCAGAGACAGTCATGTTTGACCGGTCGATCTCGCGATCCATTGCAATATCAGTCATAAAAAGTCTCCTCTAGCGATGCCCGGTCTGAAGCTTGCGCTCCAGATACATCGAGTATCGTGACATGGCGAAACAGAAGATGAAGAACATAAACGCGATGAAGGCGTAAATCTCCCAGACGACACCGTTCCAAGCGGCATCAGCGCGAACAGCATTCGACAGACCAATCGGGTCCAAAAGTCCGATGATCGACACCAGAACAGTGTCTTTGAAAACACCGATAAAAGTCGAAACAATACCAGGGATCGAGATCTTCAGCGCTTGCGGCATAATGATCAGCCGTTGCGACTGCCAGTAGTCCAGCCCCAGACTGTCCGCGCCTTCATACTGCCCCGTCGGCAACGCTGCCAAACCGCCCCGGATCACCTCCGCCATATAGGCAGCGGCAAAGAGCGTCACCATGATGATCACCCTAAGAATGATGTCAAAATTCGTTCCGGGCGGCATGAAATAATTCAGCAGCGTTGAGGCCACGAACAACAGCGTAATCAGCGGTACACCGCGAATAAACTCAATAAATCCAACGCAGATGGTCTTGACGATGAAGAGATTGGATTGCCGCCCCAGCGCCAGCAGAATGCCCAAAGGCAGCGAGATCAGGATACACGTCACACCGATGATCACCGACAGGGCAAAGCCGCCAAAATTGGCCGATGGCACGGGGGTGAGACCGACAAGGCCCGCCTCTCCTTCAGTTTCACCAATGGCCGTATTCAGCGCTTGTCTGCGGCTCTCGGAAGCGCCATCTCGTTCGGCACGGGTATCGGGCAGCTTTTCGAGATTGGCCAGCAATGACGTCTTGTCTGAAAGCGCGCTCTCAAGCCGATTGCGATCGCGCTGCAAGACCGTCAACTCTTCGCGCAGCGGCAGGGTCTCAGAGATATGCGCCAACAGGCGATCAGACAATTCACTGCGCTGGTCTAGCAATGCAGGAATGTCGCGTTGCAACGGCTCCAACGTTCGATCAAGCGATCCGGTGAGTTGCGCAAAACTTTCCCCAACGCTCGCAGGGTTAACATCTTCTTGTTGCGTAACTGTCAAAAGCTCTCCTACGGAAAACTTGAAGTCCGCCAGTAAATCACTCTGAGGCTCGCCAAGCGCGTTAACCGTCCGGGTCAGCGTCCGTCGCAGTTCAGTTACGTCATCGGCGTTGTCAAATGCGCCGACACCAGAAAGATCATGCTGCAACTCCTCGAGAAACTCGACGCCTTTGATCGCTTTGGCAACGGGTTCAAGCTCATCAACGATCTCTGCTTTGCGCACATCCGCATCCGCAATAGCAGCGATGCGGCTATCGATCCCGACTGTCAGCTCCGCAATCGGTTCCGGTAGCGCTTCAATATCGGATGCCAGCGACGGAATGAGCGTCTCCAACCTCGCATCGGTGAACATCGTGTTGAGCATGGCGTTCACGTTTGAAACGCCAAACATCATCCACAAGACCGTCACCAGAACGGCGGCAATATTCCCGACGATGACACCGAACATCGGCGCAATGATCCGAAACGCGATGTAGCCCAGAACCAGACCGAGGATAACAAGGATCGGCAGCCATATGTTTCCACCCCATAAAAACCACGGGAAGAAGAACGGATAAAGAGCTGAAAACCATAGCATAATTCGCGGCAGGCTATTGAACAGCACCGGCGCCAGTGCTAGCAGCATCAACGCAAACGACAGCAGGATACGCCAATACCCTTCGGCTGGATAAAACCCGAACATGAACTGCAAGAAGCGGTCCCGGATGATCCCCCAACACGCGCCCGCAAAATGCCCCTCGCGGCCCAGACCAAGGAAGATTTCCCGGCACTCTGTCAGCGATGAGCTTTCCCATGTCGGCACAAACATCCAACCAATTATCACCTTGAGCAGGAAGAAGACGACCACAATCGAGACCAAGGTCAGAACGATGTTTAGCTTGGATGAAAACAGATTGCTGCGCACCCATTTGGTCAACCCAGCCTCCAACAGCGGCGGCTCCTGCTCCGGGAGCATGCTTTCGCGCACGTAAGGTTGATTGTGCATCTGAAGATCGCTCATCCTATCGCTCCTTCAACATGGTGCGCTTGTTATAAGCGTTCATAACAGCCGAAATCGTGAGCGAGATGATGAGATAGATCAGCATCAGAATCAGCAGACATTCCATTTCCCGTCCAGTCTGATTCAAAGTGATGCCCCCCAGCGTGCCGGTCACATCCATATACCCCACCCCAATCGCCAGTGATGAGTTCTTGGTCAGGTTCAGATAATTCGAAATCAGCGGCGGGATGATCACGCGCAAAGCCTGCGGCAAGATCACCAAATTCATCGTCCGGTTTGGGCGCAGACCCAGCGCAAACGCCGCCTCGGATTGCCCCTTGCTGACCGACAGGATACCCGCACGAACAATCTCTGCAATAAAGGCCGCGGTGTAGAAAGACAGGGCAAGCCACAGCGCAATCAGCGAGTTGCGCATGTAAATCCCGCCTTTGAAATTGAAGCCCTTCAGCTCAGGATATTCCAAGCCAATCGGACGCCCGGCAATGAAATAGACCAGCAAAACCGGAATGAAAAAGATCGCCAGTTTGATCCAGAACGTCGGCAGTATTTGCCCCGTGGCATCCTGTTTTGCGCGGGCCCACCGACCAAAGAGCCAAATACCAACCAGCGAAAGCAGGAAGGTCACAACCACCAGCCACGACCCGTTCTCGAACACAGGCGCAGGGATGTACCAGCCGCGATTGGTCAGCGCGACGCTGTCACCCAGATACATCGAAGCGGTCGCGCCATCTCCGCGAAACGCTTTGGGCGCGGGCAAAGTTTCGATGAAAATTGCCATTGCGAACACGATCCACAAGAGAACCGGTACGTTACGAAACGCCTCCACGTAGACTGTCATCAAACGCGAGACGATCCAGTTGTTAGATAGGCGCAACACCCCGACAACCACGCCCAAAATCGTCGCAAGGATGCACCCAAGAACCGCAACAAGCAAGGTGTTGAGGATGCCAACCGCAGCGGCCCGCCAATGCGGCGACTGTGATGTGTACTCGATCAAACGCTGGTTAATATCATAGCCCGCAGGCTGGAACAGAAAGCCGAACCCAAGCGGCTTCCCAAGTTCAGCGAGGTTCGCCGCCGCGTTGCTCAAAAGCCAGCCGACGCCGAGCATAAACCCGCACAGAGCGATAACTTGGATTGTGAGAGAACGATACCGCGTATCGTAGAGCAGCATTCCAAGACGGAATCTTTGTTCCGGCTCCGACGTAATCGCCATCAGCTTCGTTCCCCGTGTGTTGTTTTAGCGTTTTTTGTTCGGATTGCCCAAGCGCAGGGCAACCCAAGTCGCTTGTTTAGATATGAAAAGGGCGCCGGCTTGCGCGGGCGCCCTAATCTTAACTTGATCCTAGCGGAACGGTGGCGAGTAGATCAGACCGCCTTTGGTCCACTGTGCGTTCAGACCGCGCGCGAGACCAATCGGCGTTGCTTCACCGATGTTCTTCTCGAAGATCTCGCCGTAGTTGCCTTCAACGCCGATGGCGCGAACAGCCCACTCATTGTCGAGACCCAGCATCGCGCCAAGCTCGCCTTCGGTACCAAGCAGACGGTTAACCTCAGGGTTGTTGGTGCCATTGGCCATCTCGCTCAGATTTGCAGATGTGATGCCCAGCTCTTCAGCCGTGATCAGCGCATTCAGCGTCCAACGTGCGATATCACCCCACTGATCGTCGCCGTGACGAACGAGCGGACCCAGTGGCTCTTTGGAGATGATCTCCGGAAGCAGAGTGTGTGCATCCGCATCTTCAAATGTGGCGCGTGTCGCAGCCAAACCAGATGCGTCCGTTGTGTAAACGTCGCAAGCACCGGCGAGGTACTGCTGCTGCGCTTCAGCATTTGTTTCAATTGGAACAGGCTCATACGAGATGCTGTTCGAGCGGAAGAAGTCAGCAAGGTTCAACTCGGTTGTTGTACCTGTCTGGATGCAAACTGTTGCACCATCGAGCTCTTTTGCAGAACCCACACCCAGATCTTTGCGCACCATGAAGCCTTGGCCATCATAGTAGTTCACGCCAGCAAAGGTGAATTTCAGGTCAACATCGCGCGAGAACGTCCAAGTGGTGTTCCGTGCCAGCAGATCAACCTCGCCAGACGCCAGTGCCGTGAAGCGAGTTTTACCTGTTGTTGGGACGAATTTAACTTTCGCGCCATCACCCAGAACCGCAGCAGCGACTGCGCGGCAGATTGCGACGTCAAAGCCTTTCCACTCGCCATTCGCATCAGGTGCTGCGAAACCGACCAGACCGGTTGTCACACCACATGCCAACTCGCCCTTCGCTTGAACATCTTCAAGCGTACCGGCAGAGGCAAGTCCGGCGGCCAAACCGGCAGCAGCCATCGTCCCAAAAAATACAGAGTTTTTCATGTCTTCCCTTCCTGTCTCGCGACTGGCTGACATGTTTTTTCCCAGGTCGCGTATCTCATTGGTTTCAGGTCTCGCTCTACTTGGAGCCCGCACAAAGTGTGTAACTTTCCCCTAGCCCGCGTCAAGGAGTAATGGCGGAATATCAGCATGTTTTTGGTAAAAACCGCTACGTAATGCACTGAGTTCGCTCAAATTCCGACGCATTTGCAAATCAATGCGACAACGGTTTTCTGCATCACTTCAAATCGAAGATATAGCAGGTCGTGGAACCGGTGGCATAAATCTTTTGATCTTCGACACCAATCAGGGAACCATGCGCGATACCGGTGCGACGCCCGACGTGATCAACCTCGCCAATTGCACGATACAAGCGTCCATCAGGCTGCAAGGGGCGAATGATATTCACCTTGTATTCCAGCGTTGTGTACCCCTGCCCTTTAGGCAGCATCGTTTGAACCGCACAAGCCATGCAACTGTCGAGAAGCGTACCAAACCAGCCGCCGTGGATTGTACCGATTGGGTTCATGGCATCAAATTCCGGCGCGCCCTCAAAGACAACCTTGCCCTTTTCGACCTCTACCAGCCAATAGTTGAGCACCCGCGCAATAGGCGGCGCGGGATATGTGCCTTCAAATATGCCATTGATAAAATCATACCCGCTGATCTCAGCAAGTTGCGAGATACTCAGCAGTTCTTCTGGTCCATTTGCGTAAATTGCGCTCATCTGTCAGTCCAGCTTTGAAAGAATCAAGGCCGCACGCAAAAACTCCGCGCGCTTTGCGTCTGCCTGGGCCTTCGCTTCGCTATCAATCCCCCATTTTTCCGCTTGCCAGTCCTCATCAATGCGAGAGTTTTCCCAGCCCGTTTCGGCACTCTGATGCCCCTCAAAGACCGCCATCGCGATAACAAATGATCCCGCAAGCGTCACCAGGTCATGCAGACCCATCAGATGAAACCCGGCCTTGTTTTCAAGCCAGCGCGTCACCTCGTTTATGGTCACCTCCGGCTGATCAATTGGCAAAATTCCGAAGGTCGTATCGAATTTCAGCCCTTTCTCTTCCTGCGCCCAATCAAGAAGCGGGTCCCATGCCGCCGTCTGTCTGGCGACCAAACCCTCCGGCTTATCCGCGCGGTAGCACAGCAAATCGGTCTCCGCATATTCGCGCAACATCTCCCGCACAGCAGGCGCGCGGGTCGGCATCCGGTCGATGGCTGAGTTGGCAAACCGGGTGAAGGGCATCACTTCGGGGTCAATCTTCTCCTCAACATCGCGCCATTCCTGCACAACCAGCTCCGCAATATCGCGGTTTGGTAAAACAAGATCGTTTTTTGTGGGCGTTTTGAGTGGGCGATCATCGAGGAGAATAGCAAATCCATCATCCTGATCTTTCACATCCGCATCGTTCCAAAATCGTTTCGCCGCCCAATCGCTCATGCCGCATCTCCGAACATATGATGCACAATCGCCTGCAAATCGTCAAAACCATCAGCGATCGCATCACATCCGGCTGCCATCAGTCGCGCCCGGTCGTGATAGCCCCAACTCACAGCAATCGTGCGCACCCCGGCCGCCTTTCCCATCTCCATATCGAAACTCGTATCGCCAATCATCACTGTGCGGGCGGCGTTAATCCCGGTCTCCGCCATCGCCGCCTCAATCATGGCCGGATGGGGTTTTGATGGGTGCAGATCAGCGGTTTGTTTGGTGACAAATACCCCCTCAAGCGCATGCTGGCTGATAATGTGATCCAGACCCCGCATCGCCTTACCAGTGGCGGCGCCCAAGACGTAATTTGGATGATCATTCAATCTCGCCAGCCCGTCGCGCACCCCATCATAAAGCGGCGTATGATGCTGGTTTTTGGCACGCGCTTCCACGAAATAATCGCGATACGCGTCCACCAAAGCTCCGTTTTGCTCTGGCGTGATGTCCGGGCTCAGGCTTTGCATCGCTTGCGGCAACGATAGACCGACAATACTCAACACCTGCGCCCGCGCCGGTGGCTCATGTCCGCAACGCCGATAGGCAATGTCCATGGTGGCACATATCTCTTCAGCGCTATCGACGAGCGTGCCATCCACATCGAATATCAACAAGGCAGGCGTGCTCATGTCGCGTCATCCTCGAACGGATCGCCAGCGTAGTGCTTGGGATTCCAGCCCAGAAAATCCCAGGTGTGTTTCATGTGATCGGACAATGGAGCAACAAACGTCATCTGCGCCTTTGTCGTGGGATGGGAAATCGTGATCATGCGCGCATGCAGATGCAGTTTGCGTGAGATCGACCCGCCAAGCTGCGCGCCCCAGCCCTCTCCCTCATTCGACTGGGAATTGGTGCCGTATTTGCCGTCGCCCACGATGGGATGACCAATCTGCGCCATATGCGCCCGCAATTGATGCGTGCGCCCGGTTATTGGCACGAGCGCCACCCAAGCCGCCCTTTGTGCAACATTTTCGAGGACCATATAATCGGTCGTCGCGTGCTTTGCGCCCTTCACCTCTGCCACATCATCCGGGTGGAGCGCGACCATCTTCTCTCCGGCCCCATGTGGACCGTGACCCGCCTCTTTGGCCAATCCGAACTTGATCGTCCCTGATCGCAAATGCGGAACGCCCGCCACTGCCGCCCAGTAAATCTTGCGCGTGGTCTTTGCTTGAAACGATTTGGCCAACGCTGCGGCCGCGAGGCCATGGCGCGCGAGGAGCAAGATGCCGGATGTATCCTTGTCGAGCCGATGGACAAGTTTGGGCTTTTGATCCGCATCAAACCGCAGCGCATCCGCTAAACCATCCACGTGCAAAGTGGTCTTGGAGCCACCCTGAACCGCCAATCCTGCAGGTTTGTTCAGCACAATCAGATCATCGTCGCGATACAGCACCGTGCTTTGGATCATCTTCGCATCTGCATCCGAAATCGAAATTTCGCGCGGCTTATGCGCCACCTCGCGCACGCCAAGCGGCGGCACGCGCACGGTCTGACCCGCTTCAAGCCGTGTGCTCGCTTTTACGCGGCCACCTTCAACCCTGATCTCGCCCTTGCGACACATCTTCTCGATGCGTCCTTGCGTGACCTGCGGAAATCGATTGCGGAACCAGCGGTCGAGGCGTTGGCCTTTTGCGTCCTCCTCGGTCGTCACCGTTTGCACACCGCTCATCCGAACACCGCCCGCGCCAATGCCACGCCTGCGATGAGTGCGGCTATTGAGAGAAAAACGGACGCAATGACGTAGCTCGACAGAACCAACATCCGGCCCGCTTGCAACATTTGATAGGCTTCGAGTGAGAAGGCGGAGAACGTTGTGAAACCGCCCAGAAATCCGGTCATCAGGAAGAGCCCGGCCCGTGCGCTCATTCCCAATTTTTCGATGATCATCACCAATGCAAAGCCCATGCAAAACGAACCGATGACATTCACGCACAGCGTCCCCAAAGGATAGCTCGCACCGGTCATGCGCGTCACACCCATGGAGGTTAAATATCGGGCGACGCTACCAAGCGCGCCACCAAGAGCAATAGCGATTAAATCCATGGCCGCCTTTTGGCACAGGCCTTGGACCTTGACCAGAAATTTACGCTTTGTTCCGCTCGGCGCGTAGCTTGGCAAAATAGCTCAGGCGCTTGTGCATTTCCCGCTCTTGCCCACGCTCAACCGGCTGGTAATACGCCGCGCGATCCATGTCGTCGGGGAAGTAGTTCTGACCCGAAAACCCGTCTTTGGCATCATGGTCATAATCGTAGCCGGTTCCGTAGCCCTCGTCCTTCATCAACTGCGTTGGCGCGTTCAGGATGTGCTTGGGCGGCAGTTTCGATCCAGTTTCTTTGGCATCACGCATGGCCGCTTTATAGGCGACATAAGAGGCGTTCGATTTGGGTGCGAGCGCCAGGTAAAGGACCGCTTGGGCTACCGCCAACTCGCCTTCGGGTGATCCCAAACGCTCATAGGTTTGCCAACTGGACAGGCACATCTGCTGCGCGTCGGGGTCAGCAAGGCCGATGTCTTCGACAGCCATTCGGGTAATCCGGCGCATAAGATAGCGTGGATCTTCACCAGCGGTGAGCATGCGGGCAAGCCAGTAGAGGGCCGCATCCGGGTCCGAGCCACGCACTGATTTATGAAGCGCTGAAATGAGGTTGTAATGACCATCGCCAGACTTATCGTAGACCGCCGCCCGCCGCGACAATCGCTTGCTTAGCTGCTCACGGTCCACAGGCGCATCGCCCCAACCCACCACCTGCTCAACAAGGTTCAAAAGCGCACGACCGTCGCCATCGGCCATCTCTATCAGGGCAGATTTTGCGCCATCATCAAGCGGTAGCGAAAGGCCCAACTCACTCTCGGCACGCGCGCAAAGTTCACCAAGCGCGTCATCATCAAGCCGCCTGAGCGTGAGCACTTGGCCACGGCTCAAAAGCGCAGCGTTCAACTCAAAAGACGGATTCTCAGTTGTTGCACCGACAAGGACAATCGTACCGTCTTCCATATGCGGCAGAAAACCGTCTTGTTGGGCCTTGTTAAAGCGGTGGATCTCATCAACAAAGAGGAGCGTTCCACGACCGTTGGTCTTTCGCATACGCGCCGCTTCGAAGACTTTACGCAACTCCGGCACGCCAGTGAAAATTGCGCTGATCTGGACGAAATGCAGGTCCACTTCATCCGCCAAAAGCCGGGCAATCGTCGTCTTGCCTACACCCGGCGGCCCCCAAAAGATGAGTGATCCCAAGGTGTTTGACTCAATCATCGTGCTCAGTGAACCATCTGCACCAACCAGATGATCCTGACCGATAACCTCATTCAACGCTTGCGGGCGTAGTCGGTCGGCCAGCGGTCGCGTAACGCTATGCGCTGTTGCGTCGGTCGAGGTATCAAAAAGGTCAGCCATGATGCCTCAGACTGCGCTTGAGTGGTGCGAATTGTCCATCATCAAAAACAAAACCGCCCCGAAATTCGGAGCGGCATGTATCATCTGGAAAGGCCGACGCAGATTATTCTTCCGCAGCAGCATCCTCTTCTGCGAGCCGTGCTTTATCGGCCGCGCCTTTGGCAGAGACATCGCGATCAACGAGCTCGATGATTGCCATGGGCGCCATGTCACCATAGCGGAAACCGGCTTTGAGAACCCGTGTGTAACCGCCATTGCGGTCTTTGTAACGCGGGCCAAGCACCTCAAACAATTTCGCAACATGCTGATCTTGCTTGAGCTGACTGTTGGCCAGACGACGGGCATGCAGGTCGCCGCGTTTGCCAAGGGTGATCAGCTTTTCAACAACGCGCTTAAGCTCTTTGGCTTTGGGCAATGTTGTCTTGATTTGCTCATGTTCAATGAGCGAGCCGGACATATTCGCGAACAACGCTTTGCGGTGTTCATGGGTGCGGTTCAAACGGCGATAGCCACGCGCGTGACGCATAATCTTATTCCTTTTTCACGTTTCGTTTTATGACGTAAGCCTGCGTTTTCGTGCGCAAACCACTTTTTATTGGGGCCAAAGCCCGGGGTTGGAGCGGCGCGAGCGCCGCCCCGAATTGCTTAGAACTGGTCTTCGAACTTTTTGGCCAATTCCTCGATATTTTCAGGTGGCCAGTCGACGATGTCCATGCCCAGATGCAGACCCATTGTTGTCAGCAACTCCTTGATTTCATTCAAGGATTTACGACCAAAGTTCGGCGTGCGCAACATCTCTGCTTCGGTCTTCTGGATCAAATCGCCGATATAAACGATATTGTCGTTCTTCAGGCAGTTTGCAGAGCGAACCGACAACTCCAACTCGTCCACTTTCTTGAGAAGCAGCGGGTTGAATTCCAACTCGTCTTCTTCTTCGGCGCGGCCAGCAACTTCTGGTTCTTCGAAGTTGATGAAGACCTGAAGCTGGTCTTGTAGAATGCGTGCCGCAAAGGCCAGCGCATCTTCTGGCGTTATCGATCCGTCTGTTTCGAGGTTAAGCGTCAGCTTGTCGTAATCGAGAACCTGACCCTCGCGGGTCGGCTCGACCTTATAGGACACTTTCTTGATCGGCGAAAACAACGCATCGACGGGGATCAGCCCAATCGGTGCATCTTCCGGGCGGTTCTTGTCGGCAGGCACATATCCCGATCCGGTTTCAACCGTCAGTTCCATGTAGAGCGACGCACCTTCGTCGAGGTGGCAGATCACATGATCCTTGTTCAGCACTTCGATGCCAGCGGTTTCAGAAATATCACCCGCAGTGATTACACCTGGACCCGTCGCGGAGATGTTCAGGCGCTTTGGCCCTTCCACTTCCATGCGCAGCGAGACGCCTTTAAGGTTCAAAACGATATCGGTGACGTCTTCACGTACACCCGCAACCGAACTGAACTCATGCAGAACATTGTCAATCTGCGCTGACGTGATTGCCGCGCCTTGCAACGAAGACAATAGCACACGGCGCAGGGCGTTGCCCAAAGTCAGGCCAAAACCGCGCGCTAGTGGTTCCGCGACGGCCGTTGCCATGCGCATTGGATCACTTCCCGGCTTGATACTGAGACGGTTCGGACGGATTAGGTCCTGCCAATTTTTTTGGATCATAGGTTTACCTCCATGCTCGTTTTCGGCCCGATCCAGGGGCCGAAAACACCCGAGGGGTCGTCAAACTTGTCTCTCGTGTCCCGACCTTAAACGCGGCGGCGTTTGGGTGGGCGGCAGCCGTTGTGTGGGATCGGTGTGACGTCACGAATGGATGTGATGACAAACCCGACGGCACCCAAGGCCCGCAGCGCGCTTTCGCGGCCCGACCCTGGTCCCTGCACTTCAACTTCCAGCGTTTTCACGCCATGTTCCTGAGCCTTTTTGCCAGCATCCTCTGCCGCGATCTGTGCCGCGTAAGGTGTTGATTTTCTGGACCCTTTGAATCCCATTGTTCCCGCGGACGACCAGGAAATCGCATTGCCCTGCGCGTCGGAAATCAGGATTTTCGTGTTGTTAAAGCTGGAATTCACGTGCGCGACGCCAGCTGTGATATTCTTGCGGACCTTCTTCTTCGTCCGAACCTTATCGCGTGCCATTGTTCAAGCTCCCCTATTTCTTCTTGCCGGCGATAGCGCGGGCGGGGCCTTTGCGGGTGCGCGCATTGGTATGCGTGCGCTGGCCGCGAACAGGCAGGTTGCGACGATGGCGCAGACCACGATAGCAGCCAAGATCCATCAGGCGTTTGACGTTCATCGACACGTCGCGGCGCAGATCGCCTTCGACCATCAGATTGGCGTCGATGTGCTCGCGCACGGAAATCACTTCGGCGTCGGAAAGTTCATTCACGCGCTTTTCGAGTGGGATTCCAATAGCTTCACAGATGGATTTTGCGGTCGTGTTACCGATGCCGTGGATGTAGGTGAGCGCGATAACCACGCGTTTATGGGTCGGTATATTGACCCCAGCGATACGAGCCAAAGGCTTTCTCCGTTCAGTTGCAGTTCCGTTATTCCGGAACCTTTTTTCACAACAAATCCCGCAGGTTAGTATAAACCAGCGGGGTCTTGGTGGGTCAGCGACGCGACCCGAATCTCATTGCTGAGAAGTGGCGATGTATAGCCACTTCTACGATAGGGTCAAGCGCCGTTTACGAATGTGAAGAGAGCCTGCAAAACCGGCCTGATTTGCTCAGAAACTGCGATGCACAACTCATGCACAATCGATGCACAATCCATATGCGGTCGGCGCGCGTATCCTTAACCAATTCTTAAGATTTCTAAACCGTCTCATCTTGCCGCAACCTGATAAAGCGGATGAGCCATTCGCTCAGCGCAAACCCGGTTTGCGTTTTTTGCCTCTGTTATTTTCTGGAAGCAAGCCTATCTTGTGCACTGCAGCGAGTTATTATTGCGCTGCACCATTAACCAGAGGAGACGAAATATGTCGATCAGTTCAGAGTTCAACACAACAACCGCAACCGGATCAAACGTCCGCGAACTCTTTCACGCGTTCTCCGCGCGCATTCGCCTGACACTGGCCAAGCGGAAAGCGTTTAATGCGACCCGCGCAGAATTGTCGAAACTGTCATCGCGCGATCTTGCCGACATCGGGATTACGCGATCAGACGTAACAAGGCTGGCCCAAGAGGCTGCCGACAACGTGGCGTTGCACGCGTAAACGTGACGGCCTCCGCCCCCCTGCGGCTGGCACAAGACCATCGGGCGCGATTATTAACGCCATAACCAGCTTTTTCGAAAGCATGGCGCGCGCCCGCATCGTGGCTGTCCAGAGCATGATAAGTAAAGGTCAGCTAGCGCTGGCCGGGATCAAACGGTCAGAGATTTATCGCGACGCCGAGCGACTGGTGTCAGCGCGGTAGCGCACCGGCAAGGCGGGATTTGACTTCGTCAATCTCGCCAAGCCCATCTATAGAGGACAGCTTGCCCTTGGCGTAGTAATAGCCAATCAGCGGTGAGGTGTCCTTGTAATAGGCCATCAGTCGCGTTTTGAGCGCCTCTTCATTATCATCGGGGCGGCGCTTGAATTCAGTGCCGCCACATTGATCGCACACACCCTCTTTGGCGGGTTTCTTGAAATCGTCGTGATAGCCTTCGCCGCAATTGCCGCAGGTGAACCGACCGGTGATACGACGTACAAGCTGCTCGTCGTCAACACGCATCTCAACCACGCCGTCGAGGCTTTGGCCGATTTTATCCATCAAATCACCGAGTGCATCTGCCTGTGCCAGCGTGCGCGGGAAGCCATCGAAGATGAAGCCAGCGGTGTCATGGCCAGCGGTCAGCTGCTCTTCAATCAGCCCGATGACAATCTCATCCGTCACCAACTTGCCCGCATCCATCACAGCCGCAACTTTTTTGCCCATTTCTGTGCCGGACTTGCGCGCCGCGCGCAGCATGTCGCCGGTCGAGAGTTGCATCATGTTGTTTTCTTCAACGAGGAACTTTGCTTGCGTTCCTTTCCCCGCGCCGGGCGGTCCGAGCAGAATGATGTTCATCGACGCGCCTTCCCTTTGCCACGCGGCTTGCTGCGCGCCTTGCTACGGTTCTTACCGCGAAGGTTCGACTTCTCGATCAGCCCTTCGTATTGATGCGCAAGCATGTGGCTTTGCACCTGCGTGATTGTGTCCATTGTCACCGAAACGACGATCAGAAGCGACGTCCCGCCAAAATAGAACGGGATGGAGAACTGGTTGCGCAGCAATTCAGGCAACAGACAGATCGCGGCGAGGTAAGCAGAGCCGAGCACCAGAAGGCGGCTGACGACATAGTCGAGATATTGCGCGGTCTTGGCGCCGGGACGAATGCCCGGAACAAAACCGCCCTGGCTCTTCAGGTTGTCCGCCACATCTTCGGATTTGAAGCTGACATTAGCAGTGTAGAAATAGGCGAAGAACACAATCATCGATACAAAGAAAAGCAGATAGAGCGGCTGTCCCGGTCCGAAATAGGCCAAAAGCGTATTGAGCCAGCCCGAGCTTTGATTGCCCGAGAACGTCGCAATTGTTGTCGGCAACAGCAGGAGCGACGACGCGAAGATTGGCGGGATCACACCGGCAGGGTTGATCTTGACCGGCAGATGCGAACTTTCACCACCGTACATCTTCTGGCCAACCTGCCGTTTGGGATACTGAATATGGATCTTGCGCAAGGCGCGCTCAACAAAGACCACGATGGCAATGACGACGACGACCATCAGCATCACACCGATGATCACAACGGGCGACAGCGCCCCGATACGGCCTTGCTCGAAGAATTGCGCCAGCGCGGCAGGCAATTCGGCGATGATACCGACAAAGATGATCAACGAGATACCGTTGCCGATGCCGCGTGCGGTGATCTGCTCACCAAGCCACATCAGGAACATGGTGCCACCGACAAGCGTGATCACCGAGGAGACGATGAAATACCAACCGGGGTTTGTCACCAGCCCGCCAGATTGCAGGCCGACCGAGATACCATAGGCCTGAAAAGTTGCCAGAAACACAGTACCGTAGCGGGTATATTGGTTAATCTTGCGCCTACCCGCCTCGCCTTCTTTCTTGAGCTGCTCAAGCTGCGGCACCATGGCCGCGAGAAGCTGGACAATAATCGAGGCCGAGATATAGGGCATGATGCCAAGGGCAAAGATACCCATCCGGCTGAGCGCGCCGCCGGTGAACATGTTGAGCATGCCACCGATACCAGCGCTGCCGTCTTCGAAAAAGCGTTGCAGCTCGACCGTGTCGATGCCCGGAACCGGAATATACGTCCCGATCCGGTAGACGATGAGCAAGCCAAGCGCGAAGAGGATGCGCTGTTGCAGTTCTTTGGCTTTGCCCAATGCCCCCCACGAAAGGTTTGCGGCCATTTGTTCTGCTGCTGACGCCATTTACGGGCTCTCCTCGACAATGCGCGAATTCAAGACGATGTAAGGCGGGACTGGCCCGCCTTCAAGACATCACTCAGCCGAAGCATCCGCTTTTGCCGGAGTTGTGACCGTGACTTTACCGCCCGCTTTCTCCACCGCAGCGATTGCGGATTTGGAGGCGCCGCTGACCGTCAGGTCGATTTTCGCGCTCAATTCACCTTTGCCGAGCAGACGAACACCGTCACGCACGCGGCGCACAAGACCGCTTTCAACAAGGCTTTCCTCGGTGATTGGCTTTTTGGCGTCGATCTTCTTCTCATCGATGAATTTTTGCAAAATGCCCAAGTTAATCACAGCGTGACGCTTGGCATTGATGTTGTTGAAACCGCGCTTTGGCAGACGCTGGTAAAGCGGCATTTGGCCACCTTCGTAGCCATTAATGGACACACCCGAGCGGGATTTCTGACCTTTGATCCCGCGACCACCGGTTTTACCAGTGCCCGAACCCGGACCACGACCAATACGTTTTTTGGATTTCGTTGCGCCTTTGTTATCACGCAGTTCATTCAGTTTCATGTCGCTATCTCCTTTGGCCGGAACGACCCCCCGATTGCGACAAAAGGGGCCAACACGGCATTTACATGTGAATGGCATAGAAGCCACCGGCTGCGTATAGGGCAGCACGCCTTCTGGATCAAGGGTGCGTCGTGACTATTGTGCGCGAAAATGTGGCCGCACGCGGATTTAGGCGTCAGGCGCAGGCGCCGGTGAAGGTCGAAACCTCATCAAGCCCCCGATTGATCGAGATTTCCGCAATCTCACTGTCAGGGCAAATGACACCGCCGAGGTTTGCCCGAAGATCAGCGCGGCTCCACTCCGGTCCGGCAACCCCCAAAAATTGATCGCCTTTGCGCGTGACATTGATCTCATCGCCTTCGGGCATTTGCCCGATACAAGCGCAAAGCGTCAGGGTGAGAGCGGGGGCGAGGCGGTTGAACATGTGGGCATTCCCTGGAAGTAAGCCCGTGTGTCATGTCCCATAATCAGCAATCGTGCAAGCATCTGAAGACTTGGAGTGAGAGTTAAACTGCTCAGGCGTCTTGCTTGCAACTGTCCCGCAACGCCAAAACTATGTCGTAGGCGGCAATAACAGGTCCTTGCCTTAAAACTTGTCGCGCGTCTGATGCAGATAATCAGTCCAACATGGCGGCGGACCGGCTTCCCAGATTTCGGCCGCGCGCGCAGATAATTTTACGTAGGAATTTTTGACAAAAGCGAACATATCAACTCTCCAATATTCAACCGTTTGGGTCTGAATTGTTCCTACGCTTCATGGACGCATCTTACCAATGCTGAAACAACATGGCCGATATGCGTTTGGCGTGCGCGCCTTTCGGAAGGCCTCAACCGTGCTTTGCTTGCCCAGAGATGAGGACAAACGCGACCTATGGCATCGCAGGTGATCTGGCCGCCCTGACCCATACTCGCATGAGCAACGCCTCAAAAGGAAAAAGCCCCGGTAAACCGGGGCTTTTCGTTTGGTCTGTAAGAGTGAGCCTTAGCCCTTCTCTTCCACAATCTCCACCATATGCGGGATTTTGGCGATCATGCCGCGCACGTTGGGTGTGTCGGCGAGCTCGCGGGTTTTGTGCATCTTGTTCAGACCCAAACCGATCAGCGTCGCGCGCTGGTCTTTGGGGCGGCGGATCGGAGAACCGATCTGCTTGATGACGATGGTTTTTGCCATGTCCTAGGCCTCCGCTGCTTCTGCGGCTGGTTCGTCAGCGCGCTTGGGCAGGATGTCGGCGACTTTCTTGCCGCGGCGCGCCGCAACATGACGTGGGCTGGCTTCTTTGGTCAGACCGTCCATGGTTGCGCGGATCATGTTGTACGGGTTTTGCGAGCCGATAGACTTGGCCACAACGTCCGAGATGCCCAGCATCTCGAACACAGCCCGCATCGGACCACCGGCGATGATGCCCGTACCCGCTGGCGCTGTGCGCATGACAACTTTACCAGCGCCGTGACGCCCGTTCATGTTGTGATGAAGCGTCCGGCCCTCTTTGAGGGGCACGCGCACCATTTGGCGCTTGGCTTGCTCTGTGGCTTTGCGGATCGCCTCGGGCACCTCTTTGGCTTTACCTTTGCCAAAGCCAACGCGGCCTTTTTGGTCGCCTACAACGACGAGCGCCGCAAAACCAAAGCGTTTACCGCCCTTAACCGTTTTCGAGACGCGGTTGATGGCGACAAGGCGGTCCTGAAATTCAGGCGCTTCATCACGATCACGACCACCGCGGCGATTGTTATCTCTTGCCATATCAGGTCTCTCCTAAAACTTCAGGCCACCCTCGCGGGCAGCATCCGCGAGCGCTTTGACCTTGCCGTGGTAGAGAAATCCGCCACGATCGAAATACACTTCTCCAACGCCAGCTTTGCTCGCACGTTTGGCCAGTTCCGCCCCGACTTTCGCCGCCGCTTCAATATTGTTCTTGCCAACAACGCCGATCTTGCTTTCGAGCGATGAGGCGGAGGCGAGTGTTTTGCCCTCCACGTCGTCGATGATCTGAGCGGAGATGTTCTTGTTCGAGCGATGCACGCTAAGACGGGCACGGCCCGCAGCGTTGCGCCGCAATCGGTTCCGAACGCGCATACGGCGTTTTTGGAACAACTGTTTCTTGGTGTTCGCCATTGCTTGCGTTCCTTACTTCTTCTTGCCTTCTTTGCGGAAGATATATTCGTCTTTGTACTTGATGCCTTTGCCTTTGTAGGGCTCGGGCTTGCGCCATTCACGAATATTCGCCGCAACCTGTCCCACCACCTGCTGATCAATGCCTTCGACAATGATCTCGGTCGGTTTTGGAACAGTGACAGTGATGCCGTCGGGCACATCAAAATCAACATCGTGCGAGTAACCGAGCGACAGCTTGAGGGTCTTGCCCGCAAGCGCAGCACGATAGCCAACACCGTTGATCTCAAGCTCTTTCTTGAAACCGTCGGTGACACCTGTGACCGCATTTGCGATCTGTGTGCGAGACATGCCCCACTGCTGACGGGCGCGCTTGGATTTGCCGCGCGGCGTCACTGTGATGGCATTATCTTCCACTTTGATATCAACATCATCTGTGCCCATGAAGTTTCGGACGCCCTTAGGGCCTTTCACTTCAACGCTTTGGCCCGAAACTGTCGCGGTAACACCGCTTGGCAGTTCAACAGGTCTTTTACCAATTCGAGACATTCCGATATCCCCTTAAAAGACCCGTGCGAGGATCTCGCCGCCGACATTTTCGGCACGAGCTTTCGCATCGGACATAACGCCTTTCGACGTGGAGACAATCGCAACACCCAGACCCTGGCGGACCTGAGGAATGTCATCCACGCCCGAATACACACGACGACCAGGTGTAGAGACGCGCGCAAGCTCGCGGATCACCGGCTGGCCATCATAGTATTTGAGGCTGATTTCGATTTGGGCGTGACCATTCACATCTGTGTTGGTCTCATAGCCGCGGATATATCCTTCGTCTGCCAGCACATCCAAAACCCAGCCGCGCAGCTTCGAGGCTGGCGTGACAACGGTGGACTTACCGCGCATTGACGCGTTGCGGATACGGGTGAGCATATCACCTACGGGATCGTTAACCATTGCTAATCCTCCCTACCAGCTCGACTTGACCATGCCGGGCACGTGACCGTTGGAGGCCAGATCCCGCAGCGCGATCCGCGACATTTTCAGCTTGCGATAATAGGCCTTGGGACGACCGGTTACCTGACAGCGGTTGTGAAGACGTGTTGCCGAGGAATTGCGCGGCAGTTTCGCCAGTTTCAGACGCGCCTTGAAGCGCTCTTCCATGGGCAGATCTTCATTTGCCGCGATCTCTTTGAGAGCGGCGCGTTTGGCGGCGTATTTGGCAACAAGACGTTCCCGTTTTTTCTGACGCTCAACCATTGCAGCTTTAGCCATAACTCTAACTCCTTTCGCGCTTAGTTACGGAAGGGCACGTTGAAATGCTTCAACAATGCCTTCGCTTCCGCATCCGTTGGCGCGGTGGTGCAGATTACGATGTCCATTCCCCAGTTTTCGACGATCTTGTCGAAGTCAATCTCGGGGAAAACGAGATGTTCCTTGAGGCCCATGGCGTAGTTGCCACGGCCATCGAAGCTCTTGCCGCTCACGCCGCGAAAGTCGCGGATGCGGGGCATGGCAACAGTGACCAGACGATCAATAAAGTCGTACATGCGGTCACCGCGCAGGGTCACTTTGACACCAAGGGGCATTTCTTCACGCACCTTGAAACCCGCGATGGATTTCTTGGCTTTGGTGATCACCGGAAGCTGACCTGCGATCAGACCCAGATCCTCATGCGCAGATTTGATCTTCTTGCTATCAGCAACAGCCTCGCCCACGCCCATGTTCAGAACAACTTTTTCCAAACGCGGGATTTGCATGTCGTTTTTGTAAGAGAACTCTTCTTTTAGAGCCGCGCGGACCTTGTCGTGGTAAAGCGCGCGCAGACGAGGTGTGTAATTGGCGCTATCAAGCATCGCTCAGAACCTCCCCGGATTTTTTGGCATAGCGGACTTTCTTGTCGCCATCCATTTTGAAACCAACGCGTGTCGGACCGCCATCTTTGGGGTCAACAAGCGCAACGTTCGACAGATCGATCGCAACTTCCTTGGGAATGCGGCCGCCCTGGCTGGACTGGCTCTGACGTGTGTGGCGGATCGCAACATTCACGCCCGAGACGAGCACTTTGCCTTTGGCTGGCATCACCTTGACGATGTCGCCCTCTTTGCCCTTGTCCTTACCGGTGAGGACTACGACCTTGTCACCTTTGCGGAGTTTTGCAGCCATTACAGAACCTCCGGTGCGAGCGAGATGATCTTCATGAAGTTCTTGGCACGCAATTCGCGCACAACCGGCCCGAAAATACGGGTGCCCATAGGCTCATCCGAGTTGTTCAGAATGACAGCTGCATTGCGGTCAAAGCGGATGGCTGTGCCATCGTCGCGGCGAACTTCTTTGGAGGTGCGGACCACAACTGCCTTGCGCACATCGCCTTTTTTCACGCGGCCACGCGGAATAGCCTCTTTGACCGATACCACGATGATATCGCCCACAGAGGCATATTTTCGTTTGGAGCCGCCCAGAACCTTGATGCACTGCACCCGGCGCGCGCCGGAATTGTCAGCTACATCCAGATTGGTTTGCATCTGGATCATTATTTAGTCTCCCGACCTGCGGGGCCCATCCCCGCGGTTTCGATTGAAGGGGCCGTATAGAGGGCTTACGCGCTCGTTACAACCTCCCAGCGTTTGTTTTTGGATTTCGGCGCGCATTCCTGAATGCGGACCTGATCACCGACCTTGAACTGCTCAGCAGCATCATGGGCGCGATATTTCTTCGACTTCTTGATCGTCTTTTTCATCAGCGGGTGCGTGAAACGACGCTCGACAGACACGGTTACGGTTTGCGCGTTGGCCGTGCTTGTCACGGTGCCAGACAGAATTCGCTTTGGCATATTATTCGTCTCCAGCGGCCGCGCGGGCCTTTTCATTCAAAACAGTCTTCACACGCGCGGTATCGCGACGAACGATGCGCATACGTGCGGTGGACTCAAGCTGACCTGTCGCTTGCTGGAAGCGCAGGTTGAAGCTCTCTTTTTTCAGATTGGCAAGCTCGGTCTTGAGCTCATCCAACGATTTTTCTCGTAGATCAGTTGCGTTCATGACGCGTCTCTTTCCTTCAACATCACCGGAGAGCCCGTTATGGTCACTCTAACCCCGGTGGAGATCATTGGCGAAGTCGCGCGTATAAGCTCCTGCACAGGCTTTGACAAGGGAAAT
>CAYRKW010000023.1:0-42874 GCA_964425135.1 uncultured Rhodobacterales bacterium
CAACGGCGCGCAGATCATGATCGATCAGTTCATCTCATCGGGCGAGCGCAAATGGTTGCGGATGTCGGGGCTTGTGATGCTGCTGCCACACGGCTTTGAAGGCCAGGGGCCGGAGCATTCATCGGCGCGGCTGGAGCGGTTTTTGCAGATGTCCGCCGAAGACAACTGGATCGTTGCCAATTGCACCACGCCTGCCAACTACTTTCACATCCTGCGGCGGCAAATCCATCGCCCGTTCCGCAAGCCTCTGATTTTGATGACGCCCAAATCGCTACTGCGACACAAGAAGGCTGTCTCCAAGCTCGATGAAATGGCAACCGGGTCGAGCTTCCACCGGGTGCTGTGGGATGATGCGCAATATGGGCTTTCGGACACGAAACTGAAGCCTGACGCGAAGATCAAACGGGTCGTGATCTGTTCGGGCAAGGTCTATTTCGATCTGCTCGAAGAGCGCGATGCCCGCGGGATTGATGATGTCTATATTCTGCGGCTGGAGCAGTTCTATCCTTTCCCCGCAATGTCGATGACCAAAGAGCTGGGGCGTTTCAAAAAGGCAGAGGTTGTCTGGTGTCAGGAAGAGCCGAAAAACCAGGGCGCCTGGAGTTTTGTCGAGCCGAATATCGAGTGGGTTCTGGACAAGATAAATGCCACCCACAAACGGCCCACCTACGCCGGACGGCATGCGTCCGCATCGCCCGCCACAGGTCTGGCAACCCAACACAAGAGTGAACAGGCAGCGTTGGTCAACGACGCTTTGACCGTGTGAGAAAAGGATCAAACGCATGACAGAAGTTCGTGTCCCAACCCTTGGCGAAAGCGTCACCGAAGCGACTGTGGCGACATGGTTCAAGAAACCTGGTGACAGTGTTGCTGCCGATGAGATGCTGTGTGAGCTGGAAACCGACAAGGTGACCGTCGAGGTGCCCGCGCCCGCAGCGGGCGTGTTGTCCGAGATCGTCGCTGCCGAAGGTGACACGGTCAATGTCGATGCGTTGCTGGCAAATATTGCGGCCTCTGACGGCGCGGCTGCGCCTGCGAAAGCGCCGAAAAAGGAAGCGGCGGCAACGGCGGCACCATCGGAGGGTGATGCAATGGATATTCCTGTGCCCACATTGGGCGAGAGCGTGACAGAGGCGACGGTTGCAAGCTGGTTCAAAGCGGTCGGTGACACGGTCGCCGCTGATGAGATCCTGTGCGAGCTGGAGACCGACAAGGTGTCGATTGAGGTCCCTGCCCCGCAGGCAGGTGTTCTGACCGCCATCTCCGCCGAAGCAGGTGCAACTGTTGCAGCAGGCGGTGTTCTGGGCGCAATGTCGGCGGGCGGTGGCGGCGCTGCTACGGCTGCTCCGGCCCCGGCGGCATCTGCGCCTGCTGCATCAGCTGGCAAGGATGTCGAGCATGCGCCATCGGCAAAGAAAATCATGGCCGAAAAAGGCCTGTCGGAATCTGACGTAAAAGGCAGCGGTCGCGACGGGCGGATCATGAAGGAAGATGTCATGAATGCCTCAAAACCAGCGGCAACGCCGGCCCCTGCCGCAGCCGCACGTGCGCCTGTGGCCGCTGATGACGCGGCGCGCGAGGAGCGGGTGAAAATGACACGCCTTCGCCAGACCATCGCTCGGCGCTTGAAGGATGCGCAAAACACTGCTGCGATGCTGACCACGTATAACGAGGTCGACATGAGCGCAGTGATGGACTTGCGCAAAGAGTACAAAGAGCAGTTCCTGAAAAAGCACGGGGTGAAGCTGGGCTTCATGTCCTTTTTCACCAAGGCCTGCTGCCACGCGCTGCATGAAGTGCCGGACGTCAACGCCGAGATTGATGGCGATCATATCGTCTACAAGAATTTCGTGCATATGGGCGTCGCGGTCGGCACGCCTAACGGATTGGTCGTGCCGGTTGTGCGCAATGCCGACAGCTTGAGTTTTGCCGATATCGAGAAGACCATTTCCGAAATGGGCGGTCGCGCGCGCGATGGCAAACTGAGCATGGCGGAGATGCAGGGCGGTACGTTTACCATCTCAAACGGCGGGGTTTACGGCTCGCTCATGTCCTCGCCGATTCTCAACCCGCCGCAATCGGGTATCTTGGGCATGCACAAAATTCAGGAACGGCCGATGGTTGTGAATGGCGAGATTGTTGTGCGTCCGATGATGTATCTGGCGCTGAGCTATGATCACCGGGTGGTGGACGGGCAAGGTGCGGTGACGTTCCTCGTGCGCGTCAAAGAAGCGCTAGAAGACCCGCGCCGCCTGTTGATGGATATCTGAGCAGAGCCGTCCGCGTATGCAGCCTGAAGTCAAAATACTCGCACTCGCCGCCCTGCTTCAGGTGGTGCAATTTGCATTGATGGCGGTGCCTTTGAATATGCAGCTAGGCGTCGATTGGACGCTTTCGCCGCGCGATGAAAGCCGTGAGCCCGTCGGCGTACCCGCCCGCCTGTTTCGCGCGTTCAACAACCATTTTGAAGCGCTCATTCTGTTCACGATTGCTGTTGTGGTGGTGGTGCTTGGCAATGCGTCATCCGGCTTTACGATTGCCTGTGCGTGGGTATATCTGATCGCGCGTATCGTCTATATTCCGCTTTACGCATACGGCGTGCCTTACGCGCGCTCGGTCGTGTGGTTCATCGGCTTTCTGGCAACCATTGCGATGTTAATAGCTGGGCTTTTGGCATGATGAGATTTGATCATTTGGCCCTCGGCGCAGCGACGCTGCAACAGGGTATCGACCATGTGACGCAGCTTATGGGCGTGGAGATGACGAAGGGCGGAGCACACCCCGACATGGCGACCCACAACCGCGTCATGGCGACCGGCGAGGACACGTTTTTCGAAGTGATTGCAATTGATCCTGACGCCACCGCGCCGTCACGGCCCCGATGGTTTTCCTTGGATGAAGCGAATTTTGATGACGGCCCGCGACCCTATGCGATCATCCTCGATACCTTCGATCTGGAAGGCGCAATCGGATATGCTGCCGATCACGGGATCGATTGCGGTGTGCCCACCCTGTTGACCCGCGACAGCTTGAAATGGCATTTCTCGTTGCGCGATGACGGGCGCATACCGCTTGAAGGGGCAGCGCCTTTGATCATCGAATGGCCCAAAGGTCCACATCCGGCAACCAAAATGGAAGATCATGGCCTGCGGTTTGAAGCGATCACTGTCACAACCCCCTATGCAGACCAGCTCAACAGCTTTTTCCGCGCCTCCGGCTCAGATCTTGGACCGGTCGAAATTCTTCGCGGCACTGCCCATAGTATCACCGCGCAGATGCGCAATAAGGACGGGAAGATCATCAAGATTTGACCCGCCCCGTTCGTGAGTGAAGGAGAAACAAATGGCCGAATATGACGTGATAATCATCGGCGGTGGTCCGGGCGGATATGTCTGCGCGATCCGCTGCGCACAGCTTGGCCTGAAAACCGCCTGTGTCGAAGGGCGCGGCGCCTTGGGCGGCACCTGCCTCAACGTCGGCTGCATCCCGTCCAAAGCAATGTTGCACGCGACCGAAATGCTGCACGAAGCGCAGACAAATTTCGCCGCGATGGGGCTGGTCGGTAAGGCGCCGAGCGTCAATCTCAAAAAGATGCTGGAATACAAACAGGGTGTGATCGACAGCAACACCCAAGGCATCGAGTTTCTGTTCAAAAAGAATAAGGTCGACTACATCAAGGGCTGGGGCGAGATCAAAACCGCTGGCGAAGTGTCCGTCGACGGCACTGTGCATAAAGCGAAATCTATTGTGATTGCGACCGGGTCCGAGCCGTCGAGCCTGCCCGGTATTGAGGCCGACGAGAAGAAGATTGTGACATCAACCGGCGCGCTTGAGCTGGGCAAAATCCCAAAGAAAATGGTCATTATTGGTGCTGGCGTCATTGGGTTGGAGCTGGGGTCTGTCTACGGCCGCATGGGCGCGGACGTGACCGTTCTTGAATATCTCGATCACATCACGCCGGGCATGGATGGCGGCGTGGCCAAACAATTCCAGCGCATTCTTGGCAAGCAAGGGCTGAATTTTGTGCTGGGCGCAGCGGTGTCGGGCGCCAAGAAAGTCAAGACAGGTGTCGAGGTCAGCTACACGCTGCGCAAGGACGATAGCGCGCACAAACTTGCAGCAGATGTGGTTCTGGTGGCGACCGGGCGTCGTCCGTTCACCCAAGGTCTGGGGCTCGAGGCGCTTGGCGTTGAGATGACGGATCGCGGTCAGGTCAAGACCGATGCGCATTGGCGCACGAATGTGAACGGCATTTACGCCATTGGCGATGTGATCGACGGGCCGATGCTGGCGCATAAGGCGGAAGACGAGGGCATGGCTGTCGCCGAGACTATCGCCGGTCAGGCCGGGCATGTGAATTACGATGTCATTCCCGGCGTGATCTATACTGCGCCGGAAGTCGCGACGGTTGGCCGAACAGAAGAAGAGTTGAAAGAGGCGGGTGTTGCCTACAAGGTCGGGAATTTTCCGTTTATGGCCAACGGGCGCGCCAAAGCAAATTTCGTGACCGATGGCTTTGTTAAGCTGCTCGCGGATGCGGCCACCGACCGGATTTTGGGATGCCATGTTATCGGACCATCGGCGGGCGATCTTATCCATGAGGTTTGCGTGGCTATGGAATTTGGCGCCAGCGCTGAGGATTTGGCGCGAACATGTCATGCGCATCCGACCTATTCGGAAGCCATGCGCGAGGCGGCACTGGCGTGCGGCGATGGTGCTGTCCATGCCTGATTGCGCCAAAATGAGAGGTTGGGACTTGATATGAAACCACAGATCACGTGCGTTGCCGACACCAGATCGACGCTGGGCGAGGGCGCGGTATGGGATGGCGAGACCCAGACGCTTTGGTGGGTCGATATCAAGGGCCATCTGGTTCATAATTTCGATCCAAACAGCGGCAAAAACGCCAGCTTCAATGTGGGCGAGCCTGTTGGGAGCCTGGCAATCCGCAAAGCGGGTGATCTGGTGATTGCCACCCAAAGCGGGATATATCTATTTGATCCTGCGAGCGGCGATAAGGTTCACGTGACCGATCCTGAAGCGCATCTTTCCTACAATCGCTTCAACGACGGGACAACGGATCGGCAGGGGCGGTTTTGGGCTGGCACCATGCGCGATGACGGCACCAAAGAGCAAAACGGCAGCTTTTATCGATTTGATCCGGACCAGCAACTGCGCAAGATGATCCCGGATTTCTGGACCCCGAACGGTCTGGCCTTCTCGCCCGATGGCAAGACCATGTATGCCGCCGAAAGTCATGCGGATGTGCGATCGGTCTGGGCGTTTGACTATGACACGGACACCGGCACCCCGATGAACCGGCGGGTATTTCTCGATACCGCCGGCATGGCTGGACGTCCTGACGGCGCGACGGTGGATGCAGACGGGTGCTATTGGCTTGCCGCAATCGACAGCTGGCAGGTGTGGCGGATCACGCCTGATGGTAAGATTGATCTGACGATTGATCTGCCGATTGAGCGCCCGACAAAGCCGATGTGGGGCGGAAAAAATCTCGATACGCTCTACGTAACATCGCTGAGCCTGGGCCTTGATCCCTCGCGCCCGCAGCCACAAGCGGGCAGTCTGTTCGCGATCACCGGGACCGGATATCAGGGTGTGCCGGAAGTCAAAATGCCGTTCTGATCGGGCCCTCTTGATTTTATCGCCCCAAGCGCGCAAACGGGAGCGATAAGTTGCGATGGGAAGGCCAGATGACACGTATTGACGCCAAATTCGAGGAATTGCGCGCGAAAGGTAAGAAAGCCTTCGTTTCCTATATCATGGCGGGCGATCCGGACTATGAAACCAGTCTGGAAATCGTAAAAGGCTTGCCGGATGCAGGTGTCGATATCATCGAATTGGGCCTGCCGTTTACCGATCCAATGGCCGACGGTCCGTCGATCCAGCTGGCCGGGCAGCGCGCGCTTGATGCAGGCATGACGCTGGATCGCACCTTGCAACTCGCCCGCGATTTCAGGACGCAGGATGACAAAACTCCGATTGTGCTGATGGGGTATTACAACCCGATCTACATCAAGGGGGTTGATCGGTTTCTTGCGGAGGCGAAAGAGGCGGGAATTGACGGGTTGATTGTCGTCGATTTGCCACCTGAGGAGGATAGCGAGTTATGCGAGCCTGCGATAGCGGCGGGGCTGAATTTCATCCGGCTCGCAACACCGACATCGGATGGGATGCGACTGCCGAAGGTTCTGCAGAACACTTCCGGGTTTGTTTACTATGTTTCGATCACAGGCATTACCGGCGCGGCTTCGGCGCAAGCGGGAAATGTTGGACCGGAAGTGGCGCGGATCAAGGCCGCGACAGACTTGCCGGTTTGCGTCGGTTTCGGCATCAAAACACCGGAAAACGCGCACGATATCGCGAAAGTTGCCGATGGCGCAGTGGTTGGCACGGCAATTGTGGATCGGATTGCCGCCGGTGACAGCCCCAAGGACGTGCTTGCGTTTATCGCAAGTCTTGCGGATGGCGCGCATAGCGCCTGAGTTAGCCCAACACCATTTTCGCGCGATCGCTGGGCAGGATCAGATCCGAGCGGCTGAGTTTTTCGATCGAACGATGTCCCGCAAAAGCCATCGACAGGTCGAGCTCTTTGTGAATGATCTCAAGCGATTTGGTCACGCCCTCCTGCCCCATCGCACCCAGACCATAGTTAAAGGCACGGCCGATATACGTGCCTTTCGCGCCCAGAGCCATGGCTTTCAGAACGTCCTGACCGGAGCGAATGCCACTGTCGAAATGAACCTCGATTTTATCGCCAACCTCAGCGACGATTTCCGGCAAAGCCTCAATGCTCGACATCGCGCCATCCAGTTGCCGCCCGCCATGGTTTGACACGATCAGTGCGTCCGCGCCCGTTTTGGCGGCAAGATGCGCGTCTTCGACATCGAGAATACCCTTGAGAATGATCGGGCCGCCCCAACGGTCTTTGATCCACGCAATGTCGTCCCAGTTGAGCTTGGGATCAAACATCTCTGCCGCCCAAATGCTGAGCGAGCGTGTGTCGGTAACGCCGTCAACATGACCGACGATATTACCGAACGTTCGATTTTTGGCACGGGCCATTGCTGCCAGCCACCGTGGCTTCGTGGCCAGATTGAGCAATATAGGAAGGGTCGGTCTGGGCGGTATCGACAGACCGTTTTTCAGATCCTTGTGCCGCTGACCCAATATTTGCAGATCGAGCGTCAGGACAAGCGCGGAACAGCCTGCCGCTTTGGCACGGTCGATCAGTTTTTCGGTAAAACTGCGATCTCGCATAACATAAAGCTGAAACCAGAAGGGCGCCTCCACCGCATCGGCGACGGCCTCCACAGAGCAGACGGACATGGTGGACAAAACAAACTGTGTACCAAAATCGTGGGCGGCACGGCAGGCGAGAATTTCGCCATCAGCGTGCTGCATGCCTGTCGAGCCGACCGGCGCGAGCATGACCGGCATGCTCACATCCTCACCGCCCATCCTGGACGCTGTACTGCGCCCTTCCATATTGTAGGCGACCCGCTGGCGAATTCCGATTTTGGCAAAATCGGAGGTATTGGCGTGATAAGTGCTCTCTGTCCAGGACCCGCTGTCGGCATAGTCATAAAACATCCGAGGCACGCGGCGTTCTGCCAGAACGCGCAAGTCTTCGATTGAGGTTATCACAGGCATAGGGTCGTCTCCGTCCGCTTTGACCGTCTTGTTAATCAAAGCGATACGAAAGAACAATGACGGCGCAAGGTCGATCTGAGCCAAATTTGCGCAACCGGGCGTTGTTCAATATTGTATCCGGGCGTATACAACACTGCGCTGGCAGAAAGATGAATTTTATGACGACATCTCAAACCTCCGAAGTGTCTCAGGGCGAGCTGGCCTATGCGAAGCTGAACGCAGCGATACGAAATGGTGAATTTCGACCCGGCGACCGGCTACGTGAGATTGATATTGCAAAACGCTTTGATTTGTCGCGCACGCCGGTTCGCGAAGCGTTGCGCAGGTTGGAGGCGGACGGGATTATCGAGCATAAACCGCGTTTTGGTGCCGTCATCCGCGCGCTTTCCCACACCGAGTTGGTCGAGCTTTACGAGATGCGGCTGGTGCTGGAGCGAACAGCGGCGCAGATGGCTGCGAAACATGCCGCGCGAGCGCAGATTGATACGATGACGCGCCTGAACGAGGATATGGCAGCAACCGATGATCCGATGATCGCGGCCGCGCTCAATCAGGAGTTTCACCGCACGATTTACCTGTCGGCACGCAACCGCTTTTTGCTGCAATCGGCGCGGGATTTGAGCAACGCGCTGATCCTTTTGGGGCCAACGACTTTGGAGGATGAGGAACGGATCGCGGATGTGACGGCGCAGCATCAGGTGATCGTGATGGGCATTGCTGCGGGAGATGCGGAACAAGCGGGGGATGCGGCGGCGGATCATCTGGAATCCTCCCTGCGATATCGGTTGCGGACGTTTCGCGAATGACACTCCTGCCTTATGTGACGGCATTTGGCGTCGCAACACTGGGTGTGATTGTATTTCACCTCGCCGGTTTGCCCTTGCCGTTTTTGCTGGGGCCGATCTTCGCCTGCCTGATCGCATCGCTGATCGGGGTGAAAATGCGCGGTATCAAACCGCTCAACGACACGATGCGCACGCTCTTGGGCGTTGCGGTTGGCGCGACATTTACCTGGCCCATAGTGGTGTCGATGACCGGAATGTGGCCGACACTTTTGCTGATACCGCTGATGGTCGTGAGTATCGGCCTGATCGGCGTTCCCTATTTCCAACGCTTCTGGGGCTATGACTTTGCCACGAGTTACTATTCGACAATGCCCGGCGGCTTACAGGATATGCTGGTGTTTGGCGAGGAAGCGGGCGGGAATGTGCGGGCGCTGTCGCTCATTCATGCCACGCGGGTGATGGTGATCGTCGTGGCTCTGCCGTTTATTTTGCAGCATGTCTGGAGCGCGGATCTGACGACACCGCCCGGCGCACCTGCAGCGGATTTGCCGGTCTCGCAACTGATCATCATGGCGATCTGTGCGATTGCGGGGTGGCGGATTGCGAAATGGGTGGGGATGTTCGGAGCGTCGATCCTTGGACCGATGATCCTGACCGCGCTGGCGAGCGTGACTGGTGTTTTGGAGCATCGCCCACCTGCAGAGGTGATCTGGATGGCGCAGTATTTTATCGGCATGACGGTGGGCGTGAAATACTCGGGCGTCACCATGGGCGAGGTGCGCCGTGATTTGGCGGCGGGGCTTGGCTTTTGCCTCATCCTGATTGTTCTGACGTTCATCTTTGCGGAAATCGTGCTTATTCTTGATCTCGCGCCGCCGATGGAAACTCTGTTGGCGTTTGCCCCGGGCGGGCAGGCTGAGCTGGCAATTCTGGCACTGATCGTCGGTGCGGATATGGCGTTTGTGATCGCGCATCATGTGTTGCGGATATTTATTGTGATCTTGGGCGCGCCGATGTTTGCAAAACTGTTTCGCGCAGGCAATGATTAAGCGGCATGTCTCAGCGATATTTCTCCACGTCAGACCGACCGATGCATATGGGCCCCTACCCGTGCGAATTGCTTGCGCGGCAGGATGCGGTTGATCTGGAGCGCGCGCCCGATCCGGCGCCGTTGAATTTCGCAAGACCCGAAGCGCCGCATTCCATCGTTAATGCGATGCGAGAGCATCAGGCGATGCTTGATGCAATCCGCGATGGGTTGGTCAACAAGGCTGTCTCTGAAGTGCCCGAAGATATTGAGGAACGGGCGCATCACCTCAAATCCTTCGGGTATTTTGCGGATGCGTCGGTCGTTGGGATGTGCCGACTGGACGATCGCTCGATCCTTGAGACGCCGTTTCGCAATCCCGACATAGATCGTCTGGCAGAGGATTTGCGGACGCGGCAGACCAAAACGCTCGCGTCCGGTATCGATATGATCATGGCCGATCTGCGCGAGTCGATGCAGGCCCCGCCCAGCAGTATTGACGGGCATACGCATGCGCTGGTGTTTTTGTACGAGAACCCGCGCAATCCGGGGGCTGACGAGCTTGGGTGCGACTGGATACAAGATGCGCAGAGCCATCGCGCCTGTCTCTTGGCGTCTGAAACGGCGATTGTGCTGGCCAATTATCTGCGGCTTTTGGGGTATCCGTCGCGCGCACACACAGGCGCGACGTCTGATGTGGATTTGGGGCGCCTTGCGATGGCGTCGGGGTTGGCGAGCGTTGAAGACGGGGTTTTAACGCATCCCTATATCGGGACGCGGTTTGGGCTTGCTGCGGTGACGACAACGTTTGAGATCGCAACGGATCGCCCTCTGGCAGCGCGGGCGGATCAGCCCAAATCGGCGTTTGGGCTTGATTGGAAACTGGGGCGGCACAGCAGTAAGACTGCGGGAAATGCGCTCGGATACGCCAAGCGCCGGTTTGTCGATGGCGCGCATCCGTTTGAGACACTCAAGCGCGTGGATACGCCGACAACGTTCATTGATGAAGCACGCGTTCCAAGGGTGCCAAAGCGCACGGATATGTTCGCGCGCGCACAGTTTGGCGATATGGGCAAAGCGTTGCAGGATGGTGCGACGGGCGGGCATTACGTGCGAAAGGCGGCACCATCGAGCGCACAGCGGCGGGCGCTCGGGGCTTTTGTGTTGCTGCAAGATGGTGCGCCCGAGGAGCATAAGACATCGCTCGATCCAGAGGCGGCGGCGGCGCTTGTCAAAGCGACGAGTTACTTTCTGGGTGCTGATGCGGTTGGGATTTCGCGCTGCCCCGATTGGTCTTGGTACAGCCATGATGCGGCGGGTGTGGAGATTGACCCTCCACACGATCAGGCGATCTCGCTGATTATCGATCAGGGTTATGAGACGATGGAGGGCTCGTCGGGGGATGACTGGATTGCAGTGGCGCAGTCGATGCGGGCTTACTTGCGGTTTTCCCTGATCGGCGGGGTGCTGGCTAAGCAAATCCGCAATCTGGGGTATGCCGCCAAGGCGCATACGGTGATGGATGGGGAGGTTTTGCAACCGCCGCTCTTATTGCTGAGTGGCTTGGGCGAGGTCAGCCGGATTGGTGAGGTTATACTCAACCCGTTTCTAGGGCCGCGTTTGAAGTCGGGCGCGATCACGACTGATCTGCCGATGGCGCATGACAAGCCGATTGATTTTGGGCTGCAGAGGTTTTGCGAGAATTGCAACAAATGCGCGCGTGAATGTCCGTCGGGAGCGATTACGGCCGGGCCGAAGATGATGTTCAACGGATATGAGATTTGGAAATCGGACAGCCAAAAATGCGCGAGTTATCGGATCACCACGCAAGGCGGGGCGATGTGCGGGCGGTGCATGAAGACCTGTCCGTGGAATTTGGAAGGGATATTTAAGGAGCGACCGTTCCGCTGGGCCGCGATGAACATTCCGCAGGCCGCGCCGATGCTGGCGCGTCTTGATGATCAGCTGGGGAATGGGTCGCTCAATCCGATCAAAAAGTGGTGGTGGGATATCGAGATTGACGAGGATGGCGGGTATCGCCCGACACCACATGAGGTGAATGCGCGGTCGCTGCAAACCGATCTTGATCTGAAATATGAGGATCAGACGCTGGCGGTATATCCGGCCCCGCTTGCGCCGCACCCCTATCCTTATCCTGATCCAATGGATCGCGAGGCGGGGATTGAGGCTTATCAGGCGATGATCACAGCCGAGCAGTACAAGCTGCGGCTGGCGCGCGGCGAGACAGAAGGGCTTGCGCATGAGTATCGGCTGGAGGCGGACAGTCCGGTCATTCAGGTGAAGGTCATGCGGGCAGATGTGATGGCTGAAGGGGTGGTGAAATATGAGTTCGCGCCTGTGGGCGGCGGCGATTTGCCGGAATGGTCGGCGGGGGCGCACCTGGATATTGTCGTGGCGCCAGAGTTTTTGCGTCAGTATTCGATGTCAGGCGATCCGTCGGATCGCTCAAAGTACCAGATCGGGGTGTTGCGCGAGGATGAGGGGCGTGGTGGGTCGAAGCTGATGCACCGGATTTTCAGCGTCGGGCGGACGGTGTTTATCTCCAAGCCCATCAACCATTTTCCACTGCATGAGGATGCCAGGTTTACGGTGCTGATGGGCGGCGGGATTGGGGTCACGCCGATGATTGCGATGGCGCATGAGTTGCATGCCAAGGGTGCCGCGTTTGTGCTGCATTATTCCGGGCGGCGCAGGGCTGAAATGGGATTTCTTGAGGATCTTGAAGGGTTTAGCTGGGCGGACAAGGTGCATTTGCATATCAGCGATGAGGGAACGCGCGCGGATTTTGGCGCGCTTTTGCCGGCCTATGGGGCTGGCACTCATGTCTATACCTGCGGGGCGGAGCGGTATATGAGCGCCGTGACCGATGCGGCAAACGCTCTGGGATATCCGGATGAGGCGCAGCATTTGGAGTATTTTTCAGTCCCCGAATTGCCCGACTATGAGAACCATCCGTTCACGCTGCGGCTTGCGACGTCGGGGCGGGATTTGGCTGTGCCAAAGGATGCGAGCGCCGCAGATGTGCTCAACGCGAACGGTTTCAGCGTGGATGTGAAATGCGCGGACGGGCTGTGTGGTGTGTGCAAATGCGGGCTTGTTGGCGGAGAGGTGGAGCATCGCGATTTTGTGCTGTCCAAAGCGCAGCGCAAGGATGGGATTATCCTGTGCCAAAGCCGTGCGGCCGAGCCGGATGGGGTGATTGAGATCGATCTTTAGGAGCGGGCGCTGGGGTGGAATTGGGCGCAACGGGCAGCGTGCGCTGGAGTGCTGGCGCTTGGGAGCGCGGGCTGAGAAACAAGGGATTTTCCGCGTTATTTGCGGTGTTGCGTGAATGGTTAACGCGACGCTTGGGTTTTCGGACTTTTATCGGGTTTTAATCGGACTTCCATCGGGCTTTTCTTCGGATTTGGAGATTGATTAATCGCGGCGTACGGCTGTGGGCGCGATATTGCGACGTTTGGTTGAGCGTTGAATTAGAGCGCTTTGGCAAATTTGGGAGCCGGTCTGATGGGTAACTCTGCTTTGGCACAATGAGCATGTGCACTTGCTTTGGAGGCCTATTTGTGTACATTTTGTATACAAAATGTGAGTACCGACGATGACCCGCATCACCAAAGATCAATGTTTCGAGGATATCGCCCATCGTATTCTGGCGACGGAACTGGCACCGGGGGCGGCGCTGGATGAAGCCTCGCTTGCGGCTCATTACGGGCTGTCGCGCACGCCGCTGCGGGAGGTTTTGCAGCGGCTGGCGGGGCAAGGCTACATCCGTAGTGAGGAAAATCGCGGATCCAAAGTCTCTTCGCTTGATCTGGCGAGCCTGCGGGTTTTCTTCCAAACCGCGCCAATGATCTATGCCAATGTGGCGCGGCTGGCAGCCGAGCAACGGACGGAGGCGCAGCTCGATGCGCTCAAAGACGCGCAGCGGGCGTTTGCGCAGGCAACTCAAGCGGGTGCGGCGCAGGAAGCGGCACTGGCGAACCACCGGTTTCATGCGGTTATCTCGGACATGGCGGACAACCCGTATCTGGCGGCTTCTATGTCGCGCTTGCAGATCGACCACACGCGGATGAGCCACACGTTTTATCGCGCGGCGTCAGAGGAGGACGCGCAGCGGATATCAGACGCGAGCGCGCAGCATGATGCGATGATCGGCGCGATTGAGGCTCGCGATGCGGGGAGGGCTGTTGATCTGACGTTGCAGCATTGGGACCTGTCGCGGGACCGGATGGAAGAATTTGTCCGGCCAGATCCGCTGCCGGTCGATGTAGTGAAACGGCAGGGTCATGCCCATGCTGTTTGAGGGAATATACACGCCTCTGGTGACGCCCTATCACGAGGATTTTTCGCTCAACAAAGAGGCGCTGGAGCAGACGGTTGAGCTGCTGATCGGGGCCGGTGTTCACGGGATTATCGTGGCGGGCACAACGGGCGAGTATTACGCGCAGACGATGAAGGAGCGCGTCTATTTGATGGGGCTGGTGCGCGATATGATTTCGGGCCGTGTGCCGATGATCGTGGGCACAGGCGCGATCCGCACCGAAGATAGTGTCGAATATGCGCGCCAAGCTGTGCGGCACGGGGCGGATGCGCTGCTGGTGGCAACGCCGCCCTATGCCTATCCGACGGGCCGCGAGATAGCCCTGCATGCGCTGGCGATTGACCGGGCGGCCAACCTTCCGGTGATGCTATACAACTATCCGGGGCGCATGTCGGTGAATATGGACGAGGACTGTCTGGACCGGCTGGGGCGCTCGCCCAATTTCTGCGCGATCAAGGAAAGTTCGGGCGATCCGAACCGGTTGCACATGCTGGCGCGGGACTATCCGCATATTGGGCTGAGCTGCGGGATGGATGATCAGGCCTTGGAGTTTTTCGCGTGGGGTGCGCGGTCATGGGTCTGTGCGGGATCGAATTTCGCGCCGGAGGCACATATCGCGCTGTATCGGGCCTGTGCGGTGGAGGGTGATTTCACCAAAGGGCGGGCAATTATGTCGGCGATGCTGCCGCTCATGCGTGTGCTGGAGCAAGGCGGTGCGTTTGTTCAGTGCATCAAGCACGGGCTAGTTGCGCGCGGGATTGCGGCAGGGCCACCGCGCAAGCCGATGCAGCCCTTGAACAAGGATGCAAAGCGGGAGCTCGAAGAGGTGATCCGCACAATGAATGTGACGATTGCAGCGATTGAGGATGTGGGACCACAAGAGGTCCCGGATCACGTCCGGGACGGGAGGGACTGATATGACCGATTTGCTGACACGGGCAGAGTATGGCGCGATTGCCGCTGATCTGGATTTGCCCAGCGCGCCGTTCATTGACGGGAAATTCCGCAAGGGGCGCGGGGCGATGATGCCGACGCTCAATCCAGCGACGGGCGAGGAATTGGCGAAAATCTCGACGGCTTCGGCGGCGGATGTGGATTTGGCCGTCGGCAAGGCACGCGAGGCATTTGATCAGGGGCATTGGGCGCGGATGCATCCCGCGGCTCGCAAGGATGTGCTGATCAAGCTGTGCAAATACATCACCCGGCGCAAGCGCGAATTGGCGGTTCTGGAGAGCCTTGAGAGCGGCAAGCCCATTCGCGATTGCGAGACGGTGGATATTCCCGAGGCGATCCATTGCATCAAGTGGCATGCGGAGGCGGCGGACAAGATTTACGATCAGGTCGGGCCTGCGGGTGATGATGCGATCTCGATGATTGTGCGTGAGCCTGTGGGTGTGGTCGCGGCGGTGCTGCCGTGGAATTTTCCGCTGTTGATGCTGGCGTGGAAGATCGGGCCAGCGCTGGCGGCGGGGTGCTCGGTGATCGTGAAGCCTGCAGAACAGACGTCGATGACGGCGCTGCGGGTGGCGGAACTGGCCACAATGGCTGGTGTGCCACGCGGTGTGTTGCAGGTGTTGCCCGGAGATGGGCCATCGGTCGGAGAGCCACTTGGGCGGCATATGGATGTGGATATGGTCAGCTTTACTGGCTCGACGGAGACGGGGCGGCATTTCCTGCGCTATGCGGCGGACAGCAATCTCAAAAAGGTGGTGCTGGAGTGCGGCGGCAAGAACCCGGCGGTGGTCCTGTCGGATGCAGAGCATTTGGATCATGTGGCCGAGCATGTGGTGAATGCGGCGTTTTGGAACATGGGCGAGAATTGCTCTGCCGCCTCGCGGTTGATTGTGCATCGCGACGTCAAAGCGCCGCTGATGGAGCGGGTTTTGGCGCGGGTGCGGGATTGGAAGGTGGGCGATCCGCTTGATCCGGCCAATCATCTGGGTGCGCTGATCGATGCAGGCCATTGCAAGAAAGTCGGCAAGTATCTGAAGGGCAAGGCGCTGGTGGGCGGCAAGGCAGACGGACCGTTTGTGCCGCCGACGATCTTTGAGGCGCGCGCGGGTGATGCGCGGGCGCGCGACGAGATTTTCGGGCCGGTGTTGAGCGTTATTGAAGTCGCGACCGATGATGAAGCGATCGCGCAGGCCAATGACACACAGTACGGGCTGGCGGCGAGTGTGTTCACGGCGCATGGGCGCAAAGCGATGCGGGCGGCGCGGGATATTCGCGCGGGCACCGTGACGGTGAATTGCTATGGCGAGGGCGATGCGGCCACGCCGTTTGGCGGGTTCAAACAATCCGGTTTTGGCGGGCGCGACAATGGTTTGGCGGCGCATGATCAGTATACCGAGATCAAGACGATCTGGGTTGATCTGAGTGATCCGCGGGATGGAGATTATGTCGGGTAGCGGTTTGCGTTGCGCGACGGTGCGTTATTCCTCCAGCCCCAACTCGCGGCGGAGGAGCGCGTTAACCCGTGCACTCATATCGCCTTTGGCGCGCAGACGGTCGATCACGTCCGGGTCGAGCATGAGGTTGAGGCGCTGTTTGCGTTTGGAGAGCGGGAGAGGTGGGCGGCCGGGACGAAAGAGCTTGAGATCGTCCATCGTAATTTCGCGAACTTCCCCGTCAGCTCCGATAAGCGGCTCGGAAGTTTTGGTAGACATTTTGTTCCCTTTTGTTGGCCCGCCGCAGCGAGATTATCCGAATTTTGGTGTCTCGAAGCGTGTAAGTGAGGACCGTCAGCCGGTCCTCAAGCATACCGAACGCCACTTTGCGCACCTCACCATAGTCGGTGCGCATATCGACAGAGATCATCGCTGTGTCCCAATCAAACCGCACGACATCGGCGAAATCGAGGCCCCGCTCGCGCAGGGTCTGGGCGCGTTTGGCGTCGTCCCATTCGAGATCATCGGAATTTATATACACACAAAAAGTCCTGCGATCAAGATTGGGCGCGAGGCGTTTGTGCGCAATTCATGGTTAACGGAAGGTTGATATGAGCGACGCGGTTGGAACGGAGCGCCGGGGGCGGCGGGCGCGCAAGCAGGTACGGCAGACGCGGGATGTGACCATGTTACCGGCACTCCAGCGGCGTTTGCCGCTGACCGAGCCGATGGATGGCACGCAAATTGAGCGGATTGATGCGGCGTCGATGGATATTCTTGAGGATGTCGGGGTTGTCTTTCGCGACCCGATTGCTCTGAGTGACTGGCGCAAGGCAGGCGCAGATGTGCGCGGGGAACGGGTGCATCTGGATCGCGGGTTGGTGCGGGAGCTGATCACGAGCATTCCCGAAAGTTTCACCTATCACGCGCGCAATCCGGCCAACAATCTGCCGTTTGGCAAGGATCATGCGATTTTCGTGCCCATGACCGGCGCGCCTTACCTGCGGGATCTGGAGGATGTGCGGCGCGCGCCCACACTTGATGATCTGGCAAATTTTCACAAACTGAGCCACATGCTGCCGGTGATCCATTCATCCGCGCATCATATTGTCGAGCCGATGGATCATCCGATCTCGCACCGGCATTTGCGCATCACTTATTCGTCGATGAAGCATTCGGACAAGACGTTCATGGGGATGACGACGAGCCCCAAGAACGCCGAAGATGTCATGGAGATGTGCGCGGTTTTGTTCGGGGAGGACTACCTCGAAACCCACGCAGTTTGCACCGGCAATTGCAATGGGAACTCGCCGCTGGTCTGGGATGAAACGATGCTGGGCGCACTTCGGGCGTTTTCCAAGCGCAACCAGCCGATCCTGTGCTCGCCTTTCGTTTTGGGCGGGGCGAACACGCCTGCCTCGGTCGCCCCGACGGTCGCGCAACTAAATGCGGAGGCGCTGAGCGCGCTGGCCTACACGCAGGTGGTGCGCAAGGGGGCGCCTGCGATTTACGGGCATTACCTATCGACAGTCAGTATGAAATCGGGCGCGCCTATGGCTGGGACGCCGGAGATCAGCTTGATGAATTTCATGATCGGTCAGATGGCGCGGTTTTATGGGGTGCCTTGGCGCAGCTCGAACACGCTGGGCGGGGCCAAGACCTTTGATGCGCAAGCAGGCTATGAGAGCGCCATGACAATGAATGCGGTGCTGATGGCGGGGGCGAATTACCTCTGGCATTCGGCGGGGTGGAATGAGGCGGGCATGCATTGCTCGATGGCCAAGTTTGTCGTTGATGCGGAAGTGTGTGCGATGGGGTATCGCATGGCGGAAGGCATTCGCTGGGACGATTTTGACGAGGCGCTGGCGGCGGTGCGCGATGTGGGTCCGGGCGGACATTATCTGGGGCATCCGCATACGCTGGAGAATTTCCAGCGGGCGTTTTTCATGCCGGAGATGTTCGACAACAACTCGATCGAGCAATGGCAGGCGGAAGGCTCGGTCGAGATCAACGAACGGGGTTTGGCACGGGCGCGTGATTTGCTGACCGAGTACGAAGAGCCTGCGCTGGATGCGGGCGTGGATGAGGCTTTGCGCGACTATATTGCACGGCGCGAGCAGGAGATCCCGGCGGCAGACGCGCTCAATCAGGAGTATTGAGGGCGGTGGCTGAGGCGGGCGCTTCTTCGTTGTTCATCATGGGATGCTGGTCGCGTCGCCGCTTGAGAGCCGTGTGCGATTTGCGATTGAGAGCGCTGTGAAGGTTACGCGGTTTCCTCATGATCCGGGTCCGGCGGGATGGAATGCGTTGCTCCCTGCCCCGCCGCCTGCGCGCGTTTTGGATGAAGCGATCACCGCCGATTGGTTGGTGATTGGGGCCGGGTTTGCCGGGTTGTCGGCGGCCTATCGACTATCGCAATTGCGGCCCATGGACCGGATCGTTCTGCTTGAGGCGGTTCGGATTGGCGAAGGGCCAGCGGGGCGCAATTCGGGGTTCATGATCGATCTGCCGCATGATTTGGCCTCAGATCAGTATAGTGGCGCTTTGGCCCGGGATCAGGCGCAGACGGCGGACAACCGGATTGGCATTGATCTGGCGCGCGAGATGGCTGAGGCCTATGGGCTGAGCGCGGAGGCTTTTGCGCAATCGGGCAAGGTCAGCGGTGCTGCCAGCGCGCGAGGGGCGGCGCATATCGCGGATTACGCGCGGCATCTGCGCGCCATGGGCGAGCCGTTTGAGGTGCTGGATGCGCAGGATATGCGCGAGATGACGGGCGGGACATACTATCGCGGCGGGCTGTTTACGCCCAAGGCTGCGATGATCCAGCCTGCGCTTTATGTGCGCGAGATCGCGGATGGATTGCGGCAGCGCGGGGTGGAGATTTTCGAGAACAGCCCTGTAGAGGAGTTTGTGCGTCAGGGGTCTGATTGGGTGGCGAAGTCCCCGCGCGGGCAGGTAACGGCGCCGCAGGTTATTCTGGCGGTTAATGGCCATCTGGAGAGTTTTGGTCATATGGCCGGTCGTTTGATGCATGTTTTTACATATGCGTCCATGACCCGCGCGCTGAGCGCGGATGAGCGCGCGCAGATGGGTGGTCGGGCGATTTGGGGCCTGACCTCTGCCGATCCGATGGGAACGACTGTGCGCCGGATCAATGGGGCCTTTGGTGCGCGGATCGTGGTGCGCAATAGGTTCACCTATGACCCCAAGATGCGTGTTGGCCGGAACCGGATCGAGCGCGTGGCTCTAGATCATGACAGGGCGTTCGCGGCACGGTTTCCGATGCTTTCAGGTGTGGCGATGGAATATCGCTGGGGTGGGCGGCTGTGTTTGAGCCGGAACAATGTGCAGGTTATTCGCGGGCTGGATGACGGGCTTTGGTCGGCGTGCGTGCAGAACGGGCTCGGCACGGCAAAGGGGACGTTTGCGGGAAAGATGGCGGCGGAGGCGGCGGTTGGGGTGACCTCTGATGCGTTGGAGCGGGCGTTGGGGGAGGATATGCCAGCAAAATTGCCGCCCAAGAGCTTGACAGCTCTGGGGGCCGGGCTTCGGTTGCGTTGGGGGGAGGGGCGGGCAGGCCTTGAGAAATAGCGCCCCACGCATCGTGGGGCATTATATTTGGTTTGCGTTCGGCACGCAGCCGTCGCTGCGCGCGACGGGCGGGATATTTTCAAACCAAAGACGTTAGTCAGCGGTGGTTTGGGTGAGGATGTCGATGCCTTGCTGGTTCCAGAAGTGCAGCAGATCGATGAATATCCAGTTTTCGGTCAGTTTGTCGCCGTCGCGTCTGTAGATGTCGATGACGCGCATATCGGCGGATTTGCCTGTGGGTGCCATGCCCATGAATTCTGTTTGTTGTGTTAATGTCAGGTTGGGCCAGCCGAAGAAACCGCCGAAATTGCCTTCGGCGAGTTTACAGATATGGCCATTGAACTGACGGGTTTTGAAGGCCTCGCGGAACGGGCCGGAATGCTGTTTGGCGTAGCGTTCGATTGTGTAGGTCGCGCCGATGCCCGCCGGGCCCCACCAGATCATATCTTCGTTCCACGAGCGGCGCAGCTCGTCTTCGAGTGACTCGATGCGGCCGCCGCTCCATGTCGCGATATCGGTGACCATGTGGTTGATGGCTGCGAGGGTTTTCTCGCCTTCTGACGCCTCTTGTGGCGTGAACATCAGACCATCGTGGGTCATGGGGCCGGGCTGGACCGAATGGGCGGCGGTTTGGGTGGGAAAGGGTTGCAGACCAGCCTGGATCATCAGGTGCGGGATGTCGAAATACATGGCGGTTTCGGTGATCTTGCCACCCTCGACTTTGTGAAATTCGCAATAGCGCAGGAAGATCATTTTGCCGGTCGGTTTGATGCCGAGCCATGGTGCATCGAAAAGGCCCATCAGGTGGCCCATGGAGACGACCCATGTGCTTTTGAACCCGTCGATCTGGTTGCGGCCTGCCATGAAGATATCCATGCGGCGCTGCATGGATGTCAGCGCATTGCGCAGCGGTTGCCAGAAGGTTTGCGCGACGTCTTTGGGGTCGGTTTTTTCGTGGAACGGGTGGAAGCCGCGCCAGAGGTAGCTGTCGCTGCAATAACGCGTCAGGACCGACGCGATATCATCAGGGGCGGCCGTGTCGAGGGCTTGATAATAGCTGCGGATGAGGGTTTTTTCGGCTTGAAACATGCGGCGCTTGCTTTGGTTTTTTGTCGATCCTAAAAGCGCTTGCCAAAAGCGCGGCAAAAAGTCTAGCGTTATTGCAAACGTATGCAAAAGCGAATCTTGACCGCCTCACGCGGCGCGCCAGCGGGGACAAAATGGCAGAAATTCAACTGCGCAATGTCGGCAAACGCTGGGGGTCTTTTGTCGGGGTTGATAACTTCGATCTGACGATTGCTGATAAGGAATTTCTGGTTCTTTTGGGCCCATCGGGCTGCGGCAAAACCACGACGATGCGGATGATCGCAGGGCTTGAGGATGTCACTGAGGGTGAGATTAGCATTGATGGGCGCGTGATCAACGATCTTGATCCCAAGGACCGCGATGTGGCGATGGTGTTCCAGTCCTATGCGCTTTATCCGAACATGGATGTCTATGAGAACATCCGCTTTCCTTTGAAGGTGCGCAAAATCGATCCATCGACCCATGATGCGAAGGTGCGGCGCGCCTCGGCGATGGTTGAATTGGATGATTTTTTGCATCGCAAACCGGCTGAGTTGTCGGGCGGGCAGCGTCAGCGTGTTGCGCTGGCGCGCGCGATTGTGCGTGAGCCGAATGTGTTCCTTATGGACGAGCCATTGTCCAACCTGGACGCCAAGCTGCGGGTGAGCACGCGGGCGCAGATCAAAAACCTCAGTCATGAACTGGCGGTCACGACAATATATGTCACCCATGATCAGATCGAGGCGATGACGCTGGCGGATCGGGTTGTGGTGATGAAAGAAGGCGTGGTGCAACAAGTCGGCAGTCCAACCGAGATTTATGATGCGCCTGCCAATGCGTTTGTTGCGAGCTTTATCGGCAACCCGGCGATGAACCTTTTGAACGGCGAGATCAGCGATGGGACGTTTCGTACCGAGCATTCCGAGATATCGGGGCTGCGTGCGCCGGACGGGCCGGTGACGCTTGGGTTTCGCGCTGAGGATGCGGCGCTGGCGGAGGGCCAATCGGGTCAGATCAGCGCGCCGATCTATACGATGGAGCTGTTGGGCGATGCCACGATGATATCGGTTCGGGTTGGCGGGGCTTTGGTTTCGGTCAAGGCGGATAAGAGCTATCGGGCGGAAATCGGAGATATGGTCTCAATTTCCGTACCGAATGATATTTGCCATCTGTTTTCAACACAAACAGGTGCGCGGATTGAGCGGTAACGCTCACTCATTTTCGGGCGAAGTGTCCGGAACAACTCGGGTGTGGACTTGCAAGACACATCCTACGACAGGGAGAGACTGATGATGTTGAAGAAACTGGCGCTGACCGGCGCTTTGATGATGACGGCAGCAGGTGCCTATGCCGAATGCGTAATCGACAGTGGTCGATTGAGCGTGGTTGGCAATGAGTTTCCTGCCATTCAGACAGTTGCAGCAAATGCGGCAAGCTGTTCGGGCATTGATGCCAAGACCAACCTGACCGCAGATCATCAGAAGATCAATGTGGCGGGTATGCAGGGCAATCCGGCTGAATACACCACCGCGATTGTGGCGAACTCGTCGATTGTGGCGCTGATGAATGAGGATGTGATCCGCCCGCTTGACGATCTTGTTGCAGCGCATGGTCAGGACATCCCCAAGAACCAGCTGATCACGATTGATGGCAAGGTGATGGCGGTGGCCTTCATGGCGAACGCGCAGCATCTTGTTTATCGCAAGGACATTTTGGCAGAGATCGGTGTTGAGCCGCCAAAGTCATACGAAGAGCTTTTGGCCGCTGCGCAGATGATCCGCGAGAAAGGTCTGATGGAAAACCCGGTTGGCGGTGCATATGCTGCGGGCTGGAACCTCGCGCAGGAATTCGTGAACATGTACATTGGCCAAGGCGGTGAATTCTACAAGCCAGGCACGCCGGAAGCCTCGATCAACAACGCGCAAGGTGTTGCGGCGCTGGAGATGATGAAGTCGCTGACCGAATACATGAACCCGGACTTCCTGACACATGACAGCAACGCCACATCTGCTGAATGGGAAGCGGGCAATGTTGCGCTGATGAATATGTGGGGCTCGCGTTCGGGCGTTCTGATGGACGACGAAGGTGCTGAGCCGGTTGTGTACGAGAACACGGCTGTCGGCGGTCCGATGACCGTTGGTGGTGGTGACAGCCGCGCCTCCACATTGTGGTGGGATGGCTGGACTGTGTCCAAGAATATCTCGGACGAAGATGCTGAAGCGACATTCCTTGCGATGAAGTATGGCATCAGCCCTGCGATTCTGAACGACGAGACCATGGGTCAGGCGGTTTGGATGATCGAAGGTTATGAGCCGGCGCCGGTGAACGCAGGTGTGTTTGACGCCATTGGTGCAGGCACAACGCCGTATCCGATGCTGCCATACCACGGCTTGCTGCACACAGCGCTTGGCGACAATCTTGCGGACTTCCTGCAAGGCAAAGAGAGCGCCGAGCAGGCTTTGGCAGACGTTGAAGCGGCCTATACGGCTGCGGCCAAAGAAAAAGGCTTCCTGAACTAAATCAGGCGCCGATGATTTGCAGGGGGCGGATGGTCTGCCCCCTGCCCTTTTCGACATTTTTCAGGACCTCCCAAGATGAAGCATAAGGCATTCATAATGTTTGTGGCCCCTTCGGCCCTTGCTATGCTTTTGTTCATCTTTTTTCCGATCATTTCGATCATCGTGCAATCGCTGCATGTGGCGCATGATCAGGTGATCGTCACCGTTGAGAATTGCGGCCCGTTTGGATGCACGCAATCCACGACGATTGACCAAGAGGCCACAGCTGCGCTGCGCGAGGCGGAGCCATTGGGCCGTTTTGCCGGGCTGACGACCTACAAAGATCGCAACCATCTGGCGATCGAAGAGCTTGGCACTGCGTGGCAGAGCACGGATAATCTGCGCGATTTTACCACCCAGATGCTGAACCTGCCGTTTTACAGCGCGATGGCGTTCACGCTGACATTTACCTTCGTGGTGACGCCCTTGGTGATCATTCTGGGTTTTATCATCGCGGTTGCGGTGAACTCGGCGGCGAAGCGCATTCGCGGGCCGTTGATCTTCTTCTCGCTGCTACCGATGATCGTGACGCCGCTGATCGGCTCTCTCATCCTGTTTTGGATGGTCGATGCGCGCGGCATCATCGGGAGCAGTTTGCAGGTGCTGGCGGGCGATCCTGAGCTCTCGGTCAAAGCCTCCACGCCGCTGATGTGGATCATGCTGATGGTTTACGGCGTTTGGCACTCAGCTCCTTTTGCCTTCATTGTTTACTACGCGGGGCTTCAGACGGTGAACACCGATACGCTGGAGGCCGCCCGCATTGATGGGGCGAGCCGGTGGGAGCAGATACGCTATGTGGTGATCCCGCATCTTCTGCCGCTCACAACGTTTATTGCGCTGATGCAGCTGATGGATAATTTCCGCGTCTTTGAGCCGATTGTGAGCTTTGCAGCGAGCGCGCACGCCAAGTCGCTGTCTTGGGCGATTTACAATGACCTGAGCGGGGAGACGCGGCAGTTGTCTTCGGCGGCGGCAACCTCGGTTCTGACGATTATTGGCGTGGCCATCCTGCTCTCGCCGGTGCTGGTGCGCACCTACCGCGAATACGGCAAGAAGTGAGGGGCGACGTATGAGCAGTCAGGCCCAAAAGCGTCCCGTCTCGGTCAATATTCTGATCATCGGTATTCTGGGGATCTGGATGATCCTGGCGGCCTTCCCCTTCCTGTGGACCCTTTGGGGATCGTTCAAGGTGGAGGGGGATTTCTTCTCGAAAGCTGATTGGACGAACTCGCTTCGCGGTGCCTTTACGCTGGTGGAGACCGGTGGGCGGTTCACAGGCGATGGGTATGAAGGGGCGTGGATTCAGGAAGAGTTCTGGCGCGCGACGTGGAATTCGATACTGGTGTGCCTCTTCACGGTGACAATCTCGCTGACGCTGGGCACGCTGGGCGGCTATGCGCTGGCGCGCTCGACTTATCGCTATGCGTTCTGGTTCCTGCTGATCGCGCTGATTTTCCGCGCCTTGCCGCAGATCACACTGGTGTCGGGTTATTTGCCGGTGTTCTTTCAGTGGAATCTCTGGGGGCATCTGCCCACAGCGGTCATCGTGCTGGTGGCGATCAACCAGCCCTTTACGCTGTGGATGCTGCATTCGTTCTTCAAGAACATCCCGCAGGATCTGGATGAGAGCGCAATGGTGGACGGCTGCACCCGCTTTCAGGCCTTCCGGCATGTGATCATTCCGGTGATGTGGCCGGGGGTGATCACGACGGGGCTGTTTTCGTTTCTACTCGCGTACAACGATTTTGCTGTCACAACGATGATCCTGTCGAAAGAGAACCAGACGATGGTGCCGAAAATCGCGAGCTTTCTGGGAACAACGCAGACCAAAGGCAACGTGATGTTCGCTGTCGCCGCTGTTGTGTCGACCACTGCACCGCTGTTCCTGATGATCATGTTTTTCCAACGCCAGATTGTCTCTGGCTTGACCGCTGGGGCGGTGAAAGGGTGAGCCTATCTGCCAATAAAGCAGCGCTGCGGGCGTATGCTGCAAGCGGCGACGGGTCGGTGTTTTTCGCCCCTGATGCGGTGATTAACGTGGTGCACCCGTTCAACGAATTGCGTGGTCCCGATGGCTATCGCAAGGGATGTCTTGATGTCATCGAGGTGTCGTTTGAGGGCCTTTACCGAACCGACTACATGGCCTTTGGTGGCACCTATGAAGATGGCGACTGGGTGACTTCTTCGGGCTATTACACCGGCAATTTCATGCGTCCGTTTCTGGGGATCAAACCGACAGGCGCGATGGCAAACCTGCGCTTTGGCGCGTTTCACCGGATGGAGAATGGCCGCGCGGTGGAGAGCTATATCTATTTCGATCTACCCGAGTTGATGATCGCGGCAGGGCAATGGCCGATCACCGATCATCCGGGCGAAAAACGCGGCTTTACCGGCTATTTGCCGGGGCCATCGACGCAAGATGGTTTGCTCTGGGAGACAGGTGATCCGGCGCGCGGCGATGCGACCTTCAAGATGGTCACGGCGATGCTCGGCGGGCTTGCAACCAAGGAAGAAGCGTGGCGGCCCTATTGGGATGCGAACATGCGCTGGTATGGTCCCGCAGCGTTCGGATCCTTCCTTGGCATCGAGGATTTCGCCAGCTTTCAGGTGCCGTTTGAAAGTGCGTTTTCGGAATGGATTGGTGGATCGGTCAAGGGATCGCAAACCAAGCATTTCGCGCGATTTGGTGACGGGGATTACGTTGCCTCAGGCGGCTGGCCATCGCTGAACGCGGTGCAGGCCAAGACGTTTTTGGGGCAAGCCTCAAAGGGCGAACGACTGTTCATGCGGGTGAGCGATTGGTGGCGCTGCGAGGACGACCGGATCGTCGAAAACTGGGTCTTCGTCGACATCCCGCATGTGCTTTTGCAGATGGGATATGATGTGTTTGGAGAGATGGGATACGAGGCCACATGAAAGGATCACGCCCAGAACAAGCGGTGCTGACCCGCGATACGGATATGTCCAAGACCGATGAAACCCGTGCGGTTATCGAGGGTATGGTTGATGGGCTGAATGATCACCGGATTGCGGACATCGGGGAGTTTTTCGCGGAAAACTTCCGCTGGATGGGCAATCAGGGGTGCGGGACGAAGACCGGCTTGAGGGAGTTTCAGGATAACTGGCAAAAGCCGTTTCAGGCGGCGTTTTCGGATAAGGTCTGTATTGATGAGGCTCGGCTCTACATGGGCGAGTGGGCGGCGGCGTTTGGGCGGCAGGAAGCTATCCATTCGGGGGAGTTTCTGGGAATCGCGCCAACCGGAAAGCGTATTGAAATCAGGTACATGGACTTTTGGAAAGTTGTGGACGGCAAGATCGTAGACAATTGGGTGAATGTTGATTTTGCCCATGTCGCGGCTCAGCTTGGGGTCGATCTGTTCAACGGTAAAGGCTGGGAAGCATATGATCGCGGCGAGACGACCCCGCCGCGACCGGATAGCGAGGATTGAGACAATGGCAGTAACCTATCTCAAGCGCGGCAAATCGGATGCGGATCGCGCGGATGATGACAGCAAAACCCGCGCAGTCGTCGAAGCGACGCTAAAGGATATCGAGGCGCGCGGTGATGCGGCAGTGCGGGAGTTGAGCGAGAAGTTCGACGGGTATGCGCCTGAGGCCTTCAAGCTGACGCAAGAAGATATTGAAGCATTGATGGCGCAGGTGAGCCCGCAGGATATGGCGGATCTGAAATTCGCCCAAGAGCAGGTGCGCAATTTTGCGCAGGCCCAACGGGATTCGATGCTGGATATCGAAGTAGAGCCAATGCCCGGTGTAATCCTCGGCCACAAGAATATCCCTGTGCAGTCGGTGGGCTGCTATGTGCCGGGCGGCAAATTCCCGATGGTGGCCTCCGCGCATATGTCGGTGGCCACGGCCTCGATTGCGAAAGTGCCGCGCATCATCGCCTGCACGCCGCCCTTCAAGGGAAAGCCCAATCCGGCCGTGATCGCGGCGATGCACTTAGGCGGGGCGCATGAAATTTATGTGCTTGGCGGCATTCAGGCGGTGGGTGCGATGGCGCTGGGGACTGAAACCATTGATCCGGTGCATATGCTGGTGGGGCCGGGCAATGCGTTTGTCGCGGAGGCCAAACGGCAGCTTTTTGGGCGCGTCGGCATTGATCTTTTCGCAGGGCCGACCGAGACGATGGTGATTGCCGATGAGACGGTAGATGCGGAGATTTGCGCGACGGATTTGCTGGGTCAGGCGGAGCATGGATATAACTCGCCCGCGGTGCTTTTGACCAACTCGCGCAAGCTAGCGGAGGCGACGATGGGCGAGATCGAGCGTCTGCTGAAAATCCTGCCAACGGCGGACACAGCCTCGGTGAGTTGGGAGGATTACGGCGAGGTTATCGTCTGCGATACCTATGACGAGATGCTGACGGTCGCGGATGATATTGCATCCGAGCATGTGCAGGTGATGACCGATCGGGATGACTGGTTCTTGGAGAATATGACCTGCTATGGCGCGCTCTTCCTTGGGCCGCGCACCAATGTATCCAACGGCGATAAGGTGATTGGCACGAACCATACGTTGCCCACCAAGAAGGCGGGTCGCTATACGGGGGGGCTTTGGGTTGGCAAATACCTCAAGACACATTCCTACCAGAAGATCACGACCGATGAGGCAGCTACGAAAATTGGCGAGTACGGCTCGCGCTTGTGTATGCTGGAAGGTTTTGTTGGTCATGCGGAGCAATGCAATGTTCGCGTGCGCCGCTATGGCGGGATCAATGTGCCTTACGGCGAGGGTGCGCCGTATCGGGATAAGTCGGACTGAGAGCCACAGGGGCGATGGTAGAAAAGGTCACATCGCTTGAAGTTGCCGCGCATGCCGGGGTCAGTCAGTCTGCGGTGAGCCGGGTGTTTACGCCCGGTGCCTCCGTCTCTGAGAAAACAGCCGAGAAGGTACAAATAGCGGCGCGTGAGTTGGGGTATCGGCCCAACGTTCTGGCGCGTGCGATGGTGTCGGGTAAGAGCCGAATTATCGGTTTGGTTGTCGCCTATCTGGAGAACCAGTTTTATCCGGTAGCGATCGAGAAGCTGTCCAATGCGCTGCAAGCGCATGGGTATCATGTGCTGGTGTTCATGGCAGCACAGACATCCGGCAATATCGACGATGTGTTGGATGAAATTCTGGACTATCAGGTCGATGGCATTGTGATTGCCTCGGTCGATATGTCGTCGATCATAGCCTCGCGCTGTCAGGCGGCGGGAACGCCTGTGGTTTTGTTCAATCGTTCGCAAAATATCGACGGGATCACGTCGGTAACGTCCGACAATCATGCGGGCGGGCGCAAAGTGGCTGAATTTTTGCTTCAGGGCGGCCATGAGCGGATCGGGTATATCGCCGGGTGGGAAGGCGCCTCGACCCAGCGCGACCGGGAGGCCGGTTTTAGCGCAGCGCTTCGCGATGGCGGTGCATCGATTTTCGCGCGTGCAAACGGCGCATTTCAGACCGATCAGGCGCGCGAGGCGGCGCGCGAGATATTCGATGTCGCCCCCGGCCTGCGGCCCGATGCGGTGTTTGTGGCAAATGACCATATGGCGCTCGCGGTGATGGATGTTTTGCGCTTCGAGCTTGGCCTGCGCATTCCCGACGATGTGTCTGTGGTCGGTTATGATGATGTTCCGCCTGCGGCCTGGCCATCCTACAATCTTACGACAGTGCGGCAGCGGGCAAATCTGATGGTGGAGGAAACCGTGGCGGCGCTCTGCGCTCAGATCGAGGGGGGCGATACGCTGGATGACGGCCGGATCATGATTGATGGACCTTTGATTATTCGCGGTTCAGCAAAAACCTGAAACCGAAATCCGATGTGGCATAGCGCAGGATAAATCGCATCACCGTCGCGTGGATGGCACCTGAAACCGGCACGACTTAATCATTTTTTCATGGCTATCGTTAACAAGGAACACGGGTCTGAGACTTGCCTGGAGTTTCCGGTGGAAAACGCGCTGCAAAAGAAGATTACCTCGACGCGGCTGGTGCCCGCGCCGATTGCGCATGTGGACAGGCTGGCGATCCTGATGAACAAGGCGCTGGAGGACCGGATTGAAGCGATGCTCAAGTCGAGCGTTGTGGGAACCATCGAAACCTGTGAGATCCGCAAACTCTCTGGCCTGATTGATGAAACCCAAGAGCCCGCAATTTTGGGCGAATTGCAGTTTGACGGAACCGATATTCCATCGATGGTGAATATGTCGGCTGATCTGGCATTTCACATTATCGATCTGCGCATGGGCGGCGATCCAAACGCGCTTGCGCCGCCAGTGGAGCGTGGTTTCACCTCGATTGACCGAGCCATTTGCGAAGACGTCCTGACCCAAACCGCGCGTTCGTTTGAGGTCGCGGTCGAAAGCGTGTTGGCGGGCGAGTTGGCGGCGCATTTCTCTCTGGCGGATATCCAGACCTCGGTGGCTGATCTGACGACGGCCAAATTATCAGCCGATGTGTTGCGCATCAGCGTGGCGCTTGAGATCGGCAGCGCGGAGCGGCGCGGTGCAATCCAGTTGGTCATCCCGCTGTCGGTTCTCGATTTCACGCGGGCTGCCGTCAAGAAAGCCGCCAAAAAGCCGAGCCCTGACATCGCCGATATCTGGCAGGACCGTATGGTGGAAGCGGTGGCAAATGCGCAGGTGCCTTTGACCGCAGTTCTGGCACGCACCTACAAAACTTACACTGCAATCCAGAAATTGCAGGTGGGATCGGTCATATCCTTGCCACTCGAAGCAACCCAATCGGTTGATCTGGAGATGAAATTTTCGCCAAAGATCCGCTTTAAAGTCGCGCAAGGCAGGCTTGGCGCCTACAACGAATTCAAGGTCCTGAAGCTGAACGCCGCGCCCGATGCCCGGATGCTCGATCATTTGCGCATGACGTTGATGGACTGACGTTTTGCGGTGAGTTGGTCGCTGACGGGGTCGCGAACTTCTCGTGCGATTTCTGACGCATTGGTTGGAATGGGTGGTGAGACGGGTTTGGATCGGGATTGGCGAGACTTATTCGAATTCTCACGCCGTGGTTTTGTTCTCTCACACAATGCTGAGAGCCGCTAGAAACAAAGGAGCGACTGTCGCGCTTGGGTGGCGCAACGCCTGCTTCCTCGGGATCTCCTTGAATCGTTTTAAGGTCGGAGTTTCTGCGCGCTTTGCTGCGCCGGGGCAGTCAGAAAGTTGAGGAGGATGTTGCAAGGTTCATAATTTAAGGTTTGCGGAGATTAGTGTGCGCTTGGCGATACCGTCATTGCCCCTGCCCTTCGGTCTGAGTGATTTCACTCTTCTGCCAAATCTGTTGCATGGCCGGGCGGTTGAGACGTTTTGAAGTGAGCGCGTCGTTTGCGACAAAGCCCTCGCACGCGCAGCGGCCAGGAGCGGACGGGGGTGGCAGTTGGGATAATCTCAAGCGTCAGGGCTTGCTCAGATCGCGTCTGTTTCCACCAAAACAGAACGCCCTTAACAGGGCGTACGACATATCGTTTCGCTGACGCGAAACCATTTTTGAGTATTTGGAAAATGCGAAATGCGGGGACGCGGTTATTGTTGAGCGCAGCGTCGCCGAAATCAAGGTCGGTCCGGCGGGGGGGAGTGCCGGACCGATTTTACGCCAGACTGGCACGCACATCAGGTGGGATCGGATACCCTGAACCGCGTGCCACACAATTTGCGCCGCCATTACGATGCGGGCAAATCGTGATATGGGTAAGGATTGCGCATAGCGGTTAAAGCCAGGTTAACTTTGTGAATTGATTGGTTAACAAGTCTGAACGCGTTGTTTCTGCTCAAAAACCGAGCATTCGGGGCAGTTGGATCATGTCGTTGAAAATCACAGCGCCTTGAGCGCGCAACCCGTCTGCATCGCTATCGGCGGCATATCCAAAGCAGCGCATTCCGGCCGCTTTTGCGGCTGTTGCGCCGGTGACGCTGTCTTCGATGACGACGCAATCGCGCGGATCCGCATGCATGGTCTTGGCCGCATGCAAGAACAATCCCGGATCGGGTTTGGCCAAATGCAGGCCGATTGTGTGGGCTGAAAAAATACGCCCTTCAAAGTGATTGATGAGGCCCGTTTGGCCAAGGGTGATGTCCATTTTTGCCTCAGCGCCGTTCGATGCAACGCATATTTGGATACCGGCTTCGGTCAATGCGGTCAGAGCGGGCTCGATGCCTTCGATCTTCTCCACGCCTTGTCGCAGTCGCTGATAAATGGCGGCATAGATCTCATCGACCCACGTATCCGGCAGCGCGATGCCGTTGTCGCGGATACGTTCTGCCACACCAGCCATAGTGCCGCCCACGAAGCGGCTTTGGGCCTCTTTGCCAGATATGTCCAAGCCATAGCCGCGCAGATTTTCGGCAATGACCGCGTTGGTGAGCGGTTCGCTGTCGACAAGCACGCCATCGCAGTCGAAGATCACAAGCCGCGGCGTTTTTTGCATTTTTGCATTCCCGTTTCAGGCGTCGCATACGGACATCAAGCGCCGCAGATAGGCTATTGCGGGACGATGATCCCACTAACGTTAGCATCGAAAGACGTTTTAGGGAGAATTCGCGACATGTCCACTCAGTATCAGGCGATTGTCATCGGTGGCGGCGTTGTCGGCTGTTCGGTTCTGTATCATCTGACAAAAAAGGGTTGGAAAGATGTCGCGCTACTGGAACGGGATGTGTTGACCTGCGGGTCGAGCTGGCATGCCGCGGGCGGATTTCATACGCTCAACGGCGATCCCAATGTCGCGAAATTGCAGCAATATACCGTCGATCTGTACAAGGAAATTGAAGAGCAATCGGGACAGGCGACGGGCATTCATCTGACGGGTGGTATTCAACTGGCCAAGACCAAGGAGCGGATGGAGAGCCTTTACATGGCGCAGGCGCGTGGCCGCTATATGGGGATGGAGCTGGAGATCGTCACGCCGCAGGAGGCGAAGGCGAAATTCCCGATCCTGGACGACAAGCAATTTATTGGCGGTCTGTGGGATCCGATTGAGGGGCATCTCGATCCGTCGGGGACGACCCACGCATACGCCAAATGCGCGCGGATGAACGGGGCGAGCATCATCGAAGGGTGCAAGGTTGAGGACATTCATCAGCGGACCGATGGGATGTGGGTGCTGACCACCTCCAAGGGCGAGTATCTGTCGGAGAATATAGTTAATGCGGGCGGTCTGTGGGCGCGTGAGGTTGGACGGATGGTCGGGCTGGAGTTGCCGGTTCTGGCGATGGAGCATCACTATCTGCTGACCGAAGAGGTGCCGGAGGTTGTCGCCTATAACAAAGAAAGCGGTGAGGAGTTGATCCACATCATCGACTTTGAGGGCGAGATTTACACGCGGCAGGAACGCAATGGTGTGCTGCTCGGCACCTATGAGCGGGCGGCGACGCCCTGGCAGCCGCATAACACGCCTTGGGATTTCGGATCGGAGTTGTTGCAGCCGGATTTTGACCGGATTGCGCCGTCTTTGGAAATTGCGTTCCAGCATTTCCCGGCGCTTGAAAACGTTGGTATCCGTGAGGCGATCAACGGGCCGTTTACCTTTGCGCCGGACGGCAATCCGCTGGTCGGGCCTGTGCGCGGTTTGCAGGGCTATTGGTCGGCCTGCGCGGTTATGGCCGGCTTCAGTCAGGGCGGCGGCGTTGGTCTTGCGCTGTCGAACTGGATGGTGGATGGCGATCCGGGCTTTGATGTTTGGGGCATGGATATCTCGCGCTTTGGCGATTGGGCGACGCTGAGCTACACCAATGAGAAGGTGCGGGAGAATTACTCGCGGCGCTTCCGCATCCGCTTCCCCAACGAAGAATTGCCAGCCGCGCGGCCTTTGCGCACGACGCCGCTTTACGATGCACATTTGAAGCTGGGCGCGCAGATGGGCGAAGGGTTCGGGCTGGAATCGCCTCTGTGGTATGCGCCCGAGGGTGTGGAGGAGCAGTTTAGCTGGCGGCGGTCCACCGATCACGATCATGTCGGCGCCGAGGTTAGGGCCGTGCGCGAGGGCGTGGGGATGATGGATATCTCCGGCTTCTCGAAATTCTCGGTGACGGGTGCAGGATCGAAGGCGTGGCTCGACCGGATATTTGCCTGCGATTTGCCCAAAGCGGGGCGGATGACGCTTGCGCCGATGCTCAGCGAAAGCGGCAAGCTGATCGGGGATTTCACGATTGCCTGCCACTCGGATGAGGGGTGGTTCTTGGCCGGATCGGGCGTGGCGGAGGAGTTCTATCTGCGCCATTTCGCGGCGCATGAGCGCGACGATGTGACGGTTGAGAGCATGGGACTTGGCTGGTGCGGTGTGTCGATTGCCGGGCCAAAAGCGCGTGATTTGCTGGCGAAGGTCACCTGGGCCGATGTCAGCCATGATGCGTTCAGGTTCATGGCGCATCGCGAGCTGGAGATTGGCCATGCGCCCTGCGTTGTGGGCCGTGTGACGTATACGGGTGATCTGGGCTATGAGATTTGGATGAAGACCGATTATGCGCGCTATGTCTGGGAGCATCTGATGGAGGCGGGCACAGAGTTCGGGATCAAGCCGTTTGGCCTGCGGGCGCTCAACTCGATGCGGTTGGAGAAGAACTGGTCGAGCTGGGGGCGGGAATACCGCCCGATTTATGGACCGTTTGAAGCAGGGCTGGGGCGCTTTGTCGATCTGGACAAACAGGCGGATTTCATCGGTAAGGCGGCGGCGAAAGCCGAGAAGAAAGACGGCGGCAAGCTGCGACTGGTGACCTTCACCGTTGATGCCAATGATAGCGATGCGATTGGCGATGAGCCTATTTGGCACAATGGAGAGGTTCGGGGCTGGATCACCTCCGGCGGATATGCGCATAATCAGGGGACGTCTATGGCGCAGGGCTATGTGCCAAAGGACATTGCTGAGGACAGCGACGGCTGGGAGGTCGAGATTTTGGGAGAAAAACGCGCCATGAAACTGCAACCTGTGCCGCTCTTTGATGCAAATTCCAGCCGGATGCGGACATGATGATGCGCGCTGCTGTATGCCGCGAATTTGGCGCGCCGCTTATCGTGGAAGAGGTCAATCTGGCCGAACCTGAGGCGGATCAGGTTGAGGTTGAGATGAAGGCGGTGGCGATTTGTCACTCGGATATTTTCTTTGCCGAGGGCGAATGGGGTGGTGAGTTGCCTGCTGTCTACGGCCATGAAGCGGCTGGCATTGTCAGCAAGGTTGGTGCGTCCGTAAAGGGTCTGAAAGTCGGCGATCATGTGTGTGTAACGCTGATCCGGTCCTGCGGCGATTGCCCCGCATGTATGAAGGGTCATCGGTCCGAGTGCGATCAGCCTTGGGACAAGTCCGGCTCCCCGATCAGCGGTGCGGGCGGAGAGAAAATTGTGCGTGCGATGAATTCGGGCGCTTTTGCCGAGCGCGTCGTGGTTGATCCCAGCCAATGTGCGATAATCCCCGGCGATGTCGGATTTGACGTTGCCTCGCTGATCTCCTGCGGTGTGATCACTGGCGTGGGCGCGGTGGTGAATACCGCGGATGTGCGCACCGGCGACACTGTTGCGGTGATCGGTGCGGGCGGCGTCGGGCTAAATGCTATTCAGGGTGCGAAGATTGCTGGTGCGCGGACGATTATCGCGATTGATCTGCATGAGGAGAAGCTTGACGCAGCGCTGGAATTTGGCGCAACCCATGGAGTTCTGGCGACGGACAAAGATGTGGTGGAGAAGGTCAAGGCGCTGTGCGATGGGCGCGGCGTGGACTACGCCTTTGTCACCGTCGGCGCCCCTGCGGCTTTCGCGCAAGCGCCTGATTTTCTGGCCAAACGCGGCGCGATGGTGATTGTCGGTATGCCGCCTGTTGGCGCGGTTGTGGGCTATGAGCCGGTGAATATGGCCGATGGCAGCTACCGGTTTCTGGGCTCGTCCATGGGGCAAACGACGGTGGCGCGGGACATTCCGTGGCTGATCGACCTCTACAAACAAGGGCGGATCAAACTTGATGAGTTGATCACCGCGCGCTGGACGCTCGATCAGATTAATGAGGCGATTGCTGACACCAAACAGGGTTTGGCGCGGCGCAATGTGATTATGTTTGACTAGGGTTGGCTTGATGAGGCTCTAATCCGGTTCCGTATCCCAGGTAAAGCCGACGAACTCTTCAACCCGCACCGCGTCGAGCGCATGATAAAGCGCAAGCGCGGGGCGATTGTCGCTTTCGGTGCCAAGCCACGCTTCCTCGCATTCAAGGCGCTCGGCCAGCTCCAGAATCTCCTTCATCAATGCCGTCGCAATCCCGCGCCGCAGCCACGCATCACCTGTGCCAACCTCATTGATCCACATATTGCGGGGTTTGTCCGGGTGCAGATACACGACCCCGCTGATCATACCCACGACTTGCCCTTCGGCAACCGCAAGAAACATGTGGTGATTGTCGGAGGCGATGAACGCATCGCGCGAGGCTGGCACGATCTCATTGTCGAACACCCCTTCAGCGACGGCGTCAAGGTGGTGCGCGGTTTCGTCGGTGAGAGCAACTATTCTAAAGTCGGTCATATCCAGTCTGATGGCTTGCGCAGACGCTCGGTTTGCAAGAGGGTTCTACCAAAGAAACGGGACACGTCACATGCATTTGAAAGATTTGGAAGTTTTTGTCGTTGGAACGCCTCAGGGGACTTGGGGCGGGCGGTATTTCATTTTCACCAAACTGACGACCAGTAACGGGATAACAGGATACGGTGAATGCTACGCCGCAGCCGTTGGGCCTGATGTGATGACGGCTGTGATCGAGGATGTATTTGCGCGCCATATGGCTGGGGAGACCCCTGAGAACGTTGAGCTCATGTATCGCCGCGCGTATTCATCGGGCTTTACCCAGCGACCTGACCCCACGGTCATGGGCGCGTTTTCAGGGTTGGAGATTGCCTGCTGGGATATCCTTGGCAAGGCACGAGAGCGGCCCGTGCACGCGCTTTTGGGCGGGCTGGTGCACCCGAAGGTGCGCGCCTATTCCTATATCTACCCGTTTGAGGGCCAAAAGCATGATCCAAAGACGTTTTTCAGCCATCCCGAAGCGCAGGCTGAAGCGGCGCTCAACATGGTTGAGAACGGGTTTACGGCCGTGAAATTCGATCCGGCCGGTCCCTACACGATCTACGACGGACATCAGCCGGCGATGTATGATCTGGACCGATCGGAGGCTTGCTGCAAGGCGATCCGAGGCGCCGTTGGCGCGCGGGCGGATTTGCTGTTTGGAACCCACGGGCAATTCACAACATCCGGTGCGATCCGGCTGGCACGAAGGATCGAGGCCTATGATCCGCTTTGGTTCGAAGAGCCCTGCCCGCCTGACAATTTGCTGGAATTTCAAAGCGTCGCCCAAAGCACGCGCATTCCTGTGGCCACGGGCGAGCGTCTGACGACAAAGGCGGAGTTTGCAACGCTCCTGCGCACCGGCGGCGCATCCATCCTGCAGCCGGCGCTGGGGCGTGTAGGCGGAATTTGGGAGGCCAAGAAAATTGCAGCAATCGCGGAGGTGTTCAACGCGCAAATGGCACCACATCTCTACGCAGGACCGATCGAGTGGGCGGCGAATGTGCATCTTGCAGCGTCCTGCCCGAACACGCTGATCGTGGAGAGCATCTCTGATGGCAAAGACTTCCATGCCGATTTGGTGCGCCACCCGATGCAGGTGGAAGACGGCCATATCGCACCGCCAGATGCGCCGGGTCTTGGGGTCGAGCTGAACGAAGACCTTGCCCGCGCGCATCCCTATACCGGCGATCACTTGCATCTGGAAATGCAGGATGCGCCCTACGGGTACGCAGAGGAAAACTGGTTCTCCGGCGGCGCGGCTGACTAAGCGGCGCGCCCTTGCGGGCGCACGTCTTAAAGGTGATTTTGCGCTCCCGCGCGGGGGAGTATTTAACAAATGCGAAAGGTTTTTCAGCGACTCTCATCTGGCGGCACAGGCTGGAGAGCCGATGGCCGTAAATGCGAAAGGCGCTCTGTTTATTCAGGGCGTCTTTTTCGCATTTTAAAAATACTCCCGCCGGAGGCGAAAATCACCTTTATAGCGTGACGCGCGTGAGCGCGTCTCTGTTTGGTTAGTGCGCCCGACCTGAAACTTGAATCCGCTTTTCGCTGCCTTTCGCTTCGCTCAAACGTGAAAAGCATGCGTTGTGTTTCTGGTTAAAGGTCGGACGCTTTAGTGCGCCGGTTTTATGAAAGTGCCGTTGTTCAGATCGCGCATGGCTTGTTGAATTTCGGCGGGCGTGTTCATCACGATGGGACCGTGCCAAGCGACGGGCTCTTCGATGGGACGGCCGGAGACGAGGAGGAAGCGGATGCCGTGCGCGCCGGCCTGTACGGTGATCTCATCGCCAGTGTCGAAATGGACGAGTGTTCGGTTTCCGGACATATCCCGGATGTTCACTTCCTCGCCCATGACCTCTTTTTCCAGCAAGACACCGGAGGGGTCTGATGCGTCACGAAAGCTGCCGGAGCCGTCGAAGACATAGGCGAAGGCTTTGCGGTAGAGGTCCACAGGGAAGGTTTTGCGTGTATTGGGTGGCACGTAGATGTCGAGATATTGCGGATCGGCTGCGATACCGTCGACCGGGCCGGTTTTTCCCCAGAAGTTACCTATGATGACTTTGACGCGGGTTCCGTCATCGTCGATGATTTCGGGAATTTCGGTGCCTGCCACGTCCTGATATCGCGGGGTGGTCATTTTGAGCGAGGACGGAAGATTGGCCCAAAGCTGGAAGCCGTGCATCTGGCCCGCCGCATTTCCTTTGGGCATTTCCTGGTGCAAGATGCCCGATCCCGCAGTCATCCATTGCACATCGCCTGCTTGCAGCACGCCTTCGTTGCCCAGGCTGTCGCCATGCTCGACACTGCCTGACAGGACGTAGGTGATGGTCTCAATTCCGCGATGCGGATGCCAGGGGAAGCCTTTGAGGAAATCCTCGGGACGCTCGTTACGAAAGTCGTCGAACAGCAGGAACGGATCGAAGGCTTTGGGGTCGTGGAAGCCGAAAGCGCGATGCAGCGCAACCCCTGCCCCTTCCATTGTGGGCGTTGCCTGTGTGGTGGATTTGACGGGGCGGATCGACATGTCAGCTTGTCCTTCTGGAGTATATGTTGGTGTTTATTTAGTCGCGGGTCGGGCCATTACAACGCGCCCTTAAAATTGTGCGGTTCGGCTCGCACAAATGTCGTGAACAGAGCAGACGGACGCGGCCCCATTCATGAAGGTCGTGTCAGGAAAATATTGGGAGTGAGCATGAGATGAAGGTCGGATTTATCGGGCTTGGGAATGTGGGCGGCAAGCTGGCGGGATCGCTGTTGCGCAACGGGGTGGATGTGCAGGTTCATGATCTGGATGATGCGTTGGTGGCGGCGTTTGCTGCGCGCGGGGCGGTTGCCGGGGGGAATGCCGGGGCGATGATGGCGGCTTGTGATGCGGTGATCACATGTCTGCCCTCCCCTGCTGCATCTGCGTCCGTGATGGAGGCCGATGGCGGTATTTTGAGCGCTATGGGGCCGGGCAAGATCTGGATGGAGATGTCCACAACCGATGAGGCGGAAGTCAAACGGCTTGGCGCGCTGGTTCATGCGGCAGGCGGGGCGGCGGTGGATTGTCCGGTTTCGGGCGGCTGCCATCGGGCTGCGACGGGCAATATCTCGATTTTTGCGGGCTGTTCGCGGGATGTGTTTGAGCGCATCCTGCCGCTTTTGACCAAGATGGGGCGGCGTATTTTGCATACGGGCGATCTGGGATCGGCCTCGGTTTTGAAGGTTGTTACCAACTATCTGGCGACCGCCAATCTGGTGTCCTGTTGTGAGGCTTTGGTCACGGCCAAGGCTGCCGGGATGGATTTGGGCACGACCTTTGAGGCGATCCGTATTTCATCGGGGAACTCGTTTGTGCATGAGACCGAGAGCCAGGTGATCCTGAACGGGTCACGCGATATCAATTTCACGATGGATCTGGTGCGCAAGGATATCGGGATATTTCAGGCGATTGCGGATCGGGCGGAGGTGCCTTTGGAGCTATCGCCGCTGTTGAACGAGATATTCGCCGATGGTGAGGCGCGTTATGGTGCGCGCGAATGGTCGCCCAATATCATCAAGCGGCTGGAGGATGCGACGGGGCTTGATATCACAGCGGACGGCTTTCCGGCGGATATGGTGGATGATGAGCCCGAAGCGCCGGGATATGAGGTTGGCCGCAGGTCTTGATGCGGAGAGGCGACCCGTCTGGGTCGCCTCACGTTTTTTGGTATCCGCTTGCGCGCGGAGCGGGATATTTACCCAAACCAAAGAAGGACTTTCAGACGCTCATACAGATGTATTTCATTTCCAGAAAATCCTCGATCCCGTGGTGGGAGCCTTCGCGCCCAAGACCGGATTGTTTGATGCCACCAAACGGGGCGACCTCGGTGGAGATGAGGCCTGTGTTGACGCCGACCATGCCGTATTCGAGCTCTTCGGCGACTTTATAGACGCGGGAGAGGTCGCGGGCGTAGAAATAGCTGGCGAGGCCGAAGATCGTATCGTTGGCTTGGGCGATCACATCATCGACGTCAGTGAAGCGGAAGAGCGGCGCGACAGGGCCGAAGGTTTCTTCGGTTGCAACCGCCATATCCTTTGTCACCTCGGTCAGGATGGTTGGTTCGAAGAAGGTGCCGCCAAGTTCGTGGCGTTTGCCGCCCGTTAGCAGCTTGGCGCCTTTGGAGGTGGCGTTTTCGATATGCTCTTCGACTTTTTCGACCGCGCCCATGTTGATCAGCGGGCCGGTACCGACGCCCTCGTCGAGCCCATCGCCGATGGACATGTTTGCAACCGCGGCAGCGAGTTTTTGGGAAAATTCGTCATAGACGCCGTCTTGCACATAGAGGCGGTTGGCGCAGACGCAGGTTTGGCCGTTGTTGCGGTATTTGGAGATCATCGCGCCTTCGACAGCCGCGTCGATATCTGCGTCGTCAAAGACAATGAACGGCGCGTTACCGCCCAGTTCCATAGAGACTTTCATCACTTGCTCGGCGCATTGCGAGAGCAGGATGCGGCCCACTTCGGTGGAGCCTGTGAAGGTCAGTTTGCGCACTTTTGGGTTGTCGCAAAACTCTTTGCCCATTGCGGAGGCCGACGACGAGGTCAGGACCGACAGAACGCCTTTTGGAACGCCTGCGCGTTCTGCGAGCACGGCCATGGACAGCGCTGAAAGCGGTGTTTCTTTGGCGGGGCGCGCAACGAAGGCGCAGCCCACTGCGAGGGCTGGTGCGACTTTGCGGGCGATCATGGCGTTGGGGAAATTCCACGGGGTGATGGAGGCGACCACGCCGACAGGTTGTTTGATGACGGTGATGCGTTTGTCTTCCTGATGGCCTGGAATGGTTTCGCCGTAGACGCGTTTGGCTTCTTCAGCGAACCATTCGATGAAGGAGGCACCGTAGAGGACCTCGCCTTTGGCCTCGGCGAAGGGTTTGCCCATTTCAGCCGTCAGGATGCGGCCCAGATCGTCGGCGTTTTCGACCATCAGCTCGTACCATTTGCGCAAGATCGCGGCGCGGTCTTTGCCAGTGCGTTTGGCCCAGTCTTTTTGAGCCTCGTGGGCAGCATCAATCGCGCGTTTTGCGTCCTCGATACTGACATCGGCCACTTCGGCCAACACGTCGCCGCGCGCGGGGTTGGTCACAGCGAAAGTCGTATTGCCGGACATCCATTTGCCGCCGACATACGCGCTGCCGGTCAGCAGGGTCGGGTCATTCAAAAGCGAAGCAAGATCGGTTTGGTCTAACATGGGGCACTCTCGTTTGAGGGGAAAATCTGGATCGAACACAAATTGCACAAACGGGTGGGCGACCGCAAGGGTACGGGCGATATTTGCGGTTTTGACTTGAGGGGATTTCTGACGACGCATGAGGTTGTTGCGATGCGTGTCTGTTGGGATATGGTGCGCTTGAGTGATGCCTGGATGTGCGGAGACGACTTATGAAAATCCCTTCAACGATGCATGCGATGGTCCTGACCGCCCATGGCGGGCCGGACGTTTTGGAGTATCGGGACGATTGGCCTGTGCCAAAGCCGTCTGCGCATCAGGTATTGGTCAAGATTGGCGCGTGCGGGATGAACAACACGGATATCAACACGCGGTCTGGTTGGTACTCGAAATCCGTGTCGGATGCGACGACGGGGGATGCGTATTCGGAGGTGGGCGAGGAAGATCCGTCCTGGGGCGGCGCGCCGATCACCTTTCCGCGCATTCAAGGGGCGGATGCGGTTGGCGAGGTTGTCGCGGTTGGCGCGCAGGCTGATGGGGCGCTTTTGGGCAAGCGCGTGATGATCGATTGCTGGATGCGCGATTGGGACGATCCGCACAACAAGGACAAGACCGGGTATTTCGGGTCGGAATGCGATGGCGGGTTTGCGCAATATGCGGTGGTGGATCATCGGAATGTGGGGGTGGTGGAGAGCGCGCTTGGTGATGCGGAACTGGCGACCTTTTCCTGCTCTTACACAACAGCCGAAGGGATGCTGTCGCGCGCAGGTGTTGAGGCGCGGGATGTTGTGCTGATCACGGGGGCGTCTGGCGGTGTTGGTTCTGCGCTCATTCAGCTTGCCAAACGGCGCGGGGCGCGGGTGGTGTGTCTTGCGAGCGAGAGCAAGCATGCGGATTTGGCCAAGCTGGAGCCGGATGCGATTTTGCCGCGCGCACCGGGCAATTTAAAGGACGCATTGAGGAACACGATCGGGCAGGATCATGTGAGCGTGGTCGCGGATATTGTTGGCGGCGATGGGTTTGCGTCGGTGATCGATGTGCTGGAGCGCGGCGGGCGGTATACGTGTTCGGGCGCGATTGCGGGGCCGATTGTGGAGCTTGATTTGCGGACGTTCTATTTGCGCGATCTGACGTTCACCGGATCGACTGTGCTGCCGCCGCAGATATTCCGTGATGTGGTGCGCTATATCGAAAACGGGGATTTGAAACCGATGCTGAGCGCGACGTATCCTCTACAAGACCTGCGGGTGGCACAGGCGGCGTTTGTGGCCAAGCAGCACACGGGGAATATTGTGATTGTGCCTTAGGCGCTCGATTTAGGTCTGTTGGGGCGATATGCGGGGCGACTTGGTTAACGCAGCGCTCGCGGCCTTGTTTTACTGGGTTAACGGGGTGTTGCGCGATGCACATCCTATGCACAAGGTATGCACAATCCATGCACAGTGGGATGCACGGGGCCGCGGAGGTTAATCGGAGCGGGCGGGGATTTTTAGCATGAGGCAACAGTCATATAAGAGTGCCCGACCCGGATTTGATCCGGGGTCTGGGTGCTAAAACTGCGAGAGGTCCCGGCTCAAGGCCGGGACGGGTGTCTTGGGGGGGCAGGAGTACCATAACCCCTGCGTCAGCACGACGTATTGCGGCATTTGAGCGATACGGCTGCCTGCGTTTTGCGAAGCGCACACTAAAGGCTTAGCGGGTGTGC
>CAYRKW010000024.1:0-4498 GCA_964425135.1 uncultured Rhodobacterales bacterium
GGACAACCTATTGAAAGCTCACAGCTAGAGCGCCGTCCAACAAATCTGATCCTATTCTGCTCGTCCGGGCTGGGCGTCATCGGTTGGTGCGGGGGGGGTGCCGCGATCTGGTGGATCGGAGCGCAACACCGCAGCTAGCCGATGCACCAGCCCGGACGCCCCTTCGGGACCAGCCATGAGCGCCCCTGACCCTGCGCCCCGTCACGAGCAGGTAACCACGGCGACCCGCCCGCGCCGCGGCTTGATCAGCGACGCTATAGCGTTTCCAGTTTACCTTGTACCCCTTGTTCGCTGCCTCTCGCTTTGCTCGAACGCGAAAAGCGATAAGCGTTCACCTATGAAAACTGGAAACGCTTTAATGGCTTGTCAGAATGGGTCAGATTTATTGGACGGTGCTCTAAGCCCGCAACGCCTCATTCGCAAATCCCATCTGCGCAGGCACCGCGATCACCTTTTGGCCGATCATAAAAGCAAAGGCTTCCGCGCCGAACAGGCTTTGCAATTGCGGATGGTCGATGTGAAGACCGCCCGTATAAGCGCCAAACGACGGCAGGATCATCCGGTGCGCATCGCATAAAAAGCAGGGGCGGGTGACCCGTGCGCCCTTTGCGTGGAGTTTCATCTTGGGATGATAATGCCCCGAAATCTCCCCCGCCTCACATTTCCGCTCCGCAATATGCCGAAACGTCAGCGGCCCAGCCTGAAAAACACTCACCCATGTGCCGCCCGTCTCCACCGGTCCCGGATCATGGTTGCCCGCAATCCAAATCCAACGCCGCCCGGCCATCATCGCGACCAACATCCGCGCATCAGCAGGCATCAGACCCATTTCCGCATCCTGATCGTCAAAACTGTCGCCGAGCGAGATGACCGTCTTGGGCGACAGGTCCTCGACCTCCGCGCGCAGGCGCAGCAGAGTGTCAGCGGTGTCATAGGGCGGCAGCAATGCGCCACCGCGTCGTGCAATCCGCTCCGATTTTCCCAGATGCAGATCCGAGACGCATAAAATCCGCCGATCCGGCCACCACAGCGCACCAGAGGCGCAGGCGACAAGATGCTCGCCGTTAAAGGTGAAACTATGACTGCTCATAAGGCCACATGATCCTGTTTTGTTCTTATAGGCCGTCTTACGCAACCAGAAAAGACCTTAAACCCTAACGAAAGGATAACGAAGCAGGAGAAATGGGTCCTGTCGCAAAGTTGCGCTGAGAACAAAGCTGACCCGTTGTGCAGACACAGGTATCCAGCGCGTGCTGCAAATGGGATCGTTGCGTTAACGCAATTGCCTGACGAGGATGGCACCCATTTTTAGCTGTTCTACAACAACTTCACCTTGCAGGTCTTTATAATTCACATATTCATGAATTATGGAAACAACAATTCCCAGCCGCCTATCAACCCTCGGCCACCCGCAACGCCTGGCCCTGTTCCGACTGCTGATGCGCCGCTATCCCGACCGCGTTCCAGCGACCGAACTGGCGCAAGCGCTCGGGATCAAGCCCAATACGCTGTCGACCTACGTGAACGCCCTGATGCACACCGGTCTGGTGACGCAAGAACGCATCGGGACATCCCTGCGCTACGCCATCCACATGGAGGCGGCCCGCGAAACCATCGACTATCTCATTATCGACTGCTGCCGGGGCCGTCCTGACATCTGTTCGCCCGACCTTTACCCGACCCCTCTTGGTCAGACCGCCATAAGCGATCGCAAGTTCAATGTCCTGTTCATCTGCACTGGAAATTCCGCCCGGTCGATCTTTGCTGAATCCATCCTGCGCGATATAGCGGTGGATCGGTTCTCGGCCTATTCGGCAGGCACCAAACCCCAGTCCGAATTGAACCCTCTCGCGGTTGAGGTGCTGAAACAAAAGGGCCACGACGTGTCGGTGCTGCGCTCGAAGAACATCGCCGCGTTCCAAACACCCGATGCTCCGCAGTTCGACTTTATCTTCACCGTCTGCAATCAGGCGGCAAATGAGGAATGCCCGTCTTGGCAGGGCCAGCCCGTTACCGCCTATTGGGGGCTGCCCGATCCGGTTAAGGTCGAAGGCTCTGACACGGAAAAAAGCCTTGCTTTCCACCAGACCTATGGCGTGCTGCGCAAACGGATGACGCGCTTTACCAACCTGCCCATCGCATCGCTGGATCGCATGTCCTTGCAAAAGGCCGTTGATGATCTGGGCCAATCTCAAAAACAAGGAGAACCCGCCACATGAGCGTCTACGCCCTGAATGGCCTCGGCCGTATTGGTAAACTTGCCCTCAAACCACTGCTCGCGCGCGGTGCGCAAATCGCCTGGATCAACGATGCTGTCGGCGATCCCGAGATGCACGCGCATTTGCTGGAATTCGACACGGTACATGGACGCTGGGACGCGGATTTCGCCCATGATGCGGAAAGTGTGACCATTGATGGCACCCGGATCCCCTTCATCGGAACCCGCGACATTGCGGACCTGCCGCTGGATGGCGTCGATGTGGTGATCGACTGCACGGGTGTTTTCAAAACGGAAGCCACGCTCGCGCCATATTTTGAAGCTGGTGTGAAGAAGATTGTCGTATCGGCACCTGTGAAGGATGGCGATGCGGCGAACATCGTTTATGGGGTGAACCACGATATCTACGATCCTGCAACGCACCGGATCGTCACTGCTGCAAGCTGCACCACCAACTGCTTGGCCCCGGTCGTGAAAGTGATCCACGAAAGTCTCGGCATCAAGCACGGCTCGATCACCACGATCCACAATGTGACGAACACCCAGACCATTGTAGACCGTCCTGCCAAGGACCTGCGCCGCGCACGCTCGGCGCTGAACTCATTGGTCCCGACAACGACGGGCAGTGCGACGGCCATCACGCTGATTTACCCTGAACTGACGGGCCGTCTGAACGGCCACGCCGTCCGCGTTCCGCTCTTGAACGCATCGCTGACCGACTGTGTGTTTGAGGTCGCGCGCGAGACGACCGCAGAAGAGGTCAATGCCTTGTTCAAAGCGGCTTCAGAAGGCCCGCTCGCCGGTATCCTCGGCTATGAGGAACGCCCGCTGGTCTCGACCGATTATACCAACGACGAACGCTCAAGCATCGTCGATGCGCTCTCCACAATGGTGATCAACGGAACGCAGGTTAAAGTCTACGCCTGGTATGACAATGAAATGGGGTATGCCCATCGCCTCATCGATGTAGCGGTGATGGTCGGGGATAGTCTGTGAGCGAAAGCAATACCCGTCCCGAAGGTTTGTCGGCCTATATCACCGTCACGGCGGCCTATTGGGCGTTTATGCTCACCGACGGAGCACTGCGGATGCTGGTGCTGCTGCATTTCCACACGCTGGGCTTCAGCCCTGTGCAACTGGCCTATCTCTTCATACTCTACGAAATCGCCGGTATGGTCACCAATTTGACCGCTGGCTGGATTGCAGCGCGGTTTGGCCTGACCTCGACCCTCTATGCGGGGCTGGGCATTCAAGTGCTAGCGCTTCTGGCGCTGACACAAACGGACCCGACCTGGGCCATCGGAGCCTCGGTCACCTTCGTGATGCTGGTACAGGGGGCAAGCGGCGTGGCCAAGGACCTGGCCAAGATGTCCTCCAAGTCTGCGGTCAAGATATTGGCACCGAAGGAAGGGGACGGATTGTTCCGTTGGGTGGCCCTCCTGACAGGCTCGAAGAACGCGATAAAAGGTCTCGGATTTCTTCTCGGAGCCGCGCTCCTTGCAACGCTCGGGTTCCAAGCTGCAGTGCTGAGCATGGCTGCTGTTCTCTTCGTCATCCTCGTGGCGGTGCTGATTGCGATGCCTGCGGGCCTGCCAAAAGGACGGAAGGGTGCGAAGTTTTCCGAAGTCTTCTCGAAATCTGCCAATGTGAATTGGCTGTCGCTGGCACGGGCGTTGCTGTTCGGCGCACGGGACGTGTGGTTTGTCGTGGGCATTCCGATCTATTTCTACACGGTTTTGTCGGACGGCACGGCGGAAGGTAATCGCACCACGTTCTTCCAGATCGGCACATTTATGGCGATCTGGGTCATTCTCTACGGGGCCGTGCAAGCTGCCACGCCGCGATTGCTGCGGTCCAGCACCCGCAATGAAGCACAATTGATCGGCGCTGCGCGAAACTGGGCATGGGCTTTGGCAGTCGTACTGGCCACACTGACCACCGCGGCGTGGGTCGCTTCCGAACCACAAACGTGGCTCACCATATGTCTGGTGCTCGGTCTGCTCGCATTCGGGGGACTGTTCGCTGTGAACTCGGCACTGCATTCATATCTGATCCTGGCATTCACCCAAGCTGAACGGGTCACGATGGATGTGGGGTTCTACTACATGGCCAACGCGGGCGGGCGTTTGACAGGCACCGTTCTGTCAGGTCTGACCTATCAGGTTGGCGGACTGACCCTTATGCTGGGCACGGCGACCGCAATGGTGGCAATCGCAGCCGTCACCGCAGGTTGTTTGAAACCCGGCTTGAGTGCGGTTGCGAAACCCCACAAATCATAGC
>CAYRKW010000024.1:4598-41187 GCA_964425135.1 uncultured Rhodobacterales bacterium
ACATTCGCCGCACGGCGAGTTCGCAGGCACTGGGCTTCCCGAGCCATCAAATATGCCCGGCCCACAAACGCCTTTCGCTCAAGATCGTTGATGTTGCAGTGCGGCCCGCCGAAACTGCCAGTCTTTGCATCTGTAAAGTGGGACCAACTAAGGAGATGGTCGACAATCTCCGCATCAGTCCCGAAACAGATAAATCGGGCTCGTCCACACCTGATTGCCGTCCTCAAGCGTCGCGCAAATCCAGACTGGCGTGTCACCTGTTGCAGCCACGAATAGGCTTTCCCGAAGCGTGATGCGGCGGGGCAACGGCGTGTCCGGAAGACGTTGAACGCTCAGCTTGCGGGCCAGCCCCCCTGCATCGTGTACGAAAGGCTCCAACCCGATATCGGAAAGCGGCAAGGAAATGTCGCCAAGGTTCGTCAGGATATCGAGCGACCTTTCCTGTCCGTCCTCGATGGTCTCCAACCACATATCGAAACCCATCATGTTGCCTGTCGTGATCGAGTTCCAGACAACTGCGGCAGAGCCGGTCTGCTCCAGCAGCGCCTCATGGTTGAGCTTGTTGACGGGCTGGAACCTGTTGATCCTTGCGCCGCGCAAATTGGCGCGGCCGCGCCAGTTGGTGTCACGCCCGCGGCCACGGTACTCTGCCCCTGACCACATCAAACGGATCCGATCGCCCAAGTCACCGCCGTTGTAGGGACGGTGTGTGGACAGAATCTGCGACCCGGCGCGCAGTTCAAGGCTGACGATACCCACGGGTGCTTCAACCGTGACGTCGATTTCCGCCTTGTCGCCATTGATCCGAACGATATCGCCCAGCGTGCAGCGTGTGGCAATCTCCGTTGTGGTGTCAGGCACGGCCTCAGGGTTGCGATGGTAGAGCGTCCCACCCTTGTCCAGTTCAGCCGAGACATCAACAAAGACACGCGGACCGGTGGTTCCATATGTATGCCGACGGCGGATGGCCTCGAAAATCGCGGGCCGGGTGTTTTCATTCGTGACAAAACAGGTCAGCCCGCCATAGGCCCCGAAACGCGCTGCACCGGGATAGCTGGCGCCGGGTCGGCCCTTGTGGCCATCGCTGTTGCAGACCACACCGACACGGCGACGCAAGGGGAAACCATCAGTCAAAATCCATTCGAAGCTGCCCCAAGCCGAATGCATCTCTACTGCCGCTTCAAGCTTGGGATCGTGGTCGTAAAAGATATTGGCGTAACGCCCGCCGACATGGGCATACATTACCGCATCTGTTGGCTCATGGTGCAGTTTCGCGTAAAGATCGGTCAGCGTGTGGGCATCGTTTGACGCATCCGACCGGTCTTCGACCAGCGCGTGAGAGCAGCGATAGATCGGCGCGCCTTCCTCGGCGTAGAACACATTGTGATCGCCACCCACCGCAGTATTGCCCGACCATTCGTAGCCGGGAAGAACGGTAAAGCGCAGATTGCCTTCGGGCGGAGCCACCCGCGCGGTCGGCCTGCAACTGGCGGTCTGGACAGCCCTCGCAACAGTCGTCTTTCTGCTTCTGAGCTATGTTGGCTTTGTTGCTGCCGCCGCTTTCAGCGTCATCGCCGGGGCTGTTGTCGCGCGCTATCGCCGCAGGCCCTGGCTGGTTTTGCTTCTTGCAGTCGGGCTGCCGACCTTCCTCGAATGGGGAGTCTGGTCGCTCTTTTTCATAGAATTGCCTTAGGGATCAGCCATGCTGGAACAAATTCTTGGTGCCTTCGAGGCGGCCTTCACCCTCTACAACCTGATCGCGATTGCCGGCGGTGTTGCGCTTGGCATTGTTATCGGGGCGATCCCGGGCCTGGGCAGCATCACCGCGATGGCCATTCTGATCCCGGTGACATTCTACATGGCGCCGCTGGCCGCGATCGCCTTTCTGGTCGGGGTCAACAAGGGGGGCACCTCGGGCGGGGCCATTCCCTCAATTCTGCTCAACAGCCCCGGAACGCCAGAAGCAGCCGCGACCGCGCTCGATGGCCATCCAATGGCCAAAAGAGGTGAAGCCAAGCGGGCACTGAAATTCGCGATCTTCTCTTCTGTCACGGGCGACATGATTTCCGACGTGCTGCTGATCGTGCTGGTGGTCCCTTTCGCCGCAATCGCCCTGCAATTCGGACCCTTCGAATACACCTCGGTCCTGCTTTTTGCCTTTGCTTTGCTCGCCGGGATTACGGGCGATTCGCCGCTCAAAGGCACCATCGCAATCTTTCTGGGCGTGTTCCTGTCCACTATCGGTCTTGATCCGGTTCACAGCACGCAGCGGATGACCTTCGGGGAAGTCCACCTTTATGACGGTATCGCGCTCACCGCTCTGGCCATCGGGTCGCTCGCGCTGGCGTCGGTCTTGGTGGAGATCATCGACCTTGGCCAGCGCCGCGGCAAGGAGAGCTTTGTCACCGAGCAGCCGAAACGCGGAGCCAAGACGGCGCTGCCGTTCGCTGAGTTTTTTTCTTACTGGAAAACAGTGATCCGCAGTGCCCTGATAGGCTCAGGTGTCGGAATGCTTCCGGGTCTCGGCGTCACGCTGGCTGCTTTCCTTTCCTACGGGGCCGCCAGACGGGCGTCTCCAAATGGCGCAAATTTCGGCAAGGGCGAACCCGAAGGCATCATCGCCACCGAGGCTGCAAACAGCGCAGTGGTGGGAGCAAACCTCGTCCCTACCCTTGCTTTGGGGATACCTGGCAATATCGCCGCTGCGCTTTTGATTGGCGCGTTGGTGATGCATGGCATCGTGCCGGGGCCTTTTATGCTAACGATGCATGGCGAGCTTATATATGCGTTGTTCGCATCCATGATCATCGCCAATTTCATCCACCTGCTGATCGGGCGCGCGGGTGTAGATCTCTGGGTGCACTTCGCAACCATCCCGCGCGGGTTGATCCTCCCGCCGGTCCTGATGTTCTGCATCATCGGTGTCTACCTGCCCTCGCAATCGCTGTGGGACGTGGGCTTCATGCTGGTTTTCGCAGGCGTCGGCATCGTAATGATCCGCACCGGGTTTTCCATTGTCTGCCTTGTCATCGGCTTCCTGCTTGGCGATCTGTTCGAGACGTCGCTGCGCCAGACTCTGCTTTTGTATAACGGCAACTATGGCGAAGCTTTGCAGAGCCCGGTCGCGATGTTATTCCTTCTGCTCACAGCGGGGACGGTTGTTCGAAGCTTCGTGAAGAGCCGAAAATCAAGGTAGGTGTGAGCTTGCTGATCAAAGAAGAAGACAAGACACTCAGTCTGCTACAGGACTATCTGTCAAAAGAATTGGCGGTCGCAGGCGCGACCAAACGCAGCGCACTGCGCACGGCAATCGTCTATGCGATCAACTCCGGCGATCTCGTGGCTGGCCAGCGCTTGCCACCCGAAACCATCTTGGCCGAGTCCCTTGGTGTGAGCGTTGGAACAGTCCAGGCTGCGCTTGGTCAGGTGCAGGATCTGGGCCTGATAGAACGCCGGCGCGGTGACGGAACCCGTGTCAGGCAAGGGCACGGGGAGTTCGGCCCCGGCGTGTGGCATTTCAGGATGTACAATCTGGCGACCGGCGAACCCGCACGGATCATCCACCAGGAAATCGAGATAACGTCCACCGACACCAGCGGCCCCTGGAGCGATCATCTCGGTGTTGGCAAGGACTATACGGCGATACGTCGTTCTATTGAACTGACCGGCGGTCTTCGGATCGGCGCCGAAATGATGTTGGATGCGGACTTTGTTTCAGCACGGTCGATTTCGCCAGGCTCCCTGCGGCTGGCCAACCTGCGCACAGTGCTCGAAGAAAAGCTGCAGGTTACAACGATGCGCGTCTCTCATTTGGTCCGCCGAGAACGGATAAATTCTCGGACGTCCGCGCTCTACCGGCTGGATTTTGATATCGACATCCAGGTCGTGGAGGCACGAACCCATCTCGCCGACAACAGGCCTTTCTACTTCCAGACGATCTATGCGCCAGCCGATCAGGTTGCGCTGGAATTCTGAGATCGGCAACACGCTCCCCAATCTCAACATCAAGACGGTAAGCCTCGCGATAGGGCCCACGGTCTTGCGGCGCTCTAAGTTTGCGCCTCTATGCCAACCCAGCCTCTTCGAGCAATCGCGCCGCCTCTTCTTCAACCAGACGCTCGCGCGCTGCACCGGCGATCGGCACTTTGCCCACCTCCAGCAGCAGCGGCGCGGACAGGGGCGTGACATGCCGCGCATGTACATGCTCTACCTGGCCTTGCGTGCGCTCCAGCATCTCCTCGATCCGCGAAAAATCGACGAGACCGCGCTGCGCCTCATGGCGGGTAATCTGCATGATGATGTGATCGGGGTCGTACTTATAGAGCGTGTCGTAGAGAATATCGGACGAAAACGTCGCCTGTTTCCCCGACTTGCGCGCCCCCGGCAGGTTCCGCTCGATCAGCCCCGCCACCGTTGCGACATTTCGGAACGTGCGCTTCATTACCGCATTCCCGCCGAGCCATTTTGACAGGCCTTCGCGCAAACTTTCTGGGCTGAGCAGCTCAGCCGGATCGCCCACCAAATCAAGCCCCCAGATCAGCAGCGCATAATCCGTCGCAACAAACCCAAGCGGGTGCAGCCCTGCCTCCTCCATGCGCTTGGTCACCAAAAGGCCCAGCGTCTGCATCGCGTTGCGCCCGGCAAACCCGTAAATGCACAAATGCGCCTGATCCCCGCGCCAATAGGTCTCGCACAGCAGCGCATCGCGCCGCGGCATCTGCGACAGGCTCGCCTGTTGCTGTAGCCAGTTTTCCGTGTGCGACGGAAGCGAGACCCACTCGGACGGCGTGTTCAGCAGGTCCTGAACCCGGTGCGAAAGCTGCGTTGACGTGGCGAGTTTGGTGCCCATGAATACCGCAATTTTCGGGTTCTTGCGCGGCGTCTTGGTGACCATCACTGTCATCTCGTTAAGCCCCTGATACTCCACAACCTGTCCACCGATCAGAAACGTATCCCCCGGCTCCAGGGTCGCTGCGAAAGACTCCTCCACCTCGCCCAATGGCGTTCCACCGCGACGGTTTTTCAGCCGGACCTTGAGCGTTTCAGTGTCCACAATCGTCCCGATATTCATCCGCAACGCCCGCGCACGCCGCGGATCGCGCAGCCGCCACAAACCCTCTGGTGTCTCCATCAATCGCTGCCATTTGTCATAGGCCCGCAGCGCATAGCCGCCCGTTGCACAATAGGTGAGACAGGCCTCGAAATCCGCGCGGGTCAGCATGGTGTAGGGGCCGGTCGCAGACACCTCCAGATAGAGCGCCTCCGCATCAAAGGGCGCAGAGCAGGCGGTCAGCAGAATATGCTGGCACAGAACATCCAGCGGCCCATCGCCGCGCGGGTCGCCATCAAGATCCGCCGCCAGAACCGCATCCAGCGCCGCGTGGCACTCGATCACCTCGAACCGATTGGCGGGCACGATCAACGCCCGCGACGGCGCATTATAGCGGTGGTTTGATCGACCAATGCGCTGCACCAGCCGTTTCACATTCTTCGGCGCACCGACCTGAATGACGAGATCAACATCGCCCCAGTCAATCCCCAGATCGAGCGATCCGGTACACACCACTGCCCGCAGCGTCCCGTCCGCCATCGCGGCTTCTGTTTTGGCGCGCGCCTCACGGCTAAGGCTGCCATGGTGCAGACCAATCGGCAGATCATCATCGTTGATCGCCCAGATTGCCTGAAAAAACAGCTCCGCCGACGCGCGGGTGTTGATGAAAATCAGCGTGATCCGCGCCGCCTTGACCTCGCGCAGCACCTCATGCACCGCATAGGTGCCACCGGTTCCGGCCCATGGCGGCTCTGCCTGGGTGCGCAGCATCGAAATCTGCGGCGGCGGTCCGGGATCGGCGTGCAGTATTCGGACCGGCTGGCGCGAGAGCGAGAAGAACGACGCCAGCCGCTCCGGATTCTCGACCGTTGCCGACAACCCCACACGCGCGCGAATGTCCGTCAGCCGCTCCAGCCGCCCAAGACACAGCATCAGCTGATCACCCCGCTTGCTTTCCGCCAGCGCATGTATCTCGTCGATGACAATCCGCTTGAGACCCGCAAAAATCCGCGGCGCCTCCTCATAGCTGAGCAACAGCGCAAGGCTTTCCGGCGTGGTCAGCAGAATATGCGGCGGGTCCACACGCTGCCTCTTGCGCATGGTTTGTGTGGTGTCGCCTGTGCGGCCCTCCACGCGAATATCGAGCCCCATCTCCGAGATCGGCGCTTGCAGATTGCGCTCAATATCCGCCGCCAGAGCTTTCAGCGGCGAGATATAAAGCGTGTGCATGCCCACATGATCCGCATCCGCCAGATCAACCAGCGTCGGCAGAAATCCGGCCAGCGTCTTACCACCGCCCGTGGGCGCGATCAAAAGGGTCGAGCCACTGTCATTTGCCAGCAGATCAAGCTGATGCGGGTGCGGTGTCCAGCCTCGCTCCGCAAACCAGTCGGTGAAGGCGCGGGGCAGGGCCGGTTGCGACGGCTCAGATGTCACGAAGCGATTTCAGTGTTGCGATCAGCGCGTCCGACAAAGGATGCGCCCCGCCCGGCGCACAAGTGGTCGCGCACTCTGTGTCCTTGACCAGCAGCCCTATGGAGTTGTCAGCCGCAAACCCATCCCGCGCAAACTCGATCTCGCCGAACTTCGAGCCAAACCAGGTCTGCCCCGAACTGTCATGCATCGCGCTCAGCAGCGCCGCGCGGTCGAGATTATGATCGTCGGCCCACTCAAGCGCCGTTCGGGTCGCCGCCGTTGCCGCCGCTGCGACGTAGTTGTTCAGCACCTTGGTCAGCATCCCCGACCCAAGCGGACCCATGTGGTGCATCTGCTCGCCCATGGCCGCGAGCAGTAGCGATATATCGTCAATATCCTGCGCTGCGCCGCCCAGAATAAACGTCAGACTGCGATTTTGCGCCGAAATAACCGCCCCCGACATTGGCGCATCAATCAGCGCAATATGCTGCGGAACACGCCCGCGTAGCTCAGTGATATAGGCAGGTGGCAGGGTCGAACAGATGATAAGCGACCGCAGGTTCGGCGCATGGCTCAGCAGCGCTTGCGCATCGAACAACACCGCATCGCTCTGCGCCACATCCCTTACCACACAGAACAAATGCGTCAGCGGCCCGGCAAAGCGCGCCGGATCAAACTCCATATCCAAATGCGGAAAATTATCCTCAGACCGGATATCAAATCCGGTGACATTGACACCATTGTCGCCCAAAGCCTGCCCCATCGGCAGGCCCATGCGGCCGCATCCGGCGACGCCGACCGCTATTTCGCGATTGCGCGGTCCTTCACGAACAGGTGCTCCCATGCACGATCCACCAAATCCACTGTCATTTCTTTCTCTCGCTGCTCATAGTCGCAGATTGAAAGCATTTGGTCGATCAGGAATCCCGGCTGATAGTTCGCATAAAGATTATCCACCGTCGGGTATTTGTTGTTCAAAAGATGCGCCAGAACCTCTTCGGTCGGCCTGATCCCTTTCATCTTCGAGATCAACAGGAAGATTTTTATGTAATCCTCCCGGTTCGGGCCGTCGATCAGCACCTTATAGGCAATCCGTCGCAGCGCCGCGCCGTCGAAGAGCTCTGCCGGGGCAAAGTTGGTGGAGAAGATCACCAGCGTATCGAAGGGCACCACAAATTTTTGACCCGATTGCAGCGTCAGAATGTCAATCGAGTTCTCCATCGGAACAATCCAGCGGTTAATCAGCGCCTGTGCCGGTTCCTGCTGACGGCCAAGGTCATCGACGATGAACACGCCGCCGGTGGACTTGAGCTGCAAGGGCGCTTGGTAGGTGCGCGAGGTCTTGTTGTAGTTGAGATCGAGCATATCGAGCGTCAATTCACCACCCGTCATCACCGTCGGGCGGTTGCATAAGATGAAGCGCGGATCATGCCGGGCGGTGCGTCGCAACGCAATCTCACCACCATCCTCAGGCTTGGCCTCCGTATGGACAATCGGGTCATAGACAGACACGACCTGCCCTTCGTAAGCGATACAGCGCGGGATGAAGATCTTGTCGCCCATCGCATCGCGAATACCGTTCGAGATCGAAGATTTACCGTTGCCCGGCGGGCCATACATCAGGATCGACTTTCCCGAACTGACCGCAGGGCCAAGCTCATCAAGCATCCCATCGGGCAGGATCAGATGTTTCATCGACCCTTCCAGCATGTCTTGCGTGATGGTCACATCGCGGATCGACTGGCGCTTGGTCTGCTCGGTAAAGGCCTCAAGGGTCACCGGCAGCGCGCCGTAATATTCAGACTGCTCCAGCGCATCAAGCGCCCGCGCCCGTCCGCCATCGGTCAACTGATAGCGCAGCTCCGAAGACGCCGCGCCGCGCGTTCCCAACGTCTCAATCAACCCTTCCGCGCGCGCCATCTCGATAAGTTCCTGCGCAACAGGCGGCAGAATGCACAGTGCTTCGGCAATCTGCGAGGCGAGCGCCAGATTTTGGCGGAACACGGTTTTGAGCATGATGTCACGGCATAAAACCGGTTGGAGGTCCAACTCTGCCAAAGTGAGCGGTGGAACCGGGGCGTGGACCGAATTCGAAACATGCAACATAACCGAGAAAGCCTTTAGTATTCTGAAACTGCCCTTTTTTCGCCGATGTTTGGGGCGAATTTACGGCTTAGCGGTGGCTAATTGGCATCCGGTGCGATTTTTTCGCCCAGATCGCCGGCAAAAAGCTGAACAGTACAGGTAAGACCTCCCACTATGACGACAGAAAACAACGCGATGCGGCTTCTTCTCATCTTGTTCGCACTTTGGTGCATCGAGGCGGTTTTACTGCTCAGCCCCGGCCATTTGTTCCTCACGGGGCATGAAATAGATGTCTTGCACGCGGTCGATACAGCGATGCGTCTGGTGGACGGCGCGCGCCAGCATATCGATTTCCAGACCCCGCTCGGCCTTCTCGCGTTTGAGCCGATTGCTTGGTTCCTGTCGCTTGGCGCGAGCGCCGATCAGGCCCTGCTGCTGTCTAACTTGGCCGTGGCGCTCTTGTTCGTGCCGATATGTGCGCGCACTGCCGCGAGCCGTATGCCGAACCATTATGCCATCATCTTCGGTGTCATCTGCATCGTCATCGCAACCGGTCTGGTCTATGGCGGGACAGACGGGCAGGTGTCCATGTCGCTCTATTACAACCGCTGGTGCTGGTGCGCAGCCTTCGTTGTGATCGTGCAGATCATGCTGCCGCCCGAAGAAGGACGCGAGAACGACACGCTTGATGGGATCATCATCGGAATTTGCCTCTCACTGCTCGCGCTCATCAAAGTCTCCTTTTTCGTCGCCATGCTGCCGATCCTGATCGTGAGCATTCTGACCGAGCGGAATAGGGCCCGGATCATCGCCATCGGCGCCACCGGGCTTGCGGGCATGGTGCTGGCCACGATCTTGTCGGGCGGCGTCGATTTCTGGCTCGCCTATGTCACCGATGTGAACGATGTGCGCATATCACCGGTCCGCCCAAACCCAGGGCTGAACGTGTCGGAAATTCTGATCTCGCCCAAATTCCTCCCCGCGCTCCTGATCATCCTCGCTGCGATCATCGGGCTGCGCAAAGCGCGGTTCATGCGCGAGGGGCTCTTGCTGCTGTTGTTATTACCCGGACTGGTGCTGATCACCTATCAAAACTGGGGCAATGATCACCAATGGCTTTTGGTCATTGGCCTCATGGTGCTGGTCTGGTCGCGCAAGACAGATGATCGGCATGCCTTTGGGACCGACGCCAAAACCCTGTTCTTTGCTCTGGGTATTGCGGCTTTGACGCTGGGCGGCCCGTCGTTTTTGAATATCGCTAACTCGCCGGTCCGGCATTGGAGCACGAATGCGGACAAGGGCCTGACGCTCATGCATGATCCGGCCCATGCCAACCTGCTGATCCGCGAGAAAGGCGCATTCGATCCCAAGGCGGTCGTGAATGCCGCCCCTCTCGATATCGCGCCGGTGCAGGCGCAAGGTGAAGATGAAGACGAGGCGGAGGATGGCCCGTTTGTTGTGGATGGCGTCACCATCCCGCGATGCGGGCTGACAACCGCGCATCACGGGACGATCCTGCAAATCGCTGCATCCCTGCGCGAGCGCGGGTTTGACGATAAGCTGATCGGCTATGCGTCCTCCTTCAACGCGCTCCCGCTCTCCGCCGGTTTTGCGCGCGAGCCAAACCGCGCGCCGTGGTTCTACGGCAGCGCGCGGGGGCTGACGGATGCCGATTATCTGGTCTATCCAGCCTGCCCGCTCACCCCGGATGACTCGCAGGAATACGTGAAAGCACTGCAAGGGGCAGGCGTAACCCTAATCCACGACCACTCAACACCGCAGTACCACCTGTTTGCCTTGGAGCGGTGAGGGGGCCGCAAAAAAGAGCAAAATGAGAGCGCCCCGCCCGTCAAACCTATGGTTTGCTATTCGCAAAACGGAGCGGCCCTACCGCTCGAATGCCTCGATAAGTCTCGCTAACGCTCGCCCGATGGCATTTTAAAGAAAAGCGCCGTCCCCGAAGACCTCTAAAACGTCTTCAGCGCGAGATAAAGCAGCCCCGCCGTCGCAATCGATATGCCCATCGGAAAATACCGCCCCGCGCTCCAGGACTTCCAATCCGGCGTCAAGCGGCGAATGGGACCAATGCGCATGGCGATGCGATGTGCGGCAAGCGTGATCAACAGGCTCGCCGATAGAATGATCAGATAATCCGGGAAATCCGACAGCGCGATATAGGGCATGAAGCCCGACAGCATCTTCACATCACCGCCGCCCATCACACCAATCGCGTTCAGAATGAACCCCACGAACAACACCGCCAGCGCAATCCCGATCCGCCAGAAATAGTCCTCCCATGTCGGCACAAAAAACGCGCCAATCACCAGAAACGCCCCGAACATGCCAATCGACACCCAGTTCGGGATGATCATGAATTTCAGATCGCTCCACGCCGCATAAAGACAAAACGGCAGCACCGCGAGCAAAAGGGGAAGCGTTGTCATATCCATGGGGGCGTGGACCTCAGTATGTTGCGCGCGATCAGCTCACGCCGCCAAGTGCGGCAAGCGCATCAGTGGCTTCCTTGTAGAACTGCGGATGCGTCTCAATCGCCAGATCAAACAGACCCTTGGCAATATCCGTATCGTCATTGCGCACGGCAATAATGCCCAGATTATAAAGCAGCGTCGCCTCTTCAATCTCGGTCGTCGGAATAACCGGCATGCGGTAGTTCTTGGCATTGCCGCGCGCGGTGATCAGATTGTTCTTGGCCGGAAACATCTTGGGATCAAACGCAATGGCATCCTGAAAAAGGTTCGCCGCTTCGGTCAAATCACCGCGCGCCATCTTCGACATGCCCCAATTGTTCAGCACCGCCGCAGGGCGCGCCGTCAACCCGCGCGCTGTTCCATAGAAACTGTCAGCCTTATCCCATTCCTTGTTGTGATCGGCGACAATCGCTTCCAGCAAGTAGCGTTTGTAGGTCTCGATATTGGGCGGGATCTGATCAAGCTGCTCCTCCGCCTGATCAATCGCACCGGCCGCCACGAGCGACTCTGCATAAAGCAATCGATCCTGCGTTGTGGCTTGGCCGGTCGCAATCAGCCGGTTGTAAACAGGGGCCGCTTCGGCTGCACGCCGGGCGCGCACCAGACTGACCGCCAGCCCGCGCATATGCTCCGGATCATCCGGCTCGCGCGCCATGAGCCTTTGGAAATGATTGGCCGCATCATTGGGGTCGGCCATGGTCAGCATAATGTCATTCAGACCGGTCTCGTCGATGACATCCAGATCGTCGTCGAACGACGGATTTTCGCGCATCTGCTCGCAGCCGGAGATCAGAAATGCGCAGATAATGCACATGAATGCGGTTCGTTGCCCGTGTCGGGTCATTGCCCAAGCCCCTGTTATTTGGGGGTCTCCAAAAGCAGAAACCGCCCGTTGCCTCGTCGCACCAGTTGGAAGTTGATATCGTCTGGTGCGCGCTCTTTGGTGTTGTTCTTGTTTTCTATCGCCAAAAGCAGATTTTGCCAAATTTCTTCTGACTGACCGTTGTCCAGCGCAAAAGCCGCGCGAAACGCCTGATGCGCCTCCTCAACCTCGCCCAGCGATGTGTGTGCCACGCCCAGATTGTTCCACGCTGGCGCGAAGTTCTGATCTTTCTCCACCGCTTCGGTCAGGAACTTCTTGGCTTGCTTGAGACGGCCAAGCTTGAGATTGGCAGATCCGATCGCCGACAGGACATCGGCGTTGAGACCCTGCTGCTGCACCGCGCGGGTATAGGCGGTCAGGGCCAGCTCATACTGGCCGTTCGCCATCATCGTGTGCCCAACCGAAAGCCCGTCTGGAAATTCACCCGATTGCGGCGAGCCTGTGGGCGCAATCGTCCCATCATCGCTGGCTTGCGCGAAGATGCCCTTCTCTTCGCATCCCGCGAGGCTGGCACAGACAAACCCTGCTAAAACTACCCGCCCCGCTTTGATCACATCGTTAGCCGCCTAAGAGATTCACATAGATATCGTAGATCGATGGTCCAATGAGAATGATCAACAGCGGCGGAACAGTAAAGAGCATTGTTCCGATGGTCAGCTTGGTCGGCAGCACGTTTGCCTTTTCCTCAGCGCGCATCACACGCTTGTCGCGCATCTCCGATGCATAGACGCGCAGCGCATCCGAGATCGACGTACCAAAAGTGGCCGATTGCACCAGCACGGTCACAAACGACGAGATATCCGGCACACCGCACCGCTCGGACATATCGCGCAGAACCGTCGAGCGATCCTTACCAGCGCGCATCTCCGAGGACACCAGCTCGAACTCTTCGGCAAGCGTCGGGTAGGACGAGCGCGTTTCCTTGGCCACCCGCATGATCGCCTGATCGAGCGATTGACCCGCCTCAACGCAGACCAGCATCAGGTCGAGCGCATCGGGAAAACCATTGGTGACATCTTCCTGACGCTGTTTCACACGGCGCGTCACCCAATAGGACGGCGCGAAATAGCCGATACCGCCGGGGATCAGGACCGACATCATCAGCGAGGTCAGGCTCGGTTCATTGTTGCGGATGAAGATCGACAGAACGCCCAACAGCAGGAAGCCGATGCCCAGAGCAAAGCGCGAGAAATGATAGGTCGAGACCGCAGATTTCCCGCGATAGCCCGCCTGGATCAGCTTGAGCCGGTTGGCGCCCAGCTCTTTCTGGTCTTTCGGTTCAAGATAGGGCGCGAATTTCTCAAGCCGCCCTGCCGCGCCGCCGCCCATGCGCAAGCGCACATTGTCGTCCGCCTGTTTGCCGGTGGCCAGTTTCGCATCCCGCCGGTCGTGGCGCGGAACGCTCAGTTTATCAAGCGGGTCTGGTCTGCGTTTGAGAAGAACAGGAACCGACAGCGCGATCAACAGCGCGCCAATGCCACCCAGCGCAAAGAACGGACCCATCGGGCCGAACGCTGCGGTGAGAAAGTCCCAGGACTGGTTAAATATGTCTACAATCGAACCCATCATTACACTTTTATATTAACCATGATGCGCATGAAGACGACGTTCACCAAGAGGAACACGCCGACAACAATCGCTGTTGGTACAAAAAATTCACTTTGCTGCACGTCTTCGTAGTAGCCGGGCTGCAAAACATTGATCAGGACAAGCGCAACCAGCGGGAAAACCGACAGGAACCAACCGGACCAGCGGGCCTCAGCGGTGATCGCTTTCACGCGGCGGAACAGTTTGAAACGGGCGCGGATCACCTTCGCAAGACCATCAAGGATCTCGGCCAGATTACCACCTGACGTGGACTGAATATTCACCGCAACGGCCAGAAATTTGAGGTCCTGAACGTCGATGCGGGTCGCCATCTTTTCAAGGCTTTCGTTGACGTCCATCCCGTAGGTCGCCTCATCCGCGATCATACCGAACTCGGAGCCAAGCGGGTCCGGCATCTCTTCGGCCACGATATTGATCGAGCTGGAAAACGGATGGCCCACGCGCAAGGAACGCACCATCAGCTCCACCGCATCGGGCAGTTGTTCCTCAAAGAGCGCAATACGTTTCTTGGCCTTGTTCGACAGCCAAATGAACACCGCACCATAGCCCATGACCACCGAACAGCCGATGCGGATGGGCAGGCTGGCGCCGGTAAAAAACGTCAGTGCAATAAAGCTGGTCACGCCCAGTACGACCATGATCATGATCAATGCGGCAGGCGAGAAAGCGATATTCGCCTGCGCAGCCTTGGCACTCAAAGGCGCCAGGATCGGCAGAGAAATCCCCTCCCGGTGCTGCTCGCGCTCACGCCGCAGGGTATTGAGAACGTCTTCAGGGTTTTCACCCTTCTCAAGCAAGTCCAGACGCCGGTTCACGCGCCCCTGAAGACGCACCGACTTGCCGAAAATCAGCAGGTAGATCGCCTCAACCATAAAGAGGATGCCGACGAATATTACGGCATAAATAATCGGTTCATAGCTCATCTGAGTTTAATCCCCTCTTACACTTTACTCTTTTGCGTATAGATGCTGGCCGGCAGGTGATAACCCCACTGCTCGAACCGCTCCGTATTGGCCGAGCGCAGACCACTGGCCTCGAAATCGCCGATGATCATACCTTCGTCATCCAGACCGTAACGCTTAAAACTGAAAATTTCCTGCATCGAGATGATCTCGCCCTCCATGCCGGTCAATTCTGTGATTGACAGCATGCGGCGCGAGCCGTCTTGCAAACGGCTGACCTGAACAATCAGATCAACCGCGGACGAAATCTGCTGACGCGTGGCCTTGAGTGGCATTTCCACCCCGGTCATCGCGATCATATTCTCCAGACGAGACACCGCATCGCGCGCAGAGTTGGCGTGAATGGTGGTCATCGACCCATCGTGACCCGTGTTCATCGCCTGCAACATGTCGATAACTTCATCACCACGCGTCTCACCCACGATGATCCGGTCCGGACGCATCCGCAAAGCGTTCCGCAGCAAATCACGCTGGGTCACCTCGCCGCGACCCTCAACGTTGGGCGGACGGCTTTCCATCCGGCCCACATGGACCTGTTGCAGCTGAAGTTCCGCCGTATCCTCGATCGTCACAATCCGCTCGGCATCATCGATGAAGCCCGAGAGCGCATTGAGCGTCGTCGTTTTACCAGAGCCCGTACCGCCGGAGACGACGATATTCAGTCGACACGCCACAGCGGCCTGAAGATACGCCGCCATATCCTCGTTGAACGCGCCAAACTGGATCAACTCATCAATCGCAAGTTTGTCTTTTTTGAACTTACGAATGGAAACGAGGGAGCCGTCGACCGCACAAGGGGGGACCATACAGTTAAAACGCGACCCGTCCTGCAAGCGCGCATCAACATAAGGGTTTGATTCGTCCACGCGCCGACCCACGGCGGAAACGATTTTATCGATCACCCGCAACAGGTGCTTCTCGTCGCGGAACTGGCAATCCGAGAGCTCCAGCTTACCCGCGCGCTCAATGAACACCTGCTTGGCACCATTCACCAGAATATCGTTGATCGTGTCATCTTTGAGCAGCGGCTCCAACGGACCAAGTCCGGTGACTTCGTCAAAGAGTTCCTGGGTCAGCGCTTCGGTCTCTGCGCCGGTCAGGACAATGCCCATCTCGCGCAGTCCTTCTTGGCTGATCACACTGATTTCACGGCGCAAATCGGCCTCGGTCGCCTTGTCGAGAACTGTTAGATTGAGCGTCTCCAAAAGCTTCCTGTGCATCGCCATGCGCACATCGAGCAGCTTCTCGCGGCGCTTGCGTTCGCGCAGCGCGTTTTCGGAAATTTCCTTGGGTTGCGCCCCGGGTTTACGCTCCGTCTTTGCGGCCGGTTTCGGGCCGGTCGGCGCTGCCTTCTCGGGGTCAAGCGTAGGGGCGCTTGGCGCTTCCGACTTGTTATATCGCTTGAACATCTATGCTAATCCTTACGCAATCGCTGCTTTTTGTTCTTCAGCCATATCGACCAAAGATGTGGCGATTCTACGAACTTCCTTGCGTAATGCGTTCTTCGCGGCTGTTTCTGACAGCGGAAGGCCCTGATCGGACGAATTTGTGACCGCTTTGCCACCATCTGGCAGCATGATGTTCAGCGCGATGCCCAATGATTCGGACATCCGCTTGATCCGGGTCTTGCCGTTCATGTCGGCAAAGCCGGGCGCACGGTTCAACGCATATTGGATTTTTTCATAGGGCAGGTCTTCGGCCTTGAGCGTGCGCAGGAACCGCAGCGTGTTTTGCGCCGAACGCATGTCCATCTCGATGACCGTAAAGAACGTCTCGCTCATCTGAAGAACCTTGTCGGACCAGCTCACCAGCGTTGTCGGCATGTCGATGATCACGAAATCATAAGACGCGGTCGCGGTTTTCAGCAACTTTTCCACGTCCTCCGGGCCAACAATATCCAGCGGCAGTGCATCGAGCGGTGCGGTCAAAACCGCGAGCTTTGATTTGAAGCTGGTCAGCGCCGACGACAGGCTCTCCTTATCCACATTCTGCGCATCTGTGAGCAGATCGTAGATCGCCTCGCGACGCGGCAGGTCGAGATAAGTGGCCACCGACCCGAACTGGAAATTGAAATCGAGAATGCACACCCGCTTGTTCGTCTTCTTGGTGTATTGCGCCATCTCCCAGGCCAGATTGACCGCAAAGGTCGACGCGCCAACACCGCCCGAAATCCCATAGATCGGCAGGATCATTCCGTTGCGATTGCGACCCTCTGATGAGATCTCGGGTGACGCCGACGTGGTGTTGCGCAACCGCTCAAGACTATCGGAAAGCGCGCCATCGGGCAGCGGGTAGGGGGCAAAATCATCCGCGCCCAGACGCATCAACTGGTGCAGCGACACAGGCGTCAGCTCATGGGCAACCAGCAGCACTTTGCAGCCAAGGCTCTTGGCGGTGGAAATGATATTGGCAGCGGGGCCGAGGTTTTCCTCATCTGCCCGGTCCACCGCGACAATCACGAACTCCAGCTCATCGAACGGATCAGCGGCATAGGCCGTCAGACCCTCTTCCATGGTCAGCGGCGCCCAGGCGTTGGACAATTCGGTGTTCAAATCCTCAACCAGCAAATCGAAGCGGCGCATATCGTTTGCGATAGCGTAGGCTTCGAACTTCTGCGGTGCTTCTTTTTTGAGCGAGAGCGCCATGGTGTTCTACCTCTTAATTGCCCAGATGCTCGCCAACCAGGGATGCGGCGACAATCGAGGTTGTCGGTCCGCCGACGGCGAAGAAGTCGTCGATCCATGCAAAGGCGCGCAAGACGCGGGTGTGTTCGAGTTGGACGGTTACGAGCGGAATATAGCTTTCTGATGTCCTGCCTAATCCACTGTCCTGATATGTGATAGAAAGGTCACGCGGCTGTATGTTGTCGGGTGCAAGCTGCACAACCACATCATATATGGTCTGGAACCGCGATTGGTCGCAGGATGCGGCGGGATCGGCGTTCAGAAATTCGCCGCCCCGGCAGGTAAATGTGGCAATTTCCTGGCACACGCCGGTGGGTTGGCAGGCAGCGCCCGCGCGGACATTTCCGATCGAGGCATAGTTGACGATCCGCCCCTGTTCGACCAGCGCGTCGGCCACCGGCAGGCGCACGATTGCTTCCCGCGCGCCGCGCTCAACGGCCTTTTGCGAGGTGAGGAGCCAGAAGAAATCGATGGCCAGCAGGAAGATGAACCCGACAAGGAAGAACAGGACCGGAAAGATGATCACAAATTCGACCGACGCAGCGCCACGCTGGTCGGTCCTGAACTTGGAAGCATTTATCCTTAGTCGTTTCATTCTACATGGGTCCCCGGGGGCAAGGCGCATTAACTGGATGAGCTGACGGTAACGATTGTTGTTCCTGTGCGTGTCCATCTTTCGGAGGCATTCATTGTCAGCGATGCATCGGTCTGATCAAACAGACCGATCCACTCAAGCAGCGGGAAGGGCACCTGGATCGTGACATCCACACTGGCCTGAATGGCGTCGGTGGAGGAATCGAAGTTGGTGATCATGCTGTCGGAGGAGCCAAGCCGATTCTCGATGATCGACCGCGCCTGATCGATAAAGACCTGCGCCACTGAAATATCGCTCCCGGTTTGCTGGAGCGGCACCCGCGCCAGATACCGGGCCGCATCGCGCGACGCAATGTCCAGATTGTTCCGTACTTTCAAGGCGTTACCGTATTGTACGGCAAAGGCCAGCATGGCCAGCAGCAGCGGCAATGCAATCACAAATTCCACAGTCGACGAGCCCTCGTCGTCTGACCAGAATTTTCTTATCTCAGCAAATAGGCGAGTCACGCGGAGTCCCTCACAGCCACATGCCCCACACCCAGCTAGGATTATGCACCAACCGGTGCGTTTTAGCAACCAAATTCCAACATTTTACTGTTGTTCATCTGTTACAATTTCGCTGCCTTCGTCGGTGACATATTCGTTGTAAACTATTAACGCCCGCTTACCGTCGAGCCCGGTTCCGCGAGAATTTTTCAGATTTGCGAATCCTGACACATCCGTGACCGAGCGACGGTTCTGCCGTTCGGGGCCTGGCGTTGCGATCAGCGGTTGGGTTTCGCCGCGAGAGGCAACAGCGCGCAGCTGGCCTTTGTTGACACCGCGCGAGACGAGGTAGTTGAGCGCAGTGCGGGCGCGGCGCAGACCCAAGGACTTGTTATAGCCTTCGGATCCAACCAGATCCGTATGTCCATAGACCGAGAACTGCACGTTGGGATAGCGTTTGATCCAGGCGGCCTGTTGATCAAGCACCGCACGCGCCTGGCCATCCAGATTTGCGCGGTTGAACTCGAAATTGATCGTTGTTGGCACCGCCGCGCGGAACTGGCTGGAGATATTCTGAAGCGCCGCTGGCAAACCGCCGCGAATTTGCGCGGATTGGCTCAGGTAGGAGGCTTCGCCAAACGCGACCTGATTGGTCAGCGTGCCGGTTTGGGTATCGGTACATCCAGCGACAATCGCAGCGACGGATGCAGTGAGAAGGGTGATCTTTTTCATGTTTTTTACTCCACCACGTAGCCGATTGAGCCTTGCAGATCTTGTTGGGCAACCTGACCGACAGATCCCTGACGTCCTTCCACCAGACCGTGAACGAACAGCTCACGCTCGGTCGGGATGCGCATTCTGTCTGTTGGCAGCGCCAGCGCCTCACCAACGGTCGGGGTCACCAGATGCGGTGTGACGATGATGATCAGCTCCGACTGGCGACGTTCAAATTCAGTCGAGCGGAACAGCGAACCGAGGATCGGCACATCACCGAGCCATGGAACCTGACCTTTCAGATCGCTGAAATCATCCTGCAACAACCCGGCGATTGCAAAGCTCTCGCCATCGCGCATCTCAACCGTGGTCACAGCCTTTCGTACCGAGAACCCATTGACTGTGATCCCGTTTGTCGTGACCGCAACCGTAGGGTCAATCGCACTGACAGAGGCACCGAGTTCGAGGTTGATGACGTCATTGGTCAGAACCGTCGGCTTGAACAGCAATTCAACACCGAAGGGGCGATATTCAACCTTGACCGAACCATCTTCAACAACCGGGATCGGGTACTCGCCGCCTGCCAGAAACTCTGCATCCTGACCAGAGACCGCAACAATGTTGGGCTCAGCAAGCGTGCGGACCATACCTTTGGATTCCAGCGCTTCGATAAACAGACCAACCTCAAAGCCGCCTAGGCCGATCGTGAACAGGCCCAGACCGGCTGGATCGTTCGGGATGGTTACATCACCGCCAGCGGTTGCATCGGCCAGCGTTCCGAGATTTCGGCCGCCGCCTGCGGAAGGCAGCGCCCATGCGCCGTTACCAACAAGCGCGACGCCGCGGTTGCCGGAGTTGGCGGTCCCCACGGATGTTGCGAGCCGTTTGGCAACACTGCGTTGCATTTCTGCAAAACGGACCTTGAGCATTACTTGCTGTGTGCCGCCAACGCTCATCAGATTGGTAACACGTTCTGGCGCATACCGCTCTGCAAGCTCGACAGCGCGAGCAAGCTGCTGCGCGCCGGAAACCTGACCCGACAGGACAATCCCGTCATTCGCGGTGCGTACTTCAATGCGCTCACGCGGCAAAATTTCTTTCAGACGCTCTTTGAATTCCGCAACATCAGGGGAGACACGAATATCAACATTGGTGATCAACCCGCCGTTTGGCCCCAGCAGCGTCAGTGTTGTTCGGCCCGGCACTTTGCCAAGAACGTAAAGGTTGCGGTCCGACAGGGCTGCCACATCGGCGATGCCCGGATTGGCCACCGAAACCTCCGCAAAGACGCGGTCGCTTTCCATCACAACAGCGCGGTTGACAGAAACCGAGATACTGTTGGATGCGGCCCCGCGCATGACATTCAGAACATTTTGAGCGAATGTTTGCGGCGCGGTTGCAGTCAAAACAGCGACGCCCAACGCACCTGCTTTTATCAGGTTCTTGATTTTCATGTGATCCTGCCTCTCAAAACCACGGGTTATTATTGTCAGGATCGATTTAACAATCCTTTTGCGGAAATTAATGCGTCACACAGACAAACTTGGCAAGATTCAAAGTCTTAAAGCACCGGGTTGATGTGGATAAGTCACAGTATGTCACGCATGTGACATAAATGAAGCGCCTTGCCGATCAGCAAGGTTCCTCAACGACTTCACTCCCTTTGCGCACTTTGATGGTACATTTTTCAACCTCAATGACGGGCTGAATAACTTCTTCGACGCGGCCGGTGAGAGCGGCCTGATCAACTTCGATTGAGGTTTCGCTGGTGGCGATATCCTCGGTGCCGCGCAGCGACAGGGACAGTTTGCCACTCGCTTGTGCCTGCACCAAAGTGGCGACATCAGCGGGCGAAACTTCAACAGTAACCGTGCGGGCAACCAGCGGGCGATTGGCCTGCTCATCCGCGATTTGGTCAACTGCAATGATCGAGACGTTCTCAAGCACAAGCTTGGAGAAAGAGCGACCCTGATCATTGCCGTTCCAGAAAATATCAATGCGGTCTGATGGCTGCAGGAAGCCCGACACGCCCGATTGCACGTCAACGCGGATCGCAAAGGCGCGCATGCCTTTGGACAGACGCGAGGCGACGCCGGCATCCTGTCCGAATTCTGTGACTTTCGTTGCCATGATCGCTTCACCAGGCTCGATGATGCGAATGATCGCGCGCGGCTTGGTGCCTTCGGGGCCGAAAAGCTCTTCCATCGAAGTGAAGACATTGGCGGGGCGGGAATCGACAGGCCATTGGACAACGCGCACCTGTTCGGGATCAAGCGTCATGCCATAGCGCAAATCAGCGTTTGCAACGACAACCGGGCCAAGCTGCGGATATTCGTTCACGATACTGCGCAATTGCGCAAGCTCGCCCTGATCCTTGTTGAACATTTGTGAGACAAAATAAACGCCCGTCCCAGCCAAGCCAAATCCGACAAGAAGGACGAGAAGGAATATAATGCGCATGTTCAGCCTTTATTGGACATCGCCTGTTGGGGGCGCGTGTGGGGGGTCTTAGGGTATTTTGTTTACCCACAACTTAATTCGGTCAAGTGACCTCCAAAAGTTTTATCGTCACCTGTTGCACGTCAGGATGATGTTCCATTCGATGTCTGTTCGGTCGACGCGGTCATAGCTGTTTCAACCACGCCGCTGATCTGCTCAGCGCCTGCGGTCAGGCTTGGCGATATGATACTCAAGGCGCCAACGCCCAATGTGACAATCGCAGCTGTCAGGACAACCCAGTCAACAGTGACTGCACCGTCTTCGTCTTCAAACCGTGCGCTCAGAAAAGGATGTACGCGCATAATGGAACCTCGTTACCTAACCACAGCCGCTCAAAAGAACGCCAAGCGACTGCACTTACAATAAGCATCGCCGAGGCGAGACAAATCGCCTCGGCGTATTCATCGTTCAGACAAGCTGCCTGAACCTCACGCCACCAGCCGCCCGGAGACGACTGATGAGAGAGACGAATTAGCTTCCGCCGCCAGTGCCGGTGTTAGCGGAGATGGCGCTTGTGAGCTTGCCGCTGATTTGTGTCGACGCAGTTGTCAGACCAGTGTTGATTGTGGAAACAATCGCAAGAGCGATGCCAACCAGAGCAGCAGTCAGAACAACCCAGTCAACAGTCACAGCACCGGATTCGTCTTTCGAAAAATTCTTTGTCAGTTTGAACAGTTTCATCTCATTTCCCTCCAAGGATCGAGTATACAGTTTACTTTACACAAACCGCTTTCGCGGTAACTCACGAGGTATTCTGAGCCTTAACTGAAACACGAGTGACCCAACACATCGTACCTCTTTGCTTTCGTACCGTCGTCGTCGTCAGCAGTCATTTGCTTCGGACAAGACATCTTAGACACCTCAATTCTGGCGGAAATTGGACAAGGGTGAAAAAAAGTTAAAAATCTATCAAATTATTGACGCGCAGCCTATAATATAAAACGAATTCAGTAAGTTAGAGTCTGAAAAAAGATGCAACCAAATGCGGTCAACTCTACGTCAACCATGATTTAGTGGTTAAATTGACCCAGTTCCGGAGCAAATTGCACATAGAGGGGCGGGGATTCCATTGGCTTTGAAACGGATATGCCAGATAACAAATCCACGTTGAAGGAACCCCACCATGACGCGATACGCCCCACTTCTGATTTGGCGACAATGGCCTATTATAGTCGTGATGCTTGCGCAGCTCTTTGCGCAGGTCGGGATCGCCTTTGCGCAAGAGAACGACTTTAGCTTTCGACGCGTCAAGCCGCCTGAGGCGGGCGTCACCAAACGTCTGAATATCCAGATCGAAAAAACCTGGCCCCATGAAACAGACCCACCCAAGCTGGACCCCAAAGCGGATGTGGCCTCAGACGAGGGCGCGCCGGAAACACCTGTCACCGACGAATGGTTTTGGACAGGCGTCTCCGACACCTTGCAAGACGCAACGCCCGAACGCTTCATCAAGGCCATCGCAGTTCTGAACAAGAACACCCTTGAGACCGCCGCCATCACGCCCAATGCCAAAGCGCTCGATGATATAATGCGCGATCACGGCGCCGACATCCTGCTCGCGACCCTTGGCAAGCGTATCTCCCCCGCCTTCGTGCTCGCCGTCATCTCGGTTGAATCCGCGGGCAAGATCGAAGCGCGCTCCACCAAAGGCGCGCAGGGCCTGATGCAACTCATGCCCGCCACAGCAGAGCGATTTGGCGTCAAAGATGTCGATGACCCGCTGGAGAATATCAAAGGCGGCGTGGCCTATCTTGATTGGCTTATGGGCGAGTTCAAAGGCGATCCGCTGATGGTTCTGGCCGGCTATAATGCAGGCGAGAACGCAGTGAAATCCCACAACGGCGTGCCGCCCTATGCAGAAACCCGAGCCTATATTCCAAAGGTGATCGCCGCCTGGAGCAAGGCACGCATGTACTGTCAGACAGTTCCGGTCTATGCTGATGACGGGTGTGTGTTTGCGCTGAACAGGTCATTGGCCCGATGAAAGATGTAAATAGCAAACCACTTGTGATCGATATCGATCAGACGCTTTTGCGCACGGACATGCTGCTCGAAAGCTTCTGGATCGCTGTGGGCAAGGATGCGGTCGGTGCGCTCAAATGCACATGGCGGCATATCCGAGAGCGCGCGCGCCTCAAGCACGAAATGTCATTGTTGAGCGAGCTGGACGTCTCGCGTCTTCCCGTCAACGAGGCGGTTTTGGAACTCGCGCAAAATGCGATGCGTGAAGGGCGTGAGGTTATTCTGGCCTCCGGTTCCGATCAGGCATTGGTCGATAAACTGGGCGAGCGGCTTGGCATCTCCGGCGCGCATCTAGGCTCAAATGTCACCGTCAACCTCACCGGCTCCGCCAAACGCGATGCGCTGGTCGAGCGCTATGGCGAAAACGGTTTTGACTATGTTGGCGATGCGGCGGTTGACCTCAAGGTCTGGCAAAGCGCCTCGACCGCCTATGCAGTCAGTCCGACAAAATCCGTGCGCCGCGCGCTTGACGAGATGCAAAAGCCCGTCACCGAACTGTCAGGCGGCTGGAGGCTCCGCGATCTGTTCCGCGCCTTCCGTCCGCATCAATGGGTCAAAAACGTCCTTTTGTTGCTGCCGATGATTGCCGCGCATGGCATCGTGTTCGAAAGCCTCATTGCCGTGCTCGCCTCCATGCTGGCGTTTTCCTTTGCCGCGTCTTCGATCTATGTCGTCAACGATTTGCTCGATCTTGACGCAGACCGGCAGCACGAAACCAAACGCAACCGCCCGTTCGCCGCGGGAACCGTGCCCATAACTGTCGGCATGGCCGGATCCTTCGTGCTGGGACTGCTGGCCGTCTTCCTCGCACTCGCCGTGGATTGGAAGATGCTGGGGCTGGTCGCCGTCTACATGGTGATCTCCCTGTCCTATTCGGTCATCCTCAAATCCCTGCGCTGGATCGATATCTGGGCCTTGGCGATACTCTATACCTTACGTGTCGTCGCAGGCGCAGTGGCTGCGAATGTCCTCGCCTCCGGCTGGCTGATCGCTTTCGTCTTTCCCGTCTTCATGGCGCTGGGCTGCGTGAAGCGCCTGACGGAGCTTTCGCGGGCAAAAAACAACAAACGCCTGCCAGGCCGCGCCTATGCCCGCCGGGACCGCCCCGACTTGCTGAACATCGCGATTCTCTCGGCCTTCAACGCCAACATCATCTTCATCGCCTATACCTATTCCGACATAGCTTACGCGCTCTACGCCGGAATGTGGGAGCTACGCTGGTGCGTCATTCCCCTGTCTGCATGGATGTACCGGATGATCTCCACCGGCTGGTACGGCTCGCAGGACTACGACCCCATCGTCTTCGCCCTGCGCGACAGATACTCGCTCATCTTCGGCGCGGTCACGGTTCTGGGACTGCTCAACGCAGCGGCATGGGTTTGACGGACCCCACCCGTCCCGTCCCGGCCCTGAGCCGAGACCCTCTTCCACCCGTCCCGGCCCTGAGCCGGGACCTCTCACAGCCTGAGCACGACCCCCATCGAAACCCCGGATCACATCCGTAGCGATCCGCACTTGTCCCATCCGAGACCCTCTTCCACCCGTCCCGGCCCTGAGCCGGGACCTCTCACAGCCCCAGTACGACCCCTGCCGAGACCCCGGATCACGTCCGGGGGCGGGCACGTCTGCAAGGCCGTTGCGTCCCTACCAACGCGTCCGCCCGCTCCGATTAATAAATCCCGCCCGCGCATCTCACTGTGCATAGATTGTGCATAGGTTGTGCATAGAATGCACATCCGCAAATCCCCCGTTAACCCTTAAAAACAAGGCCAAGAGCGGTGCATTAACCAAATGACGCAATTTCCCGCCGCACGGCGCGTTTACAAACCAATAACAGCCTACCGCTGACGAGACTTCCGCAACAGCTCTGCCAGCCGCGCGCGGCCGCCCGGCGCCATGGCAAAGCTTATGCCAAACCCGGCGATAAACCCGGCCACATCGGCAATCCACTCCGATCCGCCGCCACCGATGATCCCGAAGATCAGCTGCAACCCCAGCAACAGGCCGATGAGCTGAAACGCCTGCAACGGGTTCTCACCCTTCGCGCCATAGCCGACGAACAGCGACCAGGTGAACGCGCCGAGCAACCCGTAGACCGCAGGGTAAGCCCCAACCAGCGCCACACGCGTGTCGATGATAAGTCCATAGATCGACGCCCCGAAAATCGCGCTCGCGAAAAAGATCAGCACCACCACCCAGACATTGAACCGCTCTGCCACAAACTTTCCGATCGCCAGCAGAATAACCCCCGCAAAGACCGCATGCATCGCGCTGACATGTATGAACGGATAGGTCACAAACCTCTTCAATCCATCCAGCACCAGCACACGGTTTTGCACCATGTGATCAAACAGCGGATCGGCAAACCCATAAGCAATCACCGCATCCCGCCGCCAGGCAATTGCCTCCCGCCCGCCAACCATCCCCGACGCGCCAAGCTGAAAGGCAATCTCAATCACCGCAATCAGCCCGACCAGCAAAGTAATCACCGGCGGTATCGCATTGATCGGCGGGGCATTATGGTTCGGGTTGAACATGCCCGCTTCCATACAGGGAATGCCTGCGCGATCAAGGGGGTGATTATGAGGTGAAAGGCAAACGCCCTAGAACGTCACGTTACGCGAACAGGACAGCCCGCGACCCTCGGGTGGGGGCAGAAGCCCCCTCCCGAGGGGAGGGTCGGGGGCTGTCCGGCGGTTCCGGACACGCGCTTTATGAGTGCGCGTCCAGGGTCGCAGGCCGTCCTTGTTCCTCTACGCCTTTGCAGCACCCGTCCCCCACATAAACCCCCACCGATATTGACCCTTAGGGGTCATCGCGCCATAAGCGCGCACCCGTGACTTGGAGCAATGACCATGACAGACACCGCCTACGTCCCCCGCGTATTTTCCGGCAGCCAACCGACCGGTAACCTGACGCTTGGCAACTATCTCGGCGCGCTCAAGCGTTATGTCGAAATGCAAGATCAGGGCTATCAGGACACCATCTATTGCGTGGTGGATATGCACGCGATCACGCTCTGGCAGGATCCGGCGGAATTGCGCAGGGCAACGCAGGATGTGGCCGCCGCATATCTTGCCGCTGGCCTCGATCCGGCCAAATCGATCATCTTCAACCAGTCCCAGGTCTCCGCCCACGCCAATCTCGCATGGGTGTTCAACTGCGTTGCGCGGCTGGGCTGGATGAACCGCATGACCCAGTTCAAGGATAAGGCGGGCAAGAACGCTGAAAACGCCTCGCTCGGTCTCTACGCGTATCCTGCGCTCATGGCAGCGGACATCCTTGCCTATAAAGCCACCCATGTGCCGGTCGGCGATGACCAGAAACAGCATCTGGAACTGACCCGCGACATTGCCGCCAAGTTCAACCATGACTTTGGCGTGGACCACTTCCCCATGACCGAGCCGGTGATCGACGGGCCAGCCACGCGGGTGATGAGCCTGCGCGACGGGACCAAGAAAATGTCCAAATCCGATCCCTCCGACATGAGCCGGATCAATCTCACGGATGATGCGGACACGATTGCCAAAAAGATCAAGAAGGCGAAAACCGACCCCGACCCGCTGCCCGATACGCTCAAGGCACTCGATGGGCGGCCAGAGGCCAAAAGCCTCGTGTCGATCTATGCTGCCCTGTCGGGTCTCAGCGCAGATGAGGTGATCCAAAAGCACGCCGGCGAGCAGTTTGGCAGCTTCAAACCAGCGCTGGCTGAGGTCGCCGTCGAGGCACTCGCGCCGATCACCAAGCGCATGTCGGACTATCTCAAAGACAGGGGCGAGATTGACCGAATCCTAGGTGATGGCGCCAATCGTGCAGCTGAGATCGCCGAACCGATTCTGCAGGAAACCTACGAAATCGTCGGGTTCCTTCGCAGCCGCTGACACCGCTTTCTACTTGATAATACTGTGAAATTTGGCGGGCCTTGTGTCCGCCATTTTTCGTGTCACGCTTCAGCTGTCGGTTGTCACAGCTTTGTCACGTGCAACCGTCACATACAAAATCGGAATCAAAACACGGCGGCACCCTCATGCCGCAACATGGAGGACGATATGAAAGATACCCCAACAGATGAGATGAGCTTTGACGAATATGACGAGTTGATGCGCCCCCCGCCGGAGGTCACAGATTTTGATCGGATCGTGGATGAAGCAATCTCCCGTCGCGGCTTTCTGGGCGGCGTTGCGGCCGTAGGCGCCGGCACCTTCGTGCTGGGCACATCCGCGCTGACACCGACACCGGCCCATGCGGCCTCGCGTCTGGGATTTGACGCGGTTGCAGCGAACACACGCGACGACATCACGGTGCCTCCGGGCTATTCGAGCAAAGTGCTCGTGCGCTGGGGCGATCCGCTCTTTTCTGACGGCGCAGAGTTCGATCACGCAACGCGCGGCGATGCGGCCAGCCAGCAACGCTCTTTTGGTGACAATAACGACGGCATGTCCACGTTTCACTACGGCACATCCACCGTGCTTGTGGTGAACAATGAATACACCAATCTGGGGATCATCCACGGCAACCGCGAAAGCGCGCGGCCTGAAAATGACGATGACGTTGCCAAGAACATGGCCGCGCAGGGTGTGTCTGTGTTCGAGGTTGCCCAAGGCACGGATGGCTGGGCCGTGGTCAAGGACAGTGCCTATAACCGCCGGATCACGCCGCAAACGGATATGGAAATCACTGGCCCTGCCGCTGGTCACGACATGATGAAAACCAATGCCGATCCGACCGGTACGGTTGTGAAAGGCACCTTCAACAATTGCGGCAACGGGCGCACGCCGTGGGGCACCTATCTGGCCTGCGAAGAGAACTTCAACGGCTATTTTCGCGCGTCTGATGAGAACTTCGAGCGAACCGACGGGATGAAGCGCTACGGCGTTAATCTCAAAGATCGCGGCTATGCCTGGGCGCAAATCGATCCGCGCTTTGACATCGCCACCGATCCCAACGAGTGCAACCGTCATGGCTGGGTAACCGAGATTGACCCATCCAGCAGCGACACCACACCCAAAAAGCGCACTGCGCTGGGCCGCTTCAAGCACGAAAATGCCGAAGTCGTGGTGAACCCAGACGGCCACGTCGTGGTCTACATGGGCGACGATGAACGTGGCGAGTTCCTTTATCGCTTCGTCTCCTCGGGCCTCTATGCCGAAGGCGGTGACAACTCCGATCTTCTGGGCGAGGGTGATCTCTCCGTTGCCAAGTTCCACCCCGATGGCACGGGCGAGTGGCTTGCTCTGACACCTGAGACAACTGGCATGGCCAGCAAGGCGGAGATTGCCATTCACGCCCGCATGGCCGGATCTGCGGTCGGCGCCACAACGATGGACCGGCCAGAATGGGTCGCGGCGAACCCGAAGAAGGCAGAGGTCTATTGCTGCCTGACCAACAATAAAAACCGTGCAATCAAACCCAATGCCGGCGGCGATCCCACGCCTGCCGTGGGCCCAAACCCGCGCGCGGAAAATAACTACGGCCAGATTGTGCGCTGGTGGCCATCGGCAGATGACCATACCTCCGACAGCTTCCGCTGGGATCTCTTTGCGCTCGCGGGCAACCCGACCGTGCATGAGGACGCCTACGGCGGTTCGGCAAACATCAACGCGGCAAATATGTTCAACTCGCCCGATGGTCTGTTCTTCGATCGCAAGGGTCTTTTGTGGATCCAAACCGACGGAAACTACTCGAACGAGGAGGATTTTGCTGGCATGGGCAACAACCAGATGCTCGTCGGCGATCCGGCAACAGGCGAAATCCGCCGCTTCCTTGTCGGACCGAAAGAGGCCGAGGTGACGGGCGCGGCCATGTCGTCAGACGGTCGGACGCTGTTCGTCGGCATCCAGCACCCCGGCGAGCGCGGCGGCTCGCATTGGCCCGAAGGTGGGGACGCAGTACCGCGCTCTGCGATCATTGCTGTGACACGCGATGACGGCGGCCTGATCGGCTAATGCATCAGGGCAGGCCGCGCGCGCGAGCGCGGCCTGCTTTCCGATTTAGAACCATTCTAATTTTCTTGACTTTTTCACTCGGGATGATCAGATTATGCGTATCCAACGAAAGCGCAAACCGATGTTCATTCAAACCGAATCTACCCCCAATCCTGCGACATTGAAGTTCCTGCCCGGCGAGGTCGTCATGCAGACCGGCACGGCAGACTTTCCAAGTGCAGACACCGCCTCAGCCTCACCGCTGGCCGAACGCGTCTTTGGCGTCCAAGGCGTCACGGGCGTATTTCTGGGGCCGGATTTCGTGACCGTGACCAAGGACGAAGACGCCCAATGGGACCACATCAAACCTGGTATTCTGGGTGCGATCATGACGCATTATCAGTCCGGCGATGCGGTGATGAGCTCTGAGCAAGGTACCGTCGATCACGCTGCGCATGACGGGCCTGACACGGAGATTGTGGATCAGATCAAAGACCTGCTCGACACCCGTGTGCGCCCAGCCGTTGCACAGGATGGCGGCGATATCACCTTCCACGGCTTCGAGCGCGGCATCGTCTATCTGCACATGCAAGGCGCCTGCGCAGGTTGCCCGTCCTCAACCATGACACTCAAACACGGCATCGAAAACCTGCTGCGCCACTACATCCCCGAAGTGACAGAGGTGCGCCCTGTCGCAGCCTGATCCAACCCTGATCGCTTTCGATACGTCAGCCGCGCATTGCGCGGCTGCGTTGTTGATGGGCGGTCGCATTGTTGCTGAACGCGTTGAGCCTATGGCCAAAGGTCAGGCGGAAAACCTGTTGGATCTTCTCAATGACATGCTGGCCGCGCATGAGCGTACTTGGTCCGATCTCGATGCGCTCGCGGTCGGGGTCGGGCCGGGAAACTTCACCGGCATCCGCATTTCTGTCGCCGCCGCACGTGGCCTGTCGCTCGGCCTTGGCATCCCGGCGCTCGGCGTCAGCACGCTGGAAGCGCTCGCGCAGGGCAAAGGCGCGGTCACAACCTTGTGCGATGCAAGGCGGGATCAGGTTTACCTGCAAAACTTCGAGAACAGCGCAGCTACAAGCGCCCCGTCTGTCATTGACGCTGCTGACGCCCCGCAATCAGGTCAGATTGTCCGGCTCGAAAGCGCCGATACCTTCCCCATCTCAGCCATCGCCCATATCGCGGCCAAGCGCTTTACAGCCAAAGACATCTCCCCGCCCAAACCGCTTTATATCCGCGCCGCCGATGCCGCGCTGCCCAGTGAGCCACTTCCGGAAATCATCAATGACGCCTGACGCGCTCGCTGCGATCCACAAGTCGGCCTTCAGCGAGACCGGACGCGGCTGGAGCGCGGATGAACTTGCCGACTATCTGACCGAAACACACACCCATCTGATCACATCCCCGCAAGGCTTCGCTCTTTTGCGCGTCATTGCCGATCAAGCGGAGCTTTTAACCATTGCTGTCCACCCGGACGCGCAATCCAGGGGCGAAGGCCGCAAACTGATGGACGATGTCCTCAAAACCGCGCGCCAGCACAACGCCGATGCGCTTTTTCTGGAAGTTGCGCAGGACAATCAGGCCGCCCGCGCGCTCTATCACAGCTGCGGTTTTGACAGAGCGGCCTTTCGCAAGAATTACTACAAACGCGCTGGTCGCGACGCCGTTAGCGCGCTTGTCCTGCGCAAAACGCTGCGCTAGCGCAAAAAGACGGCTAATTTCGCGCGCCAAGCCAAGCGCAGGCCGAAAAAGGCGTTGACGCTGGCAAGCCATCCCGCATTATCACCTTTAAGGTGCCTGGGGTGTCGCGGTGTTCCGAGCCTGTCTGAAAACGCGCGCGAAACCTCAAAAGGCTCACAAGATCAGAACGATATTTCAACAGCGGAGAAATCATATGAAACTCATGCAGACTTTCGTCGGTGCAATGGCCTCCATGGCAGCTGCAACGATGGCTTTTGCGGCCGATCCGGCAATCATCTACGACATGGGCGGCAAGTTCGACAAATCCTTCAACGAGGCGGCCTACAACGGCGCGCTCAAGTGGTCGGAAGAAACCGGAAACAGCTTCGTCGAATTCGAAATGCAGAACGAAGCCCAGCGTGAGCAGGCGCTGCGCCGCTTTGCATCGCGCGGCAACAATCCGATTGTTGTGACAGGCTTTGCATTTGGCGATGCGGTCAACGCGGTCGCAGCCGAGTTCCCAGACACGAAATTCGCGATCATCGACATGGTTGTTGACCAGCCCAACGTGCGCTCGGTTGTGTTCAAAGAGCATGAAGGGTCCTACCTCGTTGGCATGATGGCTGCGATGGCGTCCGAATCCGGCAAAATCGGATTTATCGGCGGCATGGACATCCCGCTTATCTCCAAATTCGCGTGCGGATATGTGCAGGGCGCCAAGGCGGCAAATCCTGACGTCGAAGTGTTCCAGAACATGACCGGCACAACGCCAGCAGCTTGGAATGACCCGGTGAAAGGCGGCGAGCTGACCCGCGCGCAGGTCGATCAGGGCGCTGACGTTGTCTATCACGCAGCAGGCGGCACAGGTCGCGGTGTTCTGCAAGCGGCAGCAGATGCGGACATTCTGGGCATCGGCGTGGACAGCAACCAGAACCACCTCTTCCCGGGCAAGGTTCTGACCTCCATGCTCAAGCGCGTTGATGTCGCCGTCTACAACGCTTTCGCCGACGGCACATCCGATGGCGATTTTGCGACCGGCTTTAGCGTTCTGGGCCTCGCCGAAGGCGGCGTCGGCTACGCGATGGACGACAACAACGCCGAGCTTGTCAGCGCGGAAATGTCCGATGCGGTCAACGCTGCTGCCGCGAAAATCAAATCCGGTGAGCTTGCCGTTCACGACTACACCTCGGACAACACCTGTCCGGTGATGTAATCGCGGCATGAGCGATCTGAAAAATACGCAGGGGCAGGCGGATACGTCTGCCCCTGCTATTGAACTCAAAGGAATTTCCAAATCCTTCGGCCCGGTACAGGCCAACAAGGATATTGATCTGCGCGTTATGCGCGGGACCATTCATGGTATCGTCGGTGAAAACGGCGCGGGCAAATCGACCCTCATGTCGATCCTCTACGGCTTTTATAAAGCCGATAAGGGCGAGATTTTCATCAACGGTCAAAAGACGCTCATCCCCGACAGCAACGCCGCGATTGCAGCAGGCATCGGCATGGTCCACCAGCACTTCATGCTGGTAGAGCCGTTCTCTGTTCTGGAGAATGTCGTTCTGGGCGCAGAAGACGGCGCGCTCCTCAAACCCTCGCTCGCCAAAGCCCGCGATCTGCTAACCTCGCTCGCCGCAGAGTACGAATTGGACGTCGATCCGGATGCGACTGTTGGCAACCTGTCGGTTGGCCTGCAACAGCGCGTTGAAATCCTAAAAGCGCTCTACCGCAAGGCCGACATCCTGATCCTTGACGAGCCAACCGGCGTGCTGACACCCGCTGAGGCCGACCACCTGTTCCGCATCCTTGAGGGGCTGAAGGATGAGGGGAAAACCATCATCCTGATCACCCACAAACTGCGCGAAATCATGGCCGTGACCGACACCGTCTCGGTGATGCGGCGCGGCGAGATGACCGAAACCCGCAAAACCTCCGACACCAACGCGCAGGAACTGGCGGAGCTGATGGTGGGGCGTCAGGTGCTTTTGGAAGTCGAAAAATCGCCCGCTGTCCCCGGCGAAGAGGTGCTTGCGGTCGATAACCTGACCCTCACCGACGATCAGGGCGTGAGGAAACTCGATGACGTGTCCTTCCGGCTCAATGCCGGTGAAATTGTCGGCATCGCAGGTGTTGCCGGAAACGGCCAGTCCGAGCTTCTTTCGGTGCTCGCGGGCATTCGCCCTGCCGATAGCGGGGTTGTGCGCTATGGCGGTCATCTGCTCGACACATCGCTCAACGCCTCCCCCCAGATGCGGCGAGACCGAGGCATCACCCATGTGCCCGAAGATCGGCACAAGATGGGCCTCGTCATGCCCTTCATGGCGTGGGAGAACGGCGCCTTCGGCTATCAGGCGGACCGCAATTTCAGCGGACCAACCGGCGCATGGAAACGCCGCCAGATCGTCGCCGATACCATCGGCAAAATCGACCGTTTCGACATTCGCCCCCCCGATCCGAACCTGAAGGCCGCGAATTTCTCCGGCGGCAATCAGCAGAAAATTGTGCTGGCCCGCGAGATCGAACGCAACCCGCGCCTGCTCTTGGTCGGTCAGCCCACACGCGGCGTCGATATCGGCGCCATCGAGTTCATTCACAAACAGATCGTCGCTCTGCGCGACGAGGGCAAAGCGATCCTTCTGGTGTCGGTCGAGCTTGATGAAATCCTGTCCCTTTCGGACCGTGTGCTGGTGATGTTCGACGGCAAGATCGTCGGCGAGCGTGATGCGGCTCAGACCAACAACGCAGAGCTTGGGATGCTCATGGCAGGCATGTCCGGCGGGGAGGAAGCGGCATGAGCGTCCTGCCGCGTTGGGTCGATGTCCTGCTGATCCCGCTGATCAACCTGATCCTTGCGTTTCTTGTCGCAGGTCTCGTGGTGGCCTTCATCGGTGAAGACCCGCTGCAAGCGATGAAAGTACTTATCACAGGCGCAACACGCGGCTCCTACGAGATCGGCTTCACGCTCTACTACGCCACCAGCTTCATCTTCACAGGTCTCGCGGTCGCCGTGGCCTTCCATGCCTCGCTCTTTAATATCGGCGGGGAAGGGCAGGCGAATTTCGCTGGCTTGGGCGTCGCTATCGTCGCGCTGACGATGGATTGGTCCAACTGGCTGATCGTCTTCCCGCTCGCGATTATCGCTTCCGCCCTCTTTGGCGCGGCTTGGGCGGCGATCCCGGCCTATCTGCAAGCCAAACGCGGCAGCCATATCGTGATCACCACGATCATGTTCAACTACATCTCCTTCGCGGTGCTTGGCTATGTGCTGAACAATATCCTCAAACCCGAAGGCTCCATGGCGCCCGAAAGCCGCCGCTTCGAAGACGGCGCACATTTGCCGTTCATGCATGAAATGGCCGAATGGTTTGGCATTAAAATGGCTGGAACCCCGATGAATATCTCGTTCTTCTGGGCGCTGATTTGCTGCGTTCTGGTCTGGTATCTCATCTGGCGCTCCAAGTTCGGCTATGAGACCCGCGCACACGGTCATTCGGAAAGCGCCGCGAAATACGCGGGCATCTCATCGACCCGCATCATCATCGTGGTCATGCTGATATCCGGCGCGCTGGCGGGGATGATGGCCCTCAATGTTGTGGTCGGTGGCTACTCGCAAAAGCTGGTGAATGACCCCATTCAAGGCGCAGGCTTTGTCGGCATCGCGGTGGCCCTCATGGGCCGCTCGCATCCGCTGGGCGTTCTGCTGGCCGCGATCCTGTTTGGCATTCTCTATCAGGGCGGCTCTGAATTGCAGTTCGAAATGGGCATCCCGACGCAAATGATCCTCGTCATACAGGCGCTCGTGATCCTCTTTGTTGGCGCGCTCGAAAACATGGTGCGCCTGCCGGTCGAGCGCGCATATCTTCGTATGCGGGGGAGCGGGTGATGGACCAGATTGCCCCATATCTGCCGCAACTCATCCTCGCATGGTCAATCCAGGCCATGGGCGTGATCTCTCCAGGTCCGGCCGTCGTTCTGATCATGGGCGTGGCCGTCAAGCATGGTCGTGGCACAGCGCTCATCACCTCCTTCGGCATCGCCTGCGCCTCGGTCGTTCTGGCGATTGCCACCGTCATCGGCATCGCCGCGCTGTTCGCCCAAGCCGCATGGCTCATGACCATCGTGCGCATCATCGGGGCGGCCTATCTCTTCTACCTTGCCTATAAAGCCTTCCGCACCGCCGTCACCCTGCCACCCATTGATCTGACCGCGCAATCCACGCCCAACAAAGCACACGCCGCGCTCGCCGGATGTGCCATGCAGCTGACCAACCCCAAGGCGATCTTCTTCTGGCTCGCGGTCGCAGCAGCGGGCGGTGTCGGCACCGCGCCCTTGCCCGTCATCGTCATCTTCGTGATCGGCGCTTTCGTCAATTCCTTCGTCGGGCACGGCGGCTACGCGCTGATCCTCTCCTCACCACCCATCCGACGCGGCTACCTGCGCGCGCGCCGCTACGTGGAAACTGCGCTCGGCACGGTGTTCGCCAGCGCTGGCCTGAAACTGGCATTGGAGCGTTAGAGCATGGATATCGCCACCATCCTCCAAATCCTCGACAGCAGCCTGCGCCTCGCCACGCCACTCCTTTTCGCCTGCCTTGCTGGCCTTTATTCCGAGCGCGCGGGCGTCTTTGATATCGGGCTCGAAGGCAAAATGCTTGGCGCCGCCTTCGCCGCCGGCACAATCGCCTTTGTCACCGGCTCGGCATGGATGGGACTTGGGGCCGCGATACTGGTCTCCGTCACACTCGCGCTCATCCACGGTTTTGCCTCGATCACCCTGCGCGGCAACCAGATCATCTCCGGCGTTGCCATCAACTTCCTCGCATCAGGCCTGACCGTCCTTCTGGGGCAAAGCTTCTTTCAACAGGGCGGACAGACACCGCCACTCATCGACGGCGGACGGTTCCAGGCGGTTAACCTTCCGTTCGCACAAGCCCTGCAAGACGTCCCGCTCCTCGGTCCGATCTACGCCGACCTGATCTCCGGCCACAACATCCTCGTCTACGCCGGGCTTGCAATGGTGCCGATCACCTGGTGGGCGCTCTTTCGCACCCGCTTCGGCCTGCGCCTGCGCGCCGTGGGCGAAAACCCCGGCGCGGTCGATACCGCCGGAATTTCCGTCGTTTGGCAACGCTACCAGGCAATGATCATCTGCGGCGCACTGTGCGGCGTATCGGGGGCGTATCTGTCCACCGCCATCGCCTCAGGCTTCGGACGGGAGATGTCGGCAGGGCGCGGCTTCATCGCACTCGCCGCCCTCATCTTCGCAAAATGGAGACCCGTCCCCGCGATGTGGGCCTGCCTTCTCTTCGGTTTTCTCGAAGCCATCGGCATCCGCTACCAGTCCATTGATCTGGGCGGGGTCATCGTTCCGGTCCAATTCATGCAAGCGCTGCCCTACATCCTGACCGTGGTGATCCTCGCAGGTTTCGTTGGCAAAGCCATCCCGCCCAAAGCCGGTGGCCGCCCATACGTGAAAGAACGCTAG
>CAYRKW010000025.1:0-3513 GCA_964425135.1 uncultured Rhodobacterales bacterium
TGACCTTCCCCGGCCATACGCATCTCAACACCGCCGTCACCGCGCCGCAAGTCACGCCCAATCTGGTGACCATCACCGCCGCTTCCAAAGGCTTCAACATCGCGGGCGCTGAAACCAGCTTCAACATCGTCGAGGATGCCAAACTGCGCGAGCGCTACGCCCATGCACATCGCGCTTTCTCCGGCTCCAACAACCGCTTTGGCATGCTGATGATCGAAGCGGCACTGACCGAAGGGCGCGAATGGCTCGATCATTGCACCCAATATCTGGCCGAGAACTTTGCGATTTTCCGCGACGGCGTGAACGACATTCCGGGGCTTTCAGTGATGGATATGCCATCAACCTATCTGGCATGGGTCGATTTCTCCGGCACTGGTATGACCCCTGAGGAGTATACCAAACGCGTCGCGAAAGACGCCCGCATTGCCGCCAATGACGGCCCCGCATTCGGCTCGGGCGGTGAGACCCACATGCGCTTCAACGTCGCGACCACCCGTGCTAACGTCGAAGAAGCCGTCAAGCGGCTCCAAGCCGCATTCTCAGACCTTCAATAGGGTAAACACGCAAAAACGGGAGCCTCAAGATGCCAAAATTCGCCTTCGCCTATCACGGCGCACCGGAGTTCAAGAGCAAGGAAGACGGACAGGCCCATATGCAAAAATGGATGGCGTGGATGGACGGCATGGGGGATGCGGTCATCGAGCGCGGCATGCCCTTCAAAGACGCCAAAACTCTTTCTAAAGACGGCGTCACCGACGGCGGCGGCGCCAATCCTCTGACCGGCATCACCATCGTCGAAGCCGCTGATATGGACGCCGCAATCGAGTTGGCCAAAGGCTGCCCCCACCTCAACGGTGGCACTATCGAGGTCGCCGAGGCCATGGACATGCCAATGTAAGACTGAAGAGCGAGACCAAAGACAAATTTGAGCTTTCAGTTAGTGAAAGATCGCTATGTACCTACACAGCATCGAATATGAACTTGCAATGGCTGCACCCGAATATGGGAAATTTAGGCGCACCGACGCGCTCACTGTTTTGTGCGATAGCAAAGGCAACTTGCAGTATAACGGCTCGTATCCGGATGACGAAATCCCCGAAATTATTCTGCTCGCGGGTGCGTTTTACGAATTCTACGAAGGCGCTTTGGGCGCCTACACGACCAACACGGTATTTGGCCCCAATACCCTTACCGAAATCCAATATGTCGCCAAACTGGCCGATGCGATAGATTGGACGGACCTAACGACACTCCTTGATCAGACACAGGACAGTCTTCAGAAATACGACCCTGCGGTCCTGGATGAATATCTGAAATACAATTCAGCTGACGACGACACCTACAATACCCTCCTAAACCTGCTCGTTAACAATTTCGAGGACATGGTCACACAAGACAACGCTGATGACGCCAAAATGCGAAGACGCGCAAATGAGTGGGTCCAAAGCCAACTCGACCCCAGCCTGTGCGACGACGCCAATACCATGCCGCTTTTGCCTGGAACAATATCTGACGCCCGCACACGCCTTGGCCTCGATTTGCCCAAACCAACTCTTGAAGAATGGCGTAAAGAACTCAACGCATGGCAAACCAAAATGTCAAAACCTCTGACCCAAAATAGATAAAAATGATCCGAGCCTGCCAGTGGATCAAAGGAAACATTCACCCATATGCGTCGCTGATCACACCGCCACCCGCGCCTCGCGGATCGGCAAATGGATCACCGCCGCCAGCACCCCGAAGCCCACAGCCGCCCACCACATCGGCGTATAATCCTGATAGACATCGAAAATCCGCCCGCCCAGCCACGCGCCCATGAACCCGCCGACCTGATGACTCAAAAACACCAGTCCCGTGAGCGTCGATAGAAACGTCAGTCCTTGCGTGTGCGCCACCAGCCCCATTGTCAGCGGCACCGTCGAGAGCCACAACAGGCCCATGATTGCCGAAAACACATAGATGCTCACGGGCGAGACCGGCGCGAGGATAAACAGCGTGATGACAATAGCGCGGGTGAAATACAAACCCGCGAGCAGGCTCTTTTTCGAATAGCGCTGCCCCGACCAGCCCGACAGCAGCGATCCGGCGATATTAAACAGACCGATCAGCGCCAGCGACACGCCACCGATTGCCGCCGCAAGCCCGATATCCTCGATATAGGCGGGTAGATGTGTGCCTATGAAGGAGACGTGGAACCCGCAAACGAAAAACCCGAAGAACAGGCACACATAACTGCGGTCTGAAAACGCGCTCTTGATGGCGGCGGCAAATGTCCCCGATGCGCCAGATGGCGCACTCGGTTTTGAAACCCGTGCGATGAAAAACAGAAACGGCAGGATCACCACGAAACTCAGACTGATCAGCAGGATCGCGCGCTGCCACCCCAACGCCCCGATCATCATCGTCGAGGCAGGCGCGGCAATAAACATCCCCATCGATGCCGCCGCCGTCCCAAGCCCCATCACAAAACTGCGCTGCTGCGCCGTGACCACCTTGCTCAGCGCAGCAATCACCACTGGAAACGAGCACGCCCCCGTCCCCGCCCCCACCAGCACTCCCGAGGCCACAAACACCTGAGGCGTCACAATCGCCCCGCGCAAAAAGAACCCCAGCGCCGCCAAAAGCGCCCCAACCGCCAGAACCCGCGCCGTCCCCAGCCGATCCGCCGCCATCCCCGCAAAGGGCTGCGCGATCCCCCAACACAGAACCTGCACCGCCACCGAAAGCGAAAACACCTCCCGCCCCCAGCCCAATTCGCTGCTCATGGGCCGTAAAAACACTCCGAACGTCGCCGAAAACCCGAAACTGAAAAATGCCACCATGCAGCCCGCGACAATTGCCGCATTCAACGTCGATTTCGATATCTGTGCGGGTGCCATACTCATGTCCCAACGCTCCGTTTTGCGACGAGTGTCAGGCAAGAGAGGACGAGGGGCAAGAGCCATTCCAAACCAACAACGCCCTCACATCAGCGCACAAAACGGCGTGTGGGATGGCGCCGCACGCTTAACTCAGGTTTTGGGGTGAAATGAATGACTGCTTGGAGGAGACAATTGCGGCGGACCGTTCTAGGAGCGCAATATTTTCTCCATCTTCTTGCCCTTTGCCAATTCATCAACCAGCTTGTCCAAGTATCTGACTTTTTGTGTCAGTTCATCGTCAATGTCTTCGACGCGGTAACCGCAGATCACACCTGTGATGAGTTTTGATTTCGGATTAAGCGAAGCAGTCTCAAAAAATTCCTCAAACGTGGCATCGATAGAAACCATCTCGCGAATTTTCGCGCTATCAAAACCAGTCAGCCAGGTTATGACCTCGTGTAACTCATCTTTTGTCCTACCCTTCTTCTCTACCTTTTGGAGGTAAGCTGGGTAAATCGATGCAAACGACATTCTGGCAAATGTATCGCGCGTTGCTTTTGTACTTCCCACGCAAGCCTCCCATCTTCAAAACGTGAACCCGTCTTAAGACGACACAGTAGCATGTAAATGTTGAACGGTAACTTCAATCCGC
>CAYRKW010000025.1:3613-8484 GCA_964425135.1 uncultured Rhodobacterales bacterium
GTACCGTTAAACCATCTTCCAGAAACGATACAAAAATTATCCTGTTGCACTGCACAATTTTCATTGACTCGATGGCGTTAAAACCGCAAATTCCGCGCAATAATATTTCGCAAATCACGGTGAATCTTTACATGTCTTTCAAAGTCCAGCCCGCTGCCCCGTCCCACCCGAACCGTTGCCAGCTGTTCGGCCCCGGCTCGCGCCCGCAGATTTTCGAGAAAATGGCGGCCTCAGCGGCGGATGTGATCAACCTCGATCTTGAGGACAGCGTCGCCCCTGACGACAAGGATAGCGCCCGCAAGAACATCGTTCAGGCCATCGGCGATATCGACTGGGGCAACAAGACCCTCTCGGTGCGCATCAACGGTCTCGACACACCCTATTGGTATCGCGATGTGGTTGATTTGCTTGAACAATCTTCCGAGCGTCTCGATCAGATCATGATCCCCAAAGCAGGCAACGCAGGCGACCTTTATGCGGTTGATGCGCTCGTTTCAGCCATTGAAACCGCCAAAGACCGGACAAAGAAAATCTCTTTCGAGGTCATCATCGAAACCGCCCAAGGCCTCGTGAATGTCGCTCAGATTGCTGCCAGCACGCCGCGCCTTAAGGCCATGTCCCTTGGCGCGGCCGACTATGCCGCCTCCATGGGCATGCAGACCACAGGGATCGGCGGCACGCAGGATAACTACTATATGCTGCCAAATAACGAGCCGCGCACACCGCATCTGCCAGACCCTTGGCATATGGCCACCACAGCCATCGTTGCCGCCTGCCGCACCAACGGGATCCTGCCCGTCGATGGCCCTTTCGGTGATTTCTCTGACGACGACGGGTTCAAAGCCCAAGCCAAACGCTCCGCAACACTCGGGATGGTCGGCAAATGGGCCATCCACCCTAAGCAAATTTCCCTTGCAAATGAGGTGTTTACACCATCCGAGGCGCAAATCACCGAAGCCCGCGAAATCCTTGCCGCCATGGAAGAAGCAACCAAATCCGGCCAGGGCGCCGCAGTCTATAAAGGCCGCCTTGTGGACCTTGCCTCCATCCGCCAAGCCGAGGTGATCGTCCGTCAGGCCGAACTCATCACCGCATAGTTGCAATATCAGCCCGCCGCCTTCATATAACGGGACAAATGATAAAAACGGGCTGATCCATGCAAAACTATCTCGACTTCGAAAAAGGTCTCGCTGAAATCGAAGGCAAGGCCGAAGAGCTGCGCACACTCGCGCGGCAAAATCCAGAGATGGACGTCGAGGAAGAGGCGCAAGGCCTTGATAAAAAAGCGGACTCTCTGATCAAAGAGCTTTATGCGGATCTGACCCCATGGCGCAAATGCCAGGTGGCGCGTCATCCTGATCGGCCCCATTGCAAGGATTATATCGAAGCGCTTTTCTCCGAATACACGCCCCTTGCAGGCGATCGGAATTTCGCCGATGACCACGCTGTTATGGGAGGGCTTGCACGCTTTCAGGACCAACCGGTCGTGGTCATTGGTCAAGAAAAAGGCAATGACACCAAAACCCGCATCGAGCGCAATTTCGGCATGGCCCGCCCCGAAGGCTACCGCAAAGCAATTCGCCTGATGGAACTTGCCCACCGCTTCAAACTGCCCGTGATCGCCATCGTTGACACACCCGGTGCTTATCCCGGCAAAGGCGCCGAAGAACGCGGACAATCCGAAGCGATTGCGCGTTGCACCGCCAAATGCCTCGAACTGGGCGTACCCATGGTCTCCGTCATCATCGGCGAAGGCGGCTCCGGCGGCGCGGTCGCCTTTGCCAGCGGCGACAGTCTGATCATGCTGGAGCATTCGATCTATTCGGTGATCTCTCCCGAAGGCTGCGCCTCAATCTTATGGAAAGACGCCAGCAAGATGCGTGAAGCGGCCGAGGCCTTGCGCCTCACCGCGCAGGATCTGCACCAGCTTGGCATTTGCGATGTCGTCGTGCAGGAACCCGTCGGCGGTGCGCAGCGCGATGCGAGTGCGGCGATCAAAGGCGTTGAAAACGCGATTGCATCTGAGCTTGAGAAGCTTGGTAAATTATCGCCCGAGACGTTGCGCAAAAACCGTCGCTCGCGTTTTCTGGATATGGGAAACCACGCATTGGTCGCATGATAATAGATCCGTAAAATACTGATCTAAATGCCTTTTTCCAATTCGTCATAACCGTCTGGAAAAACAAACCCCGCCTCGCGCATCAGCGCATCCGACGCCGGTTCAATAACCGCTTCCATTTCCTTGACGAAATCCTGCACCGAGAGCCCTTGCTCAATCGGTGACAAAAACTCCATGACCGCCACGCCGGGATGCCGCATCGGGCTGCGTTTGCCCCAGAAGACCCCGACATTGGTGGCAACCGGCACGCAAGGCAGCGCCAGACGCTCATAGAGCACGCCCGCGCCGATCTTATAACGCATCTTCACACCGGGCGGCACGCGCGTGCCTTGCGGATAGATAATGGTCTGCCCCGGCGCAACATCGCGGCCATCTTCGACACCTTTGAGCATCTGACTCATTGCCTTGTCCTTGCGCCCGCGATTGACCGGCGCACTTCCGATCCGCCACGCGTAAAAACCCAGAACCGGCGCCCATTTCAGCTCTTGCTTCATGATGAACTTAGCGCGCGGCAGCAGATACATCAGCAGGATGATATCCATGAACGATTGGTGCTTTGAGGCGACGACAACCTCGCCCTGCGGGACCGCTCCGCGAACCTCATAGCGCAGCCCCGTCATCCAGCGCGCCGTCCACAGCACATAGCGACAGTAAAATTTCATCGCCCAATACGCCCCATCGCGCGAATAGATCGCAAGCGGCGCAAAAACGATGCCCATGATCAGCATCGCCAGATACATCGAGACGATGAAAATTAACGATTTGATCAATTGAAACATGAAAACTCTCTCATGACATACGCCGCAACGTATAAAGCGCCGTCGCCCAAGCGGAGACATAACTTGCCGCCGCAAAAGCCAGTGGCAGTATGATAATCCATATCCACTGAACACCGCTTGGCGCAAGCCGCGCCACCAGATCTTGCGCGCCGCCGCTGTTTTGAACGAGCAACACGACAACCGCACAGAGCGTCCCCAGCGCCGCGCCAGCAAGCGCCAGTACCGTGACCCGCCGGACAAAAGCACGCGTGATAAAACGGTCCTTTGCGCCCATCAGCCTGAGCGTCGCAATTGAGCGCGCGTGCGACATCAGCGAGGCCTGCGCCGCGATCGCGACAATCGTCAAAGTTGTGAGCAAAACCAGTGCGATAGAGGCCATGCTTAACCGCCACACATTGCCCGCCGTGCGCACAATCGGGCGCCGCCACTGCCCGTGATCGTCATAGCGCGCGCCCGGAACTTCTCCGGCAAGTCGCAACCGCAGCCCCTCCCGGTCCGGCCCTTCGGGGCTTTCGACCACAGCAATCAACCGCGGCAAATCGATCTCATCCAACGCAATCACGCCGCCAAGCCAAGGCGCCAACAACGCCTCCTGATCGGATGTCTCAACCACAGATGCGGACTCAATCCCGGGCGTGGTGTTCAGCACCTCCAACGCGCGTTGCGTTTGCGCATCAATCTGATCAGCCGGCACAGAAATGCGCACTGTCGCGGATCGCGCAAGATCCGCCGTCCAGTGATCTGCAATTCGCGCCGCACTGAAGGCAAAAGCAAAGGCAATCGCCGCCAGAAATGCCATGATCGCGGCCGTCGCCAAGATCAGCCAGGACGATACGCCGCCCGAGGGGACAATCCTCAACGGATCATTCGGGTCGGCGCGAAAGCCAAGTGATTTTGAAAATCGCTCGATCACAGATGACTACTCGCCTGCTCGATCCGCCCACCCTTCAAGCGCAGCACGCGCGCAGCCGTCCGCCCGGATGCAGAGCGGATCAAATTCAGATCATGGGTCGCGATGATGATGGTCTTGCCCAGCTTGTTCAGCTCAATCATCAAGGACATCACCTTCTGGCCCATCTCCCAGTCAATGTTACCCGTCGGCTCATCTGCTATAATCAAATCGGGCGACAGTATAACGGCACGCGCAAGCGCTAGCCGCTGCCGCTCCCCGCCCGACAACTCCAGCGGCAGCGCATCTTCCTTATCCGCAAGCCCCACCCAGCTGAGCAAATCGCTGATCTCATCGCGCCGGAGCGCCACATCCTGACCCGATATCACCAGCGGAAGCGCGACATTAGCAGCGACACTCATATGATCCAGGAACTGACAATCCTGATGCACCACACCCATCCTTTGCCGCAGGCCCGCGATCTGATCGCGCCCCAGCGCGCGCGTGGCCGTACCAGAGAACCGAATATCCCCGCCCGTAGGCAGCAAATCCAAGTAACAGAGTTTCAAGAACGTGGTTTTACCTGACCCCGATGGACCGGTGAGAAAATACATTGATCCGGGCAATAATTCGAGCGATGCGCGCGAGATAACCTCTACCGCGCCATAGCTATACGATGCCTCATCAAACTGGATCATCCGCGCCCGCTCACCCATTGGTCGGCAACAAATGCCCGACACGGCGCGGCGAGACAAGGATGATTTCTCCTGCCCTGCCTTGGACATTTGAGGGGGCGATTGTAAAACCGATATAACGATTCGTGCGAAACCTGCGAAATCCTGAAAAATCGAGGCTGAAATGCGTATAGTTTGCCCCAACTGCGACGCCGAGTATGAAGTAGACGAAAGCGCAATCCCGACAATCGGGCGGGATGTGCAATGCGGATCATGCGAAAAAACATGGTTTCAAATGCCAGTTGGCAATGCATCCAACGCAGCAGCCGGGTCCGAGCCTGAAGACATCGACGCGCAGGACGTCATCGCGAAAGGCGACGTGCAATCGGCAGAGGTCGAAGATGCCCCCG
>CAYRKW010000025.1:8584-40492 GCA_964425135.1 uncultured Rhodobacterales bacterium
GCGCGCCAAGCCACAGCCGAAAAACACGCAGCGGACATTGCCGCTGCCGCTGCGCTCAGCGCCACTGTCGCGAGCGCTGGTCCGACCGACGACGTTGAGGATATCACCGAGCAGGTCAAACAAATGGCCTCCGAACTTGGCACCGAGCAGGTGGAGGATTTGGGAACCGAGACAACACCCGGTTGGGACCAGATTGCCGAGCAAATACATCGCGGCGTTGCCGATCTGGCGCAAAACTCGCCCAAATCGCTCGAAAATCAGGAAAACGCCCCTGAGGATGTGCCGCAAGAGCGCGAGCGGCCAGAGATTTCGGGGTATTTCACTGAAGACGAGGCGGTTGATGTATCGGCAGATGTTACGCTGGAGCAGCCGCAATTTGCGTCCCTTGATGCGTCCACGCTGCCCGAAGTCCCCGCAGAACCAACGGCGGAGCGTCCCGAAGAACCGCCTGCTGAATACCCTGTCGAGGACCCTCTCGATGACCCTGTCGGGCCGACGTCAGAACAAAAACGCAGTGACACCACGCTTGATGCGGTAAGGGAAGCGCTGGCGGAGAACGAAGAAACGCCGGTTGCCCACGACGCGCCTGAGCGCGATTCTGGTCTGGGCACGAAAATCGCCGGCGCTGCCACCGGTGCAGCGGCGGCGGCGATTGTGACCATGCCAAAGCCTGTTGATGGCGATGTCGAAAACGGAGACAGTCTTGCCGAGCGTCTCAAGGCGCATGTCGCAGAAGCGGCGCGCGAACGGGCATCGGGCGTATCACCCGAGCCCGTTGGCTCGCGCAGCCAGATCATTCTGGACAATGATGCATCCGAGCACATGCACGCAGCAGCACGGCGTGACAGCCGCCTGCCCGATGCAGATAATCTGGCCACATCGCTGCGTGGCGGGGAAACCGCAAGAAAGTCGATGCATGTCGGCCCCACCACCGCTATCCCGGATGAAGGCTCGCTGTTTTCCACCGGATTTTTCAGCGCTCTTGGCCTGTTCCTGATCGCACTTCTGATCTACCTATTCGCCCCACAAATTTCTGCCTCGCTGCCACCGGTGGCAGGCGTAATGGAGAGCTATTCCAACAGCATCGATGGCTTGCGCCACACGATAGCAGGCTGGTTCGGAAAGACGTGATGCGTTTCGCTGTGTCAGACAACGCGCAGCACCATGCGCCAGATCACACCAAACGTGCCGACCCAAACCCCCGTCTAAAACCGCTCCAACAACCGGCGTAGATATTCCAGCTCCTGCTCCGAGCGTCCGACCTCGCCCGACCGCCGCCGTATCTCTTCTTGTAACTCGCGCGAGCGACGCACGTCGTTGGTGTCGCCAAGCAGGCTGTCGTTGGTGTTCATTTGCCCGTTCTCGCCCATGGGCCGCCCGAGCGGGTCGATATTGCCCGGAGTGGGGTTGGTGTTGGCCTGCCCTTGCCCGTCCTGACCGTCTTGCATGGCCTGCTCGCGCAGCTGCTGGCCCAGCGCTTGGATCGCCTCGCGCATGGCATCCATTGCATCCGCCTGCCGGTCGATGGCTTCGGGCAGATCCCCCTGCTCCAGATTGTCCCGCGCTGCGCCCATGTCACGATCTGCGCGATCAAGGCTCTGCGTCGGATCAGCGCCTTCACCGCCTCCTTGCGGGATTCCGTCGCGCAATTCGTCCAAGAGCTGCCGCAACGCCTCTTGCCGCTGCGCAAGCTGCTCGGCACTCATCTGCCCCTGACCTGACTGATCCGAAGGTCGGTTGTTGCCGCCCTGACCGTTCTGGTTCTGCCCGCTCTGGCCCTGCTGCTGACCGCTCTGCTGGCCCGATTGACCCTCCCGCTGCGCGCCTTGCTGCTGGCGTCCTTCGCCCTGACCGTCCTCGCCATTGCCCTGTTGCTGGCCTTGCTGCTGACCCTGTTGACCCTGCTGCTGCCCTTGTTGTCCTTGTTGTCCTTGCTGCTGGCCCTGTTGCTGTTGCTGCTGCCGGCGCTGTTCTTCGAACATGCGTTGCAACTCGCGGAAGGCATCATCCGACAAATCCTGTTGCTCGCGCAGTGTCTCTTGCAGGTCTTCCATCGCTTGCTGACCCTGCTGCTGGCCCTCGCCCTGACCGCCGCCCTGCTGCTGGGTGACGCGCATGTTCTCCATCATCCGGCGATATTCTTCGAGCAGGCGCTGCGCTTCCTCGGTGCGACCTTCGTTGAAAAGCCGCTCGATCTCCTCGCGCATCTGGTCGAGGATATCCTGGTTCAACTGCTGTCCGTCCTGCTGGTTTCCAGCCTGCTGCTGTTCGCCGTCTTGCTGCTGCTGGCGCGCAAGCTGACGCATATACTCGTTGGTGGCATCCTCAAGCTCTTGCATCAGGCGCGCAATCTCTTCTTGCGTCGCGCCATTTTCAATCGCCTCTTCCAAACGATCCTGCGCCTGCCGCAGACGCTCCAGCGCCGAGGCCAGATCGCCCTCTTCAATCAGCAAGGCCGCCCGCCATAAAAACCCAGCAACATCCTCGATTTCAGCCGCCGAGTAACCGTCCTCAGCCGCATAGCCCAACCGCCGCAGCGCGGTGCGCACGATCAGATAGGCACTGCTCGATTTGAAGTTCTCGGACGGACGATGGGTGAGCGTTCGGATCAGTTGCGAGACCCGCGTGACATTCTCCGGCGACCACAAAAGATCGCGCCGCTGTTCGGCCAATGATCCGGCAAGCGGGTCAAAGAAACGCCGCCCCGGCATTTCCATAACCTCCGGCCCATAGGTGCCTTCCTGCCCGGCCTCATCACGCGCTGTGAGGGTCACTGTGACCGGCAATCCGGCCCAAGGATGCTGCGCCAGATCCTCGATCATGCTCTCTTCGATCTGATCCAGCCCCCCCGCAAACGGCAGCGGCAGATCAAGCACAATCGGCGCGCGCGGGATCGGGTCTACGGCAAAGCCAAATTGCGCCGGGATTTCGTCCCGTGCCAGATCAATATGCACGGTTGCACCAACAACACCATAATCATCACTTGCGGTGTATTTCAGCTCCATCGCCCCTTCCGGGGTGCGGCTCAGCTCTTCGGCAAGCGCAATCGTCGGCGGGTTGTCTTCGACCACATCAAGCGTCCAAGCCCCCAACACATCGCCATTCTCGCTCAGGCTCAGATCGCCAGTTTGCGCAGCAATCATCACCGTATTCACAACGCCCGTCGATGTCTCATCCGGCATCGTCGTTGCTGTGCCACTCACCGTCTCGCTCAGCGCGAAATTCTCTGCCGCGCCGTAGTACCGCACGGTGATTTCCGTCCCTTCCGGAACCAAAACCCGCGTACCTTCCGGGATATCCCCAAGATACAGCACAGGCTTGCCTGTATAAAGCGGCGGCGCGGCCCAAATCTCAAACGACGGTCCACCTGCAAGCGTATCGAGATCATTGCCATCCGGCCCGATGAACGAGCTGACATCGCTGCCACGCGCAAACAAAAGCGCTGCAAAAAATCCGGTCAACGCAACCAGCCGCAAGCCCCACGGATCGCGCTTTGCAAGCCGCAAATCCGGCGGCGGCACCTTGAGCGCATCCGCACGCTCCGCCATCCGCTCCATATGCCGCTCCCACAGCGCACGGGCAGCCGGATCGCTCTCGCCAGTGGCTTGGGTGTCGCGCAAGGCCGATGCAGGGCGCACGGTTTCATAATCATCAATCCGCGCCACCGCTTGTTCCGTATCGGGCAAAGAGAAGCGGCGCGCGCCATAGTAAAGCGCGGCCAAAGCGCCCAGCGCAAACAGACCCATAACGCAATAAGATTGAACGGGCGTGAGAACCTCAAACAGCCCGAACCAGACCGCAACAAACCCGACCAGCGCCAGCGTCCAAAGCGGCCAAAACGCATTCGCAACCCGCTCCAGTCCCAGATAGGCTTGCGACAGCCGCACCTTCCAAGACAACCGACGCAAGGCGCGGCTCAGAACCGTTTCACTCGTCTCACTGTGTTTGGCCAATGCAATCCTGCTTTCGATCCACTCTTGCGCGAGGGAATCAACTCATCCACGACGGTATCGTATCGCGCTCGATCATCTGTGCATAGCTAGGACGCGCGCGGATGACGGCAAATTGATGCCCGCTCACCAGAACTTCGGGGACGAGCGGCCGTGAGTTATACTCCGACGACATCACCGCCCCATACGCCCCTGCCGAGCGAAACGCGATCAGATCATCGGTCATAAGCGCAGGCATGGGCCGCTGCTTGGCAAATGTATCGCCGCTTTCACAAATCGGCCCAACGATATCAATTGGCAGGCGCTCCGCACCCGCAGGCGGCTCTATCACCGGCACAATCTCATGATAGGCTTCATACATCGCAGGGCGGATCAGATCATTCATCGCCCCGTCAATGATCAGAAAATTGCGCCCATCCCCCTCTTTCACAAAGATCGTCTTACTCACCAGCAACCCTGCGTTGCCCGCAATCAAACGGCCCGGCTCAATCTCGATCTCGCATCCCAAATGCCCCACCGTGCGCTTGATGACCTGCCCGTAATCAAACGGCAAGGGCGGCGCTTCGTTGGTGTTGTGATAGGGAATGCCCAAACCGCCGCCCAGATCGAGCCGGGTGATCTCATGCCCGTCAGCGCGCAGCTCTTGCGTCAGATCCGCAACCATCTCGAAGGCGGTCTCATAGGGCTCAAGGTCTGTGAGTTGCGAGCCGATATGCACATCGATGCCCACAACCTTCAGCCCGGGCAAGGACGCCGCCCGCGCATAAACCTCCCGCGCCCGCGCAATCGGGATACCAAACTTATTCTCCGCCTTGCCGGTCGCAATTTTGGCGTGGGTTTTTGCATCGACATCCGGATTCACTCGAAGTGTCACCGGCACAATCACGCCCAGATCAGAGGCAACGGCAGAGACCACATCCATCTCCGGCTCGCTTTCCAGGTTGATCTGCCGGATACCGCCCTTGATCGCCATCGCGATCTCATCGCGGGTTTTGCCCACGCCCGAAAATACAACCCGCTCTCCGGGCACACCCGCTGCAATCGCCCGCGCATACTCACCGCCTGAAACCACATCCATGCCGCAGCCCGCATCACCCAAAAGCTTGAGGATCGCTTGGTTGGAATTGGCCTTCATCGCATAGCAAATCATATGCGGCAGCCCGCCCAGCGCCTCTTTCAGGACCTCCACATGACGCAGGAAGGTTGCTGTAGAATAGACATAAAACGGTGTTCCCACCTCCCGCGCAATCTCGCGAAGGTCTACATCCTCGGCATGCAAAACGCCGTTTTTGTAGTCAAAATGATCCATCAGCCTGTCATCCTTGTGCGCAGGAAAAGATAAAGCGGCAGGCCCAATGAGACGCCCACGCAAAAGGTTGCGGGAATACAGATGAGAATCCAGTAATCCCGCCGCACCAGCGTTTCGGTGATGATAAACACCGTCAACGCAAGCGCCGCAATCGTCAGGTCCCACACAAGACCGGAGGTTGCGTCATTGACATGCCAGGCCTCCAGCATCGCGGGCAGCGAGTAGCCAAATTCGTTAAACCAACTGACAAAATAGAACATCGGCACAATCGCACCAAGGATCGCCAGAACCAGATAAATTATGCGGGACGTGGACATGACGCCTTCCTCACTTGCTCAAAAAGGACGGCGAGAGGTAGCTGCAATCAGATGCAGGTTCAACCCTGCTGTGTGCGACAAACCCGCATGCGCCTCCCATCCCCGCGAAAGCGGGGATCTCTTTCAGAATGCTCCAAGAGATCCCCGCTTTCGCGGGGATGGGTCATCTCACCACATAAACGCCGCGCCGCATGCGCGCGATTACTCGTCATAAAGCCGGTTTTCCTCGTTGTTGCGCAAATGCGCATGCATCTCGTCATACTCAACATCCAGCTCCCCATGCGCGATCAGAGCCTGCGCATAGGTTGGCAGATCGTCCCATGCGGGATGCGCATCTGGTTGCCACAGTTTCGAGCGGATGATCGATTTCCCGCAATGATAAAACGCCTCCTCAACATGCGTCAGAACCGCAAAATCCGGCACCCGCCCGCCGATTGCACACATCTCGCGCACCCGCATATCCCGGATCACCTGCGCACGCCCGTTAACCCGCACAACTTCGTTGCGGTGCGGGACGAAAAACACCAGACCGATGCGGCCGGTCTCCAGAATGTTCCGAAACCCGTCATAGCGATGATTGCCCGGCCGATCCGGGATCGCGAGCGTTTTGCCATCGAGGATTTTCACAAAACCGGCCGGATCACCCTTCGGGGAGACATCCATATTCCCGCCCGCATCCACCGTCGCCATCGTCAAAAACGTGCTGCGCTCGATCCATGCTGCAATATAGGGATCGATGTGATCGATAAATTTCGAGGTCTGGCTTTCATAGGGAAGACGCATCCCTTCGTAAATCTCATCTACCGAAGTGACGACATCTTTGGCCTGATACATGAACCGTCTCCTTTGCAGAAGATCATATCCATGGCTGCCGCGCGGGTGAAGCGCTCAATTTCTGAGAGTGCGGGCGCGCCGTTATCCGAAGCGCGCCCGCAAAGTTGCTTTATTGTACGTTGATATGGAAGATCGACCAGATCCAGTTATCGTCGGGCATATCTTTCAGATCATCCCGCTGCGCACGCGGGAAGACGATTTGCGTGGGACCAAACCCGCCGATGGAGAACGCCTCGCCATCACGTTTGAGCGCAACGACCGCGCCCATATCCACGAGCTCCTGAAACGGAACTTCAATCGCATAGCCATCAAGCGCTTGCATCTTCACCATACCGCCCGACGCACCCGCCGCCGCCAAAACATCCTCCAGAAGCGGTCCTTCGTAGTCATAGACCTGCTCGCCTTTGGGAAAATCTGCCTTGACGGTCTGCAATTCAAGATTGCTCAGCGCCTGCATGTCAAACTCGGTCGCTTTGGCAAACTCGACCTCGTTATAGCCGAAAAACTTGTCCACTGCCGGATCAAATCCGCCGCGGTTTGGCTGTGAGACCTCGCCGGTGACGGTCAGAATGATCGGGCCTTCAAGCGGTTCCGATTGCGCAAGTGCGATTTGTGATGTGGCCAGCGCGCCTGCAAGGGCGCATGCAGCGATGAGTGAACGACGTGAAAGAAGCATATGAGAGGGTCCCCCTGTCCAAAGCCAGTTTCCCGCAATGCCCGTCGTTAAGGGGAGGCCTGCGCGCTCGGGGCTATGGGATCGCCTTTCACGCCGCAGCCGGAGGCAAACGCCACCATTGCGAGGCCGACAACCAAAGCCGCAGTGCGTGTGAGCGTCATTGCGCAAGCGCCTTTTGCCAGCGCGCAATCTGCGCCCGCACCGCGTCAGGTGCCGTGCCACCATAGCTTGCCCTACTCGCCGTAGAGTTGTCCACCCCTAAATACTGATATACCTCTGGTTTAATATCAGCATGCACCGACCGCATATCCTCAAGGCTCAACGCCTCAAGCGCGCATCCCTTCTCTTCGGCCATGCGCACGATTGCCCCTGTGATGTGGTGCGCATCCCGAAACGGCAGGCCCAGATCCCGCACCAGCCAGTCCGCCAGATCCGTCGCCGTCGAATACCCACCCGATGCCGCGGCCCGCAAACGCTCCGCATTCGGGGTCAGATCGCGCACCATGCCGTCCATGGCACGGATCGCCAGAAGCAAATTGTCTGACGCGTCAAACACCTGCTCTTTGTCCTCCTGCATATCCTTCGAATAGGTCAGCGGAAGACCCTTCATGACCGTCAAAAGGCCAATCAGCGCCCCGTTTATCCGCCCCGTCTTGGCCCGAACCAACTCCGCCGCATCCGGGTTCTTCTTTTGCGGCATGATCGACGAGCCGGTCGAAAACCTGTCCGACATGGTCACAAAGCGAAACTGCACCGAGGACCAGATCACCAGTTCTTCGGCAAACCGGCTCAGATGGGTTGCGCAAATCGAGGCGGCACCCAGAAACTCCAGCGCAAAGTCCCGATCCGCCACCGCATCAAGCGAATTGGCCGCAGGCCGTGCAAATCCAAGCGCTTTTGCCGTCGCCTCCCGATCAATCGGAAATGACGTCCCGGCCAAAGCCGCCGCCCCCAAAGGGCTTTCATTCATCCGATCCCTCGCATCGGCAAAACGGGACATATCACGCCCCAACATCTCCACATAAGCCATCATATGATGGCCCCAGGTCACCGGTTGCGCCGATTGCAGATGGGTAAAGCCCGGCATGACCATATCGGCCCCACTTTGCGCCTGCTCCAAAAATGCCCCGATCAGCGACGATAGCGCCGCATGCGTCTCATCAAGCGCATCGCGCACCCAAAGCTTGAAGTCGGTCGCTACCTGATCATTCCGCGAGCGCGCGGTGTGCAACCGCCCCGCAGGCTCCCCGATCAGCTCTTTGAGCCGCGCCTCAACATTCATGTGAATGTCCTCCAGCGCCTTGGAAAACGGAAATTCTCCGGTTTCAATCTCTGACAAGACCGTGAGCAAGCCTTCCCTGATCGCCTCTGCGTCGTTATGAGAGATAATGCCGGTCTGAGCCAACATGGCTGCATGCACGCGCGACGCCTCAATGTCCTGCGCATACATACGCGCATCGACGTCAATCGAGGCGTTAATCGCTTCCATGATCGCATCAGGACCAGACGAAAACCGCCCGCCCCACATGGTGTTGGCTTTATCAGATTTGGACATGGGACAAATGACCCTCACGCTCTCGAAATTGATCTCACGCGGCCACGCAGCCGCTTTCGCCGCCACCCTATACGCCGCAGCAGTGGCAGGGGCAACGCACGCTGTGGCCGAACCGGACTGGACGGCGATTGAATCACTCAAATCAGGGCAGATGAAGGGTCTGGCGATCCATGGCGAGGCCAAAGACACCTCCGATTTGACCTTCCTGACCTTCGCCGACGAGACCGCTGATCTCTCGGCCTTCAAGGGCCGCGTCGTGGTTCTGAACTTCTGGGCCACATGGTGCGGACCTTGCCGCCATGAAATGCCGGGGCTCGACGCCCTGCAAGCCACATTGGGCAGCGACAATTTCTCCGTCGAGCTGATCGCCACAGGCCCGCGCAACGAGCACGCCAAGATCGAGAAATTTTTCGATAGCGTCCAAATCGAGAACCTCGTCTCCTACCGCGATCCCGACGGCGCATTCTCCCGCGATATGGCCATTCTCGGCCTGCCCATCACCGTAATCCTCGACCCCAACGGCAAGGAAATCGCCCGCCTGCGCGGCGATGCGGAGTGGAACAGCCCCGAAGCCCAGGCAATCCTCACCGAAATCGTCAAAGGCTATATGGCGGGCGAGACCTAACCCGCGCTCCCGCCGGGCCGTCAGACGCGCTCACTCCCGCTTTTGATACGACACCACCTTGGCGTTCCACGCGTCATGCTCGGCGACCGTCGCTGCATCCGGCTCAGGCAGCCCGCCGATCCCATCGGTAAAACTGCGTGCAAAGCGGTGATTGATCTGCAACGTGGGCGGCGCCACCTCAGGATCATCCAGCGTCCCCGTCGCAACCTCAACCTGCTCATCCGCGAAATTCTCCAGACTAAGCGGCGTCCCGCACGCCCCGCAAAACCCACGCTGGCTCAGGTTCGAGCTTGCAAACAACCGCGGCTCCCCTTTCGTCCAGCGCAGGCCCTCCACGATCACCAAAGGCGCATAAAACGCCCCAAACGCGCGCTGGCACATCTGGCAATGACAAACCGACGACCGCCCAAGCGCCGCCACGCTATAGCGCACCGCTCCACACTGACAGCCACCCGTGATACGTTTCGCCTCACTCATATCCTACGCCCTCTTCTCATCGCGAGCCGCCGCTGCGCTTCACGCGATCGGCCCTTCACGTTATAAATATCGTCATGAAACCCACAACTATCGCAGAATTTCACGCAGCCCAAACGACCGACGACAGGGCCATTTGCGATGCGCTGCGCAGGCTGATCGACCAGCACCTGCCCGATGCCGACAGCAAAATCTGGCACGCCCATCCTGTCTGGTTTCTCGATGACAATCCGATTGTCGGCTACAGCAAACTCAAGCACTGCATCCGCCTGATGTTCTGGAGCGGTGCCGATTTTGATGAGCCTGCGCTAATGCGCGGCACAGGCAAATTCAAAGACGCCTCCGCCCGCATTACCGACGCCGCTCAGATTGACGAGCACGCGCTGAACCGCTGGCTCAGCAAAAGCCGCGACATCCAGTGGGACTACAAGAACATCTACAAACACAAAGACCGGCTTATCCGACGGACATGACCCTCAAAGCGCCTTCCTGAAGATTACCTTGTCATCGCCCGCAGCCCAGAAATCCCGGATCCGCGCTTCCTCATCATAGCCGTTTTGCGCGTAGAATTTCCGTGCCAGGGCAAAATCCTCGGTGCCGGATGTATCGACGATCAAGACGCGCTGCCCCTGCGCCCTCAGCTGCGCCTCCGCCTCCGCCACAAGCGCCGATCCCAAGCGCTGCCCCTGCACATCAGGCCGCACGGCCAGCGCAACCATGTTCCATGTTCCATCCGTCAGCGCCTCGGGCGCCAGATAGCAAAACCCGACCGCCGCGCCACCCTGATGACAACTCAGCCAATGTGCTGCCCCGCCGCCTGACAGGAACGGCAACAGCATGTCCGGCAGCATCTCGGACGGAAACAACTCCGTCTGATCCAGCACCTCTTGCAACGCCGGAATATCACCCTCGCGGGTCTCCTCAATCCTGGGCTTGCTCATTCACGTGTCCTCCGGGATCAATCCCAAGCCGCGCAAATATATCCCTGTCCCGGTCTCCAACAGCTCTTCCGCCGAGAACGGCGCGCGATTGCCCGGCGAGCCGCGCGCGAACAACTCGACCACGCCGTGCGACATCGCCCAGATGTGATGCGAGATCATTGTGGGCGGCGGACGACGCTCTGGTGGAAGATGCAGCGACAATTCGAACGCTGCGTCATTCAAAACCTGCATCGCAGTCGAGGCCGCATCGTTCAACTCCGCATTGCCCGCCAGCGACAACCCGCTTTCAAACATCGCGATGTAATACCCCGGATAGTCTTGCGCGAATTTCAGATAGGACCGCCCCGTCGCCTCAAACGCGCGCAAAGCATCCGGCTTGCCATCATTGAAAGCGGTTTTCAGGTAGTCGGCAAAGATCAGATACCCCTGCCGCGCCGCCTCTTCGAGGATTTCTGCCTGACCCTTGAAGTGCCGATAGGGCGCAGCGGGCGAGACCCCCGCCGCCCGCGCCGCCTCCGCGACAGTGAACCCCAGCGGCCCCTTCTCGACAACCAGCTTGAGCGCCGCATCCACCAGCGCCTGCCGCAAATTCCCGTGGTGATAGCCCTTGCGTTCAGCCATCGCCGAGAATGTCTGGACCGCCCGCAACCGCATCATCGGGCGCATGGGCATGGGCGTCGTCTTTCTGATCGTACTCAAGCGCGCTCAGAACCGTGCGAATGGCCGCCAGCCGCGCGCGCTTCTTATCGTCAGAGCGGATCACATGCCATGGCGCAACGCCCGTATGCGAGCGCTCGAACGTCTCTTTGATCGCGCGTGTATATTCATCCCATTTCGACAGTCCTTTGACGTCGATCGAGGACAGCTTCCAGTTCTTCAGCGGATCAGACTCGCGCTTGAGGAACCGCCGCAACTGCTCCCCCCGCCCGACATTGAGCCACAGCTTGAACAGATGCACATCATCGGCCACCAGCATGTCCTCAAACTTGGTGACCTGGCGGAAAAACAGCTCCCGTTCTTCATCCGAGCAAAAGCCGAACACCTTTTCGACCACCCCGCGATTATACCAGGAGCGATCGAAAAAGACGATCTCGCCTTCGGTAGGCAAATGCTTCACATAGCGCTGGAAATACCATTGCCCCCGCTCCTCTTCGGTCGGTTTGGACAGCGCCACCACACGCGCCCCGCGCGGGTTGAGATTTTCGCGAAACCGCTTGATCGTGCCGCCCTTACCCGCCGCATCGCGGCCTTCAAAGAGGATGACAACGCGCTGGCCGGTCTTCTTGACCCAGGCCTGAAATTTCACCAGCTCGATTTGCAGCGCCTCGATTTGCGCCTCATAATCGTCCTTGTCCATCGTCTCGTCATATGGATAATCGGCCGACGCTATCTCGCCTTTCTTCGTCGATTTCAGCAAATCGCGCAGCGCCTTGGGCGCTTCTTTTTCCGCAAACGCGCTGATAGCGCCGTCAAACGGTTTGGAGACGGATGGTTTTGGCATTGTCGTTCCCTATCGCTCTTTCACGCACCATTATTGGGGCAAGCCGCAGCAATGGCAATCACCGCGCCGCAATCACCCGCGAGAGCGCTTTTCGGAACACATCGGGCGCGACGTGATGGGGCATATGGCCAATCCCGTCGAGCAGCGTGAGCCGCGCGTTCGGCAGCACCTTTGAGAGCGGCTCCGAATGGATCTGCGCAGGCACAACCTCATCGGCCCGCCCGTGAATGATCTCCACCGGGATCGTCAGCCCCGCATAGCCCGGCACCATCTCGCGGATTTGCGGCTTGAGCGCTCCGATCTGTGCGGTGTTGGCGCGAAACACATCTGCCTGTACCGAAATCTGTGCATCCACATGCGCGATATATCCCTCCGGCACCTCTTGCGGGGCATAGATCGCCGCAACCGCCTGCCGGATCCGCCGCTCGTTAGCAAGCACCGGAACAAGCTGCGAAAAGAGATATCCCACCACGGGAATACCCGCGATATCATAAAGCCGCCCAGCCGAGCCGGGCCAAACGTGGCTTGGCGCCGAGAGCAGTACCAACCCCTCGACAAATGCTGGCGCATCGAGCGCCCAGGCAAGCGCAATCGACCCGCCAAAGGAGTGCCCGACAATCGTCGCCCGCTCCATCCCCAGCTTTTGCGCCGCCAGTCTCATCAGCCGCGCTTGGGTCGACAGGCTCGGATCATCGGGTGGGTCCGACAATCCAAGTCCCGGCCGATCAAAGACCAGAACCGTGTGATTGCGCGCCAGATCGTCAAAATGGTCGAACGTCCAATCGCTCAGGTTGCCCGACGCCCCATGCAACAAGATCACCGGCGGGCCATCGCCCGCCATGCGGTAACGCAGCCGCTTTCCCTCTACGCTCACAAACTGATCTGCCACCGGCCTCACCCTCTCCAGCCTACTGCCGCAGGCACTCACACCCAAAGCCGCGCTTCCAATTATAAACTGCCGCCGGTCCATCATGTTGCCCCAATCTGCGTCAGATCAAACGGCGTTGTCTGATAAATCTCATTGATCCAGTTGCCGTAAAGCAAATGCCCATGCCCCCGCCACCGGTTCTCCGGCATCTGAGAGGGATCATCATCGGGATAATAATTGATCGGCACATTGATAGTTTTACCCGATGCCACATCGCGCTCATACTCCTCGCGCATGGTCAGGCTGTCATATTCGAAATGGTTGAAGATATAGACAGCCCGATGCGCTGGATCATTGACCATCGCAACACCCACATCATCGGAAGAGACCAGGATATCCAACCCCTCCACTGCGCCGATTTCCGCATCGCGCATCTCCGTCCAGCGCGACACCGGCATGACAAAATCATCGGAAAACCCGCGCAGATAGGGCGAGGCTGGCGCAAGGTTCTTGTGCCGGAAACATCCGAACGCCTTGGCGTCGAGAATGTGTTTCTCAACCCCATGGAAATGATTGATCATCGCCATCCCGCCCCAACACACGCCAAAGGTCGAATGCACATGGGTCTGCGTCCAGGCGAACACCTCCCGCAGCTCGTCAATATAAGTCACATTGTCAAAATCCAGATGCTCAATAGGCGCGCCTGTGATGATCAGGCCATCAAACCGCTGCGCCTTGGCAGCACTGAACGGCTTGTAGAACGCCTCCATATGCTCTGGTGCTGTGTGCTTGCTCTCATGGGCGCTCATGCGGATCAGGGTCAATTCGATCTGCAACGGCGTTGCACCAATGAGCCGCGCGAATTGCGTCTCGGTCTGCACCTTCTTGGGCATCAGATTAAGCAAGCCGATCTGCAACGGGCGGATATCCTGACGCATCGCCGCCTCATCACCAAGCACCATAACGCCTTCGGACGTCAAAATATCCTTGGCTGGCAGATTTTCTGGAATTTTAATCGGCATACATCACCCAAGCGCAAAAAGAGGGTTTCGGATAATGCACTCCCGCCAGCGCAGCAAGTCATGAGTTCGCTTAGTTGGCAGCGAATGCACCTATCGCGCCTGCGCGCGCTGACGGGCAAACGCGCTTTCGCGATCCGGCACGCCCAGAAGATTGGTCACAAGCCGCATGACCGCATTCTCATCCTCATCGCGCGTCTCATCGGTCAACACGATCTGCCACATCTCTTCGAGCAAACCGCCTCGTTCCTCCAGCGGCACCAGATCCTTAACCCCGCGCGTCAGTTGCACGGTGTCATTCGACCCGCGCTCAGCCGCCTCACCCTCATCCAAAAGCTGCGCAGCACTTTGCGCATCAAGCGAGAATCGCGCAGCAAGAAGCTCAAGGATCAACGCACGTTCCTCCGCAGCATATTCGTGATCCGCACGCGCAACACGCACCAGCAGACCCGCATAAGACACATCGGGACTTAACTCATCTGGCGTCTTGGTTTGCCCACCAAGCGAAGAAACTGCGTTCTCGATCCAATTCTTTATCATTTCCGAAACCTTTTTCGTGTCACCAACAAATCTAAGGCGCTTGGGGCGCTTTAAAAGGCGCGGCAGATAACGATTTCGTACCAAATGGTTCAACTTTCCTAAAAATTTACCGTTCGTTCACGTTTTGTGCCGCAGTAAGGTGCGTGAGTTTCAGGGAAAGATCATGAGCGCCAAACCACACACATCAGCTTCGCTCCGCACGACCGAGATCGACACATCGGTCTCGCAGTCCCAGATCAAGATCAGGCAAGTGGGTGAAGCGATTGCGCATAATCTGTTGCGCATATCACTGCAACCGGTTGTCATGGCGAGCGATCCAACCCGCATCGCATTTTGTGAATGCCTTGCGCGCATCCAGAATAAAGACGGCGAAATCCTCACCGCCGATACATTCATCGACTTTATCGAGCAACATGATCTCAGTCGTGTTGTCGACCGCGCCATCACCCGCAAGGCGGTGCGCTATCTCAATGATAATCCCAAACAGCGGATTTCGATCAACCTGTCGGCCAAGAACATCGGCGATCAGATATGGCTGCAAATCCTGCGCGACGCCTGCGAGGAAAATCCGACTATCGGCGAGTTGCTGATTATCGAGATTACAGAAAGCACGTTTCTCAATCTTGGTCCCAAAGCCATCGATTTTCTCTACAACATCCGCGCGCTCGGATGCTCGATCGCAATTGACGACTTTGGCGCAGGCCACACATCGATCCGCCAGCTGGGCAAGTTCCGCTTCGACTTCCTGAAGATCGACAAGTCCTTTATGGCCGATTTCGCCGAGAACAACACCTCGCGCTATCTGATCTCTTCAATGATCAACATCGCCAAGCATTTCGAAATGGTCAGCATTGTCGAGGGCGTGGAAAATGCCGCCGACAGGGAAGCCTTGTGTGATATGGGTGCCGATTGTCTGCAAGGCTACGCGTTCGGACGCCCTGAACTGGTCTAGGCACAGGCCGCAACGCGCGAAACTGATTGCTTTAGATTCGCGAAACAGAACAGCACGCTTTCGCGCGTCTATTCAGTCAAACAAAACAGAAATCACGCCAAGAGACGCTTAGTCCGAGCCAGTCAGCTTGCTCAACTGCGCCTGCATCGCTTCAAGCTGTTCCTTCATCGCCTTGATCTCGCTTTTGTTCGGCGATCCGGGCTTTTCCGAAGGTGCCTGCGCATCCTCAGATGTCGGAGCCTTGGGCGCGGCCGCCGCTTTGGCTTTTTCGGACACGCCAAAAGGGGAGAACATGCTCATTGCATTCTCAAACCACTCCATATTCGTGCGCGCCATGGTCTCAAAATTCCCCAGCGCCGGATTTGCAGAAAATGCAGACGCCACCTGCTCGCGCATCTTTTCCTGATTGCTGGTAAATGTGTCCATCGAGGCTTCGAGATAGCTGGGAACAAACCCCTGCAATGTATCCCCGTAAAGCCGGATCAACTGACGCAGAAAATTGGTCGGCAGCATATTCTGCCCCTTCGCTTCCTCGTCGAAAATGATCTGTGCCAGCACCGAGCGGGTAATGTCATCATGCGACTTGGCGTCCTGAACCACAAAATCCTGCCCGTCCCGCACCATTTGCGCAAGATCCTCAAGCGTCACATAGCAAGACCGCGCCGTGTCATAGAGACGACGGTTTGCGTATTTCTTGATGATGATCGGATCATCATCCGACTGCTTTTGCTTGGCCACGATCGCGGTCCCCTAAACTCTGTGGTCGGTCGGGCTACCACCGTAACGCATCACTTTGCAACCGCAACATATTTTTCGCATTTGCGAAACATCCCTTTGCTGCGTTGCAAACCAATTGACGGTTGTGTGGCGCGCAAATTCCGCGATAAATGGCCAAATCGCACTTCGCAACGAGGCTCGTATGGATATCGGCGTTCTGGAAACAGGTCCTGTCGTAGAAAAACTCATCGCGCAGCACGGCACCTACGGGCAAATGTTCGAACGCATGCTACAAAGGGCGGACACCAGCTTCACCTGCACGCCCTATCGCGTCTATGAGAACGCCTTTCCAAGCGGCCCAAACGCCCATTCGGGCTGGATCATCTCCGGGTCGAAATACGGTGTTTATGAAGATCACAACTGGATCCCACCCCTCGAAAATTTCATCCGGCAAGCGGTCGCACAGCGCGTTCCCGTCGCGGGGTTTTGCTTTGGGCATCAGATTATGGCCCAAGCACTTGGGGGCCGCGTCGAAAAATCGGATAAGGGATGGGGTTTGGGCGTTCAGGACTACCCAATCCAACAGGCGCAACACTGGATGAGTGACGCGCGCACCGATTTTTCCTCTGTCGCCGTCCATCAGGATCAGGTCATTGACCCGCCCGAAGGCGCGACGGTTCTGGCAAGCTCGACATTTTGCCCGCACGCCATGCTCGCCTATGGCAAAGCGCAAGCGCCGCACGCGATTTCCGTGCAGCCGCATCCAGAGTTCGATACAGATTTTGTGAAAGACTTGATCGCGTCTCGCCGCGGCACCGTTTTTGAAAACGAAACCGCGGATCATGCGACCTCTACCCTATCGAAACCGGTCGATAACGACCAATGGTCTCACTGGGTGGTGAATTTTTTCAAGTCGGCAGCAGCGGCCTAAGGCTCTAGCTGTCGACGGCCATACAGCGGTGTATTTCTTCTTTGATCTTGAGTTTCTGTCGTTTCAAATTCAGAACCGACACATTATCGAATGCAGGTGATCGCTGTTCGATCTCAATCTTCTTGTCCAGAGTTTCATGCTTTTTCTTGAGCTCAGCGAGATGAGAACCCATATTCATTGGCAACTCCTTTTTTTTGTTAATACCAAAACAGTGACACAAAATCTTTTGTGTGTCATCTGTTTCGATGCTCGTGTTTTAATGTGGCGTTAAGAGGGCAGCTCTTTCGGAAAATAATTATGCAGCGCGCAGCCGTCTCAGACGGAACGCGGGCAGGATAGTGATAAGCCCGCCGCCCGCGATCGCGCACAGGCCCAACATTGCCCAATTGCTCGGCACCTCGTTGAACCAGAAAAAGCCGACACCAATCGCGGCAATCAGATTGAAATAGAGGAACGGCGACAGGATCGAGGCATCAGTACGCTCAAAAGCGGCCACAGTCAGCGAATGCGCGATTGCAGATAAAACGCCCAAGCCAAGCACGCTGAAAACAAGCGTGCCGGTGATCTGCGGCGGGCCACTGAGAAAGGCGAGCGGTGAGATCAATATCGCCGCCAGAAAACACTGAACTGTCAGCGACGACAAAACACCCCCGCTTTGAACCGCCCCGCGCGTTGCCGCAAGATAAGCGCCAAGCAGCCCGCCACCCATCAGTGCAAAGACCGATCCCGCCTCGATTGCGGCCTCAGGGCGCGAGATGATCACCGCTCCGGCAAGCGACAGGATCGCCCCCGCCGCACGCTGAACCGTGAGTTTTTCCTTGTAGAGCCAAATGCACAGAAACGTCGCAACCAATGGCGAGATCAAAAATCCACCCACCGCCTGCGCCATTGGCACCATAGACAACGCAGTAATGAGGCACGTCATCGCCCCCACCAGCAAAGCGGTGCGCCACACCTGCCCCAGCCGTCCCTTCTTGGGCACATGGATTTTCTGACCAGCGAGTTTTGCCGCAATCAACGCAACACATCCGGCAGACAGATACCGCAAAAATGTGACGAAAAACGGGGAGTAGTCCGAGCTCAATGTCTTTGCAATGCCGTCGAGCCCCGGCGTAAGAAACATCGCCAGAACGAGCAGGAAAACACTATTCCACATACCAAATCCTCGATAGGTTTACGCTACACTATACAATTTATAGTTGCATTTCAATATTTACGCTCGCCTCCACCAAGAGGCTATAATGCCTTACCATCTCTTAAGATCTGCTTAGCAATCGTTGAAAAATCATCACCGTCTTGCAGATGCACATCCCCGTCATGCATCACAAGCGGCGGAAGCAACCGCAATTCTGCACGCGCCAATTTTCGGCATTGCAACAAAATCAACCCCGCAGCGCTCTGCCGCCGCGCTTGCACGGGGCGCACTTCGATATCTCCAAACTTGTAGTGCGAAAGCCCAGCCAGCACATCCTGCAAGCGCGATGCACGCTGTACCAGCGACAAGCACCCCCGATCTTTCAGGCGGCGAAACGCGCAATCTATCCAATCGCCCAAACCGCCATTTTCCTCATGGCAGCTCGCCGATTTTTCCGCCCTGCGCGGGGCGACGCCCTCATCAGATGTGTAATACGGCGGGTTCATCAGCACTTGATCAAACTGACGTTCGCGCAACGCGATGGGAAGTTTGCGCAAATCGGCAGCAAAGACCTCCATCTCAACGTGATTGCGCGCCGCATTTTCGCATGCCAGCGCCGCATAGTCAGATTGCAGCTCGACACCCACATGCACCAATCCCGGCAAGCGGTGCGCAAGACACAGTGATGCAACCCCGACCCCGCACCCCAGCTCCAGGACCTGCGCGCCACCGCTTGCCTGCACGGATGCGGCCAGCAAAACTGGATCAATCCCGGCGCGATAGCCCTTTTGCGGTTGTTCAATCTTCACCGCCCCTCCCAGAAAATCATCGACTGTGGTGTGCGGCTGGCTCATCGGATCAACTGGATAATTCGATGTCGTTGTCAGTGAGAATGGCGCGTGCTCTGAACAGATCGCGCTCAGCGACCATTAGTCGCTTTGGCAACATCCCGATTGTGCCTTCTAACACGCTCATGTGGACGTCCAGAACAAAGCAGTCTATATCCTCGCCGCGCAGGATTGCATCGGCGAAGGATATAATTGTCGGGTCATTGGTGCGTAAAATTTCTCTCATCGCCTCAAGACTAGTGATGCGCGCGTAGGATGAAAAGTGTGGCTGACAAAACTGTGACAACAACGCCGCTTGATGACCTGCAAAATTCGCTGGTCAGCCCGCTGGGACGGGTCAATGCGCTGATTGCAGAGCGTATGCACTCGCACAACGCGCCGCGCATTCCCGAGGTGACCGCGCATCTCGTCGATGCAGGCGGCAAACGCGTGCGCCCGATCCTGACATTGGCGAGTGCAGGTCTGACCGGATACACCGGCGAGAAAGACGCCCATCTGGCAGCCGCCGTCGAGTTCATCCACACCGCCACGCTGCTGCACGACGATGTGGTCGATGAAAGCGCGCAGCGTCGTGGCCGACCGACCGCAAATCTTCTATGGGACAACAAGTCTTCCGTCCTTGTCGGCGACTATCTCTTCTCGCGCGCCTTTCAGTTAATGGTCGAGACGGATTCAGTCCGCATCCTCGAAATCCTCGCCAACGCCTCCGCCACCATCGCTGAGGGCGAGGTGCTGCAACTGTCTTGCGCGCGCCAGGTCTCAACCGGATATGACACATATCTGTCGATTATTCGCGGCAAGACAGCCGCGCTCTTTTCTGCCGCCTGCGAGGCAGGCGGGGTCTTGTCGGATGCGCCCGGCCGCCAGGTCAAAGCGCTCTTTGACTATGGCGATGCACTGGGCATCGCGTTCCAGATCGTCGATGACGTCCTCGATTACGGCGGTGTCAGCCAAACGCTTGGCAAGAATACCGGCGATGATTTCAGAGAGCGTAAGATGACCCTGCCGGTGATCCGCTCGCTCGCTCAAGCCGGATCAGAAGAGCGCGCTTTTTGGACCCGCACCATTCAAGACGGCGATCAGAGGGAGGGCGATGTCGAGACCGCAATCGCCTATCTGCACCAGAGCCATGCGTTGCGTGACGCCAAGGCCGAAGCGCTCGATTGGGCGGAGCGCGCGAAGACATCCCTTGACGCGCTCCCCGATCACCCCCTGCGCGATCAGCTCAGCTCACTCGCCGATTTCGTCGTCGCCCGTATCGTTTGAAATCTTGCACGCACGCACCCACCAATCAGGTTGGGCCAGCGAGAGGATCGACGCCGCCGCGCGCGCCTGATCTTCTTGGGCAAACAAACCAAAACAGGTGCCACCCGAGCCGGACATCCGCGCCAGCGCGCATCCCTCTTGACGGTCAATCAACTCCAGCACATCCCCAATACCCGGCTCAAACGCAATCGCCGCAACTTCCAGATCATTGCGCTGCGCCCCCAACCAATCGGCAAATGCGTGAAAACCCATGCCGCCGGGCACCTCAACCGCACCGCTGTCATAAGACGATAGCGCTTGAAACACCTGCGCGGTTGAGACACTACGCCCGTTATTAACGAGCACCATCCACGTCTCAGGCAAGTCTGGCGCATCGCTCAATACCTCACCGATCCCACGCATCATCTGAGGCCTCTGAGACAGACACACAGGCACATCAGCCCCAAGCGAGAGCAGCGCGTCTTGGCCGAGCCTCACATCGTAGATGGCTGTTATAATTCGCAAAATCGCAGCAGCATCTGCCGATCCACCGCCAATGCCAGCCGCGACAGGCAGTTGCTTATCGAGCGTGATCGCCATCGTCTGCCCTTTTGGACAGGCAAGCTGCGCCGCTTGTAAAACCAGATTATCATCGCCGCTGGGCACCTGATCTGCGAAAGGTCCGACGATCTTCAACGACATATCGCCATACAGATCAGCGCTCAGCGCATCACCGATGTCTGCAAACACCACCAGACTATCAAGCAGATGATACCCGTCCGCGCGCCGCCCTGTGACATGCAGGCAAAGATTGACCTTCGCCCGCGCCATCTGACGTATCTGCATCAGTTCGAGGTGGTTTCGCGCTCAGCTTCGCGCGCCAGCACTTCATCAAGACCAAGCTCCAGTTTCAACCGGATACGCTCCGCGTCTTTTTCCTCAGGATCGAAAGAAAGCGCCCGGCGCCATTGGAATTCCGCTTCGATCTTGCGCCCAACGCTCCAATAGACATCGCCCAAATGGTCGTTGATGATCGGATCAATCGGCACCAGTTCTGCCGCACGCTCCATATAAGGAACCGCTTCCTCATACTCTCCTAGCTTATAAAGCACCCAGCCCAGCGAGTCGGTGATATACCCATCATCGGGCCGCGCTTCGACCGCGCGCTCGATCATGTTCTTGGCCTCGTCAATCTTGAGGTTTTTCTCAACCAGCGAATAGCCAAGGTAGTTCAAAACCAGCGGCTGATCCGGCGCAAGCTCTAGCGCTTTGCGAAAATCCGCTTCGGCATCTTCCCAATTGTCCGTGCGCTCATTGGCGATCCCGCGCACGTAATACGTCCGCCAATCGGAGGGCACTTCCGTATCAATCATCGCAATCGCGCCGGTGTAAGCCTCTCGCGCCTCGTCATAGCGCTCTTCACCGCGCAACAGATCCGCAAGCGCAATGCGCACAAAACGGTCCTGCGGATAGGTCGCCTTCAGCTCTTGCAGCGCTGAGACAGCCACATCAATCTGACCTGATGCTGCCAACGCATCTGCACGGCCCACAGCGGCAGAGCGATAGACAGCCGCATCCTCAGGAATGCGATCATAGTCAGCAATCGCCAGCTCATATTGCCCCTGACTGTCCAAAAGGTCCGCCGTCAAAAGATGCGCGTCATTGTAGTCGGGGCGCACATGCTGGGCAAAACGCCCGTACATAATGGCAAATCGCGCCGCATCCTCTTGATTGAGCGCCGTGGCAAGGGTCAAAAACACCTCCGCCGCACCATCAAGCGGCGCGTTCACATAATCGAACGGAACAGAATCCCCGTTTGTAATCTTCTCGCGCAACGCGATGAGATTTTCTGAACGCCGCGCTGGCAGTTCTGCGTCAATCAAAGCCAACGCATCATCGCGCCGGTCAAGCTGCATCAGCACTTGGATATGTGCATAGATCGACGCGCGGTTCACCCGCAGCGGCCCGTCCGCATCCCCGTCCATAATCTCAGCCGCACCATCGAAATTTCCGGCCAGCCCATAGACCAGAGCTTTGTGATACCGCCCCAGCGGCCCAAAGCTCGTGTCCTTGCCCAATTTGTCAAAATACTCAGCCGCGCCTGTTGTATCGCCCTGCCCGGCAGCGACCCAGCCACGCAGCAAACCGGCCATGAGCGGGTTCAACCGCTGCTCCTCTTGCGACAGGATCTCCAGCGCTCGGTCGAATTGCTTGTTATGAAGAGCGTCCGTGACCAGCACCAAATCCGCAAGCTGCGCGTCTTCCACGATTTGCGATAGACTGACCGCAAGCGGCACTGCGCTTGCCAACTCACCCGCGATGATCTTGTTCACCAACGCGTTTTGCAGCAGCACCGGGTTGGTCGGATCGTTCAGAACCGCTTGCGTGAAGTAATGCGCCGCCTGTTTGTAATCGCTTTTGTAATTGGCATGACCCGCAGCAAGATAAGACCCGGCCAGCCCATCTGCCAGGGCGACAGGCGCGCCTATTCCCAAAGCCGCCGCAACCGTCATTACTCGAATACGCCACAATCTGTTCAAAACATCCGCTCCCGCTGCCAATTGCTCAGGCAAGCTAGTGTGTCGGCTGCGTCATATCAACAACGCGGCCCCACATTTACATTAAATCGCGTTCACATATTCGGGTAGTTTGGTCCCTCGCCGCCTTGCGGTACGGTCCAGGTGATGTTCTTGCTTGGATCTTTGATATCGCAGGTTTTGCAATGCACACAGTTCTGCGCATTAATCTGGAAGCGCGGGTTGGACCCATCGTCATTGCGCAGGATTTCATAGACCCCCGCAGGGCAATACCGCTGCGCCGGTTCCGCATACTCCGGCAGGTTCACCCCGACCGGAATATCCGCATCCGCCAGTTGCAAGTGACACGGCTGCTCTTCTTCATGGCTCGTCGCCGAAAAGCTTACATTTGTGAGGCGATCAAAGCTGAGCACCCCATCGGGTTTCGGATAGTCGATGACCGGATAATCCGCCGCCTTACCGGTCGATTGCGCATCATCCTTACCGTGCGCGCGCGTCCCAAACGGGCTAAACCGCAGGATCGTCTGCGCCCACATGTCCATCCCCCCCAGCACCAACGCGCCCAGAGGACCGAATTTGCCGCCAAACGGCGCAACATTGCGCACCCGCTTGAGATCTTTGCCGACAGGGCCTTCGCGCAATTCCTGCGCATAGGCGTCCAGCGTATCGCTCGAACGGCCTGCACTCAGGGCGTCAGCCGCTGCATCCGCTGCCGCAATCCCGCTGAGCATCGCATTGTGATTGCCCTTGATGCGCGGCAGGTTCACAAGCCCCGCCGAACAGCCCAAGAGCGCCCCGCCCGGAAACGCCACCTGCGGGATCGACTGATAACCGCCCTTGGTCACAACCCGCGCACCGTAAGCCACCCGCTTGCCCCCCTCCAAGAGTTCCGCAATCGCCGGATGATGCTTGAATTTCTGGAATTCCATGTACGGAAAAAGATGCGGGTTCTTGTAGTTCAGATCGACGATATAGCCGACATAAACCTGATTGTTCTCAAGATGATAGACAAACGAACCGCCGGTGTTTTTCCAACCCAAAGGCCAGCCCATCGTGTGCAACACCTTGCCCTGGCGGTGCTTGTCGGGATCAACTTCCCAAATCTCTTTCATGCCCAACCCGAACTTGGGCACATCACAGTCCTTATCCAACCCGAATTGTGCGATCAGCTTTTTCGACAGCGACCCGCGCGCGCCTTCGGATAGGAACACGTATTTGCCATGCAACTCCATCCCCGGCTCATAGCTCGGCCCCGGCTGCCCATCCGTGCCAAGCCCGAACTCACCGGCGACAACGCCCTTGAGCGATCCGTCCTCGTTGTAAACAAGATCCGAGCAGGTCATGCCGGGGAACACCTCAACGCCAAGCTCTTCGGCCTGCTCAGCCAACCAGCGGCATACGTTGCCCATCGACACAATGTAATTGCCATGGTTGTTCATCAAAGGCGGCATCAGGAAATTGGGAAGGCGCAGCTTGCCCCCCTCGCCCAGCACAAGGAAATGATCCTCAGTCACAGGCGTATTGAGCGGCGCACCCTTCGCTTTCCAATCCGGGATCAGCCTGTTCAACCCCACCGGATCAAGCACCGCACCCGACAGAATATGCGCCCCAACTTCCGAGCCCTTCTCCAGAACCACCACCGAAATATCCGCATTGCGCTGTTTGAGACGGATCGCCGCCGACAGACCCGCAGGCCCAGCGCCCACAATCACAACATCATACTCCATGGACTCACGCTCAATGGCAGTCATGCGCAACACTCCTTAAAACGCATAAAATTTGCTAATGGGCCTTCTATCCAAGCTGCGCTGAATGCGCAAACGCTGCGTGCGCTCACCACAGGTCAACTCTGAGTGTAGCCCCTCTACAACAGGCCCTCCGGCCACCTTGCGCGGCGTTTCTTGTAAAACAATCAGACGCGGTGTAGCGTTTTGTTAGCAAAATATCTCCACCAAGAGAGATATACGCATGAGACAGGCCACGAGAAAGTCGCACTGAAAATGGAAAAAATTCCCCTGACCAAGGGCGGGTTCGCGCGTTTGGACGCCGAATTGAAAGACCTCAAAACAAAACAGCGCCCTGCCGTCATTCAGGCCATCGCCGAAGCACGCGAACATGGGGATCTGTCGGAAAATGCCGAGTATCATGCCGCCCGCGAAAAGCAGAGCTTTATCGAAGGCCGCATCAAAGAGCTTGATGCCATCATCGGTCTGGCCAATGTGATCGATCCTGCAAGGCTGTCGGGCGCGATCAAATTCGGGGCAACCGTCACCATCGTGGACGAAGATACCGACGAGGAAAAGACCTATCAGATCGTCGGCGAGCCGGAGGCCGATATCGAAAAGGGGCGTCTCAACATCAAATCCCCCATCGCCCGCGCCCTCATCGGCAAGGAAGAAGGCGACAGCGTCGAAGTGCGCACCCCCGGCGGTGAGAAGGGCTACGAAATCCTCTCCATCACCTACGCCTAAGGCGCCATGTGGTGCCGCGCATAAGAGAAACAAGGACAAAACCCATGGCAATCCAGAGCGCCCCGCCCCCGGTCACAAACGGCTTTCACTTCGATGGGTGGGCCCGCGCGCCGCGCCATCTTGAATGGATGATCGCGGGCTTTCTGTCGGTCCTGTGGATCTGCGCCCTCCTGACATATGGCGCAGGATATTTCGGCTGGTTCACAAGCGATGCCTCCGCCCGCAGCGCAACACTTCTGGAAACCCTCCTCTTCGCCTGCGCCCTCGTCATCCCGGTCATTCTGGCCTGGGTGGCCGCGTTTTTTGTCAGCCAAACTCTCAAGATCCGCGACGATGCCCGCAAATTGCGCCGCGCGGTCGAGGATTTGCAATCGGCCTTGCGCATCTCCAGCCCCGCCGGCAAGCAGGATGTTCTGGCCTCCATCTCCCAATCGACCCAAGACACGATCCGCGCCGAGCAAAAGCGCGTCACCTCCCAACTGCGCCTTCTCAGCACCCAACAGGTCGAAACCGCCGATGCACTGAAAAAACTTCTCAGCCAAACCAACGCAGAGAAAAAAGTTATGCACCAGTTGGTCGAAACCGCCCGCGATGTCGCCGAAAAAGCGCAACGCAAGGCTGATGCAGCAGACAAAGTGACCCGCGACACTGCGCTCTCGCGCATGACCTACGAAGCCGTACACTCTGACGATCAGGACGCATTGCCCTTTGAGGATGGCGCCCAGTCCCAAGCGGGCACGCCCTTCGCGTTGAACTGGGACGATCTGACCCGCGCTCTCAATTTTCCGCAAGACGAGCAGGACAAGGACGGCTTCGCTGCCATCAAACGTGTCCTCGCCCACCGGCATTCGGCCCAACTTCTGCAAGCCGCCGAAGACGTGCTGTCGATGCTGGCTCAGGAAGGCATCTACATGGATGATCTCGATGCCGATCCGGCCAATCCCGACATCTGGCGCAACTTTGCGGCAGGTGCGCGCGGCGAGGATATCGCCGATATGGGCACCATCGAGGATCAGGCCGCGCTCGCGCTCGTCCATGGCCGGATGCGCACCGACGAGAGTTTTAAAGACGCCTCCCTCCACTTCCTGCGCCTATTTGACAAAGTGCTCACCGAATTCAACGATCAAGCCACCGACCGCGATCTGGTAACGCTGGCAGGCACCCGCTCCGGCCTTGCCTTCATCCTGCTGGGCCGCGCGAACGGGACGTTCTCGTAAGGGATTGAGTGCGGTTGCGGGTGATCTGCGCTAAAAGCTGACCAGAACCCTCAATGCGGTAGCAATATCCGGCACCGCCGAACGGCCCACGACCTGCAAGCTGGCGGCGCATGGCGGTGCAATGTGCGAGAAGCCTCCCCGCGGGAGGGGGCAATCTCTTCCGCGACCTATCACCAAGCCCCGTCCCGGCCTTGAGCCGGGACCTCTTACAGCCGCCTCCAAATCAATAGAAATCGACGTCCCGCACAAAGTTCGGGTGCGTTGCGATGTGCCACATCTGCCCGCACCCACCGATTAACTTTTGCCCACTGCGCATCCGACCGTGCATGGATTGTGCATCACTTGTGCACAGGATGTGCATCGCGCAACACCCCGTTAACCCAATAAAACAAGGGTCCGAACGCTGTGTTAATCAATCGACCGCATATATCTCGATTTCCGAGCGCTTTACACCAATCCCCAACTTGAGAACGGCACATAACGCACGCGATCCCCGGGTTTGATCTGCCTGCCCTCAGGGCCCAGACACACCAGACCGTCTGCCCATGCCAGCCCCGATACGCGCCCGGACCCTTCTGAGGCAAATACCTCAGCGCGCCCATCCGCCCCGATCCGCGCGCGCAGATATTCCGACCGCCCGTGCTTCTTGTCCTTCTCAAACCCCGCATCTACTTCGAACCCGCGCGGCTCACGCCACGCCCCGCCGCCCAGCACCGACAACGCAGGCGCACCGAATATGAGCGCGCAAACAAACGCCGCCACCGGATTTCCGGGCAGCCCGAACACAGGCACATCATCCCAAACCCCCAGCGCCAGCGGACGTCCCGGTTTCATCGCCACCCGCCAGGTCCGCAACCGCCCAGCTGTTTGCAGGGCTGCCGAGATATGGTCCTCATCCCCCGCCGAGGCCCCACCAGTTGTGACGATCGCATCGACCTGCCCTGCCGCCGCATCCAGAACCCGCGCCACGTCGCCAGCATCATCACACACATGCCCCAAGTCGACGGGGCTACAGCGCAATTGTTCCAGCAAAGACAACAGCATAGGTCGGTTCGCATCGAAAATCTGTGATGGCTCAGGCGTGCTGCCATGCGGCACCACTTCGCTCCCGGTTGAGAGCACACCAACCCGCAAAGGCGCATAAACGCTCAACACGTCAACCCCGCAAGAGGCCATCATTGCGATGTCACCCGAAGAGATACGAGCGCCCACCCGCAAGACAACATCGCCGCTGCGCAAATCCTCACCACGCGCGCGCAGGTTGGCGCCGCGCCTCAGCGCAGGCTCAAACCGCACCCGCCCCGCATCAATCTCCACATCTTCTTGCAACACAACCGTATCGCATCCGCCCGGTACCATCGCGCCCGTCAGAATGCGCGCTGCCGTTCCGCACTCAATTGTGAAACCCGCATCCCCCGCCGCCGCTCGTTGCGGCGCAAGCGGCATGTCACCAGTTGCGGCAACCATGTCCGCATGAGCAAACGCATAGCCATCGACCGCAGAATTGGCGAACGGCGGATGATCGCGGCGCGCAAGAATATCCTCCGACGCAATCCGCCCCAGCGCCGCTTCAAGCGGCACCACATGCGGCTGGACCACACAGCGCATATCCGCCTTCAACCGCGCGAGCGCCTCATCCACAGGTGTCCAGTCCACACCCGGCGGCAAGGCAAAGCAATCATTGCGCAGCTTGGGTTTGCTCATGTCAAACCGCACCTGCGCACTATGAAATCCGCAATCGCACCTGTGTCATCCAGATCAAACAGCGGCACCGCCAGCCCCTCAATCGCATGATCACTTGCAACACACACAATGCTCGGATCATTCGCCGCCAGCAATGGCCCTGTCGCCGCCCTGCGCCGCACCTCGACCTTGGTATGCGCCTCGCGCTTGTACCCTTCGACCAGCACCAGATCGACCGGCGACATTTGCGCAAGTATCTCCTCCAGCGAAGGCTCATCCGCCCCGCGCAGCTCCCGCATCAAAGCCAACCGCTCTTTGGAGGCAATATAGACCTGCGATGCCCCCGCCTCCCGATGTCGGTAACTGTCCCGACCGGGGCTATCCACATCGAAACTGTGGTGCGCGTGTTTCACTGTTGAGACCTTCAGACCGCCTTGGGTGAAATGTGTCACCAACCGTGTCACAAGCCCGGTTTTTCCCGAGTTTTTCCACCCCGTAACCCCGAACACCTTCACAGATCATACTCCGTCACAAGCGCCCGCGCGTGTGCCATATCCTCAGGGGTATTTGCGTTGAAAAACGGATTGAACGGCGCATCCTCGAACATCACATCCGCGAACCCGTGCTGCTCCGCCCAATGCAGGATTTTCCGCGTGCCCTGGCCCAGCGCTGCCTCCAGATCATCCGCCAGATCAACCGCCCACAGCCCGAACGTCGGGTGCCGCGCGAACTTGATATTCTCTTCAGGCGTGCGCGCAATCGCGATCTTCGCGCTGCCCCGACCAGCCTCCAGCCGCGACACCAGATCAGACGGAAAAAACGGCGTATCTCCGGCCACGGACACCACATCCGCAGCTCCGATGGACGCGCCCCAATGTAGCGCACTTAAAATTCCCGCCAGCGGCCCCGCGCGCCCGTGTATTTCGTCGCGCAACACCGGCTCGCAAATGTTAGAATAGGCATCGATTTGATCATTCGCGCTGATTGCAACATGCGAGACCTGCCCCGCAAGTCGCTCCACCGCGCGCGCAGCCAATGTCTTGCCGCTTAGATCCAGAAGAGCCTTCTCGCCGCCGCCCATCCGTGAGGAGCGACCGCCGCACAGAACAACCCCGGCAATCTGCGTCACGCGGAGACGTCGCGCCAGTTGTCTATCGCGCGCAAAACATCGTCGCGCGTCGTTCCTGCGGGCAGTTCCGCGTCAATCACGGGAATGAAATGCTCATTATCGAGCCGCAGACCCAGACCCTGCGTCGTCGTCACCACCGAGCGCACCGAGTTCCAGGTGACAAATTCCGCCGAATGCTCGGTCTTGGTGTGAATACCGTCCCGATCCAGCGTCACCTCAATCGGGCCTTTCTTGTAGAGAATGGTCTCGCGATCCACATCCGCAACGGTCTGATGCAAACGCGCGACCAAAAGCGCACAAAGATAGGCGGCTGCAAGTCCCAGAACGATCCCGCCCCAGAACACCATCGGCGCGATTTTCACGAACGCCGGATGCAGCGCCGCAAAGGTCTCCCCATACTCGCGCATCGCAATTTTGACGATCAGATAGACAAACAGCAGCATGATGGCGACGCCAAAAACCTCAATCAGCGAGCGCCACTGTCCAAAGACACGCTTATACATGAAGCGCGTCTCAGCCCCGTCCGGATCATACGCATATTTGATATTCTGCACAGCTTCGCTCATCACTCTATTCCCTGTTTACGCACTGTCTTTGTCCGATCTTATATCGCCGGGAGCATCAAAATCCAGACAAGTCGCGCCGTTAAGACAAATATACCGTTTACCGCGCAGCCGTCCAATCAAAGTTAAACCACATCTTTGTGCAAGCTCAACGCCCCACGCCGTAAAGCCCGAGCGCGACACCAGTACCGGCACCCCCATCAGCACGCATTTGATCACCATCTCGGACGTCAAACGACCCGTGGTGTAGAGTATTTTGTCGCCCGCGGGGGTGTCATTGAGTGTCATCCATCCAGCGATTTTATCGACCGCATTATGCCGCCCCACATCCTCCATATACACGAGCGGTTGGTCCCGATGGCACAGCACCGTGCCATGTATCGCGCCTGCACTTAAATAGAGCGATGGCGTCGTGTTGATCGCCTTGGCAAGCGCATAAAGCCAAGAGACGTGGACCCGATGTGGCCGTAAAACCACTGTATCAAGGCCCTCCATCATATCGCCAAACACCGTGCCTATCGCGCAGCCTGAGGTGCGCGTTTTCTTCTTCAGCTTATGCTCATAATCGGTCTGCCGCACCGTGCGCACCACTACGGTCTCGATATCCTCATCGTAATCGACTGCCTCAATCACATCGCTGTCCAGCAACATACCTTGATTGCGCAAATATCCAACGGCGAGCAAATCAGGATAGTCCCCAATCGTCATCGCCGTGACAATCTCCTGCGAATTCAAATAGATAGTCAGCGCCCGCTCCTCGACAACCGCAATCTCCGTCGTTGCACCGCTCTCATCAATACCTGCGATCTTGCGGGTCAATCGCACCGCGCCCGGGTCCGGTTTTATCAAATAGCTGTCGCTCATACCCGCTCGCATTGCCCCTTGGTCGCATCGGTCCGTAAACTATGTCGTGCGCGCCCGCAAATGACCACGGGTTGCGATCGTGCCGCTCCGCTTCAACAAAAGGTTACAGGAATTCGCCAAAGCGTGACTCTCGTTTTTCCATTTGGCGTGTATAGAGGGGCGCATGAGAGTTATTCGCCTCCCCACACTGACAGCCTGTGCGCTCGCGTTATGCGCCATCGCGCCAGTTGCGCTGGCGCAATCAACGCAAGATAACGCGCTCGACACATTTGACGTCAATACGGCGTCTGAGGTTAGCATGATGCCCGGATGGGTGACCGAAGATGGCTCCTATATGGCCGCAATTCGGATAGAGCTGTCCGAGGGCTGGAAAACTTACTGGCGTGCATCAGACGGCGCAGGTATCCCGCCCGCATTTGACTGGTCCGGCTCGGAAAATCTCGAACGCGTTGCCTATTATTGGCCGACCCCGAACGTCTATTGGGCGCAGGGGATCCGCGCCATCGGCTACGCGGATGAGCTGATCCTGCCGGTACGATTCTACCCCGAAAGTCCCGATGCGCAGATCGATCTGGCGCTGAATGTCGATTACGGCATCTGCCGGGAGGTCTGCGTGCCTGCCCGCGCCAATATCGCGTTTGACCTGCCCCAATCGGGTCAGTCGAATATCGAGACGATTACCCAAGCCATCAACGCAAACCCGCGTCCGGGCGCAGATCATGGCCTGAACGCGCACAGTTGCAATATCTCGCAAGCAGGTGAAGATTACGTGCTGTCGGCCGATTTTGCCTTCTCAGATGATCTGGACGCGCTCGAAGCGGTGCTTGTTGAAAGCGGCAATGACGAGGTTTGGATCAGCACGGTCGATTATGTCGACAACGACAGCGCCGTCTCCCTTGAAGCGGATCTCGTCTACTTCGGAGAGGGCACTTTCGCTTTTGAACAGAACGCCCTACGCTTCACCTTCCTCACGCGTAACGGCGGCATCGACATTCGCGGCTGCTAGA
>CAYRKW010000026.1:0-6354 GCA_964425135.1 uncultured Rhodobacterales bacterium
CCCGCAGTAGCAGTGGCCCGAATTGCCCTTAGTTTATCAGTATGTCATTGAGATAAAAAGATAAAAGTTTGGGTGGTGGAGCCTAGGAGGATCGAACTCCTGACCTCTTCGCTGCCAGCGAAGCGCTCTCCCAGCTGAGCTAAGGCCCCGTAATGCGCTAGATACTTTTGTGAGGCGCCTATTTCAAGGCGTAATTCTAGCTCTCGTCGTCTTCGGCAGGAACATCGGCCAAATCGTCGATGTTTACAGTATCATCATCGTCGTCATCGAGCAGATCATCATCCACATCGATATCGGCGTCTTCGACCAATACATCATCCTCTTCGGAGATTGCGTCATCGGACTCAGACGTGTCTTGATCTTTAGAGATCGCTTTGGCCGCGCTGGCGGTGTTGGTGGTCGGGTTGATCACTTCGCCGGTATACGGGCTGACAATCGGGTCTTTGTTCAGGTCATAAAACCGGCGTCCGGTGGTCGGGCAAAGGCGTTTAACACCCCATTCATCCTTGGGCATCATATTGCTCCTGAAAGAATCTTGTACGTTTGAGGTGCGCATCTGCCACGGGGAGGGGGGTGTTGTCAAAGCGCGAGATCAGGGAATTGTCACAATTGCTTATCGCATCTGCGAAGGCGCTTGATGCAGTGCAAACAAAACGGTAGCGTAACGTTAGGGTTATGGTGGTTATTTAGTGGAGTTGGGACGTGTTGTATCATGCTTATGAGTTCACCCATGCGGCCATGGGCCCTTTTCGTGCAGCAGCGCGGATAAACAAGGAAATCATCTCTTCACCGCTTAATCCTGCCTCGTCCTGGATCAGCTCACGCACCACGGCGGCAGCGATGGATATGTTCATCAATGCCACCCGCCGCTATGGAAAGCCGGAGTTCGGGATTGATCACGTTGAGGTTGCGGGCAAAGCCTGCGGCATTCGCGAAGAAATCGCATTGGAGCGCCCGTTCGGCAATCTGCTGCACTTCAAGAAGACCTCGAAACACGCAAAAAGCCTTAATCATCAGAAGGTTCTGATCGTAGCCCCGATGTCGGGCCATTATGCAACGCTGTTGCGCGGCACCGTGCGGGCGATGCTGCCCGAGCATGATGTCTACATCACCGATTGGACCGATGTGCGTGACGTAGCATTCACTGCGGGCAGGTTTGATCTGGATGATTATGCGGATTATCTGATCGAATTTTGCCAGCATCTCGGGCAGGACGGCCATCGCCCTTCGATGATGGCCGTTTGCCAGCCGGGCATTCCGGCGATGGTTGCTGCGAGCCTGATGGCGGAACGGGATGACCCTGCCCGCCCGTCGTCGGTGATCCTTATGGGCTCGCCCATCGACACGTTGAAAAACCCGCAAAAGCCCAATCACCTCGCAACGACTCGCTCGCTCGACTGGTTTAAGCAAAACGCGATTGCCACAGTGCCATGGCCCAACCCAGGCTTCCTGCGCCGTGTCTATCCTGGCTTTCTGCAATTGTCCGGGTTCATGTCCATGAACCTTGATCGTCACGTCGATGCGCACACCCGTCATTTTGCGCATATGGTCAAAGGCGACGGGGAAAGTGCGGCGGCGCATCGTGAGTTTTACGATGAATATATGGCGGTCATGGACATGTCGGCTGAGTTCTACCTGCAAACCATCGACCGCGTGTTCCAGCGCCGGTTGTTGGCGATTGGAGAGTATGACTATCGGGACCAACGGATTGATCCATCTGCGATCACTGATATCGCTTTTATGACCATCGAGGGCGCGCGGGATGACATTACGGGTCTCAAACAGACCGAAGCGGCACATGATTTGCTGACCAAGCTGCCAAAGTCCCGCAAGGCGCATTTTGTCGTGCCGAAAGTGGGTCATTACGGTGTATTCAACGGATCGCGCTGGCGTGAGATCACGCAGCCGAAGGTTCGTGATTTCATGGCCAAGCATCGCTGAGACCGGCGCGCATATCATGTCTTGATCTGAGATTGTGAGGCGCTTAGCTGTGGTTCAGCGGCGCATCAGGGCAAGGGCGGGCATGAGCGAGACACTTCACGTCGGATCACCAAAAATCGACATTTCTGTGCGTCGGCGCGCCAATGCGCGGCGCTTTACGTTGCGGGTCACGGGTGAAGGCGCGGTGATGACGGTGCCTGCGCGGGCAAGCTTGCAAGACGCGCAGAAATTTGCGGATGCGCAAGTAGGCTGGCTTGAAGACAAGCTGGTGAAGCAGCCGCGGTTCGAGACGGTCGATTACGGGACGTATCTTCCCTTAGAGGGGGAGGATATTTGTATTGCCGAAGGCAAGGGGCGCAAAACGCTTCTCGACAATGATATCCTCTATGTGGCCGGGCGCAGTGCGTCGCCGGGACCGCGTGTGCGGGCGTGGCTCAAAATGCAGGCGCGCGAGGTCTTGGTGCAGCATGCGGATTATTACGCGGAGCGGCTTGGCAAATGGTATGACCGGATGAGCCTGCGCGATACGCGCTCGCGCTGGGGGTCGTGTTCGTCGAGCGGTGATCTGATGTTTTCATGGCGGCTGATTATGGCCCCGCCGCAGGTGCTTGAGTATGTGGTGGCGCATGAGATTGCGCATTTGGAAGAGATGAACCACAGCGCTGCGTTTTGGGCGATTGTCGAGCGTCTTTATCCCGATTACGCGCGAGAGCGGGCTTGGCTCAGGAAGAACGGCGCGCAATTGCAGCGGTATCGGTTTGACGCTTGACGTGATCACATTTTGTGATCACAAGAGAATATGACCCCTTTAACAGAGCCAAAACCCGATGCACAAATGCCCGCGCATGAGCATGTGTACCGCACCTTGCGCACACGTATCATGCATGGCGCGATTGATCCGAACTCCGCCATGACCCTGCGCGGGATCGCGGCGGATTTTGACGTTTCGATGACCCCTGCACGCGAAGCTGTTCGGCGGCTCGTGGCGGAAGGGGCGCTGAGCCTGTCGAAATCGGGGCGCATTTCAACCCCGTCGCTCGCCAATGAACGCATAGAAGAGCTTGCAGCAATCCGCGCGCTGATCGAACCGGAGCTTGGAAGCCGCGCCATGCCGCGTGCGCATCCGGCGCTGATTGAGCGGCTCTTTTCGATCAATTCAGAAGTGAACCAGATGATCGTCAAAAACGACGCTGTGGGCTACATAAGGTCTAATCTTGAATTTCACCGCGCGCTTTATTTGCGCGCGCAGGCCCCGGCAATGCTCGCCCTTCTTGAAACAGTATGGTTGCAAGCTGGGCCGACCATGCGTGCGCTGTATCAAAAACTGCAACGCGAGCGGGCAACGGACAATCACAACAAGATCATAGGCGCGTTGCGGGCAGGCGATGAGCCGGGTCTGCGGCTTGCGATCCGAACCGATGTCACACAAGGGCTGCGGATGCTGGTCACGTGACGGCAACGTATTGCGAATGAATTAACAAATCCTGCTCGCACCGCGCCCAAGCATTCGCTACACTCCTGTTCAACGTGAACGAGTGGCAAACGGGGGCTACGCTTGCAACGGAAATCGCAAACAGGCATGCACACAAAACGCCTGATGACGGGGCTGGGCCTATTCGCGCTCAGTTCTTCTGTCGCCTATGCTCAATCGCTTGGGACATATGGCAACACTGGTCTGATAGACATGCCGACTGCGAACAGCTTTTCGGACCGCTCGGTCGCGGTCTCGCTGACCAATACTGGCAACACTGACCGGGTGGTGATGAATTTTCAACTGACGCCGCGCGTGGAGATCAGCTACGGCTATGCCTCGGTCAATGCGTTTGGCACCGGGGCGGCGGCAAGTGATACCAGCCAGTTTGATCTGAAAATTAACCTGCTCGAAGAGACGGATACCCTGCCCGCGCTGGCGATTGGGATTCGCGATGCGATCGGGTCTGCGAGCTACAGCTCCGAGTATCTGGTGGCGACCAAGTCCATGTCATCGGGGTTGAGCGTGACGGGTGGTATTGGCTGGGGGCGCTTGGCCTCGAATGATGCGTTCGACAATCCGTTTGGCGGAACGCGCGGCAATGCGCCGGGTGGGCGCGAGCGGATAAATGGCGAAAATTTCTTTCGCGGCGATGATATCGGTGTCTTTGGCGGGCTGGAATATGCAGGCCAAGGCGGTTGGCGCTTCAAGGTCGAATATTCGTCCGATGAATACGAGCAAGAGGTTGCGGGCGGCGGGTTTGACCGAGCGTCGCCTTGGAATCTCGGGATCGAAAAATCGCTGACCCAAGGGGTTGATGCGGGGCTTTATCTGATTGGCGGCGAGGAGATCGGGTTTCGCCTGTCGTTCGTGGCGGATCCTTTAAAGCCACGCGCACCGCAGGATTTGTTGCCCGGTCCGTCGCCAGTGGTCAAACGGCCCGCGACTGCGAAGAACGGGACCAATTGGGCGCAGAACGATGAGGTGATCGCGAAACTGATGGGGGGCGTCTCGGAGGTGTTGGCCGCCGAGGGTATTTTGGTGGAACGGGCCAAGATCACCGGCAAGACGGCGGCGCTGTCCATCGACAACACCAAGATGAGCCGTCCGACCAAAGCGGTGGGGCGCACGGCGCGTATTCTGTCAGCGGGCATGCCGCCATCGGTAGATACGTTCCGCATCACGCTGCTCGAATCCGGTTTGCCGACATCGACCGTGACGATTGATCGGGCTGAATTGGAGCGATTGGCGGACACCCATGAGGCGGTCCCGGAAAGCTGGCGGCGCTTTACCATCGCCAATGCAAAGACGATCACCGATCCCAACTACACGCGCGATATTTATCCCGATTTCACTTATGCACTCAGCCCGCGTGTTCCTTTCGGGCTCTACGGCAGCGGGCTTGATTTTGATATTCAGATCGTTGCTGAGGCGCGTTACCAGATATCACCGAATTTCAGCCTCTCGGGGTCGGTATCACAAAGCCTGATCGGTCTGGATGGGAGTGTGCCTGCACCGACGGCCGGACTGCCGCAGGTTCGCTCAAACGCGACGGCCTATTCATCGACACGGCCAACGCTGGAGTATCTGACGGGCGACTATGTCACGCGGCTTGGCGATGCGCTTTATGGCCGTGCGACCTTTGGCTATCTGGAGCGGATGTATGGCGGGTTTTCGGGGGAGCTTTTGTACAAGCACGTGGATGCGCCGTTGGGATATGGGCTGGAGCTGAACTATGCGATGCAGCGCGATCCGGACGATTTTGCGGGCTTTGATGATTATGACGTCGTGACCGGGCACGGGTCGGTTTATTGGGATACCGGCTGGAATGGCGTACATGCGCAGGTTGATGCGGGTCGCTATCTGGCGGGCGATTGGGGCGCGACGCTGACGCTCTCGCGGCGGTTTGCGAACGGTTGGGAGGTGGCAGGTTATGCGACTGCGACAGATGCTGATCTTCCGGGAAACATAGATCAGTTCGACAAGGGCATGCGCCTGACGATTCCGCTGCAATGGTCGCTGCCTTGGCCAACGCGGCAAAAGATCTCGGTTCCCTTTAGCGATTTCACCCGCGATGACGGCGCGCGGCTCTATGTGCAAAACCGTCTCTATGATCGCGTGCGGGAGACGGATCGCAATGCGCTGGGGCAAAACTGGGGAGCATTTTGGCAGTGAGATCCTTGATCCTGACGGCTGGCCTTTTCGTCACAGCGTGCAGCAACAACGCGCAAGTCCCACTCTACAAGTCGGTATGGGAACAGATCAAAGACGCGCGGGCCGAAAAGCCGGAAGCGGTCAAAAAGACCCCTCCCCGGTCGGAAATTGACAGGGTTGGCGTGGCGATGATCCAGTTTAACCTGGAGGGCGAGGATATTTGGCCGGTGATGGTGCCCGCTTCGGCAAATGGTCCGTATGTGACCTATGCCAACCAATTTCGGCAGACCCTGACGCTGCGCGAGAGCCAGATTACCGCAACCCGTGGATTGGGCACTGATCTACTGTCGGCGGATAGCTCTCCCGATGATCCGCTCAAGGTGCTGACGCCGCCTGAAGACTGGCCAAAGAGTGTGACGCGCGTCTATAGGTTCGCGGGGCAAGGGCCGGAGGGGCGGCTCGATACCTATGTCTGCGCACTGACACGCGGGCCTGCCGCGCAAGTGACGCTGGCGGGCACTGAGTTTGATGTGGTGGGATTTGCGGAGGCCTGTGAGGGCGCGGCGGGCAGCTTCACAAATTTATACGCAGCTGATGCCACGTCGGGTCGTGTTTGGCAGAGCCGTCAGTTTATCGGGCCAGATATCGCACCGATTGTTCTGGATATTCTCGAACCGCTCACCGAATAGCCGGGTTTTTATCGACCCCAAAAAAAATCGCCTGCTGCGTGTGCAACAGGCGATCTCGCGTTTTTCCCGAATGGGGAAAATAGATTAGTCGTCGGCAGC
>CAYRKW010000026.1:6454-17429 GCA_964425135.1 uncultured Rhodobacterales bacterium
GATTAGTCGTCGGCAGCGACTGCGATAGCAACAATTGCGATCACTGGGATGATCCAGCCAAGAGCGCCGGAGCCGGCGGCTTCATCTTCCATCATGACGTCTTCGACCATTGGCTTTTCGTCCATGACCATTGGCGCAAGTGTGCCAGCAAACGCTGTGGAAGCTGCAAATACTGCTGCTGTTGTGAGTGCGATAATTTTCATTTTTTCCTCCGATTGGAAGGGCTTAGGCGGGTGCGAGCGGTGCCGCTGCGATCCCACGCAGATACCTCAAGTTGTCCTCGTGACGAAACCTTAAACAGCTAAACCAATCCAATGCAATCACTGAATCGCCGCTCAAAAGCTTGGGCATTAATGCGCGCGTCAAATAAGCAACACCTGAGTTCCGAGCTTGGCAAAAGAGTAAAGCGTCTCGATATCTTCGTTGAAGAGCCCGATACATCCAGAAGAGGACATGCGTCCGATCTTGCGCGTATCGTTGGTTCCGTGGATGCGGTAATACTGCCAAGTGAGGTAGAGCGCATGTGTTCCAAGCGGATTTTCAGCACCCGGCCCGACATAATCGGGGAGTGTCGGGTCGCGCCGCTTCATATTTGGCGTGGGCCGCCACTCTGGACCATCAACTTTGCGCACAATCGAAGTGCGGCCGCGCCGTGTCAAATCTTCGGACATTGGCACGGATGTTGGGAAGATGAAGTAGTTATCGCCAGTCTCTGGCCAGAAGTGCAACGACCGGGATTCGGTATTCACCAATATTGCCCCGTTTTTCAGCGTGGAAAAATAGGGTCGCCAGTCGTGGGTCTGAAACGAAGAGATATTGCGCTCGACGACACGTGCTGGTGGCTCAAAGAACGGGTTGGATTCGGGCGTAAGCTCGGTCGGCACCGTGCTGACGCCTTGAGCCAGAGCGCCTGTCCCGACAAGCGCGGTTCCGCTTGCGGCCATTGAACCGAGAAGTTTGCGCCGTGTGTATAGTTTCGATCCGCTCATGATCGCTCCCATTGCAAATTCTGCCTTGAGGTGCGCATATAACATGCGCTCAAATTCTTCAAATCACGTGATCGTATGCAACAGATTTGTGCTAAAAATATAGCAACGGGGTTGAATATTTGTCACGCTCGGCAAAAGGTGCCACATGATCCGCTGGTATCAGGTTGAAGGATAACCCCGCTATGTTGCGCGCAATCGCGTTCATGATGTTGACAGTACCATTTTTGGCAGCATGCGTTGATCCGCTGCCAGAAGAGCCTGTGAGTACGGACGGTCGCAGGATCGTGCCTGCCTCCGAGCTTGCAGATGTTGCGGCGGTGCAATTGCGGCATCTGGACAGCCTCAACGCGCTGCGATTGAGCCGCAGTGCGCAGCCGTTGGTCTATTCGCAAGCGCTCAACTCCGCCGCGCTTACCCATGCGCGCGATATGTCGTTGCAGCAGCGGGCCTGGCACTTCGGGTCGGACCGCTCAAACCCGCAATCACGCGCGGTGCGTGCAGGGTATCAGGGACTGATCTTGGGTGAGAATATTGCCGAAGCCTTTGAGGGTGAGTTTGACACGTTGCAAAACTGGCTCAACGATCCGGTGACGGCTGCGATGATTCTGAACCGTCAGGCGCGTACATTCGGGTTTGGCTGGTTTAGAGAAGAGAGCGGCAAAATCTGGTGGGTGCAAATGTTCGGCACCGCGGAGCGCGGTGTACCGCAGGGCTAGAAGGGTGCGAGAGCGCCGAAAATAGCCTTCTAAGTCAAGCGTTTATCCATATTGGCACGCCGACGGGCACCATCTGGTAGATCATTTGCATTTCTGCATCTGTCACCGCAATACACCCTGCTGTCCAGTCAGGACGCCCCATATCGTTGGGGTGGCGGGCGGCGCCGTGGATGAAAATATCCCCACCCGGGTTGACCCCGGCCGCAGCGGCGCGTGCGCGGTCCTGCGCGTTGGGATATGAGATACCCAGCGACAGAAAGAACGATGAATTATAATTGCGGCGGTCGATGAAATACTGACCTTCAGGCGTGCGCCCGTCGCCCTCCTGACGCTTGGGACCGGCAGGGGCAAAACCAAGGTCGATATCATGGATCGACAGGGGTGTATTGCCGTTCAGAATGTACATTTTACGGGAGGTTTTTTCGACAAGGACGCCGGTTGCGATCGGGCCGTTGTAGCGCCGTGTGATTTTGGATTTGGGTGCGCAAGCTGTCAGCCCAAGCCCTGCCGCCCCGATGATCGCACCGCGACGTGTGATGTTTTTCGTCTTCATTATTCGCCTCAATCCCAGCCGTGTTTCCCGGCGCTTGAGCGTCCATATTATGAGGGAGTGTATCACCGGGCAATTCACAATTTGTGAAACACTTTGGGAATTGATCGTTTCGATATGTAGATGCACGGGGGGTAAAGGTTAATGCCGCGCCCGGTGGCTTGTTTTTAAGGGTTAACCGGCAAAAACGGGATGTGCATCCTATGCACACCCTATGCACAATCCATGCACAGTCGGATGCGCAGAGGTGATATGTTAATGGGAGCGCACGGGAGATTGGAGGTTGCGGCAACGGTTTTGTGGACCTGCCTGCCCCGGACTTGATCCGGGGCCTCCGGGAGGTTCTCGCTGACGTTCAAAGAGGTCCCGGCTCAGGGCCGGGACGGGTGGGGCTTTACTGAAAAAATGCCAAACGTTGCGCGTCTGCGAGACGAGAGCCTAAGGTCTAAAGTTCGGCAGCGATCTCGGCGCGCGATTTGCGGCCTCGCTCTGTTGCGGACTTCAGCTGACCGCAAGCGGCCATGATGTCTTCGCCGCGCGGTGTGCGCACGGGCGAGGCGTAGCCGGCGGCGTTTACGATGTCGCCAAAAGCGCGGATGCGGTTGTTGGATGATCGCTCGTAGGGTGCGCCGGGCCATGGGTTGAAGGGGATGAGGTTGATCTTGGCCGGTATTCCCTCGATCAGCTTCACCAAGCGATGCGCGTCCTCGTCGCTGTCGTTGATGCCTTTAAGCATGACATATTCAAAGGTGATCCGCTCGGAGTTCGAGGCTTTGGGATAGTCGCGGCAGGCCTGCAAAAGCTCTGCGATATTGTGCTTGCGGTTGATCGGCACCAGCGTGTCGCGCACCTCATCGGTGGTCGCGTGGAAGGAAATGGCGAGCATGCAGCCGATCTCGCGCCCTGCCCGCTCGATCTGCGGGACGATGCCGCTTGTGGACAGGGTGATCCGGCGGCGCGAGAGCGATATGCCCTCGCCGTCCATGGCGATCAGCATCGCGTCGCGCACGTTGTCGGTGTTGTAGAGCGGCTCACCCATGCCCATAAGCACGATATTGCTCAGGAGCCGCTTTTCGCCGGGCGGCATGTCCCATTCGCCCAGATCATCGCGCGCCACGAGGATTTGGCCGACAATTTCATCGGGGTTGAGGTTGCGCACCAGCTTTTGCGTGCCGGTGTGACAGAACGAGCAGGTCAGCGTGCAGCCGATTTGGCTGGAGATGCAAAGTGTTCCGCGATCTTCCTCGGGAATATAAACCGCCTCCACCTCATGCCCGCCGCCGACGCGCAGCAGGTATTTGCGCGTGCCATCGGTCGAGACCTGCTTGGTCACGATCTCTGGCCGCCGCAGGACAAAGTTCTGGGTGAGTTTGGCGCGGATGTCTTTGGACAGGTTGGTCATCTGGTCAAATGAGGTGACGCCTTTTTGGTAGATCCAGGCCCAGACCTGACCCACGCGCATCTTGCGCTGTTTCTCGGGGATGCCGATTTCGGACAAGGCCTCACCAAGGGCTTCGCGCGTCAAGCCGATCAGATTGCGCGGACCTGCCGCCTCTTTGCGGGCAATCGTTGCAAGATCCTGAACCAGAGGGGGCGTTGCAGCCATTGTGCCTACCTTTTCAAATCACCAACGGGTGCGCCGCAGAATTGCAGCGGCACCCCGCATCCCTCGCCCAAATTCAGGTGTCAGCTGCTGTTGTCGCACCGCTCGGTCGCATCACGGATCGCGTCCGTTACGCCTTTGAGGTTGAATGTGTCAATGGTGGTTGTCCCGCGTGAGGACTGTCCCGTGACAACGGCTTTGGCCCCGCCGCGCAATGCATTGACCAGTTTTTTGTCCTGATCAGGCGAAAGCGTCCAGGCCCATTCACCTTCGGTAAACATCTCAAACCCGCTTGCGCCGATCTGAACGGACACGGTTGAGCCGTCCTTGAACGGGTAGCCGGAGGAATAGCTCACCTCGTTTACAATCCCTTCGGATTTGAGCGTGGTGATATACATGTTGATTTCGCCGCGCCGGACCTGTTTTGGATTGCCGGCATTGTCGCGGGCTTCGGTCAACTCGGGTTTGGAGGCGACAAAGCAGCTTAGCTTGTCTTCGCTCGCAAACACGCTCCAGTTATCATAGAGTGCGATGCGCGGGAACTGTTCCTGCGCTGTCACGCTGCCTGTGGTTAAGATTGTGACAAGTCCTACTGTCACACCAATCGTCTTCAGCATCGATCCTCCGCTCACACGCGATAAAAGCGTGCTGTCTGCCCAATTTTAGCACCGCCGTCTTGCCTTTCAACAGTAGGCTTGTAGATTACGGCGCATGCACCGATACTCTAGCGCATAAAGGCAGGTGGCTCCAGACCCGAACTCAAAAATCCAGCTTTGTTAACGTGCCTGCTGTTAGATTAACCCGTATAGACATGACCCCCCCTGACCAGAAACCCCTTCCAGACGACGATACGCCAGATGACAGCGATCTGATGGACCGCATTGCGACGCAGGATCGCAACGCGTTCATCCTGCTGTATGAGCGCTATGCCCGGCGGATCAAGTTGTTCTTGATCCGACGCGGTTTGGGCGAAAGCGATGCGGATGAGGTGACGCAGGAGGTTCTTGCGCAGGTGTGGCATCGTGCGAGCAGTTTTGATGCGAGCAAGGCGTCGGTCTCGACCTGGGTGTTCACCATTGCCAGAAACCGGCGGATCGATTTGCTGCGGAAGTTCACACGCCCGGAGCCTGATCCGAACGATCCGCATTTCCAGCCTGACCCCGAGCCGCCTGCGCTTGATGTATTGGCGGCTGAAGATCGGCAGGTCCAGATCAGGGAGGCTTTGAGCAAGTTGAACAAGGATCAGCTCGTGATCATCAGAGCATCGTTTTATGACGGGCTGAGCCAGTCTGAGATTGCGGAGATGCTGGGTTTGCCGCTTGGCACGGTCAAATCGCGGATGCGGCTGGCGTTTAACAGTTTGCGCAAGAACATTGGTGAAGGCGCGCTTGAGGATTTGCTCGATTGACCGCGCCGGTGCCCATGGCGCAGGTTTGGCGCGGCGATATGGTCGAGTGTACGCATTTGGGTCATGCGGCGATTGTCGATGAGACCGGGGCGTTGGTGGCGGCCTGGGGCGATCCAAAGGCAGAGATTTATCCACGATCCTCGTGCAAGATGTTGCAGGCGCTTCCTCTGATCGAAAGCGGCGCTGCAGATGCGTATAATCTGACGCCGGAACATTTGGCGCTTGCCTGTGCGTCGCATAATGCCGCTGACATCCATACATCGCGCGTCACCACTTGGCTGGCATCGCTTGATCTGACGGATGCGGATCTGCGCTGCGGTGCGCAAGTGCCCAATGACAAAGAGGCGCGTTTTGCCCTGATCCGCGCGGTGCAAAAGCCGTGTCAGTACCACAACAACTGCTCAGGCAAGCATAGCGGGTTTCTGACGCTGAGCCGCCATCTGGGGGCCGGACCGGAGTATAATGACATTGATCATCCGGTTCAGGTCGCGATCAAATCCGCCTTTGAGGACATGACGGGCGCGGCAAGCCAGCGCTTTGCCATCGACGGGTGCTCGGCCCCTAATCACACAACGACGGTCGAGGGATTGGCCCGCGCTATGGCGCAGATGGCGAGCGATCGGAGCGGATCGCGGGGCGCTGCAGCGGGTCGACTGGTGGAGGCGATGCGTGCCTTTCCTGAGTTGGTCGCAGGTGAAGGGCGTGCCTGTACAGCGCTGATGCGCGATATGAGCGATGGTGTGGTCAAAACCGGTGCGGAGGGCGTGTTCACCGCGATCCTGCCCGCGCTCAAGATGGGGGTCGCGCTAAAAATCACCGATGGGGCCACGCGCGCCTCGGAGGCAGCGATCACTGCGCTTTTGGTACAATTGGGCGTTTTGGATGTGGGTTCGCCTGCTGCATCGCTTATGAACAAAGACATTCGAAACTGGCGCGGGACGAAAACAGGGGCGATCCGGGCGGATAAATCGCTCAGAGTGAAAGCCTGATCCTTCGTGCAGAAAAATTGGGCGGAATTGTCGCAATTGCATCCTAATTTGAACACAAGACTCTAGCAGTTCTTAACCAAGATTTCGTGTAATCCGCCGTCTGTGTTTGGCGTTCAACTGTGTAACGAGTGTAAAATGACAATCAAATTCCCCCTACCACATCGTTCGGTCATGGCATCTGTAAGTCGTTTCAAGGACGACACCAAAGGTGCGATAACAGCTTTCACAGTCGGCTCTTTTATGTCGATGTTTCTTGCGGTCGGTATGGGAGTGGATTTTATCCGCCATGAAGCCTTCAGGGCCGAATTGCAGGATGCGCTGGACCGCGGCGTTCTGGCAGCGGCTGCAAATGGCAACCGCGATCCAGAGCAGACGATCCGTGACTTCCTCAAATCGACGAATTTTGTTGGTCAGAACTACAGCATTAAGGTGTTTGACCAATCGACGCTCGTGCAGCGCAAGATCAAAGCGCAACTGGATTACGCAACACAAACGATGGCGTTGAAGCTGGCCGGGATTGATCAATTGAGCATTGGTGCAAACGCGACGGCATTTCAGGGCGTGAGTGATATTGAGATTTCGCTGGTTCTGGATATTTCCGGCTCGATGGCGCGTGAAGAGGTACAAACATCACCAACTTTGACGTCGATGCTGAACGATCTGCAATTCAACAATCCAGACTACTACAGCAAGCTGCATTATGCTGATGAGGACGACAGCAAGCTAACGCGCATGGATGTGATGCGCGTTGCGTCGGCGGACTTTGTTGAGGAAGTTCTCAATGCCACAAACAAGGGCACAACCAGCATTTCGCTGGTCCCGTTTTCAGGTCAGGTGAATGTCGGTGAAACGGTATTCAACGAGTTGCATCAGACATCGGTTCTGGATCACAATTATTCGCGATGTGTTGATTTTACGGCGTCCGATTACGATACGACAGCCCTTCCGGCGTCCAATTCGCGCAATCAGGTCCCGCATTTCCAGTGGTTCACCTTTGAAGGTTCTTCGAATCGGGGGAATCAGGCTGAGTGGGGCTGGTGTCCGAGCAATACGCAAGAAATCGCGTATTTGTCGAATGACCCGGTCGATTTGCAAAACCGCATCTTCGATTTCATGGGCCACGACGGCACTGGTACGCAGGTTGGAATGAAGTGGGGTATGGCGCTGCTTGACCCGGACAGCAACTGGCTGGTGCAGGAATTGATTGATGCTGATGAGGTCAGCGAAGATTTTATCGATCGCCCCTATGATTTTGATGATGGCGGCACGTTGAAGGTTGTTGTTCTGATGTCTGACGGCCGCACGCGTTACCAACAGCGTCCGAGCAACAAATACTACAATGAAACTTATGAAAAACAGTATTTCGCCAGCAACGGACTAAGAAGCCAATGGTCGACACTGGGCAGCACCGACGAGCGTACTGCGAGTGAAAATGCCTCGCGGCAGGAGTTGGCTGATTTGTGCCAATTGGCCGAAGATGAGGATGTGATCGTCTTCACAATCGGCTTTGACATGACCACCGGATCAGACGCTCAGACCGATCTTGAGACCTGTGCGAGCTCGCAAAGCCATCATTTCGATGTCTCAGGTGCGCAATTGGCAGAGGCATTCTCGTCAATCGCTGTGTCGATCTCGAAGTTGAAACTGACCCAATAACCCGCCTTCACCGGCAAAGAAAAAGCGCGCATCGGATGATGCGCGCTTTCGTTGTTTGGATTGGTTCGGGCGCGATTGATGCGCCCGGACCGTATCGGGTGCCTTAGCAGAGGCAGTCGATGTCATCGAAGGCAACCGCGACAAGGAACGGCTGGACGTGGCCAGCTGCTTCTGTGTCTGCGGTTGGATCGATGTAGAGGCCAACCAGATCGCCTGAGCCAGCTTCGAAGCCGGAACCATTGGCGACCGCAAGGTCATAGATGGCCTCAACGTCAGCGCCATCGTTTGCCAATGGTGATGCAACTTCGAACGTCACGCCTGGATTGTCACCATCGGTGAGCATCCAGATCGCGCCCTGGATCGCCATATCGGTGAAGCCTTGCGATCCGAAGTCCTGATTGATGATCCAGTTGATCTCATCAAGATTGTCACGCGCGGATGCACCGTTGAGGCCTGTGGTTGCAAGATCGCCTGCCGGAACCGACGCACCATCTGCCAGGTAGAAGTTACCCATGTTCATTGGTGCAAGGTCGATATCTGTGCCAGCCGGGTTCGACAGAACGTCGTCGAGACCGGACAGACAGTAGGCATCTTCAATCACCAGATCATCGAAACGGACGTCTCCGGTGCCGCTGAGTTTGACGGTATAGGCACCATCGTTCAGAGGATCGGATTCGTAGCCGTTGGTGATCTGGAACTTGACGTCCATGCCTGCGATCGAGTTACCGATATCTTCGGCATCTTCAGCAACACCTTTGAAGGTCACGCTGACGGTTGCCGTTGCCTCGCCGCCGTTTCCATCGCTTACGGTGTAAGAGATTTCCTCGGTTTCGCTTTGGCCGATATCGAGACTTTCGTAGGCTGTCTCGCCATCAAAGCACAACTCGCCTGTGGCATCGTCAAGAGTGACGATAACACCGCTTGCTGTTGTCACCGAACCGCCTGGCTGAATTGCTTGACCGTCGACAGATGTGATTGTGAGCGTGTCACCATCCGCATCGTTGTCGTTAGCAAGCACATCAGCACAGACTTCTTCGTTGGCACAAACTTCACCAGCATCGTCATCAGCTGCGGTTGGGTTCTGGTTGTCGAGCGATACGCCAGCGTCAACATTAGGTGTGTTTTCACCTTCGTTCACGGTGACAGGCGCTGTCATACCATTGCCGTCCACATCCGAATCATCCGCTTCATCGCCTTGGCCGGGCGTTACAAACGAAGCACCGTCTGTAGGCGCGAACATGACAACATAAGCGCCAGCAGCCAGATTAGCGAAGGAGTAGTTACCGTTGCTATCTGTTTGCACTGGAGCAACCGGATTGCCGTTGAAGTCAACAGCCGCCGATCCGTCTGGGTTCAGCAGTTTGACCTGCTTGCCAGACACATCGCCGTCACCAGCATCATCTGTGTTGTTGTCATTGTTGTCGAAGAAGTACGTCCCCGAGAGCGATCCTGGGATCGGGTCAGCGGAGATACCTGCATCAACGTTTGGTGTGTTCGCACCAGCGTTCACAGTGACCGGATCGGTCATTGTGCCGCTCGTGACATCGCTGTCGTCCGCATCATCTGCCGCGTTTGGCGCGATGAAGGAGGAACCGTCCACGGCTTCAAACATGACCTTGTACTCACCTGGAGCCAAGTTGCCGAAGCTGTAGTTGCCGTTTGCGTCTGTTTGCACAGGCGCGACCGGATTGCCGTCGATGTCGGATGCTGGCGAGCCGTCTGCGTTCAGGAGTTTGACCTGCTTGTCAGCAACGTCAATGCCATCATCGTCTGCGCCGTTTTCGTTTTCATCAACGAAATAGGTGCCCGACAGCGAGCCTGGCAGTGTCTGAACACCAGCGTCAACGTTAGGCGTATTTTGCCCTTCGTTAACAGTGACAGGCGCTGTCATACCGTTGGCCGGGTTCACATCGCTATCGTCAGCGTCGTCTGCTGCATCCTGCGCAATGAACTCTTTGCCTTCAGCGGCGCTGTCTTCGAACATGACAACATAGTCACCCGCAGCCAAGTTGCCAAAGCTGTAGTCCCCATCCGCGTCTGTCAGAACAGCCGCAACCGGGTTGCCGTCGATGTCTGTTGCTGGCGAGCCATCTGCGTTGAGCAGTTTAACTTCTTTACCTGCAACATCCATGTTGTCGTTGTCGGCACCATCACGGTTTGCATCCATGAAGTATGTGCCCGACAGGGAGCCCGGCTGTGGCGCGTCTTTCAGACCGGCGTCAACTTTGACGTTTCCACCAGCGGTGACCGAGACTGTGCCCGACATACCGTTGGCATCGACATCGCTGTCGTCATTGTCGTCACTGCCGACATCCTGAAGGGTGAACTCCTGTCCATCAGGTGCAACAACCATGACGCTATAATCGCCAACCGCAAGGTTGCCGAAGCTGTAGTCGCCGTTTGCATCGGTTGTCGTTGTTGCAGCAACAACGCCATTGGCGTCGATCAGCTTGACCGTCACACCGGCTTGGCCGGGCTCTTCGCTCGTGGTTGTTGTTGTCAGCGCGCGCAACTCGATGTTGTCAACCGCCGGGCCTTTGCCCGAAGAGTGGCTTCCGGAGACGAGATCGATACGGTTCGATCCGGCTGCAAGCTCCAGCTCGACAACGACCTGACCGTCTGCGGTGACGTCAACAACCTTAACGGTTTGGCCGTTAATCTTGATTTTGAAGTCGTTGTCACTCGCTGAGATCTCGCTGTTTTTGTAGACATCGAGCGTCAGGCAATACGTTCCGGCTGTCGCAACCTGGAAGTGCTGGCACAGAACCGAGCCGCAATCGAGTTCGAAAACTTCATTGTCCGCAGCGTTGCCGTAGTGGCCTTCCTCGGTGCCTTGGATGATATCGCCGGAGTTGTTTCCAGCATCATACCATTTGCCGTAACCATCGGTGTTGAACTTGGTTTTTCCAGCTTCGAAGTCACCGTCTTGCAGGACATTGTCGCCTTTGGAGGTTGTTACGGTTCTCTCGTTAAGACCGTCACAATTGATATCGCTAAAGACATTACCAGAGACGGTTCCGGTTGTGGGGCCCTCGTCGCCCTCATTCCCTTCGTCGCCTTCGTT
>CAYRKW010000026.1:17529-40378 GCA_964425135.1 uncultured Rhodobacterales bacterium
TCGTTACCTTCGTTACCTTCGTTGCCCTCGTTGCCCTCGTTACCTTCGTTACCTTCGTTACCCTCGTTGCCTTCATCGCCCTCGTTGCCATAGCCGCTGTAGCCATGGTAGCCGTAGTTATTGTAGTAGTTGGTATAGTACGTCATTTGTTACCCCATTATTGGTCGTCAAACACTGACAGTGATTGTAGAGCTGTTTACACGCTCTCCCCTTTTTCATCCTGCCCCAGAGACCTGGGAAAGGTTGAAACTGATGATGATCCGCTCCGCGTCCAGCCCTTCGGCAGTGCTCAGATTGGGATCAACTGAATGATAAAGCCAGCTTGGGAAAATGATCATTTTCCCTGGTTTTGGCGTGAAACGCACTTTGGTCCAGGCTTCCATCGGACGGGTCTGTCCGGGCTTGAACTTGGCTTGCTTCATCAGATGTTCTGTGCGCGGGTCGGTGAACTCAATGTCCCCGCCGCCTTCGGGCGCCTGCACATAGTAAACCCCGCTCCAGATCGAGCCCGGATGGATATGCGCCTTGTTGTGAGACCCTGCCCCGTTGATAATGCTCCACATACTGTCGATGCCAAGATGACAGCCCGGATCATACTGAAGATCACGCGAGATTTGCGCGCCCTGCTCCAAAATACGGTCCCGAATTACCGAAAACTCTTCGCGCTGGTGCAAATTGTTCTGACTGTGCCAGCCACCAAGGCTCTTGAAATTTGACCGTTCAATCCCAGCCTCATCGCGCGCACGCTCAGACCGGATCAATGCCGTCAACTCACCATTCACAGCCGCTGCATCATCCAGATCACGGATGAACATCATCGTCGGGAAATAGAATTCCCGGCTAAGCTTGTCTTGCCCCACGCGGAACGCCCCCTTTATTCTCACGCACCAGCACAAAATCCAGAGCGGCTGTTTCGATCTACCCGAATGAGATCATCTCGCCTTTTAGGACCTGTACTTAACTAACCCTTCGGTAATCACCCCGATACCTAAAGCGCTGATCTTTCAAACCAGCGCTGTCGTGTTAACTCTTTGTTAGACTACCTGCAACGGTTTGTTGCTATTATTGGTTAACTTGTGTGGCAACTTGGTCGTTACGCATCTGCGGCGTCTATTTCGGATGCGTTTGGAGTCGAAGCATCGCGCGCACTAGAAACAGCCGCATTCGCAGCACATATGGCGCTGCGCATCAGTGCTGCCTGCATTTTGTGATCACTTATGCTTTCATGTGATCACAAATCATCGAACGCCCTTGTCATGGCGTCGCACTCGTTGGCGGTTTGCTTGACTTTGAGTGGCGGTTTCCAGACATTGTTCATCACAAATTTACGGTTTTGCCTAAAACCGGTCGCGACTTGTGAGGAGAACGTTTTGTGGCTGACGTAAACAGAGGAAATCGACCGCTTTCCCCGCATCTGTCGATTTACCGTCCGCAGATAAACTCCGTGCTGTCGATCGTACATCGTATCACTGGCACTGGTCTGACGATCACTGCGCTATTGGTCGTCTGGTGGTTTCTCGCGGGCGCAACGAACGCTGCCTATTACACATTCGTCGATGACCTGATGACCTCCCGGTTTGGCGGGCTGATTCTTATCATCTCGGCCTGGGCGCTGTGGTATCACTTTTGCAACGGCATCCGTCATCTGGTCTGGGATCTGGGCTATGGGTTCGAGATCGAAGAGATCGGGCGCTCGTCCTATATTGTGCTGGGCGCGTCGGTGCTGCTCACCATCATCACCATCATTGTTGCATAGCAGAAAGCGGCACATTTATGAGCTTCAAGACAGACTATGGCCGCGTGCAGGGGCTTGGCTCGGCCAAGGATGGCACGCATCACTTCTGGACGCAGCGCTTGTCGGCCATCGCGCTGATTATCCTGACGCCGTTTTTCATCATTCCGCTGGCATACACGCTCGGGCTGCCGCATGCGCAGATGCTTGAGACCTATCAGCATCCTTTCCATGCGATTGTCGCGGCGCTGTTCATTCTGACCTGCTTTTACCATCTCAAACTCGGCTTGCAGACGGTGATCGAAGACTACACCCACGGCGGCACGCGCACGGCGCTGATCGTATTTGCCAATCTGCTGTGCGGCGCATTGGGCTTTTCGGGCCTGTTTGCCGTCGCAAAAATTGCATTCTCAGGCTGAAGGACGCCCCATGGCCGCATATGAATTTACCGATCACGTTTATGACGTCGTTGTTGTTGGCGCTGGTGGCGCGGGTCTGCGCGCGACGTTGGGCATGGCTGAACAGGGGCTGAAGACGGCCTGTATCTCAAAGGTTTTCCCCACCCGTTCGCACACAGTTGCGGCCCAGGGCGGGATTGCTGCATCGCTCTCGAACATGGGGCCGGATCACTGGCAGTGGCATATGTATGACACGGTCAAAGGCTCGGACTGGCTCGGTGATACGGATGCGATGGAGTATCTGGCCCGCGAAGCGCCCAAGGCGGTGTATGAGCTTGACCACTATGGCGTGCCGTTCTCGCGCACCGAAGAGGGCACGATCTATCAGCGCCCATTTGGCGGGCACACAACCGAGTTCGGCGAAGGCCCGCCGGTGCAGCGCACCTGCGCCGCCGCCGACCGGACGGGGCATGCGATTTTGCACACGCTCTATGGTCAGTCACTCAAGCAAAAAGCGGAGTTCTACATCGAGTATTTCGCCACCGATCTGATCATGTCCGAAGATGGGGAATGTCAGGGTGTGATTGCGTGGAAGCTCGACGATGGCACGCTGCATCGGTTCTCTGCCAAGATGGTTGTGCTGGCCACGGGCGGCTATGGCCGCGCCTATTTCTCGGCCACTTCGGCCCATACCTGCACAGGCGATGGCGGCGGGCTGGTCGCGCGGCAAGGTCTGCCGTTGCAGGACATGGAGTTCGTGCAGTTCCACCCCACTGGGATTTACGGCGCGGGGTGTCTGATTACCGAAGGCGCGCGCGGCGAGGGCGGCTACCTGACCAATTCTGAAGGCGAGCGGTTCATGGAACGCTATGCGCCGACCTACAAGGATCTGGCGTCCCGCGATGTGGTCTCGCGCTGCATGACGATGGAGATTCGCGAAGGGCGCGGGATTGGCAAGGATGGCGATCATATCCATCTGCATCTCAATCACCTTCCGCCGGAAACTTTGGCTGAGCGTCTGCCGGGGATTTCGGAAAGCGCGCGGATTTTTGCGGGCGTGGATGTGAACAAGGAGCCGATCCCTGTGCTGCCGACGGTGCACTACAATATGGGCGGCATTCCGACGAATTACTGGGGCGAGGTCCTGAATCCGACGACAAAATCGCCCGACCGCATTCAGCCCGGACTGATGGCCGTGGGCGAGGCGGGATGTGCATCTGTGCATGGCGCGAACCGGCTTGGGTCCAACTCGCTGATCGATCTGGTGGTCTTCGGGCGCGCCGCGGCGATCAAAGCAGGCGAGGTTGTTGATCCGAATGCGCCCAACGCGCCGATCAACGAGAAATCTGTCGAAGCCTCGATGGAACATTTCGACTTCCTGCGCCATGCAAGTGGCGGTATCTCGACCGCTGATCTGCGGCTGGAGATGCAAAAGGCGATGCAGGATGATGCGGCGGTGTTCCGCACCGACAAAACGCTCAAGGAAGGTGTCGCCAATGTCACCGCGATTGCCAAAAAGTTCGAGGATGTGAAGGTCTCGGACCGGTCGATGGTCTGGAATTCGGATTTGATGGAAACGCTGGAGTTGTCCAATCTCATCCCCAATGCGCTCGCGACTGTGGTTTCGGCGGAGGCCCGCAAGGAAAGCCGCGGGGCGCATGCGCATGAGGATTACCCTGACCGCGACGATGAGAACTGGCGTAAACATTCGCTGGCTTGGGTGACGGGCGAGGACGTGAAACTGACCTATCGACCCGTACACACCGACCCGCTGACCAGCGAGGCGGACGGAGGCATTGAACTAAAGAAAATCGCTCCCAAGGCGCGGGTCTATTGATGGAAGCTCGCAGCCATATCAGCGCGGGAGGCCGCGGGCAGATTGCTGCGATTTGCGGTCTGCTTGTTCTGGCTGCCTGTGGTACGCCGATTATGGAGCAGGCCTCTCGCGATGTGGCGAAGGATGCTGTGAATGACGTGGTTGCGCAGCAGTTTCCCGGCGTGAATGCGGCCCCTTACACAGATTGCATCATCGACGCGGCGACCGGAGAGGAACTGGCCACGCTCGCGCAATACGCGCTGACGCAAAACAGCAGCGGCGCGACATCGGCAGTGCTGCAAATTGCGCAGCGACCGCAGGCGCGCAACTGTATCGCGCAAAATGCGCTGACGTCGTTGCTGTAGGGGCCGGGAGATGATGCGCATCATTCTCATATTGACCCTTGCAACCGCTGCCTGCACCCCGCGCAGACCGATCCCCGTTGAGGTTGCGATGGCCGAATGCACCGAACGGGCACGCGCGGCCATAAAACCGTCGGGAAGCGTTGGTATCGGTGTCAATTCAAGCGGCAAAGTCAGCACAGGGCTTTCGATTGGACTGTCGAGCGATTTTCTGACGGGCCGCGATCCGGACGAAGTCTACGCGACCTGTGTTGTCAAAAAATCGGGTGTCCAGCCCACAAAACCACTCACGCTCTAAGCGCTCAAGGATAGTGATCCATGGTAGAACTCGCCCTTCCCAAAAATTCCAAGATTATGGTTGGCAAGACCTGGCCCAAGCCCGATGGCGCGAATGTGCGGGCGTTCAAAATCTATCGTTTCGACCCTGATAGCGGCGACAATCCGCGGCTTGATACGTATTTCGTGAACACCGATGAGTGCGGGCCGATGATTTTGGACGCGCTTATCAAGATCAAGAACGAGATTGATCCGACGCTGACGTTTCGTCGCTCCTGCCGTGAGGGGATATGCGGCTCTTGCGCAATGAATATCGACGGGATCAACACGCTGGCCTGTATCTATGGGCTGGATGAGGTCGAGGGGGATGTGAAGATTTATCCGCTGCCGCATATGCCGGTGGTCAAGGATCTTATCCCGGATTTGACGCATTTCTACGCCCAGCACGCCAGCATCATGCCGTGGCTGGAGACGACGACAAATCGCCCGCAAAAAGAATGGCGTCAGTCGATTGAGGATCGCAAGAAGCTCGACGGGCTTTATGAATGCGTAATGTGCGCGTCCTGCTCGACATCTTGTCCCAGTTACTGGTGGAATGGCGACCGCTATCTTGGCCCAGCGGCGCTCTTGCACGCCTATCGCTGGATTATCGACAGCCGGGATGAGGCGACGGGGCAACGGCTGGATGAACTGGAAGATCCGTTCAAACTCTACCGTTGCCACACGATCATGAACTGCACCCGCACCTGCCCAAAGGGTCTGAATCCGGCCAAGAGCATTGCGGAGATCAAGAAGATGATGGTCGAGCGGAAGATGTGAGGGGGCGGATGCTGGTGTAGCGGCACCTTTTGGCCGCTGTTCTGATGCCCTGCCATTCGATATTCCGACTGAGCGTTAGTTTGCGATGACGTTGCGAGAGGCTTGCGTCACGAGAAATCGATGCCTGGTCAGACTCTGACCGCACTGGCCTATTCTCGCAAACAATGTCGATAGTTTAGTGAAATATGGACAGCCCGCGACCCTCGGGTGGGGGTGAAGCCCCCTCCCAGGGGGGAGGGTCAGGGGCTGTCCGGCGGTGCCGGACGTGCGCGCGTTGTGTGGTGAGGGCTGTAGATTTAAATTTAGGTGTTAATCCGTAAGGCCGCTTGCTTCCCGACCCAGAAGCCACCTCCCTAGGCGCACCACCGCACACGTGCTAGCCTGCCCATGAACGCGAAGGGGAGTGATGGCATGATTTCTATACTCATCGGCACCACCAAAGGTGCATTTATCCTCAAAGGCGATGCCAATCGGGCGAGTTGGGTCGTGAACGGGCCGTATTGTGACGGCTGGCCGATCAACCATATTGTCGGTGATCCCACCGATGGAACGCTACTCGCCGGGGGTGGCGGGGATTGGTATGGCGCGGGTATTTGGCGCTCCTGTGATGGTGGGGAAACATGGGCGCTGACGCGGCTTAGCAAGGGTGAGCAGGATGCCTGGGCGGCGAATGATCCCGAGTTTGCCAAGATGATCGGATGGAGCGAGCAAGCGCTGCCGTTTGATGACGAGATCAAGCAGATTTGGTCGCTTAATGCTCACGGTGGCCGCTATTTTGCAGGCACCAAGCCGGCGCAGCTTCTGACCAGCACGGATGGGCAAACCTGGTCCAAAAACGATGCGTTGAGCGATTTTCCGGGGCGCAAGGATTGGAACGGCGGGGCGGCGGGGCTGATTTTGCACACGATTGTCCCCTCGATGGACGATCCGCAAAAGCTGTGGCTCGGTATCTCTGCCGCAGGCGTCTTTGCCAGTGAGGACGGGGGCGCGCGTTGGGAGCGGCGCAATCGTCTGTCAAACGCACACGATTGCGGCGATCATCATCACCCTGCCGCGCCGCGCGATGGCGAGACGGGGCATTGTGTACACAATATGATGCGAGCGAACGGCGCGGGCGATCTGCTCTATCAGCAAAATCACCACGGGGTGTGGCGATCGTCGGATGGGGGGCGCAGTTGGGATGATATCACGGATGGTTTGCCCTCGACCTTCGGATTTCCAATTCGCGTGCATCCGCGCGACCCGGAGACACTCTGGACGATCCCGTTGAACGGGGATGATGCGGGTCGCTATCCCCCTGATGCGGCGGCGGCGGTTTGGAAATCGACGGATGGTGGGAAGAGCTGGAGCGCCAAACGCGATGGCTTGCCGCAAAAGGCGTGCTTTTTCACCGTGCTGCGTCAGGCGATGGCTGGGGATGAGATGGAGCCTGCGGGGATATATTTCGGTACCAATAGCGGGTCGGTTTTCGCGAGTGTGGATGAAGGGGAAAGCTGGGACGAGATTGCGCGGCATTTGCCGACGGTGCTGTCGGTGGAGGTTTTGGAGAGAGCGTAAGTACAGGCCTGCTGTGGGAGGCCCCGGATCAGGTCCGGGGCGGAGCGCGTTATGTTTGCGCGATCAGCCCATCGGTGCCGCGCTGGGGCGCGGCGCGATTTAAGGGTGATTTGAGTATTTTTGGAAAGATGAAAGCGGGGTAGCGTGTTATCGCGTTTTCAGTTTACATTGAACCCCTTGTTCGCTGCCGCTCGCTTTGCTCGGACGCGAATAGCGATACGCGTACACCTATGAAAACTGGAAACGCTTTAGCTGGCGAAAGCGGCTTCCAGGGCAATTTCGACCATGTCGCCGAAGGAGCGTTCGCGCTGATCGGAGGGGAGAGATTCGCCGGTGCCCAGGTGGTCGGATACGGTGAGAACGGCCAGCGCACGGCGATTGTAGCGGGCGGCGAGGGTGTAAAGCTCTGCCGCTTCCATCTCAACCCCGAGGATGCCATGGCGGGTCATTTGCGCGTTCAGATCCGGGCGTTCGTCATAGAAGACATCCGCCGAATAGATGCCGCCAACATGGGTCGCAACATCGCGGGTTTGCGCGGCGCGATGGGCGGCCTGGAGCAAGCCCCAGTCGGCACAGGGGGCGAAGTTAACCTCTTTAAAAATTCCGAGCGAGGGGGTGGAGATGGAGGAGCAGGTCATGGCGAGGATCACATCACGAATGCCGACGTTTTCGGCCATTCCGCCGCATGAGCCGATTCGGATCAGGGTTTGGGCGTCATAGTCCTTGATCAGTTCGTTGGCGTAGATTGAGAGCGAGGGCATCCCCATGCCCGACCCCTGGATCGTGACCGGATTGCCCTGCCATGTTCCGGTGAAGCCAAGCATTCCGCGCACTTCGTTGATGCAGGTTGCGCCCTCAAGGAAGGTCTCCGCTGCCCATCTGGCGCGATAGGGATCGCCGGGCATGAGCACGGTTGGGGCGATGTCGCCTTTCTTGGCACCGATATGGATGGTCATGGGGCATGTCTCCTGCTTTGGCGGGAGTATGCCTTTGCGCAGCGATAGATGCCAGTGCTACTCGGCGGCGATGGGCTGCGCGCCGGAGATCAGCTCGACGATATCAAACATGATCGGGTTCAGTTCGAAGTCTTTGGGGGTGTAGACTTTGGCGACGCCCATCGCCCTGAGTTGTGCCGCGTCGTCGTCGGGGATGATGCCGCCGACAACGACGGGGATGCTCAGCCGCTCGGATTTGAGGCGATTGAGCACGTCCTGAACAAGCGGCAGGTGCGAGCCGGAGAGGATTGACAGACCGATAACGTCCACGCCGTCGCGTTTGGCAGCGGCGACGACTTCTTGAGGTGTCAGGCGAATGCCCTCATAGGTCACATCCATCCCCGCATCGCGGGCGCGCACGGCGATCTGTTCGGCGCCATTGGAATGGCCGTCCAGTCCCGGTTTGCCGACGACGATTTTCGGCGAGCGGCCCAGCGCATCGGCGAGCGAGGCGACAGCGGCACGGATATCATCGAGCCCTTCGGCTGAATTGGATACGGCTTTGGACACGCCCGTGGGCGCACGGAACTCGCCATGCACGGCGCGCATGATCGTGCCCCATTCGCCTGTCGTCACCCCTGCCCGCGCGCAGGCAATCGATGGTTCCATGATGTTGCGGCCCGATTGCGCCGCCTCGCGCAGATCGGCCAGCGCGGATTTGACCGCCGTCTGATCGCGCGCCGCGCGCCATTCGCCCAAGCGCTGGATTTGCTCTGCCTCGACCGCCGGATCGACAACCATGATCCCGCCATCGCCGGATGTGAGCGGGCTTTCTTCGGTTTCGACGAATTTGTTCACCCCTACCACAGTGGTCTCGCCGCGTTCGATCTTGCCGACCCGTTCTGCATTGGACGCGACGAGACGGCCCTTCATATATTCGATGGAGGCAACCGCGCCGCCCATGCCTTCGATGGTCGCAAGCTCTTCGCGGGCGGCGATTTTGAGTGCTTCGACTTTTGCATCGACCGCTGGATTGCCGTCAAAGAGGTCTTCGTATTCCAGAAGATCGGTCTCAAAGGCCATGATCTGCTGCATGCGCATGGACCATTGCTGATCCCATGGGCGCGGCAGGCCAAGTGCTTCGTTCCATGCGGGCAGTTGCACGGCGCGGGCGCGGGCGTTTTTCGACAGGGTGACGGCGAGCATTTCGATCAGGATACGGTAGACGTTGTTTTCGGGTTGCGGTTCGGTCAGGCCAAGCGAGTTGACCTGAACGCCGTAGCGGAACCGGCGCTGTTTGGGGTCAGCCACGCCATAACGGTCGCGGCAGATCTCATCCCACAGATCGACGAAGGCGCGCATTTTGCACATCTCGGTCACAAAGCGGATCCCTGCGTTCACGAAAAAGGAGATGCGGCTGACGACGGTTGGAAAATCCTCGGCAGGCACCTGTCCGCGCACCTGATCAAGGACGGCAATTGCGGTGGCGAGGGCATAGGCCAGCTCCTGCTCGGGTGTCGCGCCTGCCTCTTGCAGGTGGTAGGAGCAGATGTTCATCGGGTTCCATCTGGGCACCGCCTTGTAGCAATATTCGGCCACATCACCGATCAGTTTGAGCGATGGCCCGGGCGGCAGCATATAGGTTCCGCGGCTGAGATATTCCTTGATAATGTCGTTTTGTACGGTGCCTTGCAGTTTGGACACATCGGCCCCCTGCTCTTGCGCCGCTGCGATGTAGAGCGCCAGAAGCCAAGGCGCAGGGGCGTTGATGGTCATCGACGTATTCATCTGATCGAGCGGGATCTGGTCGAAGAGCGCCTTCATATCCCCCAGATGGCAGACCGGAACACCGACCTTACCGACCTCGCCGCGCGCCAGCACATGATCACTGTCATAGCCGGTTTGCGTGGGGAGATCGAAGGCGACCGAGAGGCCCGTCTGCCCTTTCGCCAGGTTGGAGCGATAGAGCGCATTTGAGGCGGCTGCGGTGGAATGACCGGCATAGGTTCGGATCAACCACGGGCGGTCTTTTCTAGCTTCCGACATCGACTGCGACTCCGTTCAACTCAAAATTGCTGCACCGCACCAGTAATAAAGTTTCTCAAACTCAAATTCAAACGATATTTAATTATCAATCACCAACTTGTGCATCAAAGAGGGACCTGTGGCGGGGCTGCATATGTAAGCGCTGGAAAAAACAGTGGAATTATGTGATGCTACGCACAGTTTCGCACAATAGCATTAGTTAACACACACAGATGATGGCTCCGATTTTTAATGTGATCCGAACGATCTGGCGCGAATTTGAGCGGTTCGTCACCAACAGTTTCGGCACATTCCTGTTCTGCGTGGTGCTCGGCCTGATCCTTGCCGGAGCGGTCGGCACGGGCATGGGCATTCCGGGCCTCTTCCGCAATCCGGCGCATATCTCTAGCTGGTACTTGGGAAACGGCGAGTTTTCACCGGCGTTTTGGACAGCGTTCTTCGTTTACTACCTGTCGTTCATGGTTTTTGTGATCGTTCGCTTTTGGGAATCCCGAAGCGCGTCGCGCGATGCCGCTGATGAATTTAACGAGAATTCGGGTCATCACTCAAAGCATCGTAAAAATTCCCACGCCTTGCGCCGGCACATTTGGGAGAACCAGAGGCGTCCTGCGTCTTTTGTGAAATACGGGCTGATCTATGCGCTCAAGTTCAGACGGCCGTTCTTTTTGCATCTGTTCCTGATGCTGTGCTGGACGCTCAGCCCGCAGACCGTTGTGGTGCCGGTGCTCGATATTCTGTTTGGCTCGATCCTGGGCTGGCTGTTTTCGCTGGTGCTGGTGATCATCTCGCTTTTCCTGTCGAACCTGACGCTAACAGAACAGAGTTTTCAAACCGCCACGCCGCTGACGGCAAAGAACGCGCTTTTCGCGGACGGGATTGCGCAGCTTCTCGTTGCCTTTGGCGGGTATTTTGTGCTGGCAGGTGTCGATTGGGCGTTTCCGGTCAATGTCTATATTTTCCTCTTTCTGACGCTCACGTTCATGCTTGCGAATTTCGCGATCTGGTGGTGGAACGCCTCGCGCTGGATCATCATCGGGCTGGCGGCGGGGTATTTTCTTGTGCCGCTCATCGTGGACAATGTCATTCTGGCGTCGATTTGCGTGATGCTGGCGGCAACGGCGACGATCTGGTGGTCGGCGTCGCGGTGGTTTGTTCTGGGGATTGTGGCCGGTTTTGTCCTCGTTCCGGCCAATGAGTTCACATTCGATGGGATTCTCGATCAGAACGGGGAGCCCTATTACGCACAAAACGCGCGTCTGACGCTTGGTGAGCGCCGCGTTGATCTGCCGTTCAGCAAGCGCATCTTCAAACCGGGTGAGGGGTATGTGGAGCGCAAAGAGATTTTCGCGCCGCTTGATACCTGTTCGGATGAGACCAACAAGCCTGATCTTTTGATGCCGACCCAGGCGCTTGAAAACTGGCGCCGCCGAATGGTTGTTGAAGGGCGCGAGCGGCGCAAGATGGTGATTGTGGCAACCTCTGGCGGTGCGTATCGCGCGGCCTATTGGACGGCGATGATCGTGGATGAGCTCAAGCGACAGTCAGACACGGTGCGCCGGACATCGAAGGTTACGCATCTTGCAAATCTGGCCGAGTCTATCCGGCTTGTGACAGGCGCATCGGGCGGGATGGTGGCGGGCGCCTATTTCACCGCGCTTGCCGATAATCCTCAGACGCGCCGGTTCGATACCCGCTCGATTGAAGCTTTTATGGACAGCGATATTCGTGGCGTAGCGGGTGAGCAGGCTGACCAGATCGATGAGGTTCCCCGTGACAGTCTGACCCGCGTTGCGCGCCAGTTGATGCGGCAGGATATTCCGGGTCTGTTTTTCCCGTTTGCCAGAGACAATGACCGCGGAAAAGCGCTGGAGCGTCAGTGGGAATATATCCATGGGATCAATTTCGGTGATCTCGTGCATGGCGAGCGTGCCGGGTGGCGGCCATCGATTATTTTCTCGCCAATGCTGGTCGAGACCGGTGAGCCGCTTCTGATCAGCAATCTGAACCTGCAATCGATGCAGCAATTTCGCGGAAACGAGTCGCAGATATTCTTCGATCTGTTCCCCTGTTCGCAGCACCAGTTCAACCTGGCGACCGCTGTGCGCATGAATGCGACCTTCCCCTATATCACGCCTGCTGTATCTTTGCCGACGGACCCGGAGCGGCGGGTTGTCGATGCGGGGTATTACGACAACTTCGGGATGGCGACGGCGACGGCCTATCTGTCGGACCCAAAGGTGCGCAAATGGATCATGGCCAATATCGATGATGTGATTATCATCGAAATTCGCGCCTTCCCGACAGGATTGGCGGGCGAGCTGGCCTGTTCGGGAAAACCGCATGAGGCGTTCGACAGCGATGCGGTTTCCGACAAGTTTAGCGAGCTGTTCTCCGAAGAAGAGTGGTATCAGGCGGCCCATGACGGCGATCTGGATGCGCGTGAGCGCTATAATGTCGAGGGTGAGCTCTATTCCTTCTTTGAAAGCTGGAAGGACATTATGACCGAGAAGCCGTCGAATTTGGAGCAAATGGAATGGCTGACGAACCCTATTGAAGCGGCGATTTCGGCGCGGTCGGCGTCCATGGTGTTTCGCAACAGCCAAGCGCTCGACAAGGTGCGGCTGCTTTATGAGGACAAGACGCGGATCAGTTCCGTGGTGTTCGTCAATAATTCCAAGGCCAGTTTGAACTGGTATCTGACCAGCCGCGAGATTGAGAGCATGCGGGCCTGTTTTGAAAACCAGTGGTCGCTGAATTATCAGACGCTGGTCAATCTTTGGAATGCGCCGCCGCGCGAGCTGGATGATGAGCGATCGGTGCGCTCGTCCTATAAGTAGGCTCGCGCGCCGGAGTTTCAGGGTCGTTTCAGCGCTTAAATCACAGATTTCATTGCACTGCACAAAATAGCTTGCCTGAATCGACATGTAATGTCATTAATGATTCTGGCGCATTTGAGTAATTTTATTGCGCAAGATTGGCAAAAACGATCTGTGGAACGATGAGTGGAACAGAAAATGGCACCTTTGGATATCGCGGCAACCGTCCCGCACTATGATGCACCGCAAAAAGATTTGTATGAAATGGGGGAAATCCCGCCACTGGGTCATGTCCCGGCGCAAATGTACGCCTGGGCGATCCGCAAAGAGCGGCATGGAGAGCCGGATACAGCGATGCAGCTTGAGGTGGTTGATACGCCGAAGCTGGACAGCCACGAAGTGCTGGTGCTGGTGATGGCCGCAGGGATCAATTATAATGGCGTTTGGGCTGCTTTGGGCGTGCCGATCTCGCCGTTTGACGGTCACAAAGCGCCGTTCCACATCGCCGGATCAGACGCTGCCGGGATCGTTTGGGCGATTGGTGACAAGGTCACGCGCTGGAAAGTGGGTGACGAAGTTGTCATCCATTGCAACCAGGATGACGGTGATGACGAGCATTGTAACGGCGGCGATCCGATGTTCTCGCCCAGCCAGCGCATCTGGGGATATGAGACCCCCGATGGGTCATTTGCGCAGTTCACCAACGTGCAAGCACAGCAGCTGATGCCGCGTCCACAGCATCTGAGCTGGGAAGAGGCAGCGTGTTATACGCTGACGCTGGCAACAGCCTACCGTATGCTGTTCGGCCATCACCCGCATGAGTTGAAACCCGGTCAGAATGTGCTGGTATGGGGCGCGTCGGGTGGACTTGGCTCTTATGCGATCCAGTTGATCAACACGGCTGGCGCGAATGCCATTGGTGTTATCTCCGACGAGGATAAACGCGAATTTGTTATGGGGTTGGGGGCCAAAGGGGTCATCAACCGCAAGGATTTCAACTGCTGGGGGCAATTGCCCACGGTGAACACGCCTGAATATGCGGAATGGTTCAAAGAGGTCCGCAAGTTCGGCAAGGCCATCTGGGACATCACCGGCAAAGGCAACAATGTCGATATGGTGTTCGAACACCCCGGCGAGGCGACGATGCCAGTGTCGAGCTTTGTGGTTAAGAAGGGCGGTATGGTTGTGATCTGTGCTGGCACCACCGGCTATAATCTGACCATCGATGCGCGCTATTTGTGGATGCACCAAAAGCGTGTGCAGGGGAGCCATTTTGCCAATCTCAAGCAGGCGTCATCTGCCAACCAGTTGATGCTGGAGCGTCGTCTTGATCCGTGCATGTCCGAGGTGTTCGAATGGAACGACTTGCCCGCGGCCCATATGAAGATGCGCCGCAACGAGCATAAGCCAGGAAATATGGCTGTTCTGGTGTGCTCACCAATAACGGGATTAAAAACATTTGAAGACACGCTTGAGGCGAGTGGCGCAATAGGCTAAACTCTTTTCGTGCGTGTGTGTTAGAATCGGGCGAATTTCATGTTGAATTCGCCCGGTTTCAAACACCCACTTCCCCCAAAATCCGGTACAAATTCCAAATTCAGCCACTTATTGGACCTCACCTCGCTATTTTAGGGTAGTGGCACTCAGCGAATATTTTTGGCCTAATATACGTGCTACATTTGTAGTTAATTGTTTGTTAACCAATCTAAATGAGTGTCGATGATGCAAAACGAATGGATGATAGACGTACTAAAGGATCTTAGGTCTTTGGCGCTGGAACACGCCATGCCGCAGTTCGCTGAAAGTCTGGATGACGTCATCATGGTGGCAGCGCTCGAAGTATCGGCGCGGTCGGATAAGATGGATGCGTCACGGGGACATGACACAAAAAATTACGAGATTTCTGGAACGGGTAACGGAGGTGGACAACGAGTCCCAGCTCCAGACGCTTGTTGAGCACTTCTGCGACATCTATGATCTAGAACACGCGGTTTATCATGCGGTCAGTGCTACGGGAAAACCGAGTGTCGCTTTCACCTACGGCCTGGAATGGGCTGTTCAATACGAGCAACAGGAATATTGGCGCGATGATCCGGTCATTCGCGGCGCTTACACGTCTTTCGCGCCCCTTGACTGGAAACGGCTCGACTGGACGACCAAGCGCTCTAAGCAATTTCTGGGCGAAGCGATTTCGTCAGGGGTCGGCAATCAGGGATATACTGTGCCGATTCGGGCACCAGGCGGACAGTTTGCGGCGTTTTCGGCAAATCACAAATCCAACGATGATCGGTGGAAGATGTTTCGCTCCGACTATAAGAGCGATGTGTTGCTGGCGGCGCATTACATCCATCAAAGGGCGATGGATCTTGCATTGACCGATCCGATCCCGCAACTGCCGGATCTGTCGCCGCGCGAGAAAGACGTGCTGTCGCTTCTGGGTGTGGGAAAGAGCCGTGGTCAGATTGCCGAGCGGCTGCACATCTCGGAGCATACGCTGCGGGTCTATATCGACACGGCGCGGCACAAGATGGGTGCGTTGAACACCACCCACGCGGTGGCACTGGCGTTCAAGTCGGGCAAGATCGTTTTGTGAGTTTCTTGCGAGATCGGGCATTAGCGATTTATTAACGAAAATTTTCAGACACGAGCGCCGACGCGCGCGCGTGACATGAATTTGCGCAGGTTGCTGAAACTTCTCGCCCCTCGCACGTTCGAACTTTGTTAACCATCGTAAAAATAGACCCCGCCTCCTCAACAAATCACGAGGAGGAAACCCATGATCCGCTATATTTACGCCGAAGAGCTCGACACCCTGCCCCAGCTCAAACACACCATGTTTGTGGACCGCGCGACCCAATTCAAGACCCGCTTGAAGTGGGACGTGAGCGTCAATGCGACGGGTTATGAGATCGACGAATATGACACGCTCAACCCGATGTATGTCATCTGGCAAATGCCCGATGGCACCCACGGCGGGTCGATGCGATTGCTTCCGACGGTCGGCCAGACCATGGTCAACGATCACTTCACGCATCTGACGAAAGGTGTGCGTATCGAAAGCGCGCTGATCTGGGAGTGCACTCGGTTTTGCATCTCCCCACGCTTTGAAGGGCATGAAAAAGAGATCGCAACGGCGCTGCTGTGCGCGGGATGTGAGATCGGACTTGAGTTTGGACTGACCGACAGTGTCGGCGTTTTCGATGCCCGCATGGTGCGCATTTACCGCCGTATCGGGTGGGAGCCAACGATTTTGGGCACGGGCGGCACGGGTGCAGATAAAACCTCTGTCGGGCTTTGGAAGGTGAGCGAAGAGGCGCGGGATCGCATGTGCCTGAATGCAGGGATTTCGACCGAAACTCCGTCGGCGTGGTTTGAGGCCTCCTTCCCGACGCACATCCCGGTTCAAGCCGCATAAGGCAATTGGTTTGCGTCTGCGGCGCGCCGTTTCTTACGGCAAATAGCGGTGTAAACCTTCGTTAGCAGCGGCGCTTTACACCGCATTTGAAATCGCGTTTACCATGACCCATGGAACGCATCTCGATACCTGACTACTGGTGGAAAACCCTTCGATTTGGCGCGGTGGCGTTATGAGCCAGACCGCCATTCCTTATCTGTTCATGCGCGGCGGCACGTCGCGTGGTCCTTACTTCAACCGTCACGATTTGCCGGAGGATTTGGAGGATCTGAGCAAGCTGCTCGTCAGTGTTGTCGGGTCCGGTCATCCGCTCAATATCGACGGGATTGGCGGCGGTGCGGCGGTGACGACCAAGGTCGCGATGCTGTCCCGATCGGACGACGATTGGGCGGATATCGATTACTTTTTTGCGCAGGTCTCGGTCGAGGATTGTCTGGTGGACTACAAGCCGACCTGCGGAAATATCCTTTCGGCGGTCGGTCCGGCGGCGCTGGAGATGGGGCTGGTCGAGGCTGGCGGCGATGAGACAGAGGTGAAAATACGCGCGGTGAACACAGGCGCGCGGATCGTAGCGACGGTACAGACGCCCGATGGTGTGAATTATGAGGGCGATGCGCAGGTGGACGGGGTGCCGGGCAGTGCTGCGCCGGTGGCGTTGCAGTTTATGGATACGGTTGGCGGCATTACGGGGGCGATGTTTCCCACCGGCAAGCCGCTTGATGTGATCGACGGGATCAGCGTGAGCTGCATGGATGTCGCGATGCCGATGGTCATCGCGAAGGCGGTGGATTTCGGGCTGACGGGCTATGAAAGCAAGGCGGAGCTTGATGGGAATGCCGCGTTTTTCGCGCAGATGGAGGCGCTGCGCCTCAAGGCGGGCCGCGCGATGGGGATGGGTGATGTGCGCACCTCGGTCACCCCCAAATTCGGGCTGCTCGCCCCTGCCCGCGACGGCGGCGCGGTTGCGGCGCGCTATTTCATGCCCTGGCGCACCCATCCTGCGATGGCAGTGACAGGGGCGCAGTGTTTGGCCGCGTGCTTGCTTGCACCGGGGACGATTGGCGCGGGAATGGCGCCTGCGCCAGCAACCCGTCCTGCGGTGATGACGCTGGAGCATCCGTCGGGAAAGCTCGATGTTCTGGTCGATCATGAGGTGGATGATACGGGATTGCAGCTTCACAGCGCCGGATTGATCCGCACGGCACGAAAGCTCGCGTCGGGAAGCGTTTTTGTGCCCACGTCTGTTTGGGCAGGCTGAGCATCCATGAAAGTTCACATCCTCGACGATTGGTTCGATACGCTGCGCGGGTTGCCGTGCTTTGAAAAGCTGACGGCGCATGATGTCACCGTTTGGACGGATCATGAGCCTGATCCAGAGCGGCTGGCCAAGCGTGTGGGCGATGCGGAGTGTCTGGTTCTCTTTCGCGAGCGCACGCCAGTGTCGCGGGATCTTTTATCTCGCTTGCCGAAGTTGAAGCTGATCTCCCAGCGTAGCGTGTATCCACATGTCGACGTGGCGGCCTGCACAGATCACGGCGTTATGCTGTCATCGAACATGCACGCGGGCACTCCGTCTTATGCCGCCGCAGAGCATACTTTGGCGCTGATCCTTGCCAGCTATCGCCAGATCCCCGAGCAGGTTCAATCGATGAAATCCGGCAACTGGCAGAGCGGTGTTGGACGCACGCTTCGGGGGCGGACGCTGGGGCTATACGGTTTTGGCCGCATTGCAGGGGCGGTGGAGACTTATGCCAAGGCCATGGGGCTAAATGTTCAGTATTGGGCCTCCGATGCCGGTCGCGCGCGCGCGATGGCGGCGGGGGCGCGGGTTGCACAGGATCGGGCGTCGTTTTTCGCATCGTCCGATATCGTCAGCCTGCATGTCCGGCTCAAACCCACAACGCATGGGATCGTTACGGCAGATGATCTGGCGACGATGCGCCCGCGGTCCCTGCTGGTGAACACCTCGCGCTCCGGTCTGATTGCGCCCGGTGTGCTGGAGGCGGAGATCGCCAAAGACCGCATCCATGCGGCTGTTGATGTGTTCGATCACGAGCCGATGACGGATACCAATAACATCCTTTTGACCCATCCTAACGTGCTGGCCACACCGCATATCGGGTATGTCACCGAAGATGAGTTTGATCTTCAGTTTTCCGACATTTTCGATCAGGTGAATGCCTATGCGGACGGCACTCCGATCCACGTTATAAATCCCGAAGTCGCCCCGTAGCGCCAATCAGAATTGAGAATATCATGCCAAAGGTCATCGTCGTTGGATCAGGTAACGCTGCGCTTTGTGCGGGTATTGCTGCTCTGGAGCGGGGCGCGGATGTGTTGATGCTGGAAAAGGCAGATGAGGCTTTGGCAGGAGGCAACACGAAGTACACCGCCGGTGCGATGCGCTTTGCGTTTGAGGGCGGTGATGCGCTGGCGCCGCTGATTGCTGACCCGGATGATCCTCGCCTGACGCGCACGGATTTTGGCAGCTACACGACCGAGAATTTTGCAGCGGATTTGCTGGGGTTCAATGATGGACGCCCGCTGAGCGCCGAGCAAACCGCGCTGGTTGAGAACTCCTATGAGACGCTCAACTGGCTCTCGTCGCATAACGTGAAGTTTGAGCCGATTTATTCGCGGCAAAGTTTTGAGAAAGATGGCCGGATTGTCTTCTGGGGCGGTCTGGCGCTGGCGGCGTTCAATGAGGGCGTTGGTCTGTTTGATCAGGAACTGGCGGCGTTCAAGCGGCTGGGGGGGCGAATTCGCTACAACGCTGGCGTAACGGGGCTGGTGGGCGAGGATCGCGTCACCGGCGTGATGGTCGCAGATGAGCACATCGACGCAGATGCGGTTGTTCTGGCCTGCGGCGGTTTTGAGTCTGACCCTGATCTGCGCGCCAAGCACATCGGGCCAAACTGGGACAAAGCCAAGGTGCGCGGGACGCCCCATAACACTGGCGACGGCATTCGCATGGCGCAGGCGCTTGGGGCTGCGTCCTACGGGCTTTACGGCGGTTGTCATGCAACGCCGATGGATCTGCATATGGCAAATTATGGGAACCTCGATATTCCGCCCGGCCAGCGAAAGAACTACCGGAAAATCTGCTATTTTCTGGGGCTGATGCTCAATGCGAACGGCGCGCGGTTTGTCGATGAGGGGATCAATTTCCGCAACTACACATATGCACAGTTCGGCAAGGCCATCATGGAGCAGCCGGAGCATCGCGCGTGGCAGGTGTTCGATGCCAAGGTGTACGATTTGCTCTATGGGGAATACACGTTCGAGGATGCGCATTTTGTTGAGGCAGACACGCTGGAGGGATTGATCGCGCAGATGGATCTCGATCAGGCCGCTGCGACGCAAACGCTCGCTGACTATAACGCAGCGGTGGATGAGGGCGTGGCGTTTGATCCAACGGCGCTTGACGGAAAGCGCACCCATGGGCTGGCGCTGGAGAAAAGCAACTGGGCGCAGAAGATCGACACGCCACCCTATCGCGCATATCCAGTGACGGGCGGGATTACGTTTACTTATGGCGGGCTGAAGGTCGATGAGCGCGGCGCTGTGATGCGTGAGGATGGGGGCGCAATTGATGGGCTTTATGCTTGCGGGGAGTTGGTTGGCGGTGTGTTTTTCAACGGCTATCCGGGCGGGTCTGGTTTGACGTCAGGGGCTGTGTTCGGACGGCGCGCCGGGTACGGCGCTGCGTCGGCTATTCAAGTTTAAGATCGACGATGACAGGATAATGGTCAGTCGGCCACTCGCCTGCGAATTGCTTGCGCAGGACCACCGGCGCCCCCGCGGTCTGCACTGCGCCTGCAAAGCCAATGTGATCAATCGCGCCAAAGAGATTGATGCCGCGATTAAAATGATAGGTTGCGCCATCGACCGGCACGAAGTCTATGCCGACCTGTTCGAGAATTTCCAACTCGCGGCTGCCCCGTCGCCCGTTCAGATCACCGACGACAAAGACCCGCTCTCCCGCCTCGATCCAAGGCTTGATGCGTTGCGCCACGAGATCCATCGATTGCAACCTGTTGGAGCGGCTGGAAAAATCCGTATGCACATTCACGACGCGAAAATCGGCACCGCTGGGGCGATCGGTGAATTGCGCCCAGGAGGCGAAGGCCGGGAAGGAGCCGTTGAAAGTGCGTGAGTAGATGACGTCAGGTGTGTCCGAGAAAAAGAACCAGCCTTGATCGCGCAACTCCAGTCGTGCGGTTTTGTAGAGGATCGGTTGGGTTGAGGGAAACACGGCCGGATCGCCAGAGGCGGCGGCGGAATAGTCCCGATTATTCTGCAACAGCCAATCGAGCGTCAGATTCTCACGATTGCCGGAGCCACGCGCGAAACTCTCCATCTCCTGAAACGCGATAAAATCCGCGTCTATTTCCTTGAATGCCAGATCAAGCGGTGTTTTGCGCCGCTCCCAGTCCCCACGCGACCAAGCGCCCTCTTCGCGCTCCAAAATGATATAATGGACATTGTAAGTCGCCGCGCGAAGGATGCCCTGCCCGCTCGACGACAGCTCTTGCGATCCGGAATTTCGGATGATCTGCGTGCAGGCCACGGCTGTGCCAAGCAAGGCAAGAGCGAAAACTATCTTGATCAGTGTGGCGACCATCTGCGCAGCTCCTAACGGCACCACTGTGGAGCGCTACCGGCGTTATTTCAATAGAATTGCGCGGCGCGTCGGGCGGCGCGTCGGGCGGACGGTGGAGTTGGAATTGAGGCTTTCCCGGATCACAAGATAATGTATACGTCATTTTCAGCATTCACGAATGCGCCTTGCATCCATGAGGGCCCCATGTCGACAAACTTCGAAATCGCACTCTTTGAAGGAGACGGAATTGGGCCGGAGATAACTGCGCCTACCGTTGAGATCTTGCAAAGCCTTGCGGATGCCGCTCCGGATTACGATCTTTCCTTTGTCAGCTTGCCAGCGGGCGCGCAGCATTACGCAAAGACGGGGCAAAGCCTTCCGGCAGCGTCGCTTGAGGCCGCGCGAGCAGCCGATGCGATCTTGCTGTCGGCGATGGGCTCGCCGGATATTCGCTATCCGGATGGAACGGAAATCACACCTCAGATTGAGCTGCGCAAACTGCTCAATCTCTTTGCGGGCGTGCGCCCTGTGCGGGTTGCAGATGGCGGGGTAACGCCGCTCAAAATGCCGCCCGGTGCGTCGATTGATTTTGTGCTGGTACGCGAGAGCACCGAGGGGCTGTTCTTCACGCAAGGCTGCGGCGAGGTGCGCGAGAACGAAGCGCGCGAGACGCTCCGGATCACCCGCGATGTGTCGGAGAAATTGTTCGAGTTTACCTTCAATTTGGCACGCACGCGCAAGAAGCTGGGGCAAGGTCGCGGTGACGTTGTGTGTGTTGATAAAGCCAATGTGTTCCGTGCTTTTGCGTTTTTCCGCGAGATATTTGACGGCACCGCCGCACGTCATCCGGACCTGAGCGCCCGGCATTGCTATGTGGATGCGGCGGCGCTTTGGTTGGTGCAAAAGCCGTGGGATCTGGACGTTTTGGTCACGGAGAACATGTTTGGGGACATCCTCTCGGATCTGGGCGCGGGTTTGATGGGTGGTCTGGGCGTGGCACCATCCGCTGATATCGGCGCGGATCACGCTGTGTTCCAGCCCTGCCATGGCTCGGCCCCTGATATCGCCGGAAAAGGCAAGGCCAATCCTTACGCGATGATCTTGTCGGGCGCGATGATGCTCGACTGGTTGGGTCTCAAGCACGATATTCCGTCCATGAGCGATGATGCGGAGCGGCTGCGTCTGGCGATTGATGGACGGTTGATATCGGGCAAAAACCTGACCGCTGATCTGGGCGGCACCTCAAGCACCCGCGAGGCGGCGCTCGCAATCGCTGCGGATTTGCGTGGTGTTTCGTGATTAAAGTCGCCTGCATTGGCGCGGGGTATTTTTCGCGGTTTCATTTCGACGGCTGGTCGCGTTTGGACGATGCCTCGCTCATCGGTGTCACCGACCGCGACCGTGCCAAGGCAGAGGCGACGGGATTGCCGGTGTTTGACGATCTGCCTCAGATGCTGGAGCGGGCGAAGCCGGATATTCTGGATATCATCGTCTCCCCCGAAGGCCACGCAGATGCCATTCGACAGGCGATTGCGCATGGGGTTGAAACGGTGATCTGCCAAAAACCGTTTTGCACGTCGCTGGAGGAGGCTCAGACGATGACGCAGGCCGCTGATGACGCGGGCATGCGATTGATTATCCACGAAAATTTCCGCTTTCAACCCTGGTATCGCGTCATCCGCCAAGCGATGAACGACGGCGCGATTGGTCGCCCCTTGCAAGCGACGTTTCGGTTGCGTCCGGGGGATGGGCAAGGCGCGGATGCATATCTCGACCGGCAGCCGTATTTCAGAGAGATGGAGCGGTTCTTGATCCGGGAAACAGGCGTGCATTTTGTTGATACATTCCGTTTTCTCTTTGGCAATCCGTCGTCTGTCTATGCCGATCTGCGCCGTGTGAATGAGGTCATTTCGGGCGAGGATGCGGGTGTGGTTGTCATGGAGCATGCGACAGGGGTTCGGTCCATTCTGGACGCAAATCGCAACTTGGATCACGCAGCAGAAAACACGCGCTGCACGATGGGAGAGGGTTTGTTTGAAGGAAGCGGCGGAACCCTGACTTTGGGCGGTGATGG
>CAYRKW010000027.1:0-39467 GCA_964425135.1 uncultured Rhodobacterales bacterium
CGCTCGCGCTCATCGGGAGTATCTCCGCGATCAACGCCGATATAGAAATCGTCCACAATGAGCGTCCCCTTGAGGGCGGCACTGGCAAAGTGACCAACGATGATCAGGGCCAGTTGATGTGCCGGTTTGAGAACGGGGTCATGGGGCATCTCTTTTTCAGCCGCGTCGCAACAGGCCGTAAGATGGGGTATATCTACGAGATCAACGGCACCAAGGGTGCCATCCGCTTTGACGGTGAGGATCAAAATGCCCTTTGGCTCTACGAGATGGATGGACCCGAGGCGACACGGGGTTTTCGCAAAATCCTGACCGGCCCAGCACATCCCGACTATCTGCCGTTCTGTCAAGGACCGGGTCATGGCACCGGCTATCAGGACCAGATCATCATCGAGGCCAAGGACTTCCTGGAAGCGATCGCCCAGGGCAAATCACTCTGGCCGACCTTCAAAGACGGTCTCGATGTGACCCGCATTATCGAAGCTGCACGACGTTCAAACGCAAATCGCGCTTGGATCAATATCGAGGATATCTGATCAGGCGGCAGATTTGGCCGCGCGCTTACGCTCATGTGGATCAAGATGGCGCTTGCGCAAGCGAATGGCATTTGGCGTGACCTCGACCAACTCGTCATTGTCGATATAGGCAATCGCCTCTTCCAGCGACAGACGCATGGGCGTGGTCAAACGAACCGCCTCATCTGTACCGGAGGCCCGCACATTCGTTAGTTTCTTGCCCTTGAGCGGGTTCACTTCCAGATCATTCTCGCGGCTGTGCTCGCCAATGATCATCCCAACATAAACAGGCTCTTGTGCTCCGATCATCATCTTGCCGCGCTCTTCGAGGTTGAACAGCGCATAGGGGACCGAAACCCCGTTTTCCATCGAGATCAGCACACCGGCTCGCCGCCCCGGGATATGGCCTTTGTGCGGCGTCCAGTCGTGAAAGACCCGGTTCAAAACGCCTGTGCCGCGCGTGTCGGTCAGAAACTCGCCGTGGTATCCGATAAGCCCGCGCGAGGGCACATGCGCGATGATCCGTGTTTTGCCCGCACCCGCCGGCTTCATCTCAACCAATTCACCGCGCCGCTCGCCGGTGATCTTCTCGATCACGGCACCCGTATAATCGTCATCCACGTCAATCGTGACCTCTTCAACCGGCTCCAGGCGGACACCATCTTCCTCGCGGAACAGAACGCGCGGGCGAGAGATAGACAATTCGAACCCTTCGCGGCGCATGTTCTCGATCAAAACACCCATCTGCAATTCGCCGCGCCCGGCAACTTCAAACGCATCACCGCCCGGCGTGTCCGTCACCTTGATCGCAACGTTCGCCTCCGCTTCCTTGAGCAAGCGATCCCGGATGACGCGGCTTTGCACTTTCTTACCGTCACGCCCTGCAAGCGGGCTGTCGTTGATGCCAAAAGTCACAGAGATCGTCGGCGGATCAATCGGTTGGGCGGGCAGGGGCGTTTCAACGCTCGGATCGACAATCGTATCGGCAACCGTCGCTTTGGCCATGCCAGCAATCGAGACGATATCGCCCGCTTCCGCAACCTCGATGGGCTGCTGCGCCAATCCGCGAAAGGCCAGAATTTTTGACACACGGAAGCTCTCCAGCGTATCGCCTTCGCGCGACAGCGCTTTGACCGTGTCACCGGTTTTCACCCGCCCGGTTTCAACACGGCCAGTCAACAGGCGTCCCAAAAATGGATCAGCCGCCAGCGTCACTGCCAGCATGGAAAACGGCTTGTCGGCATTTTCAACCTGCGCCGGGGCCGGGACGTGGCTGACGACCAGATCAAAAAGTGCAGTCAAATCCTTGCGTGGCCCATCAAGCTCCGCATCCGCCCAACCGGACCGGCCGGAGGCGTAGAGTATCGGGAAATCTAGCTGCTCATCACTTGCGCCCAACCCGACAAACAGATCAAAACACTCATCGAGCGCCCGATCCGGCTCCGCATCCGGCTTATCAACCTTGTTGAGCACCACAATCGGACGTAATCCCTGTGCCAGCGCCTTTGCGGTCACAAATTTGGTTTGTGGCATGGGGCCTTCGGCAGCGTCCACCAAAAGCACAACGCCGTCGACCATGCTCAGGATACGCTCGACCTCACCGCCGAAATCCGCATGGCCCGGCGTATCGACGATATTGATCCGCGTACCCTGCCATTCCACCGACGTGGCCTTGGCCAGAATGGTAATCCCGCGCTCGCGCTCCAGATCATTGCTGTCCATTGCCCGCTCGCTGACAGCCTGATTGTCCCGGAAAAGACCCGACTGTTTGAGCAGTTCATCCACCAAAGTGGTCTTGCCATGATCAACGTGCGCGATGATCGCGATATTGCGAATATCCATTGTACCGAATGCCTGTGATTGCCGTAGAGCCGCGCTCTACACGCATCCTTGCGATCTGGCCAGCCCTATTGTCAGGGCAAGGTAAAGATGTTGCTCCCGCGTTTGCTTTGCGGGACGAGCAACCCTCAGCTTTGCGCCACAACCTTTTGCCGCTGTGATCCCAACCCTTCGATAGCAAGTTCCATAACATCGCCATCGCGCAAAAAGCGTTGCGGCGATTGGCCCATGCCGACACCTTCGGGCGTGCCGGTTGCGATGACGTCGCCTGCGCGGAAGGCGAAGAATTGCGACATGTAGGACACGCAATGAGCGACCGTAAAGATCATGTCCGATGTGTTGGAGTTTTGCTGCATCTCACCGTTAAGTTTCAGCGACAAGTTCAGGTTTTGCGGATCTTCAATTTCATCTGCTGTCACCAGCCAAGGTCCAACCGGGCCAAAACTCGGCGCTGATTTACCCTTGAGCCATTGCCCGCCGCGCTCGATCTGAAATGCCCGCTCCGACACATCATTGATCAGGCAATAGCCAGCAATGATCGATCCGACATCCGCCGCATCAACATAGGACGCATCCGCCCCGATCACGACGCCCAGCTCCACTTCCCAATCGCTCTTCTCACTGCCTTTGGGCAATATCACGTCATCATAGGGGCCGGACAATGCGGATGTTGCCTTGGAAAACAGGATAGGTTCCTTTGGCATATCAAGGCCGGTTTCCTGCGCGTGTTTGGCGTAATTCAAGCCAACGCAGTGAAAATTTGGCACATCTGCAAGACACGCACCGATGCGGGTGTCGGCGTCAACCGCTGGCAGCGTGCTCAGATCAACCGATTTGAGCGCGTCGAGCGCGGCCATCGACACGGTTTGCCCTGCAAAATCCTCGCTCACCGATGACACATCGCGGATCACGCCATCCGCATCAAGCGCACCTGGCTTTTCGTCGCCCTTGGGGCCAAATCTGAGAAGTTTCATTGTATCCTGCCTTTGCTGATCGTCGCAGACTTCCAAGCATATCTGATGTGATATGAAAAGGGCTACCTGCGGGCAGTCGAGCGGGCCTGGCCAAGCGCTTTGTCCAGATCAGACCGCAGGCTCAGCCGTTCTTCAGGGCTGAGAAACGCGCCAAGCTCAATTTCCCGATCGCCGCCTTGCAAGGTCAGGTAGTTCTCAGTTTCCTTGGTATCGCGCATATAGGTTTGCACCCAATAGGGATTGGCCTCCCAGTGCCGCACGCGCCCGTTTGGATCGTGGCGCTCGACGGAGATTTTGTCATGCCAGATATTCAATTCCTCGCGCAGCCCGGCGCCGTCGCGATAGTTGCGTTCGATGAAGTACCACAAAAGCGCGAGCGCACCGACCAGAAACGGGATCATTGCCCAACCAACAGGTGTGCCCATCAGCGGGATGAGCGGAATGCAGAGCATGATGGCCGTGAAAATCAGCACCAGTCGAAAGCCGCGTCGCGGCAGCGATCGGTGCGGCCACAACGATATGGAAAAGAGCGGCGCGATGCGCTCGTCTTGCGGTGGGTCAAGAGGGGTGCCGGTATCTGCCATACCTGCCGAATATAGCGTTTGATCCTGAAAATCGAACCGGCGAAACGTCACATCAGCAAAGATCAGGAGCGAAAGAGCGACCACAGCCCGCCAAAGGGCTGCGCAACGGGTCGGAATACCTCGCTTTGCGCAATCAAATCCGCATGCACCGCGTTGTTATAGATGATGTAGCAAGGGTCATCCTGTCGTTGTGCGACCGTTTCGATATTTTTCAGAGCAGGGCGCAGGACTTCTGGACCAAACGGGTTGAAGAGATAGATCACAAGCGGACCGCTCGGCGGCTGGAAAGTGGCAGCGTTTTCGCACATCGCAAGCGGTGTGGTTGCATCGGGGTGGCTGCTTGTAAACGCCTCGATATTCGCTTGCGCGGATGTATGCAGGCTGGCGCTCAACTCGATGCCGAGGATCGAGCGAAAAGGATATTCTGCGGCCATAAATAACGCCGCGCCTTTGCCTGAACCATAGTCGATGAAAGTGTATCGCGCGGGGTCGAAATCGAGTTTACGTATAATATAGTGAAACTGCGCAACCCGCGTTGCTTCATAGCGGACGGCCGCTTTGATCGTGGCATCATCCCCTTCGAAATCAGTAGGCATAAACACCCCCTCGATGTCGAGCCCGTTCTGAGGGTGGAGCGTTTTCTTCAGGCCAAAGCGGGCCATCGCCTTGCCAGCGATCATACCCAGGCCGCCATGCGCATAGAGGGCGGCAGATTTGTGATAGTTATGAACCAGACGGTTGTGGGGGGCGACAAAACCGGGGTTCGAGGTGGTTTTGCCAAAGACATAATCGAGCATCTGCGCTGCTTTCTTGTTATTCGAGCTTGCGCAAACACTAACGCCGCCCTGTGGTCACACTAGGGCGGCGTTTGCTAAAATTCGGTTATGTGTCCGAAGGGACTCAGTGGTGAGGTTGCTTATCCCACATATCCCGCGTTGGCAGCGTCTCGAACGTGTGCGCAGGCGGTGGGTTTGGAAGTGTCCACTCCAGCGTGTCCGCATGCTCGCCCCAATAGGCTTCCGTTGTGATCCGCTTGCCCCAGAGGATCGTGTAGAACACGATGCCGATGAAGAACAGGAAGCTTGCGAAAGACAGGAATGCACCCAGTGTCGAAATATAGTTCCAGTAAGCATACTGCTCTGGGTAGTCGATGTAACGACGCGGCATGCCTTGACGCCCCAGGAAGTGCTGCGGGAAGAAGGTTATGTTTGCACCGATAAACATCATCCAGAAGTGCAGCTTACCCGCCCACTCAGGATATTGCCGCCCCGACATCTTGCCGATCCAGTAGTAAATACCGGCGAAGATACAGAACACCGCACCAAGGCTCATCACATAGTGGAAATGCGCCACAACATAGTATGTATCGTGATAGGCGCGGTCGATGGCGGCCTGGCTGAGCACGATGCCGGTCACGCCGCCAACGGTGAAGAGAAACAGGAACCCAAAGGCCCAGAGCATCGGCGTTTTGAACGAGATCGAGCCGCCCCACATCGTCGCAATCCACGAGAAAATTTTGATACCTGTCGGCACCGCAATCACCATGGTCGCCAGCATGAAATAGGTTTGCTGGGTGATCGACATGCCCACCGTGTACATGTGGTGCGCCCAGACGACGAAGCCAAGCACACCGATCCCGACCATCGCATAGACCATCGGAAGGTAGCCGAAGATCGGTTTGCGCGAGAAGGTCGAAATGACGTGAGAGATAATGCCAAAGCCAGGGACGATAATCATGTAAACTTCAGGGTGTCCGAAGAACCAGAGCAAGTGTTGGTAGAGAACCGGATCACCGCCGTTGGCCGCATCAAAGAACGTCGTTCCGAAGTTCCGGTCGGTCAACAGCATGGTAATCGCGCCCGCCAGAACCGGCAGCGACAGAAGGATTAGGAAAGCTGTGACGAAAATCGACCAGGCAAAAAGCGGCGTTTTATGCAGGGTCATGCCCGGCGCACGCATGTTCAGGAAGGTCGTGATCATATTGATCGCGCCAAGGATCGAGGATGCGCCGGAAACATGCACCGCGAAAATCGCCAGATCCATAGACCATCCTTGTTCCGTTGTGGAGAGCGGCGCATAAAGCACCCAGCCCACACCAGACCCTGATTGGTCATTCCCGCCCGGCGCGACCACCGACAAAACCGCGAGGGTCGAACCAGCAACAAACATCCAGTAACTCAGGTTGTTCATCCGCGGGAACGCCATATCCGGCGCGCCGATCATCAGCGGCATGAAGTAGTTACCAAAACCGCCGAACAGGGCAGGGATCACCACGAAGAACATCATCAGGATGCCGTGGCCCGTGATCATCACATTCCACAAATGTCCGTTTGGCGTACAGTTTTCCGTCGCGCTCGCGATAATCGAAGCGCCTTCCATACACATGTATTGAACGCCCGGCTCCATAAGCTCCAGACGCATGTACATTGTGAAACAGACCGAGATGAAACCCAGCAGAGCTGCGGTAAACAGATACAAAATCCCGATATCTTTGTGGTTTGTGGACATGAACCACCGGGTGAAGAACCCGACGTCGTGATCGTCATGTCCGTGGACCGCTGCGTCTGCCATAGTTGTCTCCTGACAAATCTTGAATTCTTGTGCCCATCGCCTGAGCAATAGAGCACTGTCTAACCCGTGTTCCGCGCGCTCACAATGGCCTAGATAGTCGCAGGGCGCGAAAAATCTGCACCAAATGGTCGCAGCTTATGACCTAAGGTGCGTGCGTGAATACATCCTTAAAACTGGCACGCAATGCGTCATCCAAATCCTCCAGCGCAACCGGCCGTCCCAAATCAACCAGTGAGGTGACGCCATGACCTGAAATACCGCAGGGGATAATCCCGTCGTAATGGGTCAGATCAGGCTCCACATTGATCGCAAGCCCATGAAATGAAACCCATTTTCGCAATCGCACACCAATCGCCGCAATCTTGTCCTGTGTCATCTCTCCGCTTGCAAGCCGTGCTTTTTCGGGCCTGTCGACCCAGACACCCACGCGATCAGGATGCACCTCGCCGCGCACATTAAAGCGCGCAAGGGCCGCGATCACCCAGGTTTCGAGTTGCGTGACAAACCCGCGCACATCGCGTCCGCGTCGGTTCAGATCGAGCATCACATAAACGATCCGCTGCCCAGGTCCATGATAGGTGTACTGCCCGCCGCGCTTGGTCGCGAAAACATCGAACCGCTCCGGCGTCAGTAAATCCTCGGATCTGGCAGAGGTTCCCGCCGTATACATGGGCGGATGCTCCAGCAGCCAAATACGTTCACCCGCATCGCCCGCAATCATCGCATCGACATGCGCTTCCATCTGCGAAAGGGCGTCTTCATATCCGACCAATCCGTCCGATTTGATCCACTCAACATCCATAATGCGCTCTATGGCAAATTATTGCTTCACAAGTCCATTGCCTTTCGATATTGAGCGCGTCACCAAGCCAAGAGCATGCGGTCGTGGCGGAATTGGTAGACGCGCAGCGTTGAGGTCGCTGTGGGGTAACACCCGTGGAAGTTCGAGTCTTCTCGACCGCACCATACTTTAATTTGGCCTACCGCGCTTTGCGCTACTTGAGGCCAGGTTCGGTTCGACGTTTCTCCTCTCACCTTCACCAACTTGATCCAGGTCGCGCGGCGGACGCAGCGCTTTACAACATCACAGTACCCCAGCGACCAAGGGTTAATTGGACGGCGCACCAAGTGAGTCAGCTCTGGGCTCATTTCTGCGGATCTTCCCCAAGCTGCGCTGCGGTCAACAAGGCAGATACCTTGGCCAAACACCGTTTGATTGGTTGCGAATCCCTTGCGCATTCGCATAGCCTCCCCAAAGCGCAGGCGGAGCATCAGCCTCTGGATGGGACGCGCGAATGGGAGGTCAGGCTTGGCACCAATTGATAAGAGCAACGCGTATGTTGCGTTTGATCGCGTGCAGAAGAGCTACGATGGCGAACAACTGGTCGTCAAAGACCTCAATCTGTTTATCGGACAAGGCGAGTTTCTGACCATGCTTGGGCCATCGGGGTCCGGCAAAACCACCTGCCTGATGATGCTCGCGGGGTTTGAGACCGCAACCCATGGCGATATTCTTCTCGATGGTCAGCCCATCAACAACATCCCGCCGCACAAGCGCGGAATTGGGATGGTGTTCCAGAATTACGCGCTGTTTCCGCATATGACAGTGGGCGAGAACCTCAGTTTCCCGCTCGAAGTGCGCAAACTGGGCAAATCTGAGCGGGAGGATAAAGTCAAAGCCGCGCTCGATATGGTGCAGATGGGCGATTTTGCGGACCGGCGTCCGGCGCAACTTTCGGGCGGTCAGCAGCAGCGTATCGCACTAGCACGCGCGCTTGTCTTCGAGCCGAGCCTGGTTTTGATGGACGAGCCTTTGGGCGCCCTCGACAAACAGCTGCGCGAGCATATGCAGTATGAAATCAAGCACTTGCACGAACGTCTTGGGGTGACAGTCGTCTACGTCACCCACGATCAGTCGGAAGCGCTGACCATGTCAGACCGCATCGCGGTGTTCGAAGATGGCCGCATCCAACAGCTTGCCTCACCCGAAGACCTTTACGAGCGCCCGGATAACGCCTTCGTGGCTCAATTTATCGGCGAAAACAATAAATTGAACGGCACAGTTAAAGCGATTGAAGGTACAACAGCGACCATCGAAATCGACGGCGGCCTCGTCTCGCAAGCGCTCGCAGTGAACAGCGGCGATGTTGGCAGCAGGACCATGTTGTCGATCCGCCCCGAGCGGGTTTTTGTCGGCGGCAAAGGCGCGAATACAGCGCAGGCACAGGTGCTGGAGCTAATCTATCTTGGCGATCATATCCGCTGCCGCATGAATGTCTCTGGTCATGACGAGTTCATCGTCAAAGTGCCAAACGCCGCAGGGCATGAGCATTTGACTGTTGGCGAGAATACAACGCTGAGTTGGGAGACAGAGGATTGCCGCGCGCTCGACGCAACGTGAACCTCACGAATTCCGGTCGAACCATGCCCGAGGCGATGCCGGAAACCAAAATAAAACAGGGCTAAACTTGGAGAAGATGAAAATGAACCTATCAACATTCACAACCGGCGTAGCAGCAGCGGCACTTCTTGCCGGCGCAGCCAACGCCAATGAAATTACAGTTGTCAGCTGGGGCGGTGCCTACACCAAGTCCCAGGTCGAGGCGTATCACAAGCCGTGGATCGCGAAAACCGGCAACCAGATCGTGTCCGAAGACTACAACGGCGGTCTGGCCGAGATCAAAGCGCAGGTTGAAGCGGGCAACGTCACTTGGGATTTGGTTGACGTTGAGCTGTCCGATGCGATCCGTGGTTGCGACGAAGGTCTGCTCGAAGAGATCGACCACAGCATCCTGCCACCTGCGCCAGATGGCACACCGGCCGGCGAGGATTTCATCGAAGGCACGTTGCATGATTGCGCCGTTGCAAACATTATCTGGTCCACGATCTATGCGTTCGATGGCGAGAAAATGGGCGACAACGCACCATCCACAATGGCCGATTTCTTTGATCTGGAGAAATTCCCCGGCAAACGTGGTCTGCGTAAAGGTCCAAAGGCAAACCTTGAGATTGCTCTGATCGCTGACGGCGTTCCAGCGGCCGAAGTTTACGACGTTTTGGCGACACCTGAGGGTATCGACCGCGCATTTGCCAAGCTCGACACCATCAAAGACAGCGTTGTCTGGTGGGAAGCAGGCGCACAGCCTCCACAGCTTCTGGCCGATGGCGAAGTGACCATGACCACAGCTTACAATGGCCGTATCTTCAACGCCGTTGCTGCTGAGGACAAACCGTTTGAAATCGTCTGGGACGGTCAGATTTGGGACTTGGACCTGTGGGTGATCCCCAAAGGCGCTCCAAACAAAGATCTGGCGCTTGAGTTTGTTGCCTTCTCAACCGCGACAGAGCAACTGGCTGCACAAGCAAGCTGGATTTCCTACGGTCCTGCACGTCTGTCCTCTGCGCCACTCGTAGGCTCCTACGACGGCAAGCCTGATCTGGCGATGGGTCCACAGATGCCGACCGCACCTGAGAACTTCACCAACGCCATCCAGAACGACTTCGAGTTTTGGGCCGACAATCAGGACGAGCTGAACGAGCGTTTCAACGCTTGGCTCGCAGGCTAAACAATCCAAAGTCGGGGCGCGGGTGGTTTCTCGCGCCCTGATCCACTCAAGGACAGCGCAAATGGCCAAAGGCTACTTCATGGGACATGTCACCGTCGAAGACGCTGAAGCCTATGCCGCCTATGTCGCACGCAATCCTGAGATATTTTCCAGATTTGGTGGCACGTTTCTTGTACGGGGCGGCGATGCGAACGCCCCCGAGGGACCAATGAAGTCCCGCCATGTCATCGTAGAATTTCCGACATATCAAGCCGCGCTCGATTGCTACAATTGCGACGACTATCAGCAGAACCTGAAAATCCGTCTCAGCGCCTCGCAAAGCGATATTGTCATTGTCGAAGGTGTCTAGCGCATGACTGATACAGCCGGTCCTCTTTTCGCCGCCGACGGCACCCCGCTCAAGAAAAAGCTTGCGAGCGCGATGTTCCGCAGCCGTATGCGCGCGCTCGGCCTTGTTGTGCCGCTGTTGCTCTTGATTATCCTCGCGTTCCTCGTACCCATCGGCACATTCTTGCAACGCGCCGTCTATAACGACGAGTTCGAGAAACACATGCCAAATGTGACGCCGTATTTGGCTGAGTGGGATGCGGTGTCTGAGCCGACCGAGGAGATGTACGCCGCCCTCGTCGCCGATCTTGTGCAGACCCGTGAGGACAAGACCATCGGTAAAGTCGCGACACGGGTGAACCGGGAGCTTTCGGGCACGCGCTCGCTCTTCACCAGCTCCGCACGAAGCGCTGCGAAACTCGAAGCGCCGTTCAAGGAAGCGCTGATCGACAAGAAAGACAAATGGGGAGACATCGAGACCTGGCGGGCGATGAAAATTTCCGCCAAATCACTCACCCCGGCCTACCTCGCCTCTGCCGTAGACCTGCAATATAATGCCGATGGCAGTTTCGAGCGCAAAGAGGAAGGCCGCCGTATCCACCTTAAGCTCTTTGTCCGCACGCTAGAGATATCGGTGATTGTGACCATCATGGGGGTGATCCTCGGCTATCCGGTCGCCTACCTGCTCTCGACACTGCCTGTGCGCACCTCGAACCTTCTGCTGATCCTTGTGCTTCTGCCGTTCTGGACCTCACTTCTGGTGCGAACCACCGCCTGGATCGCCATGCTGCAAGGGGAGGGCGTGATGAACGATCTGGCGGTCGTCTTTGGGTTCGCGAGCGACGATGATCGCTTCTCGCTGATTTACAACAAGACCGGCACGCTCATTGCGATGACGCATATCCTGCTGCCTTTCATGATCCTGCCGCTCTATTCGGTGATGAAAACCATCCCGCCATCATATGTGCGCGCTGCCAAATCCATGGGCGCAACCAACTGGACTGCGTTCTGGCGCGTCTACTTCCCGCAATCCATTCCAGGCATCGGGGCCGGGGGCATCCTCGTCTTCATCCTCGCCATTTCCTTCTACATCACGCCAGCCCTTGTGGGTGGACAAGACGGCACGATGATCTCCAATTTCATCGACTTCCACATGCGCTCGTCGCTCAACTGGTCGCTCGCAGCCGCGATGGGTGCGGTGCTGTTGGTTTTGGTCCTCTTCCTCTACTGGATCTACGACCGCGTGGTTGGCATCGACAATATGAAGCTGGGGTAACGGAACAATGAGCGAGCCCAAATCCTACCGCTACATCCCTCCCAAACCGCCCCTTTGGTTCAATCTCGCATGGACCGGCGGCATGGGCGGCGTTGTCGGATTTCTGACCGCGCGCGGCGAAACCACTCTGATGATCCCCTACCTCTTGGTCGGCGCCGCCATCGTCGCAGCGCTTTGCTTCGTGCTGATCAACTTCATCCCGCGCCGCATCTCCGGCTGGGTTGGCGCAGCCGCACTTTTTGCACTCGGCCTGCTGCTCTTCGGCTTTTCATATGGCGTGCTGATGGCCGTCGTTGGTTTTGTCATCGGAAAAATGTCCCATTGGCTGGCATCCGGCGACTACCGCCTCAATCTTCCACCCTACGCCACCTCAGGTCAGGTCCTGTGGTTCTACACATTCCGCGTCCTGTGCGGCCTCATATTCTTGTTCCTGATCGCGCCCATCATCGTCGTCATCCCGCTCAGCTTCAACGTCGAGCCTTATTTCAGTTTTACGCCGGGCATGCTCTCCTTCGATAGCGAGGCCTATTCCTTGCGCTGGTATGCCGATATCTTCCGCAATGGCATGGCAGCACCTGACGCCATCGCCGGATGGTGGTCGGACATGTGGAACAACGCACAATGGGTCCGTTCGGTGCGCAACTCCTTCTTCATCGGCATCTGCGCAACGGCGCTCGCCACAGCGCTCGGCACGCTTGCCGCCATCGGCCTTGCGCGCTCCGAAATGCCATACCGCCGCCCGATCATGGCGCTGCTGATTTCGCCAATGATCGTCCCGCTCGTCATCATCGCATCGGGCATGTTCTTTTTCTTCTCCGACGTCGGGCTTGCAAAAACCTACCTCGGTCTGATCATCGCCCATGCGGTCTTGGGAACGCCTTTCGTGATCATCACCGTAACCGCAACGCTCGTCGGCTTTGATCAAAGCCTCACCCGCGCCGCTGCTTCCATGGGGGCGGACCCGGTCAAAACGTTTTTCAAAGTGCAAATGCCGCTGATCCTGCCCGGCGTGATCTCAGGCGCGCTCTTTGCCTTCATTACCTCTTTTGATGAAGTGGTGGTGGTGCTGCAAATGGCTGATGTGAAACAACGCACCATCCCGCGCCAGATGTTTTCTGGCATCAAGGAGCAGATCTCACCAACGATCCTTGCAGTGGCCACTATCCTTGTGATCATCTCGATCCTGCTGCTCACCGCGGTGGAACTCCTGCGCCGCCGGTCAGAGCGCATGCGCGGCCTCTCCCCGGGCTAGCGCACCGTGTCATAATACCCCTCAAAACGCGAAGAGGACCGCGACGTTACACGCCACGATCCTCCCATTGAGATACCAGCCTTCGGCGCTGATTTAATCTCCGGCTCCCTCAAGCAGTCGACCAAATCGATGTGCGCGCCTCCGTTCCCATAACTGGTATCTTATCCTCGATATGATGCGGGGGGTATTTGCAACAAATCGAGGCATTCTATTTCTTTCGCAGGACATATGATCATTTAGTACTGGTAAAAAATGGGAACAATAGTCCTGCTTTCCCACTACGCATTCACGCGACACGAAACAAGCTGAAAGTAACGAGGCATGAGGATTGTTCACATCCGATATGCAACGGCACAATCGTTGGCGACAAATTCATTTGCTTGTCTTATATAACGCCCAAGCAAGCCACAGGACGAACCACCATGCGAGACCTCAAAGATCGCGCCGCGCGTCACCCGGAAAAGGCCCACAAAGCCGACACGCCCATTTTGCGCAAACCAGACTGGATCAGGGTCAAGGCTCCGACGGGAGAGGGTTACCGGAAGACCCGCGAGATCATGCGGACCAATGAGTTGGTGACCGTCTGTGAAGAAGCGGGCTGTCCCAATGTCGGCGAGTGCTGGTCGCAGGGCCATGCCACTATGATGATCATGGGCGAAATTTGCACGCGCGGCTGCACCTTTTGCAATGTCGCCACCGGGCGGCCCGATGCGCTGGACGTGTTCGAGCCGGGCCGCGTCGCCCATGCTGTCGAAAAGCTGGAACTGAACCACGTTGTCATTACTTCCGTCGATCGCGACGATCTGGACGATGGCGGCGCCGCGCATATTGCCCAGACCATCCGCGCTACCCGTCGCAAGAACCCCAACACCACCATCGAGGTGCTTACCCCAGATTTTCTTAAATGCGATGACAGCGCGCTGGAGATCGTCGTTGAGGCGCGCCCCGACGTGTTCAATCATAACCTCGAAACCGTCCCGGGTCTCTACCCCGAAGTCCGCCCCGGCGCGCGCTACTTCCATTCGCTGCGCCTCTTGCAGCGGGTCAAAGAGCTTGATCCGGCGATGTTCACCAAATCGGGCATTATGGTCGGGCTTGGCGAAGAGCGGCAGGCCGTGCATCAGGTCATGGACGACATGCGCGCCGCCGATGTCGATTTTCTGACCATCGGGCAATATCTGCAACCGTCGAAAAAGCACCACGCCATTGCCCGGTTCATTACGCCCGAAGAGTTCGCATCTTATGAAAAAGCGGCATTCGGCAAAGGCTTCCTGATGGTCTCCGCCACACCGCTCACCCGTTCGTCCTATCATGCAGGCGACGACTTCGCGCGCCTTAAGGAAGCCCGCCTCGCCAAGCTCGCGGATTAGGCCGCGTCATCGTCATGCCCGCTTGATGGAGCGTGAGCTTCGCGGTCCCAGCGCTCCGCTAATGCCACCGCGTCCTACTTCGTAATTACCTTCGCGCGTTCCAAAACCGCGCGCGTCGGGTGCCACATGCGCGATGGCGGCACGTCGAACGCCTCGGCGGCAAATTGCGGCGTGATCCCGCGCGCGATCAGATAGTCCCGATCCTTCGCCATCTCCGCGCGCACATCCAGCAGTTTAACATATCCGCGCTGCTCATATCCGTGGAACCCAAGCGTGGCACCATCCGCCAGCTTCCGCTCCGCACCTGCTGCAAAAACAAGCGTGCAGGCAGAGCGGCACACCTTATCGACCATCGTGGCCAGCCCATACGCCTCGACTGTCTTGGCCAATGCTCGTGCCGCCTGAACCTGCCCGCCATCACTCTCAAGGTTCACAGCGCGCGCAGACGGATCATCCGACAACGCTTTCTCCACCGCTTGCCCCATCGCATAGGTGATCTCGCCTTCGACAAAGAGCACATCGCCCTGCCGCGTCAGCGTGTAGGTCTTGGGGATCAGGCTCTCGTCATGCGCCAGCTCATACTGATCCGCCACCCGGTCAAGCGCTCTGGCACCTGCGATGAAAACGATGCAGATCATCCCAACATATGCGCTCCACCGCCAGAACTCGGTGCTCAGCCCGAAATCATTCTGTTCCAGCGAGCGGAAAGTGCCCACAAGCTGCCAGATGAGTATCAGCAAATCGAGTGCGATCAGACCCCAGAGCCAAGAAGGCGCGGAAGGCACAAAGCGCGAAAAGAGCCCCCAGATCACGATCCGAAGCGCGATCAAGTTCACACCAAACGCCCAAACCACCGAATGCCGACCGCGCCAATGGTTGACGATATATCTCATCGCAAAATCCGCCCTGATCCGGGGACACGCTCCAGTGTGAGCGCTTCGGGCCAAACCCCGAAATATTCGGCCAGATAGATGGCAAAGCAAACGGCCACCACCGCCAACGCGAGTTTGACATAGCCGGGCGAGGGCGGTGTCTGCACCCATCGCTTCATGCGAAGGAACCAAATCATGAATGAAAACCTAACGCAGGCGCGGCCGTATTGAAACCGATGGAGTGTTCGCCCTTTGTCCAAAAACTGCGCATCCGACTGTGCATAGTTTGTGCATCGTCTGTGCATAGCTTGTGCATGCAGGTTTTAAGGCTGTTTCAGGTGAACTTCACCGCACCTATAAAGGGCAGATTTCGGTTGCGCTGTGCATAGTCGATGCCATAGCCCACAACGAATTCATCGGGGATTTCAAAGCCCGTCCATGTCGCCTTCACATCCACCTCGCGGCGCGACGGTTTGTCCAATAAAGCGATAGTTTCCAAACGCTTAGGATGTCGAGTTTCCAGCATATCAAGGACTTGCCGCAGCGTGTGCCCGGTGTCCACAATATCCTCCACCAACAACACATCGCGTCCCGCAATCTCGCCGCGCAAATCCTTCAGGATACGCACCTCGCGCGAGCTTTGCGTGCTGTCGCCGTATGATGAGGCTTCCAGAAAATCCACCTCCACCGGCAAATCCAATTCCCGCACAATATCGGCAATAAAAACAAAGGATCCGCGCAGCAATCCAACGACAACAAGCTTATCGGTGCCTTGAAAATGCTGGGATATTACCGCTGCCAACTCCTCAACCCGCGCCGCAATTGATTTGGCCGAGATCATTTGCTCAATCACATATGGCGGAGTTTCCATTGCGCTTTAACCTTTCTTGTTCCATATGTGTCTAGGCTAATTGTTGCGCAGGGACCAGTGTGGAATGTCCTTTGATTACAGTGAGATAGGACAGTTGTGACCACGCATAGCGAAACCCGCATTCTGCCGTACTCTGCTGCGCAGATGTTCACGCTGATCTCTGATATCGAACGGTATCCGGAGTTTCTGCCGTGGTGCGCCGCTATTCGCATTCGGGACCGCGTCACGAACGGTGCGGTTGAGACGATCGATGCGGATATGGTGGTGTCGTTCAAAGTCTTTCGCGAGAAATTTGGCTCGCGGGTTATCCTTGATCGCAACGCGGGGACGATTAACGTCTCATATCTTGACGGCCCGTTCCGGTATCTCGAAAACAACTGGAAATTCAAAGAGATAGGCGAGCATGAATGCGAGGTCGATTTTTTTGTCGATTTTGAGTTCAAATCGCGCACGCTTCAGGCGTTAATCGGCGTGGTCTTCAATCAGGCGATGCAACAGATCGTGCGGGCCTTTGAAAAACGGGCGCACGCTCTTTACGGATCGCGCAACACCTTGAGTTAGGGTGGTATACCCCATCAAAAACGATGGAGCATACCTGTTCGTAATTTGCTTTTAGGACGAAACGTCGTAAGCGCGCTCACCATGGGCGACCAGATCAAGTCCTGTCTGCTCAGCTTCTTCGTCAACACGAAGGCCAAACATCGCACCAACGACTTTGACCAGAATGACGCTCATGACGATTGTGAAGATGCCGACAATGATCAGCGACCCGGCCTGCGCAACAAAATTGGCATAGCCAAACACAGCGAGCATCAGTGTACCAAAGATACCACCGATCCCGTGGACCGCGAACACGTCAAGCGTATCGTCGATGCCAAAGGCGTTTTTGACGACATTGCACGCCTCTTGGCACAAGATGCCGGCAATCGCACCGATGATAAGTGCTTCAACCGGGCTCACCCAGCCAGAGGCCGGTGTGATCGAGGCCAGACCTGCAATCGTACCGGTCACAAGGCCCACGAGCGAGGCTTTACCATGCTTCATGCGCTCCCAAACAGCCCATGACAGGGATGCCGTCGCCGCTGAAATATGCGTGACCGTCAGCGCCATAGCCGCGCCGCCGTCTGCCGCCAGTTGCGAGCCGCCGTTAAAGCCAAACCAGCCGACCCAGAGCATTGATGCACCCAGCATGACATAGCCCGGGTTGTGCGGAGGCGTCGTCTTGTTCTTCCGCGCGCCAAGGAAATAGGCGATCACAAGCGCTGCGATACCGGCTGTTTCGTGCACCACGATACCCCCCGCGAAATCCTTAACGCCGGTCTCACCGAAAATGCCGCCATCTGCCAGAATGCCGCCGCCCCAAACCCAATGGGCCACAGGCGCGTAGCACAATAGCATCCAAAGCGCCGAAAACACGATCACGAACGCGAAGCTGACCCGCTCCACATAAGCGCCGACGATCAGGGCAGGGGTGATGACAGCGAAGGTCATCTGGAATGCAAAAAACAGGACTTCAGGGATCGTTCCAGACAGCGTTTCCGCATCGACGCCGATCAAGAACATCTTACCCAATCCGCCCCAGAGCCCGCTTTCGCCGGGTCCAAATGCGATTGAATACCCTGCAACGAGCCAAAGCACCGACATCAAGCAGGCGATGGTGATGCAATGCATAAAGACGGACAGCACGTTTCGGGCGCGCACCAAGCCGCCGTAAAAAAGAGCCAATCCGGGTAAAGTCATAAAGAGGACCAAAGCTGTTGCCACGATGATCCAGGCGGTATCTGCACCGTTCATTTTCTATTCCACTTCCATAACGCGGGTCTGATGCCCGCTACCGCTGTTGGGGCTAAGTCTCTTGTAGGGGGGAGACAATTGATCAGCGGGTATTGCGCAGGTACTTCGGATCAGTTTGCCCAAATATTGGGCAGCGCAGGCGCATCTTGGTCGATAATTGTGCAGCTGGCAGCGTCTCTAATGCGACCGTGCGACCTCCAGCAGCATATTCAGCGCAGAATCGACAGTGCTTTGGCGCACATTCTGACGCCCAATCGCGCCAAACTGGTGGAGCTTTGCGGTTGGACCGCCAGTGCGTGTTGCAGCGCATATCCAGACCATGCCCTCTGGCTTGGCATCGCTCGCGCCTGGCCCCGCAACGCCTGTCACGGCGATTGAAAGTGTAGCGTCGGACTGAGCAATTGCCCCCTGCGCCATCGCTATCGCCACGTCCTCGCTCACCGCGCCATGCTCTTTGATCGTCTTCGGATCGACCCCCAGCATCCCAGTCTTTGCTTCGTTCGAATACGTCACAAACCCTCGGTCAAACACATCCGACGAGCCTGCAATTTCGGTGAGCGCACCAGAGATTAGCCCGCCAGTGCAGCTCTCGGCAGTCGCGATGACCAGCCCCCTTACCCGGCAGGCTTCAAGCAATTCTGCAGCGATAGTTTCGGTTTGAGTCATTGTGCGTTGAAGGTGAAGTAGAGGGCGACGATAACGATGGTGGACAGCAATCCTGCAAAAACATCATCCAGCATCACGCCCATTGATGTGTCTTTTCGGTCGGCCCAACTAACGGGCGGCGGTTTGAGAATATCGAAAAACCGAAAGAGTGCGAAGGCTAGCAGTAAGGCCAAAAGCGGTGCGTCTTCAAACGGTGACAGCCCATAGGCGAGCGGCAAAAGCGCAACCCATTGCCCGGCCACCTCATCGATAATGATATAGGACGGATCGTGATCGGTTTGTCCGGCGGTGAGCTGCTCGGTCGCCCAAAGCCCGACCCAAAATGACACAAGGCACCCTGCAACAAGCCCCCATCCACCAAAGAGCAGGAATATGCCATAACCAAGAATAACCGCCGCTAGCGAGCCAAATGTTCCTGGCGCAAATCCGATATGGCCTAGACCACATAAAGTCGCGATCATCCGGCTCATGGTTTCACAAGAGTTGCTGTTGCCTGCGCTGCAATGCCTTCCTCGCGTCCTGTGAAGCCCAGCCGTTCTGACGTCGTCGCTTTTACGCTGATCCGCCCGACTTCAAGGCCAGTAATCACCGACACCATCTCGCGCATGGCGGTCGTATGCGGCCCTATTTTGGGTTGCTCGCAGATGATGGTGCAGTCGATATGGCTCAGCTCAAAGCCGTTTGACCCAACGCGTTCGCATGCATGTTTGAGAAAAATATCAGACGCAGCGCCTTTCCACTGCGGATCGCTCGGCGGGAACCACTGGCCGATATCGCCTTCACCTAACGCGCCATAAATCGCATCCGTAATTGCATGCATTGCGACATCCGCGTCCGAATGCCCTTTTAGCGCTTTAGGGTGATCGATATGTACGCCGCAGAGTACCACATGCGTTCCGTCCTCAAACGCATGCACATCATAGCCGTTTCCAACACGAATATCGGGTGCGGTTCTCAGGATTTTTTCTGCGATGGCCATATCGGTTTCATAAGTTATTTTGAGGCAATGTTCATCACCTTGGATTTGCGCGACGCTCAGACCCGCAGCGATTGCGATCTCAACATCATCGAGCGCATTTTGATCCGCCCCCTCATAGGCCGCAACTATTTTGTGATAGGTAAATCCCTGCGGCGTCTGAGCGCGCTTCAGGCCATCTCGCGGCTGAGGCGCTTGATCTCGCCAAAGAGCGTCCGAAACGGGCAGGGCAGGGTAAGCGCCGTCATGGGTCTCCAGCGCAACAATAACGCGATTGAGCATATCTAGCGTCACGCCCGGTCTGGCAGCATCATGGATCAGGATATTCTCGGGTGGCGCATCAGCGAAAGCGGCAAGCCCCGCCTGCACCGATGCCGCACGGGTCGCCCCGCCATCGGCTGGTGACATCAGCCGCATGTCGTCAATTGCCGCGTGAATTGGATCATAATGCACGCTTGCCGCTGGCGAGATAACGCACACCAGTTGATCGACGCGGTCCGAGCGCAAGATCCGCTCAATCGTGTGCTGCAGGATCGGTTTGCCCGCACATATTTGGTACTGCTTAGGAACGGGGCCGCCTGCGCGTGTGCCTGTGCCCGCAGCGACAATGATAACTGCTGTGCTCAATCTGTGGATCCTGTTTTGGACGGTCATAGACCACCACCTTCGTGCGCTCAACGAAAGATTGAACTGCATTGAAAAACACCAATATTCGTTATATGCGGTCTGCAAATGCTTAACCGGTGTGCAAATGACCCTCAGAATTGGTAGCTATACCCCGCAGATGCCTGTTTTTTTGGCACCTATGGCCGGTATCAGCGATGTGCCGTTCCGCAATCTCGTCTCCAGGTTCGGGGCGGGGCTTGTCGTATCTGAGATGATCGCCAGTGCCGAGATGCTGACTGCAAAACCATCAACGCTCAAACGGGCGGAGCTAGGGTTTGATGCCGATGCGACGTCTGTTCAAATCGCGGGCCGGGATGCGGCAATGATGGCGGAATGCGCGCGTATTTGCGAAGCAAATGGCGCTCCTATCATCGATATCAACATGGGGTGCCCGGCCAAAAAGGTGACGGGCGGCCTGTCAGGATCGGCCTTGATGCGCGAACCCGAATTGGCGCTCGATCTGATTGACGCGGTGGCAAATGCGGTTGCGGTTCCGGTTACAGTTAAGATGCGGCTTGGATGGGATGATGACAGCCAGAATGCGCATCAGATTGCCTTCCGTGCGCAAGAGGCGGGCGTTCAGATGGTCACGGTCCACGGGCGCACCAGATGTCAGTTCTACAACGGTCACGCTGACTGGCGCGCGGTAGGGCGGGTTAAGGACGCAGTTGATATACCTGTGACGGTTAATGGCGATATTTTGGACGCGCAATCGGCATTGGCTGCGCAAACGCAGGCCGACGCCGATGGGCTCATGATCGGGCGCGGTGCGCAGGGGCAACCTTGGATTCTCGCGCAGATCGCGGCTCAGCTGACGGGGGAGGTGCCGCCCGAGACGCCTGGGATCCAAACGCGCGTTGACATCATATTGGACCACTATGATGCGATCCTTGCTTTCTATGGAATTGAGCTTGGTCTGCGCGTTGCGCGCAAGCATCTGCGCTGGTATCTCGCGCGCATTCCGGGCGCTCAAGAGGTGAGCGCGCAGGTTATGACATGCAATGATCCGGCCAAAGTGATTGGCATGATCGTTGATTTGCCGCACGTCCTGAGCGATCTGGAACTGGCGGCCTAGATGTCCGTACAAAACGAGAGCTTGTGGATGGCGTTGCCGGTACCATCGTTGGTCATCGCCGAAGACATGACGATCACGACGATTAACTCAGCATGCGAAGCACTCTTGGGGGCATCACGGAAATATCTGAACGGCAAAGCACTGACGGATTTTGTGATCGAAGGCAGTGTTGTGATCGAGACGATCATTCAAGCCCGCGCGCGGGGATTGTCAGTCGTGCAGCACGATGTTTCGATGGTTTGGCTCGATAAAACGCACCATTTGGGAATGATCCAGGCCACGCAAGTTGGGCGCAATTCCGGTAACATCATGCTGATGCTCAACTCCCGGTCTCTCGCAGAGAAAATGGACAAATCGCTGGGGTATCGGACCGCAGCGCGCTCGGTCACCGGCATGGCCGCCATGCTGGCCCATGAAATTCGCAATCCGCTTGCTGGGATCAAAGGGGCGGCGCAGCTTTTGGCGATGAATTTGCCGGACGATGAGCGCGAACTGACCGAACTTATCGAAACCGAAGCCACCCGCATCGGTAGCTTGGTAGAGCGGGTCGAACAATTTGGCGACATGCGCCCTGCAGAACGGCAGGCGGTGAATATTCATGACGTCCTGCGCAAAGCAGTGACAGCAGCGAAGGCTGGATATGCCGCCGATGCGCGGTTGAACGAGTTTTACGACCCCTCGCTGCCCCCGACCGCTGCCGATCCTGCCCAACTTCAACAGGTGTTTCAGAACCTTCTGAAGAACGCCGCAGAGGCTATCCCGCCCGTGGGCGGCGTCATATCAATACACACCAGCTACCGCCCCGGCGTGAAGCTGTCGTTGCCGGGGGTGAAAAGCAATGGCGTGCCTTTGGAGGTGTTGATTATCGACAATGGCAAAGGCGTGCCGCCGGAACTTCTGGAAAACATCTACGAACCTTTTGTCAGCTCAAAAGTAAACGGTTCGGGGCTTGGGCTGTCACTGGTATCCAAAGTGCTCACCGATCACGGCGGTATTATCGAGTGCGACACCAAAGAAGGGCGGACAGTTTTCCAGGTTCTTCTTCCGGTCTGGGACGGGGCAGACGGCGAACAGGTACAGGTAGGCTAGACGATGGATGGAACAATAATAGTAGCAGATGATGATCGCTCGATCAGAACCGTGCTCAGCCAAGCCCTCACCCGCGCAGGATGCCGTGTGCGGGCGACCTCGACAATCTCGACACTTTGGCAATGGATTGAAGAGGGCGAGGGCGATCTGGTCATCTCCGATGTGATGATGCCTGACGGTGATGCGCTTGATCTCGTGCCTGCGATAAAACGAAACCGCCCTGAGTTGCCCGTGATCATCATGTCCGCACAAAATACGGTGATGACGGCGATCCGCGCTGCGGATGCTGGGGCGTTTGACTATTTCCCCAAACCTTTCGATCTGCGCGATATGCTGTCGAAGGTGAACAAGGGACTTTCGGCGAAGAAACTGCCGCCTCCCGCAGATATTGCCAACGACCATGATGCAACCGGCACAAGTGCTGCAAAGCTGCCTCTCGTGGGTGGCTCACCTGCCATGCAGGATGTGTATCGGATTCTCGCGCGTCTCACGAACACGGACCTGAGCGTACTGATCACCGGCGAGTCCGGCACTGGCAAAGAGCTGGTTGCGCGCACGCTCCATGATTTTGGGCAGCGTGCGGCCAGTCCTTTTGTGGTTGCGGCACTCGGCTCTATCCCGTCAGATTCGATAGACACAGAGCTGTTCGGCCGTGATGGCGGGCAGGCGGGTTGCATCGAACGCGCGCAAGGCGGAACTCTGTTCTTGGATGAAGTCGGGGATATCCCGCTGGAAACGCAAGGGAAAATCCTTCGCGTTCTCCAAAAGGGCGCGTTTTCTCGTGTCGATGGGCAAAACGAGATCGAAACGGATATCCGGCTCATCGCCGCGACCAACAAGAACATCTCAAACCTTGTGACCGAAGGGCGCGTTCGCGAGGATCTGTATTATCGCCTGAATGTGGTGCCTATCCATTTGCCACCCCTTCGAGATAGGATCGGCGATATTCCCGAACTTGTGCGCCACTTTCTAGCGCTGGCGGGTGGGGAGGCAGGTCATCAACCAACGATTTCTGGTGATGCGATGACACGGCTTAGCAATGCGTCATGGTTTGGAAATGTCCGCGAGTTGCGTAATTTTGTGCAACGGCTCGTCGTGCTGTCAACGTCCGATACGATTGATCGCACGATGGTCGAAGCAGAATTTCAGCGCGGCGCGGTTGAGATGCCGGACGACGCGAACGATGGCACAAAAAACTTGTCGCAATCGGTGCAAAGCCATCTTGAGCATTACTTCGCTCTCCACTCAGATGCGTTGCCACCGAGCGGGCTCTACCACCGTATTCTGCGCGATGTAGAGCATCCGCTTATCTCGATTGTCCTGGCGGAAACCCATGGAAATCAGCTTCAAGCCGCTGAATTGCTTGGAATAAACCGAAATACGCTCAGGAAAAAGATACGCGAACTTGATATTCCCGTAATGCGCGGTAAAAGGATGATGTAGATTTGTCACATATGTGACCAACGAGATAAATGCAGTGGCGAACGTCTAACATGCATAAGAGCGGCTACATTCGTGCAGGGAAAGCGCTGGGGGAAAACCTTGGGTCGCGGCGTGCGCGCAATCTCATGACGATTATATTGATCGCGCTTGCGCCTGTTCTGATGTTCGCGACCTATCTGGTGCTGGGCGGGTTAGACGGCGCTGCCGATCCCAAAAAGCTGCGTGCGGTTGTGATGATCGACATCATGTATGTGATCGCAGTTGCAGCGCTCATTGCAATGCGGATCGCCCGCATGGTGACAGCACGCAAGCAAAAGTCTGCGGGCTCACGTCTGCATATGCGGCTGATGCAGATTTTCTCGCTGGTCGCTCTGGTTCCGACGATTGTGGTTGCGATATTTGCGACCATTACGCTGAATTTTGGTCTTGAAGGCTGGTTTTCGGATCGCGTTCGCAATGTGGTCGGTAATTCGCTCGCAGCGGCAGAGGCTTATGAAAATGAGCAGCGGATTAACCTTCAGGAAGATATCCGAGCGCTCTCCCAGTTTTTGAACACACAAAAGAACCGTAACCCGCAGCTCAACGAAAGTGAGTTCCGATCCTTGCTGGAGCGAGGGCAGACCCTTATTCAGCGCGGCTTAAAAGAAGCCTATGTGATTGACGGAGCCCGCGAAATTCTGGCGCGCGGCCAGCGTAGCTACCTGTTCGGTTATGATGAACCATCAGCTGATGCCATTTCTCGCGCGCGCAGCGGTGAGATCGTGGTTATTGAGGATTGGGAAAAGAACGAGTTTCGCGCGCTTGCTGTTTTGCCCTCTTTCTCGGATAGATTTTTATATGTTGGCCGAGATGTGGACGGCGAGATTCTCAGCCTTTTGGATCAGACTAAAGAAACGATCGCGCTTTATCAGCAACTCGAATCGGATCGCGGGCGATTGCTTTTTGAGTTCGGTCTTGTTTACCTCGCCTTTGCAGTCATCGTTATTCTGGCGGCGATTTGGGGCGCACTTTGGTTTGCTGAGTTGATCGCACGCCCGGTGGGTCGCCTCGCCAGCGCCGCGAAACGGGTTGGCGCGGGTGATTTTGACGTGCGGGTCCGAGAAGATGGCGGTGATGACGAAATTGCGTTTCTGGGGACTGCTTTCAACCGGATGACCGAGCAGGTCAAAGAGCAGCGCGATGAGCTTATCGAAGCGAACACAGCAACAGAGCGCCGTCGCAGACTGTTCGATTCGATCCTCTCCAGTGTCACGGCAGGCGTCATAGGCCTTGATGCAGACGGCAATGTGGTTGTGGTCAATAACACCGCAGTAGAGTTGCTGGGCGTTGATCCGGAATATTCAACTGGGCAACCCATCGGCGATGTGGCGCCGGATCTGACAAAAGTATTCGATGATTTCAAACGCAGCACCGATGATCCGTTTGTCGCAGAAATTGAGGTATCAAGTGATACAAGGTCGGAACGGCTGCTTGTCCAGATCGCTTCGCGCGGGATTGACGGCGAGATCGAAGGCTATGTGGTAACATTTGATGATATCACGCAGTTGGTGGCAGCGCAGAGGATGGCCGCTTGGGGTGATGTCGCGCGCAGAATTGCTCATGAGATCAAGAACCCGCTCACGCCCATTCAACTCTCGGCCCAGAGATTGCGCCAGAAAATTGGCCCGCTGCTCGGGGATGATCGTGAGATGCTTGATCAATATGCGGATGTGATCTCACGTCAAACAGAAGACCTGCGCCGGATTGTTGATGAGTTCTCCAAGTTCGCGCGCATGCCTGCACCTGAGATAAAATCGAACGATTTGGGACCTGTTCTCAAAAATGCCATTTTACTTGCTGAAACGGGTAATCCGAATATCACCTATGAGACCAGTATTCCGCCTGGTGAGATCGCATTTAAATTTGACAGCACGATGATGAGCCAAGTATTTAACAATATTCTCAAAAATGCAGCGGAAGCGACCGAAAGCTACATAGAAAAAACCGGTTCCACCGACTTCAAGCCGACAATAAAGGTGAGCGTCGAGTTTGAGAAAAACAACCTCGTGATCAGCATCGCCGACAATGGGATCGGGCTGCCAGAGAAGCGCTCGAACCTGTTTGAACCGTATGTAACGCACAGAAAAGAGGGGACGGGTCTTGGTCTGTCGATTGTAAAGAAGATTGTTGAGGAGCATTCGGGAAAGCTGTTTCTCGATGACGCGCCGGTTTTTGATGGATGTGACCATTCGGGGGCGCTTGTTCAAATGAAATATCCAGTATTGCACGGGGCTGATGCCGCGGACCCACGCGAAGACTTGAAAGTGGCATGATCGCAAAAATTATGGAGCAGACTGATCATGGGTGACATTCTAATCGTTGATGACGAGAAAGATATCAGGGAACTGATTGGCGATATTCTTCGCGACGACGGTCATACGACGCGTCTCGCCTGGGATGCGGATAGCACGTTAAAGGAACTTAACGACGAAGCGCCGGACCTGATCATTCTCGATATCTGGCTCAAAGACAGCCGGATGGACGGCATCGACATTCTCAAAACCGTAAAGCGCGACAATCCGTCGATACCGGTGGTGATCATCTCCGGTCACGGTAACATCGAGATTGCGGTGGCTGCAGTGAAGCAGGGGGCTTACGATTTCATAGAAAAGCCCTTCAACATTGATCAGCTTTTGGTCGTGATTGCCCGTGCCATGGAAGCCTCGCGTCTGCGCAGAGAAAATGCGTCCCTGCGTTACAAGGACGTTGCTTCAGCAGATATGATTGGATCATCACCTGCGTTCAAAACGCTAAAGAGCCAACTGGATAAGGTCACCAAAACCAACGGTCGCGTGATGCTCACCGGTGGTGCAGGGAGCGGTAAAGAAATTGCAGCGCGGTATATCCATGCCAATTCGGATCGTGCAGCCGCGCCATTTGTATCCGTAAATTCAGCGTCGATTGAATCGGATCGCATGGAAGAGGTGCTTTTCGGTCGCCAGTCAGCCGAGCGTGGGCACGAGCCGGGTCTGTTTGAAAAAGCCCATGGCGGTGTTCTGTTTTTTGATGAAGTTGCAGATATGCCTCTTGGCACGCAATCCAAGTTGTTGCGGGTATTGGTTGATCAGAGCTTCCAGAGAATAGGTTCGACCGATACGGTCCGTGTCGATGTGCGCGTGATTTCTGCCACCAATCGGATTTTGAAAGAAGAAGTTGCGATGGGACGGTTCCGCGAAGAACTATATCATCGCTTGAATGTTGTGCCGATTGAAGTGCCATCGCTGGAAAGCCGGCGTGACGATATTCCGGAATTGAGCACGTATTTTATCAAGGAGTTCAACAAGGATCAGGGGCTGTCTCTGCGTTCGCTGTCGGAAGAAGCGCTCGCGCTGATGCAAACAATGCGTTGGCCCGGTAACGTGCGCCAGTTGAAAAATCTGCTGGAACGTATTCTGATTTTAGGCAGTTCGGACAGTCAGATTGAAGCGAGCGAAATAAGTTCCAGCTCCAGCGATGTGGATGAGGATGTCACCGGATTTACCCTTAGCGCAGCTCTGGCGGGTCTGCCGCTACGTGAGGCGCGGGAGATGTTCGAACGCGAATATCTCGTCGCCCAGATCAACCGTTTTGGCGGGAATATTTCGCGCACCGCCAATTTCGTTGGAATGGAGCGCTCAGCGCTACATCGAAAACTGAAGTCATTGAACGTTGTGACGACATCCCGCTCTGGCGCAAGGATTGCCGAGCTTGACGACACCATGAGTGACCCGGTGTAACACGGCGCTGCGCAACTCAAGTCGGTTGAAAATGGAGCCTGCCTGATGAAAATCATTGTGTGTGGCGCGGGGCAGGTGGGATGGCAAATCGCCCGTCATCTGTCGAGCGAGGATAATGAGGTCACGGTGATTGATAACAATGCGGGGCTTGTCCGCAGTGTTATCGATACACTTGACGTGAAGGGCATTCCCGGTTTTGCCTCGCATCCAGATATTTTGGGGATGGCAGGTGCGCGGGATGCCGACATGATCGTTGCGGCGACCCATAGTGATGAAGTGAATATGGTGACCTGTCAGGTAGCCCATTCCATTTTCGCGGTTCCGAGGAAAATTGCGCGTTTGCGATCCCAGGCCTATCTGGATGCGATTTACAGCGATCTCTATCGCCGCGACCATTTGCCGATTGATGTTGTGATCTCTCCCGAGAAAGAAGTTGCAGAGGCCGCACTTCGCAGATTGTCGGTGCCCACTGCATTCGATTCTGAGCTTTTTTTAGACGGTGAAGCGCAGTTTTTGGGAATAACGCTGACCGAAGACTGCACCGTCACCAATACGCCGCTCTCGCAATTGAGCGAGCTTTTTTCGACACTGCGCGCGCTGGTGGTTGGTATCCGTCGGAACGGCAAATTATTTGTGCCCGAGCGGGATGACCAGCTTTATCCAAATGATGACGTCTATCTCTTCACCGCCGTCGAGGACATCGAGCGGACGATGGAGATTTTCGGCAAATCGCATAGCAAGGCGGAACGCTTCATTATCGTCGGTGGCGGTTATGTCGGGCGAGCGATTGCACGACGGCTTGAGCAGGATGGCCGCAAGTTGCGCGCTAAGGTTATTGAAAAAGACCGCGAAGTTGCTGAACAAGCCGCTGATGTTCTCGAACGAACCGTGGTGCTTCATGGCGATGGGTTGAATATCGATCTTCTTGAAGAGGCAAATATCGGCAATGCGGATGCGCTTTTGGGCGTCACCGATGATGACAAAACCAATTTGCTCAGTTGTGCGCGGGCCAAGGCGAGCGGGGTTCCACTGACCATCACGCTCGTGAATGATCCCTCGATGGTCGGGCTACTGTCGCCACTGAACATTGATGCCTATATCAATCCGCGTGCCACGACCGTATCCTCAATCCTGCGTCACATCCGCCATGGTCGTATCAAGGCGGTCTATTCAATCGGGGATGCTGAAGCTGAGATCATCGAGGCGCAGGTGCTTGGAACCTCGCCGGTTGCCGGGCGCAGGTTAAGCGAGATTGAATGGCCGCCCGGCGCGATTGTGGGCGCAATTCTCAAGGGCGGAAAAATTACCAAACCAAGCGGCAATACGATGATCGAGGAGGGAGACATCGTTACCGTATTCGTGCTTCGCGCCGATGTGGTGCAGGTCGAAAAGCTCTTCCAGGTCACCATCGATTTTTTCTGATGGCATTGCTCCGCGATCAGCCTCTCTACGTTTACATGCTGGCAATTGTCGGCGCGGCAATGGCTGCACCTGCGATCTGGGCTTGGGTTGACGGCGATCTGGATGTAGCGCGCACCTTCGGGTTATTCACGCTGATTGTGTTGAGCGCAGCGACCATGTTAGCCTTTGCTTTGATGAACAAATTGCAAAGCGGCTCGGCCCGTTCCGGTTTGCTGACGCTCATCGGTGGGTACACTTTGCTGCCAGCAGTCTGCGCGCTGCCTTTGTTTTTCAGCGTCTCGCCCCTGCACTTTGAACAAGCCTATTTCGAGGCTTTGTCATCCTTCACAACCACCGGCGCAACGCTTTTTGCAGAGCCGGAACGTCTGTCGGACGCTGTTCATTTGTGGCGCGGTCTTGTGGCTTGGCTCGGAGGTGGATTTGCGCTGATCACGGCGATATCAATTCTGGCGCCGCTTAATTTGGGTGGTTTCGAAGTTTTCAGCGATCAGGTGTCGCGCGAATACAATGTCAGGCAGGTCGAAAACAAAAGTGTCGAGTTGCGAAACCGAGTGCTTCGATCGGCAGGGTCAATCGCCCCTATCTATCTGGGCGCGACCTCTGCGATCATCGCGTTGCTCCTTATACTCGGCGATATGCCGATTGTGGCGGTAATGCACGCTATGGCGATCGTTTCAACAAGCGGGATTTCCCCGATCGATGGTTTGGATGGGACATCGTCGGGTGTTCGCGGTGAAGTTGCGATGCTTCTTTTTTTCGGGCTAGCCCTCAATCACCGCGCATTTCTGTATAAAAGTGATAAGCTTATCTCGAAGAGCGAGACGTTTTCTGATGAAAGCCGCGCGGCAATTTTGTTGTGCCTTCTGATCTCCGGCTTTTTGTTTTTGCGGCATTTTGTTGGTGCCATTGAAGCCTCTGAGGGAAATGATTTGAGTGCCGCTTTGAACGCGGTATGGGGCAGCATCTTCACGGTTATGTCGTTCTTGACGACCACGGGCTTTGAAAGCCGCGGGTGGCCCGAAGCACAAAACTGGTCAGGGTTGACCGAGGCAAATCTCATCTTGCTTTTGCTGGCGTTGATTGGCGGCGGGTTTGCAACAACAGCCGGAGGCATAAAATTGCTTCGGACAATCGCATTGTTCAAGCATAGCGAGAGAGAAATCGGGCGGCTCGTTCATCCAAATTCAATCGCAGGGGCGGGGACAGTCGCACGGAAATTTCGCGGCGAGGGCGCGTTTGTTGCATGGCTTTTCGTGATGTTCTTCCTGCTGAGCATCGGGGCGGGGATAGGCCTTTTGACCTTCATGGGCGAGGATTTTGAATCCGCCTTTTTGTTGTCGGTTGCAAGCATCAGTAACGTCGGCCCCCTGGCAACGAGTGTAGGCGAAGAAAGCTATATTTTTCGTAGTTTGGGGTTTGAACCGCGTCTTGTTCTATGCGCATTGATGATTGTGGGGAGGATGGAAGTTCTGGCGGTGATTGCCCTGATGAACCCCGAATATTGGCATCGTTAGGCGAATTGTGACATGATTTCGCAACTCTGGGGGTGGACTTTTATCCGGGCAGACCCCAATTGTCTGGTCAAGGGCGCAGATAACGGGCGTTAAGTCCTCAGCGTAGAATAACAAAAAGGCTAAGATAATGGCTTCCGACAAGCAAAACTTGCAAGATGCATTTTTGAACAACGTACGTAAATCCAAGATGCCTGTGACGACCTTTTTGGTCAATGGTGTCAAGCTGCAAGGCGTGATCACTTGGTTCGACAATTTTTGCATTCTGCTGCGCCGCGATGGGCAAAGTCAGCTCGTCTACAAACATGCCATTTCAACGATAATGCCTTCTCAACCCGTTAACCTTTATGACGGAGAAGAGGGCTGATCCGGCCCGGATGAAAACACTTCTAATTCACGTCGTCATCGGATCACGCCCTGAGCGTGATCCTAAGCTTGCTTTGGGAGAAGCGAACAGTCTCGTCAGCGCCTTGGGCGTTGAGCTAGCAAGATCTGATATTGTCACGCTCATGAAGCCGGATGCTGGGATGCTGTTTGGTAAGGGCAAGCGCGAAGAGATTAAGGAATATGTCGAGAAAAACCACATTGATTTGATTGTGGTGAATGGCAAAGTCTCACCCATCCAGCAACGCAATCTGGAACGCTTTTTCAAGGCGAAAGTTCTGGATCGTACAGCGTTGATCTTGGAAATTTTCGGCGAACGCGCGCAAACCCGTGAAGGTGTTCTGCAAGTTGATCTGGCGCATCTGGAATATCAACGCTCCCGTCTTGTGCGAAGTTGGACACACCTGGAGCGTCAAAGAGGCGGCAGCGGTTTCATGGGGGGGCCGGGTGAGACGCAGATTGAGTCTGACAGGCGGGCCATTGATGACGCCATCCTGCGCCTGAAGCGGCAATTGAAGAAAGTTGCGAAAACCCGTGATTTACACCGCGCTGCGCGGCAAAGACGCCCATACCCAACCATTGCGTTGGTTGGGTATACGAATGCTGGAAAATCAACGATTTTCAATGCTCTTACGGGTGCGGACGTTATGGCAAAAGACATGGTTTTTGCGACGCTTGATCCTACGATGCGCGCGCTTGAGTTGGACAACGAGGTTGCGATCCTATCTGATACGGTTGGATTTATCACTGATCTGCCCACCCAACTCGTCGCCGCATTCCGATCAACACTTGAAGAAGTGCTGGATGCGGACCTGTTGGTTCATGTGCGTGATATTGCACATCCTGAATCTGAAGAGCAGGCGCAAGATGTGCTGAAAATTCTGAGTGAATTGGGAACAAGCGATACGCAGATGAGCTCGATGATCGAGGTCTGGAACAAGGCTGATTTATTGTCAGAGGAAGAGCGCCAACACCTTCTTCCTTTGCGCAGGGATTTTGAACCCACTTTAACATCCGCGATGACCGGCGACGGGCTGGTTGAGCTCAAAGACAAAATGCAAAAACTGATCTCGCCTTCAATGATCGAGGAACAGATTTCCTTGTCACTTAGCGACGGGAGACAACGCGCTTGGTTGTTTGAGCGAAAACTCATTACCGACGAACGCATAGACGGAAACACGTCTCATCTGAACGTTAAATGGTCCGCACCAGATAAAAACCGGTTTTATGCCCGCTTCCCGTCGTTGCGGATCGGATAGCTCTCACTAAAAAAGGGTCTCGCGACTAACCTAGCCGCTCTATCAGCAGGGATATGCTTTGAGTTTTTTCGATACACTTTTTGAGAAGTTGTTTCGCGTCACGTAGCTCGTGCTCTTTTTCGGCTATTTTCTGTTGGAGATTTGCTTCCATCCGTCGTTGGTGCCGAGACCAAGCCACTACGCTGGTCGCGTTATGCTGAACGAGATCGAAGGCGGTGTGAGCCGACTGCGCGCGCGCCAACCCTGCCTTTAACTTCGTCAATTCCGCATGTATCGCTTGAACGCGCCCTGTGTGTGCTTCGCATCTGAGGTCGAACACCTGTTGAACGGCTTGCAGCTTGGCTACGTCGACCACGGCGAGGCTTTCAGTTTTTCTCTCAGATTGTCGGCAAATCGAATTGCAGCGGCGACGGCTTTATAGTCCTTCTCTTCGATTTGCGCACCTATGTCGCAGGTGGCATGCAACGAGCGTGCCGTCGGTGGATCTCTATAAAGCGGGACGGCGTTTTCGTTGGCAATTTCGCGAATGCGTGCTGCGATTTCGTCAACACCTTTGGCAACACAGATCGGCGCTTCGCCTTTTGCACGTGACCAACTCAGCGCCACCGCAAAATGTTTCGGGTTGACGATAACGACATTCGCGTCGTGCACATCCTGCAACATTTGGTTGGTCGCGATATCAAAACCTTTCTGGCGGCGCTGTGCCTTGACAAAGGGATCGCCTTCGGACTGTTTGTGTTCGTCTTTCATTTCCTGATGGGTCATGCGCATTTTGTTGTGATGGCTCTGGCGCTGCCACATGTAGTCCGCCAATGCGATGATCGAATAGATGACACAGGTAACAAACAGGAGTGCCAGCACTGTTGACGCGATCAAGCTGGCGAGTGCGAATTTGCTTTCGGAGATTGCGCCAACAAACTCTTCCCACCGGTCACGAAAGAGCCATACCAGGGCAAGGCTGACAGCGATGAGCTTTATCGTGCTTTTGACAAACTGCACGATCCCATCAAGGCCGTATTTGTTCTTTGCGTTCGAGATGATCGAAATTCGGGAGAGTTTTGGCGTTATTTTGTCAGGTGAGAAAATAATCGCGCGCTGTGCAGCGAGTGTCAGCAAAGCGGCGAAAAATGGCAGCGCAAAGAGGGGCAGAACGAGGACGATCCACTGCCACATGATGGGCCCTACCGCTGCTTTTCCGCCCTCCGCGAGAACAACGCCTGAGAGTTGGTCGGGGAGTGACAGAAATGATGCGAGAACTTCTGAAGATTGGATCACGCTTGTGTAGCCAAACAGTGACAGCGCCAGAAACAATCCGATGAATGCCGCCGCCGAGGACAGATCCATGGATCGCGGAATATCACCTTTTTTCCGTGCCTGTTCGAGCTTTTGCGGCGTTGGCTCGTAGGATTTTTCGCCAGAACTGGTGTCGTCTTCGCTCATTTAGGCATCTCAAAGGGCGCTTCGATAACCGAACTGAGATTTCCGAGCCAAACTGTTAAAAGAAGGGGGGCTGACAGAAAGAGAATAAACACGCTGCCTAATGTGATCGCAGGGGCGCCGATGAAGGCCACCATGAGTTGCGGCATGGCGCGGTTGATGGCCCCCAAAGTGAGATTATACGCGATGGATGCGATTACAAACGGCGCGGCAAGCGTGAAAGCGATGGAAAACGCGGTGCTGGCGTGGGCGATACCCCACTCGGTCAACTCCGTTGCGGCCGGTATTCGGCCGATTGGAAATATCTGATAGGTCGCGTTGATCGCCAGCACCACCTTGATATGCAAATCTGCTATGAGAGCGAGGGCAAGACCTGCAACCACCAGTATATTACCCATGGCTGGCATGGGATCTGGGGTCGCGCTCGATCCCATGACTTGCGCAAGCGATGTGGTTTGCGCGGCAATTGAACCGCATAGTTGCAGGGCGAGGACGAGAAACCGGATTGATAGTCCGAACGCAAGACCAATGCCAATCTCTGTAAGGATGAGCAACAGATAGGTCGACTCGCGAATGCCGCTGATGTCTTGCGTTGACTGGACGAGTGGCCAGATCATCACCGCAAATGCAAGCGCAACGCCAAGCCGGATGCGCGAAGGAATACTGCGCTCGCCAAACCCCGGCAGCAATGCAGCGGTTGCCGCCACGCGAAAAAAAATCAACCCAAACAGGAACAGCTGATCCGAGGATTCATCAAGGTAGGGTGCGAGTGCTTCGAGCATCAAGCCATGCCCAAAAGCGCGGGTTTTGCACGCGCACCGATTTCCTCGAATGACAGGACTGGATTACTGATGCCTTTGGCGCGCAGGATGGTTTGAAGAAATCTGCGACGGCTCGCGCTCGTGACTATTGCGGGGTAGCGGTTTTTTGATCCGGCGGCGCTGATTTGCTCGCCAACAGCCATCGCAAGCCGATTGAACTCATCTGGCGGCAAAGCAACATCGCTCGCGCCTGTTTGTGTTTCAATCTGATGCTCGCGGAATAGATCCTCCCACTCAGGTTTGAGCTGGATCAGCGGCAGGGCGCCGTCTTGTTCCTGCAACTCGGAAACAAGCTGGAAGCCAATACACTGCCGCACGTGTTCCGCGATGGCTTCGGCATTGGGGAGCACATCTTTTGCCTCCGCAATAGCCTCCAAAATCATAGGCAGGTTTCTGATCGAAACCCTTTCCTCTAGGAGCAATTTGAGCACAGATTGCAGCAATTCCAGCGGAACTTTGTCGGGAATAAACTCATCAATGATCCGCCGGTTGCTTTCGGCGCGCTTTTTGTCAGACACAGCCACGAATTCGTCGAGGAGCTTTCGCATTGCGCGGCGGGTAAACAGCTTGGCGAAATTCGATTTTATCGTTTCCAGAAGATGGGTTGCGACAACTTCGGTTGGGGTGACTACCGAAAAACCGGAGAGCGCAGCTTCCTCTTGCAGTTTGCTATCGATCCAACGCGCCGCCGCTCCGTAGACAGGTTCGGACACATCGCGACCGCGAGGTGCGATGTTTGCAAGATCAGATAGCAGGATGAGGACACTGCGCGGCTCGACGATGCTGCGCGCTTCTTCGACACCTTGGATGCGGATTATATAGGTGCCTTCCGGCAAACTGGCGTTATCGGTCAACCTGATCTCCGGGATGATCAGCCCATACACAATCGCGATGTGATTGCGCATATTCAGAATGCGTGTGTCCAAACCAGTGGCTTGGTCCATTATTGTGGGAACGAGATTTGTTGAAAACTCAATATGAATTTCATCCAAATCCAGCAAATCACCAAGTGTCTTTTGAGGTGCGGCACTTTCTTCAATTTCCTGCGTCAGAACCGTTTCTCGCTCGCGCGATTGATTGCGACTGGCCACCCAGGCAGAGATTGCGAGTGCTGCAGCTCCCATCAGGAAAGGCACCAACGGCAGGCCCGGAACCAATGCAAAAAGCGCAAGCAATACCGCAACAGTCCCCATAGCAACGGGATATCCGCCAAGCTGGGCAATCAGCGCGCGGTCAGCCGACCCAATCGCGCCGCCTTTTGAGAGCAGCAATGCGCTGGCGATTGAGATGATGACTGCCGGGATTTGGCTAACCAAACCATCGCCGACTGTGAGGATCGAATAGGTCTCAAATGCCTGTCCGACGGGCATATCATGCATGAATATCCCAATGGCCAGACCCATCACCAGATTGAGCAGGGTGATCAAAAGGCCTGCGATGGCATCGCCTTTGACAAATTTTGACGCGCCATCGAGAGAGCCGAAAAACGTGGTTTCTTCCTGCTCGATACGGCGACGTTCTTTCGCCTCCATGTGATCGATAGCTCCAGCGGCCATATCGCTGTCGATGGCGAGTTGTTTGCCGGGCATGCCATCAAGCGCAAAGCGCGCACCGACCTCGGCCATGCGTCCCGCGCCTTTGGTGATGACGATGAAATTCACGATGAGAAGCACGCCGAAGACAACCAATCCCAGATAGACCGAGCCGCCCATGATAAACATCGCAAAGCCCTCGATCACTTCGCCTGCGGCGGCGGTTCCGGTATGGCCTTCACCGATGATCAATTTGGTGGATGAGACATTGAGCGATAGCCGGAGCATCAAAGATGCCAAAAGCACGGTCGGAAACGCGGAAAAATCGAGGGGTCTTGCGATAAAGAGTGTGGTTGTGAAGATGAGAATCGAGAGCGCGAAAGAGGCCGCCATTCCCAGATCGAGCACCCAAGCGGGCATAGGTAGGATCATCATGATGATGATCGCCATAAGCGCCATGGACAGCAGCATGGTCGGTTGAAAAATAACCGACAGGGTGGTGGGGTTGGACTTGTTTTCCACTAATAAAGTGTCCCTTTTGCAGTGCGCAGCAGTCCGGAAGAAGCACCCTCAAACACGATCGCACCATTGGGATTAAAGGTGCTGGAAGTGGGCGGGACCGCTGGTGCAAGCGCAATCCGCCAAGGCGGGGTGATTTCAACCGACGCAGCGGGCTGAGAGGCGGCCAGAACCGGCTCTGACCCGTTTCCAGCGAATACTTCGACCGGCTGACCATTCACGCGCTTGAGATAACGTGCAAACCGTGCCGTATATCTTTGTGCGTAGTGCGGTGTGCGGGAGTGATAGGCCCCAACTGCCGAGAGCCAATCACCTTTTTCGGCGTAAAGCTCGGTCAGATATTTCGCAGCATAGGTGGCATTGATCACTGGATCGAACATATCATCGATCGAACGAAAATGCTGGTGATGCCATTTGTAATTTATCTGAAAACACCCGACATCAAAGCTGCGAGCCCCGCGAGCAAATTCTTTATTAACATAGTTTGTTGCCTCGGCGCGGGTTTCAAACCAGTGCCCTTTTCCTTCCATGTTCACAGTCCACGGCCAAGGTTGTGACTTGCCTTGCGATACGCGCCCGGTTTCGGTCAGCGAGATTGCCAACATGATATTGCGCGGAACGTTAAAACGCTGCACTGCGCGTTCGATTGCATGCAGGCATATTTGCGAAGTAGGGGAGTACGCATACGCGTTTTGAGAGAGTGAGCACACGCAGCCTGCAATCAGGCATAATACGACGTGCAATGAGATTCTCACATTCAGACCCGCCAAGAGGGTTCTCCCTGAAAAAGGCGTACAGAACGTAAATGGAACAATGAAGTTTAGAAGAGGTAACCAAAGAGGTGTTGCCACAGGAAATAATTTTCAAAATCTCGATGCGCGACCTTCGAAAATCGCTGGACAGTCCAGCAATCCTGTTGTTATAGCGTCGCCCGTGGTTATTCCGGCGTAGCTCAGCGGTAGAGCAGTTGACTGTTAATCAATTGGTCGTAGGTTCGATCCCTACCGCCGGAGCCACCAACCCCTTCGCCTCACTCAAATTTCATGAACAAATGGTTGTGCCGCAATCATTCGTCCCATACACATTTTGCCAGTCAATTTTGGGAGATGTCATGAAAACGTCAATTACGGTGCTCACCTGCACAACCTTGCTTGCCGCAGGCGCGCAGGCAGAAACGCTCAACATCTATAACTGGTCGGACTATATCGCCGAAGATACCATCGCAAAATTTACTGAAGCGACGGGGATCGAGGTTGTTTATGACGTCTACGACAGCAACGAGGTTCTGGAAGCGAAGATGTTGGCCGGATCATCCGGGTATGATCTGGTTGTCCCAACATCTGATTTTTTGCAACGCCAGATCGAAGCAGGCGTCTATCAGCCGCTGGATAAATCCAAGCTGCCGAACCTTGTGAATATGGACGCCGAACTCATGGCAGGTGCCGCGGGTTATGACGCGGATAATGCCCATTCGGTTATCTATATGTGGGGAACGACCGGCATCGGGTATAACATCGACATGATTGCTGAGCGGCTCGGCGCGGATTATGAAGTCAACAGCTGGGATCTCGTGTTTGATCCCGAAACCGTCGCAAAACTCGCCGATTGCGGTGTTTCGATGCTGGATGCGCCCACTGAAGTGATCCCGGCGGCGCTGAACTATCTGGGACATAACCCGAATTCGGAAGACAAGGCTGAGCTGGAAGCCGCTGCAGCGTTACTAGAGTCCATCCGTCCGCACATCCGTTACTTCCATTCGTCGCAATACATCAACGACATGGCCAATGGGGATACATGCGTCGCCGTTGGTTGGTCGGGTGATGTGTTTCAAGCGCGTGATCGCGCGGATGAGGCGGATAATGGCGTGAACCTTGCTTATGTTGTTCCAAAAGAAGGCGCGCTTCAGTGGTTCGATATGCTCGCTATTCCAGCGGATGCACCAAATCCTGATGCGGCGCATAAATTTATTAACTTCATCATGGAGCCGCAGATCACTGCCGATATCACAAACTATGTTTGGTACGCCTCTGCAAATGAAGCTGCATTGCCGCTTATCGATGAAGAGATCACATCTGATCCGGGTATTTTTCCAACCGAAGATGCAAAAGCAAATCTATGGCCGGCTGAGGTTAAACCACCAAAGATTGACCGCATGATCACGCGGCTTTGGACGCGTGTAACAACCGGACAATAATCCACATTTGATGGGCTGGCACCACGCGTACCAGCCCATCAAAACCTGCGGGGCTCAAGCCCGCTTTGAAACCAGCAAATAAAATCATAAATCGAATATACCGGCAGGTTAATCGCCGCGGCAATGTCTGCTGCATAGGGGCACATATTCGTGCATTCTAAGAGGACTGCACCGACATTTTCGTGGTTCGCTTTCAGGTCTTTCGCACAGGTAATCAGGTCCTGGCGAGATGCGTCCACATCAAGCTCGAGTTTATTGTTCAGGATCGTGTCGCCGAATTTGGTTGTGGATTGCGTACCGACGATAGGCGTGTCTTCGGGAACGCCGGCTGCCTCCAGATGTGCTGCGCTCAAACTTTCCGCATCAATCGTAATGATCCCGACCTTTTTGCTTGCAGGAAGGAGCGTGTTGATCAAGTTCACCTGCATCAGCGAGGATGCGGCGACCGGAATACCCAGCGCGTCTTTCAGGTCTTGCTGATAAATTGACAGGAACCCACAACTGGTGGCGATGCCTTTCACACCCATCTCGATTAGATCTCGTCCCGCCTCAATAAATGGGTCGAGCATTCCCGCAGCGTTGTTTCGCACGATCAAATCAGGGGTCGCGTTTTTGACGACCTTATAATGTACCGGAAACGGCCATGTCAGCGCGTTGCCCATATCGCCGATAATACGCGGGAACTGAGCGTCGAGCATCAGTATGCCCACCGAAGCGCCGTAAACTGAAGAACCGCCCCGAACGATCATAGCTCCCGCATCCTTTCGCGATTGACTGACTGGTCGATCTGAGTGAACCTTTCGCGCGATTGCAAGGGAATTTCGTATGGGCGAGCGCGGCGGAAATGCGAATACTGGTGCGAAAGCCCCGGGAGAGATGACTGCAAAAGATGGCACCGAGCCTATTTTCG
>CAYRKW010000028.1:0-14266 GCA_964425135.1 uncultured Rhodobacterales bacterium
ATCCCTTGTTCGCTGCCTCTCGCTTTGCTCGAACACAAAAAGCGATACGCGTGCGCCTATGAAAACTGGAAACGCTTTATCGCAACAGGTCCAGCTGATGATCGAGCAGAAAACTCTGCGGCAGGGCCTGGCGCTCGCCGCAGATAAGCGCCGCCAGCGCGCGGCCAACCTCATGGCCGATGCCAAGCCCGATTTTATACCCGCCGGTTGCGAGCCAGAGGCGCGGCTCCAGCGCACCGATGGCCGGATCGGGCAGTCTGGCGCGGGGGCGGATGCCAGCCCAGCGTTCCATAACCTTCGCCCCTTCAAGCGCGGGCAAGAGCCTGCGCGCGGCTTCAATACGCGCATCGAGCTGGGCGTCGGTCTCGCTTGGATGCTCCCAATCCTCTTCGGAGGTCGAACCGACCGCGACGCCGCGGTCTCCATGCGGCACGATATAGGTGCCATCGTCGAAGATGATGGGATGCTCCGGCAAATTGGCCTCCAGCAGCGCTGATTGGCCTTTCACGCCTTTGATGAAGCCTTTTGGCAGGTTCGGCAGGAGCACGCCGCATTCATAGCCGCTGGTCACTACAACGTGCTGCGCATTGATGTCTGACGACGCAACGCGGCTGTTTTCGTGGATCTTCACACCCATTGAGCGGAGCGCCTGGGCCAGCGCTGCCATCGCCGCCTTTGGATACAATCGCCCAGACAGCGTTTCATGGACAAAGCCGTGGGCGTTTGGCGCCAGACCGTTGCAATGATCGATAACGCTCCAATTTGCCTGTTCGCGCCAAAGCTCCGCGCTTTGGGTGCCGCGTTCTTTGGCCAGGGCGCGCCCTGCCTCAGTTTTGATCGGCATGATCCGCCCGATGCGCCCGTAGCCTGTATCCATCTCCGCCCGCCGGCTGACCTCGCGCCAGAACGGCTCGGCAGAGATCAGGCAGCGTAGCTGGAAGGCTTTTTTGTCGTTCCATTTCTCGGGCATATGCGGGCTGAGCGCGCCAATGAGACCACCGCTCGCGCCATCGCCGATGCGGTCTGCTTCATGGACTTCGACACTCATGGAGCGTTTGACGCAATACCATGCAGTTGCAAGGCCAAAAATGCCGCCGCCGATTATAACCACATCTGATCTTTGCACTGGCTTTGCTTCCGCCTAATGTTGCGCGCTAGGGACTAGGCATACCGGAAGGCGCTGCAATTGCAAAACGAAGAAGTGCTCTGGCGGGGGGAACATGTGCCGATCTCAAGACTATTTGATGATCCGTATTATTCTCTTGAGGACGGATTGGCGGAATCGCGGCATGTCTTTTTGGGCGGCAATGATCTGCCAGCGCGGTTTGAGGACGGGTTTCATATCGCCGAATTGGGGTTTGGCACCGGTCTGAATGCGCTGATGTCATGGCAGGCGTGGCGCGAGAGCGGTGCGGCGGGCCGGCTGGCATTCACCTCGTTTGAGGCTTATCCGATGCCAGCGCGTGACATGACAACCGCGCTTGCGGCCTGGCCGGAACTGGCGCCCTTGGCCGCGCAATTGGTTGGAGCATGGCAGAACGGTGATTACAGGGTCTCAGCGGATGATTTTGATCTGACTGTGATCGTCGGGGATGCGGGTGCGACGCTGCCTGATTGGGGCGGAACGGCGGATGCGTGGTATCTTGACGGGTTTGCCCCTGCACGCAATCCGGCGATGTGGGATGCAGATTTGATGCGCGCTGTGGGGGCTGCGACCAAGCCGGGCGGGACGTTTGCCACTTACACTGCCGCAGGACACGTGCGCCGCGCGCTTCAAGAGGCTGGTTTTGCGGTGACGCGGCGTTCAGGATACGGGCGCAAGCGCCATATGAGTGCGGGCGTCAAGTGAGCCAGAACCGCCCTGCCCTTGGCATCTCACTGATAATTGCCACTTCCTTCATATTCGCGACGCAAGACGGGATATCGCGGCATTTGGCAGGAACCTATAACGTGTTGATGATCGTGATGATCCGCTACTGGATCCTCTCAAGCGTCGCGCTGACCTGGGCCGCAACGCAGAGCGGCGGTATTCGCGGCATCGCCCGCACGCCGCGCCCTTGGCTGCAATTCACCCGCAGCGCGGTTCTGGCCCTTGAGGTGATTATTGCGATCCAGTCGTTTGTCTATCTGGGCCTTGTCGAGACGCTCGCGATTTTCGGCTGCTTTCCCCTCATCGTTGCAGCGCTCAGCGGTCCTATCCTGGGCGAGCATGTGGGCTGGCGGCGGTGGAGCGCGATTTTGCTGGGCTTTGTCGGCATTCTGATCATCCTGCGGCCCGGTTTCAGGGTGTTTGATCCGGCGGCGCTTTTGCCCATATGCTCGGCCATTCTGTTCGCCTTTTACCAAATCCTCACCCGACTGGCGGGACGCAATGACAGCGCTGCGACGAGTTTTCTGTGGATGGGCGTGGTGGGGGCGGTGATCCTGACGCTGGTTGGACCCGCAAGCTGGGAGCCGATGATCGGGCGCGACTGGGGGTGGATGCTGGCGCTGGCGGCGCTGGCAATTTGCGGTCACTTCTGCCTGATTTTCGCGCTCAATGTGACGCAAGCCAGCACGGTGCAGCCGTTTACCTATCTGCATCTTGTCTTTGCCTCGATCATCGGGGTCGTGATTTTCGACGAGAGCGTGGATCAATGGACGATCCTTGGTGCAGCATTGGTGGTGGCGGCGGGTGTGTTCACAATTCTGCGGCAAGGGCGCGCATCTGCTGTCGCGCTGCAAAATGATACCGTCCAAGAGGTGGAAAACCGCAGCGCGACACACTAGGTAGGACGCATCCAGATTTGAAGGCATGTGCTATGGCAAATTCGCGCGATCTTGAAACCCTCACCACCGATCTTATCACAGCGGCCCAAAGAGCTGGCGCGGATGCGGCGGATGCGCTGGTGGTTTCGGGGACATCGGTGTCAATCGAAGCGCTCAACGGCAAGTTGGAGGTTGCCGAAAGCGCTGAAGGCATTGATCTTGGACTGCGGGTGTTGATTGGTCACAAACAGGCAACCATTGGTTCGTCGGACATAAAACCGGACACGATCACTCAGATGGCTGAGCGCGCGGTTGCGATGGCGCAGGTGGCGCCCGATGATCCGCATATCGGTCTTGCGCCGCCCGATGTGCTTGCCACCGATACGGATGCCAGCGCATTGCAACTTGTCGATGATCAAACGCCGCCTGATCCGCAAGAGTTGCAGGAAATCGCCATTGCCGCTGAGGCGGCTGCGCTTGAGGTCAAGGGCGTGAGCAAGGTTCAGGGGTCAGGCTCTGGCTATTCCAAAACCGCGCTGCATCTGGCGACGTCCAACGGCTTTTCCGCAGGCTATACGCGCACAAGTTTCTCAACGTCTTGCGTTGCGATTGCGGGCGAGGGTTTGAAGATGGAGCGGGATTATTATGGCGAGGCGCGCTCGCATTTCGCGCATCTGCCGAGCGCGGCCGAGATTGGTCAACGCGCTGGCCTGCGCGCGGTTGAACGGTATGGGCCGGTCAAACCACCGACCGGCACCTATCCGGTCCTGTTTGACGAGCGGGTTTCGGCCTCGCTGATCGGTCATTTGATGAGCGCGATCAATGGCACCTCGATCACCCGGGGCTCGTCCTGGTTGACGGATGCGATGGACACGGCGGTGCTGCCGGACGGGATGGATCTGATTGAAGATCCGGCGCGGCTGCATGTGTCCGGCTCCAAACCCTTTGACGGCGAAGGGCTGGCGACGCGCAAGCGGCATATTGTTGAGGATGGTGTTTTGAAGAGCTGGACGCTTGATCTGGGCACGGCGCGCAAGCTGGGGCTGGAGAGCACGGCCAATGCCGCGCGCGGCACGACATCGCCGCCGAGCCCGAGCGCAGGCAATCTGGCGATCACGATGGGCGCGCGCAGCCGCGATGATTTGATTGCGGATATGGGGACGGGTCTTTTGGTGACGTCCATGATCGGCTCGACGATCAGCCCGACGACGGGGGATTATTCGCGCGGCGCGTCTGGCTTCTGGGTCGAGGGCGGCAAAATCTCGCATCCCGTCAATGAATGCACCATCGCCGGGAACCTGCGCGATATGCTGCGGCGGATTATTCCGGCCAATGACGCCCGCACACATCTGAGCCGCGTTGTGCCGAGCCTGCTTGTCGAGGGCATGACCATTGCCGGAGCCTGATGACCGCCAGCTTTTGCACGAGGCGGCGCTGCGCGCGGGCGAGATTGCGGTAAAGTATTTCCGCCAGAACCCCAAGACATGGGACAAGGGCGATGGTCAGGGGCCGGTCACGCAGGCTGATCTCGAAATCGACGAGATGCTGCGCGCAAGCTTGCTGAGCGCGCGCCCCAATTACGGCTGGCTGTCGGAAGAGACCGAGGATGATGCGGCGCGGCTTTCGTGCGATACGGTGTTTATCGTGGACCCGATTGACGGCACACGCGCCTTCGTGGAGGGGCGCGAGACCTTCGCCCATTCGCTTGCCATCGCGCATAAGGGGCGCGTGACGGACGCGGTCATTCATCTGCCGCTGCGGGAGAAGACCTATAGTGCAAGTTTGGGTCAGGGCGCGGTGTTCAACGGCACCCCGATCCAGACCGCGCCGCGTGATGGGCTGGAGAATGCGGATATTCTGGCGGGCAAGTGGAATACGGAGCCGGGGCTGTGGCGGGGCGGCGTTGCGCCGTTTAAGCGGCACTTCCGCTCGTCCCTTGCCTATCGCTTGGGGCTTGTGGCCGAGGGCCGGTTTGACGCGATGATTACGCTGCGCAGCACTTGGGAATGGGATGTCGCGGCAGGCGCGTTGATTGTCAGCGAAGCGGGCGGCATCGTGAGCGACTGGAACAATGCGCCCGCCCGTTTTAATAACGAAAAACCCTTCCTTGACGGGATGATCGCGGCAGGGCAACAACTGCATAAGCAAATTATGGCAGAACTATCGCCGCGAGCGTGATGTCCAGCCGACCCGCTGGATGCAGCGCTAAATGATACGTAAATGAGGAGCCCCGATATGCCTGATACACAACGCCTTCATCTGGTATTTGGCGGAGAGTTGATCGACCCGACCAAGAACGCGTTCAAGAACGTGGAAGATATTGATGTGGTGGGGATTTTCCCCAACTACAAAACGGCCTATGACGCGTGGAAATCGGCGGCGCAGCGCACGGTGGATAATGCGCATATGCGCTATTATCTCGCGCATATTCACCGTCTGCGCGATGAAGAGGCCGAAGCAAGTTCCACTGAAGAACTTAGCTGAACCAGACCTTTTTGATCGATGCAACGCCCGTCAGCCATCCTTGCGCTCTATCTGTGGCTGACATCTATCGGTGACGGCTGGGCGGAGCGTAAACTGGCGCGGCGTCTGGCTGAGGGCAAGGAAGACCCGGAGCGGATCAAAGAGCGGACGGGGCATGCGTCGCAACCGCGCCCCGATGGTCCGCTGGTGTGGTTTCATGCGGCCTCGGTGGGCGAGTCTCTATCGTTGATCGAGCTTTTGCGGCGTATACGCTCCGAGCGGCCGACGCTGAACATTCTGGTCACCACCGGAACCCGCACGTCTGCCGCATTGATGCGCACGCGGCTGCCCGAAGGTGCGATCCATCAGTTTGCGCCGATTGATACGAAGACATCCGTAAAGCGTTTTCTTGAGCATTGGTCGCCTGATCTGGCGATCTGGACGGAGAGCGAGTTTTGGCCGCGCACTCTGACCATGACCCACCGCGCCAAAATCCCCATGGCGCTGATCAATGGCCGGATTTCAGAGCGTAGCGTTCGAAACTGGCGCTGGATCAAAACCATGGCGCGCCGGCTGTTGGGGTATTTTGATCTGATGATGATGCAGGATGAAAGCGGGCGGGAGGCCTTGCTGGCGCTGGGGGCTGTTCCGGAGCGTGTGCATGTGACCGGATCGCTCAAGGAAGGGTCGGTGCCTTTGGAGGATGATCCCAAGGAACGCGCGCTGTTTGCCAAGGCGGCAGGGACGCGGCCTGTCTGGCTTGCTGCATCGACCCATGAGAGCGAGGAAGAGATTATCGCGGATGCGCATAAGCGTGTGGCGCGGAAAAACCCGGGTCTGCTTCTGGTGCTCGCGCCGCGCCATCCTGAGCGCAGCGATGATGTTGCGGCTGGATTGCGCGCCAAAGGCTTGCAGCTTGCGCAGCGTTCAAAGGGCGAAAACGTCGAGGAACAAACAGATGTTTACCTTGCGGATACCTTGGGTGAGTTAGGGATCTGGTATCGCGTCTGCCCCGTGTCTTTTGTCGGTGGCTCGCTCGCCCCGATTGGAGGACATAATCCGTTTGAACCTGCCGCCCTTGGGTCCGCGATCCTCTATGGCCCGCATGTCGAGAATTTCGCCGATATATATGCGCGGCTGCATGCCAAGAAGGCGGCGGTAGAGGTGGAAGATGTGGAAACGCTGGCGGCGGCTGTGAACTATGCGCTGCAACCGCATATTGCTGCCTCGCTCGCTGCGGCGGCGTGGGAGGTTTCGTCCGAAGGGGCGGATGTAACGGAGCATGTGCTGGAGCATCTTTCGCCGCTTCTCGATCGGGCGGGCGGCGCATGAAACCACCCTCGTTCTGGTACGAAAAGCCCGGATTGCGCGCGGCGCTCTTGAAACCGCTCGCGACCCTCTGGACGTATGAGACGCGCCGTCGCTTGAAGAATGGGTCCTGGGACCAGATTGGCATTCCAGTGATCTGCATTGGCAATCTGACGGCGGGCGGGACCGGGAAAACGCCGCTGGTGGTGGCGGTGCTCGAGTATTTGCAAGCGCGCGGCGTTGATGCGCATGCGCTCACGCGCGGGTATGGCGGGTCCATCGAAGGGCCAGCGCTGGTCGATCCGGCGAGCCATGATGCAGCACAAATGGGGGATGAGCCGCTGCTGCTTGCAGCCTTTGCGAAGACATGGGTGTCTGCGGATCGGCTTGAAGGGGCGCGGGCAGCTTTGCGCGCCGGTGCGCAGGCGATTGTTATGGATGACGGGTTTCAAAACCCGGCGCTTGCGCAAGACCTTAGCTTTGTCGTGGTCGATGCGCAGCGTGGTTTGGGGAACGAGCGGGTGATGCCCGCCGGTCCGTTGCGCGAGCCTGCCTCGGACGGGTTGGCGCGTGCGGATGCGATTGTGATCACGTCCAATACCACCAGTGCGCCTGCGCGCTTCAAGCCGCCGGAGAGTTGGAAAAAGCCGGTGCTGAACGGCAAGCTCGTGCCCTTGCAGACCGGCATGGATTGGCAGGGGCTGCGCGCATTGGCCTTTGCCGGGATTGGCCATCCTGACAAGTTCTTCACAACGCTCAAAGATCTTGGCGCTGATCTGGTTGCAACGCATGCCTACGACGATCATGCGCCTTATTCGGATGCCATCCTGAGCCGTTTGCAACGCGAGGCTGCGACAAAATCAGCGCAACTCGTCACCACCGAAAAGGACGCTGCACGCTTGCCAGCAGCCTTCCGCACGCAAGTCATCACGCTTCCGGTTCGCATGGAAATCCGCGAGAAAGCGGAGTTTTCCTCGCTGCTCGACCAAATCGTCATCGGCGCATAGGCGCGGGCCAATCGCCGCGCAGATAGCCCCTCCCCCCGACAAAACTTGATGGAATCAGTGACCAATGTCACGTTTCACAGATTATACTTGTTATACTTTCAAGTTTTTTAGGGAGGACGTTATGGCTGCCAAGAAAACCACGAAGCGGAAAAAATCGTCGCGCACGCGCAAGAAGAAGGTCGAATTTGCGAAGCCGAATATCCAGAAATCGGTGATGCGTGGCGGCAAGCTCCAGCCGCCGTCGAAGATTTTCGCGCAGGTCTCGCCGCATTCGGTGGGCGGTGTGTCGATGTTCGATTACGGGCCGATGATTGATGCGGATACGGCGGCGAATTTCACCTCCGAAGACACGATGATCCAATCTGCGGCGGCACGGCTGCGCGAGGCCGGGTTTCAGGTGCTGCAAGCGAGCGAGTCGCTGATCAACATTTGCGGCACGCCCAAGACCTATGAGCGCGCGTTCAATGCCGCCATTGAGGTGCATCAGCAAGACGTCATCAAGGAAATGGGCGTTGAGGACAAAGCCGAGTTTCTCGATTGTCACAACTGCGAGCTTCCGGGCATGATTTCTGTGCGCGGCACGGAGTTTGAAGGGCTGATCGAGGGTGTGGCGCTTGAGGAGCCGCGTTATGCGATGGCGGCCAATCCTTTTGCGCCGGTGACCGATTATTGGCATCTGGATGTGCCGGGCGGCATCTCGCTGGCGTGCAACGCCGACCGCGCCCATCGGGCGGGTATCACCGGTAAGGACATCACGGTTGCGATGGTTGACAGCGGTTGGTTCCGTCATCCGTTCTTCACCGCGCGGGGCTATCGCTCGGAGAACGCGATTCTGGCGCCCGGTGCAAGCAATCCGGCGCATGATGAGAGCGGGCATGGCACGGGCGAGAGCGCCAATATCTTCGCGGTCGCGCCTGATATTTCGCTAAGGCCCGTGAAGACGAATTTCGTGAACACCACAGCGGCATTTAACGCAGCCGTTGGTGTTAATCCGCATATTATCACCAATTCCTGGGGCTCTTCGATCCAGAACGGCCCGCTTTCTGCGGCGAATATCGCGTTGGCCAACGCGATTGCGGCGGCGGTGGCGTCGGGCATTGTGGTGATTTTCAGTGCCGGGAACGGCCATTGGGGGTTTCCGGGGCAACACCCTGATGTGATCTCGGCGGGCGGTGTGCATTTGGATGAAAACAACGACTTGCGCGCGTCCGATTATGCGTCGGGGTTTGCGTCAAATATCTATCCGGGGCGCAATGTGCCGGATGTCTCTGGTATTGTGGGGATGCGCCCGCGCGCGATGAACATCATGCTGCCGGTTGAGCCGGGCGATAGCATTGATCAAAATGGTGCGGGCGGCAATCATCCCAATGGCGATGAAACAGCGAGCAATGACGGTTGGGCCGCGTTTTCCGGCACCTCTGCCGCTGCGCCGCAGCTTGCGGGCGCTGTTGCGTTGATCAAGCAGTCCTGTTCGCGCCTGTCGCCAGCGCAAATCCGCGATGTGCTCAAGGATACGGCGCGGGATGTGACGGTGGGGCGTTGCCATCCCAATCAGAACAATGCCGCCAGCGTCGGGCCTGATCTGGCGACCGGGCATGGGCTGGTGGATGCGCATCGGGCGTCGCTGGCGGCACGGTTGCGCTGCCTGACCGTGCGCCGCCCGCCGCGCTTTGAGCCGGTGCGCCCTATTCTGCCACCGCGTCCGATCTCGCCCATTCAGCCGATTGAGATAATCCGGCCCGAGCGCGCTATCTTGCGCCCGCGCCCACCGGTTCTGTCGCGCCAGCAGCGGCTTCAGCAGGAGGAGTATCCGCAGGACTACGCGGATGACGGGGGTGCGATGCCGTTGACCGAGGAGGAACTCGATACCTTGGAGGATATGTTCGAGGAGGGTCAGGCGGATCCGGGCGATCTGTGATGTGTCTGGCGTTACGGTGCGCCAACGCCTATCTTGGCAGGTGAGCAAGTGACAGGAGCCGATCAGATGGCAGATAAGATCTCCGCAGTTGTGTTGCTGCGCGACGAAAGCGAGGCCAGCGCCGCCGAGCGCGATTTCACGGCGCTTGGGTTCGAGACCCATGTGATTGTTGGCGGGTCGCTGACGATCATGGGGGAACCATCGCTGTTTGAGGAGCGCTTTGGCGTGACGCTGGAGAGCGATGATACGGGCGTTCATGCGATGGACGGGGATGTGCCAACGCGGGCGCTTGGCACAGGCTCTTTGCCAACGGTGATGCAGCCCTATGTGAGCGCGATTGAGTTTGAAGCGCCGCCGGATTTTGGGCCTTCGGATTTTTGAGAGGCTTGGCAGTCCGCCTCATCGCAGGAATAAAGCGAAGTGCCCGCGCATCGTCGGGCCGTCCTGAAGGATGGCTTGTCGCACTCTGGCGTTAGCCATCGATCATTAAACGTGTTCAAGCTGCTGGACAGTGCAATTTGAGCGCATCGCTGGGCCAGGGTACGGCGATGCGCGGGCGCTACGCTTTGCTCCCGCGATGGGGCGAGCTTTGGCTGTTCAGGCCCATTCAGAAAAAAGCCGCCCCCAAAGGGCGGCTTTTCGCGTTCAGGTTCAGGCAAAGGCTGTTAGTCGTCGCCTTTGATCTCTTCGCCGGTTTCCTGATCGACAACTTTCATCGACAGGCGGACTTTGCCGCGATCATCAAAATCGAGCAGTTTGACTTTGACTTCCTGACCCTCGGAGACAACGTCCTTGGGGTGGTTCACGCGCTCGTTCGAGAGCTGGCTGACATGCACCAGACCGTCGCGCTTGCCAAAGAAGTTCACGAAGGCACCGAAGTCCATCAGCTTGACGACTTTACCGGTGTAGATCTTGCCTTTCTCGGGCTCTGCGACGATCTCATTGATCATCTCATAGGCCTTCTCGATCGCTTTGCCATCTGGTGAGGCGATCTTGATCACGCCGTCGTCGTTGATATCGACCTTGGCACCAGACTCTTCCACGATGGAGCGGATGACCTTGCCGCCCGATCCGATAACTTCGCGGATTTTGTCCGGGTTGATCTGCATGGTTTCGATGCGCGGGGCGTGAACCGAGAACTCGGTCCGGCCTTCGGAGAGCGCATTGCTCATCTCTTGGAGAATGTGCAAACGACCGCCCTTGGCTTGCTCCAGCGCTTTGTCCATAATCTCGGGCGTGATACCGGCGACCTTGATGTCCATCTGGAGCGATGTGATGCCGTTCTCGGTGCCAGCGACCTTGAAGTCCATGTCGCCCAGGTGATCTTCATCCCCCAGAATATCCGACAGGACCGCAAAATCATCACCCTCAAGGATCAGGCCCATCGCAACACCGGCAACCGGCGCTTTGAGCGGAACGGCAGCATCCATCATTGCAAGCGATGAGCCGCAGACCGTTGCCATGGAAGACGAGCCGTTGCTTTCCATAATCTCCGACACGATGCGGATGGTATACGGAAAGTCGGTCGCTGCGGGCAGAACCGCCTGAAGCGCGCGCCATGCGAGTTTTCCGTGGCCGATTTCGCGGCGACCCGGAGGGCCCATGCGGCGTGCCTCACCTACCGAATATGGCGGGAAGTTGTAGTGCAGCAAGAAGTTGGAGCGGCTTTCTGCATGGAGCGCGTCGATGATTTGCTCATCATCGCCGGTGCCCAGCGTGGTTACACACAGCGCTTGTGTTTCACCGCGCGTGAAGAGCGAGGAGCCGTGGGTGCGTGGCAGATTGCCGACCTCAGCGGAGATCGCACGGATCGTATCCAGATCACGTCCGTCAATCCGCTTGCCGGTCTTGATCACGTCACCGCGCAGCACCGCGCTTTCGAGTTTCTTGAAGCAATTGCCAAGCTGTTTGTCGGCAACTTCGTCTTCGGACAGACCTTCGACGATCGCATCGCGGCATGCAGAGATGGCCGCCTGACGCTCTTGCTTGTCCTTGATCGCATACGCCTTGCGCATGTCTTTCTCGCCAAGTTTGGTGACTTTCTTGAGCAAGCCTTCGTAGTCCGGGGGCGTGAATTCGAACGGCGCTTTAGCCGCATCTTCTGCCAGATCGATGATTAGATCGATCACCGGCTGCATCGCTTTGTGACCGAAGTTAACCGCGCCGAGCATTTCTTCCTCGCTCAACTCGTAAGCCTCGGATTCGACCATCATCACCGCGTCCGACGTACCGGCCACAACCAGATCGAGACGCTGGTCGGGGTTGCTGCGCAGACCGTCCATATCGTCAACGTTTGGGTTCAATTGATACTCGCCGTCGGAATATCCAACACGCGCACAGGCAATCGGGCCCATGAACGGCACGCCCGACAGGGTCAGTGCAGCGGAGGCGGCGATCATGCCAACGATGTCGGGGTCATGATCCAGATCGTGGCTGAGAACCGTACAGATCACCTGGGTTTCATTTTTGAAACCGGGGACAAACAGCGGGCGAATGGGGCGGTCGATGAGACGCGCGGTGAGGGTTTCTTTCTCGGTCGGACGCGCCTCGCGCTTGAAAAAACCGCCCGGAATTTTACCGGCTGCGTAATAGCGTTCTTGATAGTGAACGGTCAGCGGGAAGAAGTCGAAGCCCTCTTTCTCTTGCTTCTCGAACGTCACCGCACAATGCACCGATGTCTCGCCATATGTCGCGATCACGGCACCATCTGCCTGACGGGAAAACTTCCCTGTTTCGAGCGTCAGTGTATCATCACCCCACTCGATTGATTTTTTGAATTCTTTGAACATTTCGTTTCCTTTTCAAGCACCAGAACCCGTTGATCCTGTTGCCACTCCGGGACGTTTCCCGGGACCTCTCGTTTCATGTATCCGTCGCCCGTGGGAGGTCACTTTCGTCAAGTGGGGATCGGATTGCGTATGGTTTGTTCAAGATACCCCCGCAACCTCGGGGGTATCGCAGGCCAAACCAGCCTTTTCGTTAATCTAAGCGCTTACCGGCGAATGCCAAGGCGCTTGATCAAATCCTTATAGCGGTCTTCGTTTTTGGCTCTGGTGTAGTCGAGCAACTTACGACGCTGCGACACCATTTTGAGCAAACCGCGGCGGGAGTGGTTATCCTTCTTGTGGCTCTTGAAGTGCTCGGTCAACGTATTGATCCGGCTTGTCAAAATAGCAATTTGGACTTCCGGTGATCCGGTGTCGCCGTCTTTGGTGGCGAATTCCTTCATCACTTTCGCTTTTTCTTCAGCAGTAATCGACATCGGGGTCTCCTTGATAAGCGTTAATCTGCGGGCCGGCGCCGGGATGTCGTCCAGCATAGGTCCATGAGAGAATCCGCGCATGTCGCGCGATGGGGGCTTATCGCGGAAAACACTTGAAAAGAAAAGCAATAGTTTGGATGGGCGGCGCAGGTCCAACACAATTGTCCGCAAAGCCGTCACACTCTTGCCAAGCGCGCGAGTTATCGCGCGAGGGAAAGGTGTGAAACACCTTCTCTAGGGATAGCGTGATGTTTGTACTTCGAAGTGAACTTTGGGCCGTAATGCTGACGATATATTTCAGTCTGCACGTCGCCATTCGGACCCTTTTGGGATACCCGCTGACCCCTGAGGAGATGCATATTGCGCAGCAGGCGAAGAGCTTCGCGTGGAGCTATGACGGGTCGATGCCGCTCTATTTCTGGCTACAAATGCTGGTATTCAAGGCGTTTGGGTCTTCGATACTGGCGCTCGCGCTTCTCAAGAACCTGCTGCTTTTGATGATCGCGATTTTCATGCATCGGATCGTGCGCAGGGTGGCGGATAAGGATATCGCCTGGTTCGCGTCGCTGTCACTTGTGTTGATCCCGGCGGTGATCTGGAAGGCGCAGCATGGGTTGCATTTGACCGTGCTTGCCACGGCTGTCGCGGCGGCAACGCTGCATGTTTTTCTCAAGCTGCATGATCACAGGGATGCGCAGATATTTGCAGGTCTGGGCGCGTTGCTTGGTCTGGGATTGCTATCATCGCTGAATTTCGCGTGGTTTATCGGCGCGCTGATCGGTGCGGGGCTGATCACCGCGCGCAGCCGCCCCATCGTGCTGAGCGGTGGGTTTATCTGCGCTTTGGCCATCGCCGCGGCGATCGTCTCGCCCGTTGTGTGGACCACGCAAGTGCGGCCGGTGCTGGACCTGACGCTTGTGCAGGATTTCAGTTATGAGCTGATGGTTGCGCGCAGTTATATGTCTTACGATTTCCTGCAAAGCGCTGTGGTTTTCGCGGCGGTTTTGATGGCGATCATGATTTATGCGCGCACCAAAGAGGTTCCTGAGCGGGCGCGCGCCGACGACGGTATTGCTGCGCTGCGCGAGTTTCTGGGACGGCTCGTTTTCATTGGCCTTGCGATCTTGCTGGCGGCGGTGTTCGGCACGGGATTTGATGCGGCGCGCAGCGAAGTGTTGATGCCGATCCTCGTCTTTGTCGCGCCGCTGGCCACGCTGTTTATCTTTCCCGGAGCCCCTGCGCAGGTGCGGCACAACTTTCTTTCGCTCACCGGATGTGTGGCGGTTGCGGTGCTGATCCTGAGCTCTGCCCATTACAGTTTCAGCGATCGCGAGGTGCTTCAGACGCAAGTTGCGCAGCCCAATGCCCATGATACGCGTGGACCGGCGCTTTAGGGCCTCCCCGTCCCGGCCTTGAGCCGGGACCTCCTGCCGCAAGAGCCACACATCGAAATCAATCCAATCTGCACTGCGAGAGGTCCCGGCTCAAGGCCGGGGCGGGGGGTGACGGGTTGCTTTTGCTGATAACACACCCAGTCCACGGCTCAAGCTGGTTGGGATT
>CAYRKW010000028.1:14276-19196 GCA_964425135.1 uncultured Rhodobacterales bacterium
CCCCCACACCCAAAAACAACCCCCCCCCGCCCGGGCCCCCCGCGCCGCCCCCCCCCCCGGGACGGGGTGCGACGGGTTGCTTTAGCTGATCACACACGCAGTCCACGGCTCAAGCTGTTTGGCATAGCCGATGTAGAGCGGGTGTTTGGGGTGGCCGTGTTTGCTAAGGCCCAGGTGGTAGGATTCGACCGTTTTTTCGGCCAGCATTTGAGCGATCTGCGGGCCACGATCCAGATGCGCGCCATGGGTGCCCCAGGCGCAAATCACCGTGTCCGCCCAGTCGCAGCTTTGGATTATGGCCGCGTCATTATTTGGCCCAATCGGATCGGCGGCGGCGCGCATATCCCTTGGGTCGGTCGCGCGATATGCAAAGATATTGCAGACCCGAAACGCCCCGAACCCGAGCGCACGGGCACGGCGTTCGCAGCGCTCGACGGTGGGATCGTTCCTGATCTCATCGGCGGTGGAGGGGTTGAGCATGATGAAAAGTGCCCGTTTGCCGCACGCATCCCAAACGCGGGTGAGCGTGTAGCGATAGCGCTCGCACGGTGAGAACTCGGCGACGCTTTGCGCGTTTTCATCGGTGTGATGTTTAGTGATCACGGCTGTGATGCAAGGAAAACGCGGGTTGGGACGATCATGCCGGCGCGGTAGGTGCCGATGGCCACCGCTTTGGCATCGCTTGAGGCCCAGCACAGATCGCCGTAATCGCACTCGCTGGTTGCCGCCTCGCCTGCGTTACCGTGGCGCAATTTGATGGCGGCTTCGGGCTTTACGGTAACGCGCGGCAAACGCTCAAGGCCGGTTTCGAGCGGTTGGATATAGTGATCGAGCGCGGTGTTGGCGGCGCTTGAGGCCTCGATCACATCAAAGGGGGCGCAGTCTTCGACGTCGAACGGGCCGGACCATGTGCGCCGCAGGGATTGGACATGCCCAAGGCATCCCAGCGCGCGCCCCATATCGCGGGCAATCGCGCGCACATAGCCGCCCTTGCCGCAGATCAGTTCCAGCGTGGCGGTGTTGTTGTCCGGCATATCGAGAAGGGTGAGGCTTTCGACGTAGAGCGGTCTTGCCGCGAGGGTCACATCCTCGCCATCGCGCGCTTTTGCGTAGGCGCGCTCGCCATCGATTTTGACAGCGGAAAAAGCGGGCGGCACTTGTTCGATATCACCAACGAAAGACGGCAGAAGTGCTTCGATCTGATCGCGGGTCGGGCGGGTGGTGCTCGTCTCGATCACCTCTCCTTCGGCATCGTCGGTGTTGGTGGCAGCGCCGAAATTGACCGTGAAGTGATAGGCCTTCAGATCATCGGTGATATATGGCAGCGCCTTGGTCGCCTCGCCAAATGCGATCACCAGAAGGCCTGTCGCCGCCGGATCGAGCGTGCCTGCATGACCTGCCTTTTGCGCCCCAAACGCCCAGCGCACCTTGTTGACGACCGCGGTGGAGGTCCAGCCCGCAGGCTTGTCGATCAGCAGCCATCCGGTGATATTCCGACCCTTGCGCCGCCTTGCCATAGCCTGTTCCGTCTGCTGGTTTTGCTCAGAGCGCGGGCGGTTCTCCGGTTTGAGCCCAGCCAGCGCGAACCCGTTCATAGAGCGCCATGTCTTCGGCGTAAAGGGTGTGGATGCGGTCGATGAGCCAGGCCGATTTCAACGCCTCAACATCGACCGGTTTCGCGCTTTCGTTGCGAAAGGACACGGCGGCCAGCTGATCTTCGAGACCGCGAATTTTTCCATCCGCAACGATTTTGATCTGCGCCTCGAAATCCTCGAGCAGCACCGGTTTGAGATCGAATTCCTGCGCCGCCTCCGCCCGCAGGTATTGCGCGCGCCAATGGGCGTTTTGCTCATCGGGGGATTGTTGCTCCATGCGCTTTTCCAGAAACCCAAGAAGGCGACAGCAATTGTCGTGATGTTCATCAACGCTCAGCACCCTTGAGGTCTTGAAGCGGCGATTGCGTTTGAGCGCTTTGGCAATCCAGTGAAAATCACCACCATCCTGCCCCCACGCCTTGTCAAAATAGAGCGAGAAGAAGCGGGCGACCGGATCGCGCAGCACGATGATGCTGGTGCCTTGGGCAATCTCGCTCCGGCCTTTGAGGCAGGTCCTGAGTGATCCGTCATTGTCGATCTCATTGGGCGTGTCATGCAATCGCCCGTGATCGAGCGCGTAAAACAGATTTCGCACATAGCTACATCCGGCCTTTGGGATCACGATGGCATTGAGGTTGAAGCGATAGGTCGACAGAACATGTAGCGACGCGTCATCTTTGCGCGCGAACGGCGCTTCGATGCGTTTTGCCCGTTTCGCCCAATGCGCCGTTGTCAGCGCGTATTTTTCGGCATCGCGCGGATAAATGCTGCGCACGCGGGCGACCAGATCATCGGTTTTCATCAGCGCTTTATCGACAGGATATTGGGCCGGATTGCGCGATTTCACCATGTCCATCGTTTGCGACAGGTTTGGAATGATCTTGGCAAAATGCAGCGGCATCTGCCAATCGAGACCGTCCAATGTGAAAATACCGATCTTCATCCGCTCGACCGTATCAATGCGGGTCATTTGCGGGCGCCAGTGCGGGTTAATCGGCTCGTCGGTGTCTTGGGCCAGATTGCGTTCCAGCCAATCCAGCAGTGCCATGCAGTTTGCGATATGGCCTTCAGCGCTCAGCCTCGGGGTCAGATCAAGTCCGATGTCTTCGACCAGTTTGAGCCTGAGTTCGGCGAAGTTTTGTGCGCCTGTGCCGTAGATTTTGTCGAAATAGAACGACAAGAAGCGATCAACCGGTTCGCGCAGTACCGTGAAGGCATATGGCGAGCGCCGGATCATCCACAGCGGGGTATCGACCGCCCGGATCAGATCGAGCGGATAGTCGTGAATAGTCTCGCCATCGGGGTGCGGCGCATCGTGATCGAGGGCGTAGAACAGGTTCTTGAGGAACGTGGAGCCGCATTTGGTGATACCCAGATAGTAGATCGGATACCGGCGGGTTGTGATCAGCTTATGGGTCTTGTCGGGCGATTTTCGCAAAACCTCGGGCATAGGGTCCGCTGCCGCGACGTCGTCTTTTCTAAGAACGTTCAGTAGTCCCAAATCTGCCTCCACCGGTTGTTATGTCTGGCCGTCCTCAGCATCCGATGACAGGTCGCGCTGGACCTCTTCTCTCTCAAACAGGGCACGTGTGGCATCCATCTGGTCAAAACTGGTGTCGGCCAAGAACTTCAACTCGGGTGAATACTTTAATGATATAGATTTGGTTACAATGTGGCGAATTTCACGACGATTTTCGTTTAATGCCGCAATAATTTGCTCTACATCCTGCCCGCCAAGGGGAAATACGAAGACTGTGGCGTGGCGCAGATCGGGCGAGCAGCGCACTTCGCCGACGGTGATGGAGGCGCCTATGAGCGCTTCGTCATAGACATCGCCGCGCATCAGCGCATCCGAGACCGCCCGCCGGATCACCTCTGCGACCCGCAGTTGACGTTGTGATGGACCGCGTCCTTCGTTCTGGCGTGCCATGGTGCCCTCTTTGCGCTTTTGTTACAGAATTTGGCCTTTGCCCTCCATAGCCAGGGACGGTAAAGCACTTTTTGCGCGGTTTACACTCATAGAAGAGCAAATTCATGGCAAAGACACTTCCCATCGCGGTTGCGGGGGCTTCGGGGCGCATGGGTCAGATGCTGATCCGGGCGATTGAGGACAACCCGGCAACCCATCTGAGCGGCGTGAGCGAGCGCACGGGACACGACTGGATCGGCAGGGATCTGGGGGCGTGTTTGGGCGGCTCTGAGAGCGGGATCATCGTTCAGGGCGATCCGCGCGAGGCGTATCGGGGTGCTGGCGCGCTGCTCGATTTCACACGCCCGGATGTGTCTGTGGAGAATGCGAAGGCGGCAGGATCGCTTGGTTATGTGCATGTGATCGGGACGACGGGTTTTGAACAGGTGCATCTGGATGCGATTAAGGCAGCTGCCAGTGATGCTGTGATCGTGCGGGCGGGCAATATGAGCCTTGGCGTTAATCTTCTGACCGCGTTGACCCGCAAGGTCGCAGCCGCGCTCGATAGCGAATACGATATCGAGGTGGTGGAGATGCACCACAAGCATAAAGTCGATGCACCGTCTGGCACCGCGCTGATGCTGGGCGAAGCGGCAGCGGAGGGGCGCGGTGTTGCGTTGGACGGCGTGCGCGACAGTGGCCGCGATGGGATCACGGGTGCGCGTAACGAGGGGGATATCGGCTTTTCGGCGATTCGCGGGGGTGATGTGATTGGCGAGCATGATGTGATCTTCGCCGGAGACGGTGAGCGGCTGGTGCTGCGCCACATCGCGACGGACCGGCAGCTCTTTGCGCGGGGTGCCGTGAAGGCTGCGCTCTGGGGGCAGGATCGGCCGGGTGGCGAATATTCGATGATGGATGTGCTGGGCTTGTAGGCTGTTTGTGCCAGGCCATTGGCGGGTGGTTTGCGTTCAATGCCCGCGGCGTGTCCGCCCCGGCCTTGAGCCGGGGCCTCTTGCTCTAACGAACGTTCTGGAAAGGCTGGTAGAGGTCCCGGCTCAGGGCCGGGACGATGCATCTCTGTGCGGTCTGCATGGGTGACCAGAGCGATAGGTTTTGGCTACAAGTGGCGCTCGCCGCGCAGGGTTGGCTTTGCGCGCGCTTCATTGAGCGATCACGGGGGCTTTGCTATGAACCGTTTGCATCCGTTTTGCAGCCAACTCGGGGATTTTTTCGTCTGCTTCTCGCAATCCGCGCCGCCCCGGCCTTGAGCCGGGGCCTCTTGCTCTAACGAACCTTCTGGAAGGGCTGATAGAGGTCCCGGCTCAGGGCCGGGACGGGATTTTCGGGGATGCGGGGGCTTGCGATTTTAAAGCCGGCGCGAAACGCAAAACGGCGCATCCGAGGATGCGCCGT
>CAYRKW010000028.1:19296-25671 GCA_964425135.1 uncultured Rhodobacterales bacterium
TTGCGATTTTAAAGCCGGCGCGAAACGCAAAACGGCGCATCCGAGGATGCGCCGTTTCAAGCAGCAAGGGTGGTGAGGTTTATTTCGCCATCATGTTTTTGATAACACCGACAACCGCGAGCAGAACGCCGCCGCCGACGCCGCCTGTGGCAACAGTGCCAAGCAGGCTTCCGATGTCCATGCCGCCGCCTGCCGCTTCGGCAACGTCAGCCGCCGGGCCGCCCATCATGCCCAACACCGATGAGCCAAGGCCACCGCCGACAACGCCCGCAACCGAGTTGCCGACTGTGCCGAGGCTGAAGTTCTTCATAAGTCCGCCAGCAACATTGCCACCGACAGCACCCGAGATGAGTGAAATAATGAGTTCCATAGGTTCGTCCCCTCTTCCGTTTCAGAGCCCTTTTTTGTTTGCTTCGTACGAGCTCGCGGTGAGTATGAAACAACTATTGGTGAATAGATAGAGGTATTTTGGAAGTTTTAGAGCGCCGTCGAACAAATCTTTTCCAAATCGCGACTATTGCTACCGCGTGCTGGTTAGCCGCGCTCGCGCATCAGCCGTGCTTTTTGGCGCTGCCAGTCGCGCTTTTTCTCGGTATCGCGCTTATCGGCAACCTTTTTGCCCTTGGCGATTCCCAAAAGAAGCTTCACGCGGCCTTTGCTGTTGAAATACATCTTCAGCGGCACGAGGGTCATGCCTTCGCGTCCGATCCCCTGCCACAGCTTTGATATCTCTCGTTTGGAGGCGAGCAGCTTGCGGCGGCGGCGTTCCATATGGGTGAAGGTTTTGGCTTGTTCATAAGGTGCGACATAGGCGTTTACGAGCCACAGCTCGCCCTCTTCCACGGTTGCGTAGCTTTCGGCGATATTGGTTTGACCAACGCGCATGGATTTCACTTCGGAGCCTTCCAGAACAACCCCGACTTCAATCGTATCTTCGACCGCATAATTGTACCGCGCGCGGCGGTTTTCGGCGATCATTTTGTTGTTTGGATCTGCGTTCTTTTTCTTGGCCATGTCGCCTCATCTATGCATTGGCGCGGCGCGTGTCCAGAAAGGGAGGCAGATGGCAGCGCACGCGTGTCCTGATCTCTCCGCAACAAATTCACTGGCCGTGCTACTACTCTACCCATGGTTGTAGCGCTAACGAAATTACGGATGATTGAAGTATGCAGATCCACATTCCCCATTTCCTTTTGGTCGAAGACAATATGTCCCATGCAGAGCTGGTCCGCGAAAGCATGGTTATGAACCGGTTTGCCAACCAACTGGATTGTGTCGAAACCGCGGAAGATGCGTTGGTGTATCTTGAGGATTGGGTGAAAACAGAATCCGAAGACCGGCAGCTTATCATCCTGCTCGATCTCAAGCTGCCCTATATGAGCGGCATCGAGTTTCTGCGAAAGATCAAGAGCCATCCGAAATATCGCCCCATCCCGGTGGTGATCCTGACGACATCTGATGCGGAATCGGATCGGATCGAGGCCTATGAGGCCTACGCGAACTCCTATCTCAACAAGCCGCTCGAGTTTGACAAGTTTCAGGGCATGGTCCAGCAACTCGGCCTCTATTGGGGCATTGTAAACGCCCAGACCCATTAGGCACTCCCTCATGTCCACACCGCTCTTCATTCACACACATCGAGGAAATATTGATGGTCCGCACCGCCTTGATCGCGATGACATATTTTCTCCTCGCTGTTCTCAGTCAATACATCACCAACGCCTTGGGCAAACCGATTATCTGGTGCCCGGATGCTGTCGCGCTTGGGCTGATTGTCCGGCACCCTGAACGCGATGCCTCGCCTGCGCTTCTGGCCTGCGGCGTGGCCGGGCTGCTGGCGCTTTTGCTCACTGGCGAGCCCTATGATCAGGCTGTCAGCCTTGCGTTTGTGCATTTCGTCTGTCTGGTGATGGCGTGCGTTGCGCTGCAAATCTCGTTTGATCATCACAATTCCGATCAGGAAGAGCGTGTGCATATCGTGGGCGCGGTTGCGCTCTTGATCGGCTCGCTGACCGTCTCCAGCGCTTTGCAAGGGGTGATCCTGTCCAGCGATGACCGTCAGTTCTGGCACATATTCCACGACTGGTGGCGCGCTGAGTTTATGGGGTTTGCCTTGCTGTTCTTTCCTGCATTTGCCGTGGCCCGCACCGATTTCGACACCCTGAAACGCAGCGAGTGGGCCGGGTTGATGGCAATCCTGATCATCGTCAGCGGTCTGCCTTTCACCCTTGCCGCAGCGCATCTTGTCGTGTGTGTCTACATCTTTTTCATTTTCGCATTGCTCACCTCACTTTGGCTCAAACCAACCCTGTTCAGTGTTGTTGTTGTCGCCGGTTCCAGCGCGTTGCTTTTTGCTGCTGTTCAAAACGGGTTTCGCCCTACGACCCACGAGATTGTTCTTGTCCAGATGTGTACCATTCTCGTGATCGCACCGCTGCAATGCGTCGCCTTCGCGATCAACCGCCAGCGCAATGCAATCCGCACCTTACAGCTGAGAATTATCTCACGGATCGGGTTGAACAATGAGATGCAGCAGCTGCTGCACATTATCAGTCATGATCTGAAAAGCCCGCTGATGACCATTCAGGGCTTTGCGCGCATCACCCAACGTTATTGGGATGCGGGAATGCACGGCAAGGCCACCAAATCGATGACCCACGTTCAGCAGGGTGTGATTGTGATGACGGACCTGATCGACAATGTCCTACAGCTCAGCCGGATCGGGGCGAAGAAACCGCATTTCACGGAAGTTTACCTCTCGTCCATCGTTGCGCAGGTACAGACGATCCACGCCGAAGAGATTGCCGAAAAATCTGCGAACATCGCGTTGCAGGGTGAGGGCCAGATGTTCTGCGCGGATCGGGGTAAAATTCTGCACGCGATCCTGGCGCTCACGAAAAACGCGCTCGAATACGGCTGCCCGCGCCCGAATATGACCATCACAATCGGCGCGGTCCACCGCTCCAAAACGATCTCGCTTTTCGTGCGCGATGCAGGTCCGGGCGTTGATGATGACAAAATCCCGCGTCTGTTTGAGATGTTCTATCAGGGCGAGAAGGGCGGCAAACGGATTGGCGCCGGTCTTGCCATCGTCAAGAAGATCGCCGAGCAGCATGACGGTCGCGCGCACATCGAAAACAACGCCGACGGTGGCGCGACCTTTTGGATCAGCTTTCCGGCCAATCCCTCATGTCAGCACAAAGCGGCTCAGTTGGTCAAACCGGCGTGACGCATGGCATCTTTCATCATGCCTTGCGTCTCATCGAGCAGTCCTGTGAGTGGTGAGCGGACCTCGTCGTTGCAGTGGCCCAGAACGCTCAGCCCGAACTTCGCGCCCGCAACGCCCGGTTCGGCGAAGACAGCACGGTGGAGCGGCATCAGGCGATCCTGTAGCTCCAGCGCTTTGGTATAATCACCCGCAAGCGTTGCGGTCTGGAATTCTGCGCACAGGCGCGGGGCGACATTTGCGGTTACCGAAATGCAGCCAACACCGCCATGGGCATTGAAGCCCAGCGCGGAGGCGTCTTCACCGGACAATTGCACGAAATCCTCGCCACATGTGATGCGCGTGTCCGAGACGCGAGTGATGTCGCCGGTGGCATCCTTGACACCGATGATACGCGGCAGTTTAGCCAATTCGCCCATTGTCTGAGGCGTCATGTCGATGATCGAGCGACCGGGGATGTTGTAGATGATGATCGGCAGATCGCAGCAATCGTGCAGCGTTTTGTAGTGTGCCAGCAGCCCGCGCTGGGTGGGCTTGTTATAGTAGGGTGTCACAACCAGCGCCGCATCCGCGCCGACCTCTTGGGCGAATTGAATGAGCCCGATGGACTCGGCGGTATTGTTCGAGCCTGCCCCTGCAACGACCGGAATGCGCCCGGCCACGGTTTCCACGACAATCTGGACAACCTCGCGGTGCTCCTCATGGCTGAGCGTCGGCGACTCGCCGGTGGTGCCAACCGCAACCAGCCCGTGCGAGCCTTCTTCGATATGCCACTCGACCAGACCCTTGAGCGCCTTGACGTCAAGTTTTCCGTTGGAAAACGGCGTGACAAGGGCGGGCATTGATCCTGTAAACATGACATATCTCCACTGTCTTTGACGTGCCAACGCGGCAACGACGCCCGTGCATATCCGCAAAGCACTGACGGGGCAAGCAACCGCCATTGTCGCGATTACATTTGATGTCTCGCGTTTGTGACTCACATGCGGGGCGACAAGATGCATTCCACATGATAAGCGGGTGAAAAACACATGAGGCGAAAAGAGTGACGATCCCCATGCCCTTGCGACTGCTTGCGGCCGCAGTGTTGTTATCGGTTTTTACCAGCGCGAGTGCGCAGGCGACGACGCAGCGTATCCATGGCCAGAAACTTGGCGAGGTTATCGCGGCAATTGACGCGGATGACTGGTCTGCTGCAAGCCGGATGATGGCTGCGGTCAATGACGATGCGGGGCGCATCTATTTCGAATGGCGCAGATTGCGCGGTGGTCAGGGGCGCTGGTCGGACTACGTCACCTTTGTGCGCGATCATGCCGATTGGCCCGGGTTGCCACTGCTGCGCAAAGTCGGAGAGAGCAAGATCGAGCCGGGCATCAACCCTGCGCAAATCGCCTCATATTTCGATGCGCTTGCCCCGCAAACAGGTAAAGGCGCGCTGGCCTATGTGCAGGCTTTGGAATCGCTGAACCGCACAAGCGATGCGCAGCGCGCGCTGATTGCCGCGTGGACGACGCTGCCGATGTCCAACAGCGAGCAGCAGGCGTTGATTAAACGCTATGCACAAACGCTAGGCCCCCTGCATTGGCAGCGGACCGATCACCTGATCTGGGAGAGCAATCTGAGCAATGCCGCGCTCATGCTGCCACTTCTGAGCAATGGGCAAAGGCGGCTGGCCGAGGCGCGCATTGCACTGCGCAAGGGTCAGGATCGTGTGACCAAGAGCATCAACGCGATCCCAGCCAGCCTGCAATCGGATCCCGGTCTGGCCTTTGATCGCTTCCGCTGGCGGATGCGGCGCGATATTTACGATGGCGCGCGCGAGATGATCCTTGAGCGCTCCAAACTGGGGCGCGATGGGTTGGGGCGCCCTGATATCTGGGCGCAGCGCCGGGCCTCGCTGACCCGCTATTACATGCGCGAGCGGTCTTACAAAACCGCCTATGCCATCGCGGCGGGGCATCATCTGAAGCCTGAGGAAAGCGGCTATACCGACCTCAATTGGCTCGCGGGATACATCGCGCTGATCTATCTTGACCGGCCCACCGATGCGGTCACGCATTTCAGGGCGCTCCGCACGGTGTCTGTCACCCCGATCACACAAGGGCGGGTGTGGTATTGGCTGGGACGCGCGCATGCAGCGGCGGGAAATGGCACCAAAGCGCAGGAAGCCTATGCGGTCTCCGCCCGTTATCAGACCAGCTTTTACGGCCAGCTTGCGCGCGAGGCGGGCGACATCCCCTCCGATCCGATCCTCACGGGCGCGGTGAAGCATGATTGGCAAAACGCGAGCTTTCTCGGCTCGACTGTATTTCGCGCAGGACTTTTGCTGCATTACGCCGGGGAGCGGTATTCTGGGGGGCGCTTCTTTGCGCATTTAGCGGAGACCTTGCCGCAACCGGATCAGGAGAAGCTGGGGCAATTGCTGATCGATCTGGACCGTCCCAATATGGCGCTGCGGGTTGCCAAAAACGGGGCGCGCGAGGGGCGTATTGTGATGCCCGCATATTATCCGGTTGTGAATGCGCTTGCCAAAACCACTATCGTTCCGCCGGAGCTGGCACTGGCCATCGCACGGCAGGAAACCGAGATGAACCCGGAGGTCGAGAGCCCTGCTGGTGCGCGCGGTCTGATGCAGCTTATGCCCGCCACAGCGCGCAGCGTCTCGCGCGGGCTTGGGCTGGCTTATAGCGCTGACCGTCTCATCAGCGACCCGGATTATAATGTCCGGCTTGGCACGGCTTATCTGCGGCAAATGCTCGACCGGTTTGACGGCTCATATGTGCTGGCCGCTGCTGCCTATAACGCGGGCCCAAACCGCGCGGCGCAGTGGATCACGCGCTTTGGCGATCCGCGAAAACCAGGCGTGGATACGGTGCAATGGATCGAGAAAATCCCGTTCAACGAGACCCGCAACTACGTGATGCGCGTGATGGAATCCGTCGGCGTCTACCGCGCCCGCCTCAGTGGCGATCCGGGCGCGGTGACACTCGGGAAAGACCTTGCGCGGCGATAACGTGGTGCGCGCTGCTGCTGGGGTTTCTTTTGGGTGGAGCGTTTCAAGGATGGGAAATCTCATCGCGTAGAACACCCTATCTGAGATCCAGCTTTTCCTATCAACGCGCACAGTCCGGCGAAGCCGGACAGCCCCC
>CAYRKW010000028.1:25771-29237 GCA_964425135.1 uncultured Rhodobacterales bacterium
CGTAGCGCTCAGAAATTACGGCGTCGTTTCACAGTTTGGTGTAGAATGCGCCTTTCACAAGCCAAGGCACCCCCAAGCCTACCGCGGCACGCTCACCCACATATCCAGATCGAGCGCGATATGGGGCAGGTATTTGCCCGCGTCGTCTTTGATCTGCGCGTCCGTCACCTGCTCTTTCGCCGCAATCAGCCGTACCCGTAGCGCGCCGACGCTGGGCGCGCTGGTTTCGGCTTTGTCGAGAATGGTCGAGCCGGCGTAGATCGTATCGCCCGCAAAGCTCGGGTTGGCATGCGCACCTGAGTTGATCGCAAGGATCGTCTGTGCATTCGCCAGACCGTTGAACGACAGGCTGCGCGCCATCGAGATGATGTGTCCGCCGTAGATCAGACGCGCGCCATCGGGGCGGGCGTGGACATTGAAATGCACTTTCGAGGTATTCTGCCACAGACGCGTCGCCATCATGTGCTCGGCATCGGTGAGCGTGACGCCGTCCACGTGATCAATGTGCTCGCCAATCTGATAATCATCGAACCGATGCGGCTCTCCGGCGAGAGTTGTATCATAGTCGCGGTAGTGCAGACCTTCGGGCAACGCCAGCATCGACGCGTCCACTGCGTCCGGCAAATCTGGCACGGACGGCTCCGGCGCAGGTGCCTGAGCATCGCGCTTGCGCACCATCACCCAGCGACAATAGCTCAGTACATCTTCGCCGCGCTGATTGCGCCCGGTCGTGCGCACCCAGACAATCCCGGTTTTGCCGTTCGAGTTTTGCTTGAGACCGATAATCTTAGACTGTGCGGCCAGCGTATCGCCCGCATAGACCGGCGCCAGAAACCGCCCGTCCGCATATCCAAGATTGGCCACCGCATTGAGCGATATGTCCGGGACGGTTTTGCCAAACACCGTGTGAAAACTGATCAGATCTTCCATTGGCGCGGTCGGCAAGCCGCAGGCGCGCGCGAACTCATCCGAAGATGCCAAGGCATGACGGGAAGGATAGAGCATCGTATAGGCCGCCCGCTCGCCCTGCCCTACGGTGCGCGGCACCGCATGTTCGATCACCTCTCCGAGCGTATAATCCTCAAAAAACCGCCCCGAACTCGTTTTACTCATGCGCAGATATCCTTGTTACAACGCACCCAGTTTCGTATCAGGATCGTAATCGCCCTCAACCTCTTTGGTCACAGCCTGACCGCAGCGCATGATCCCGCGCTTGCTGTCATAGGCGTAGGTTGGCTGGCCATAGAGCACCCAACCCTTGTTCAGCGCATCCGTGACCTTATGGCAAAATGCGGATGTATCATCTTCGGTCAGCAATCGGTATGCGATCATTTTGCTCTACCTTCCGAACGGCGACGGACCCAAGTATCCGTGCACAATGGTGATCACCGCGTAGAGGATGATCGATATGACCAGCAGCTTGATGTCGCCCTTCACCGGACCCGGCTCAGGCCGCTCCCACGCGGGGCTGGTGGCATTGATCAGGATGATTGAGCCGATGGCCCATAGTCCAAGCCCGCCGAACAGGACGAGCGAGGCCGTATCGCCGTTGACCAGCAGATGCGCGATCACCCAGACAAGGAAGCCTGTCAGCATCGGATGGCGCATCCAGCTGCGCGCGCGCCCTTTCGAGCCGCCTGCACCGAACAGAAAGACCGAGCCGAGCATCAGCAGATTGTTCACCGGAACCGTCCAGCCACCAAGCTGATAAAGATAGCTCGTATCTGCTGCCCGGTAGCCCATAACCATCAAAACGACCGAGAGAATGAGAAGCGCGGCAAACACGCCCTTGGACGCATCGCCAAGACGATCGTGCAACGCCGCGCGCGCCTGTGGCGCGACGCGCTTGAAGTAATGCGCGGCTGTCCAGATCAGCAAACCCAAGATGAGAAGTGTCATGACGCCTCCTGCTGCATCATCGCGATGGCATCGGCTTGTGCGATCAGCCGCTTGGCATTGTCCACATGCAGATTTTCCACAATCCGCCCGTCCACCACGGCCACCGCCTGCCCGTTCGCTATCGCTGCATCGAAGGCTGCGACATAGGCATGGGCCTGTGCAATATCAGCCTCCGACGGTCCAAAATACGCGTTGGCAGCATCAATCTGCGCTGGGTGGATCAGGGTTTTCCCGTCAAATCCCATGGCGCGCCCCTGCGCAGCCTCGGCGGCAAACCCATCCGCATCCTTGATCGCATTATAAACCCCATCAACGCAAATCAGCCCATGTTGCCGCGCCGCCAAAAGACAGAGCGACAGGGACGTCATCACCGCAGTGCGATCGGGAGTATGTTGTGCCTGAAGCTCTTTCACCAGATCATTGGTGCCCAGCACAAACCCTTCAAAGCGCTCGGAAGATTGGGCAATTGCGCCGGCATTCATGATGCCCTCGGGGGTTTCCATCATCGCCCAGATTTTCGTCTTTGCAAAACTGTTATGCGCCGCCATCGCTGCCTCAAGCGCATGAATATCGCCCGGTCCGTTCACCTTGGGCAGCAAAAGCGCGTGCGGTGCGCAAGCTGCGATCCCGACCACATCATCCGCGCCCCATTGCGTGTCGAACCCATTGATCCGCACGATCAGATACCGCGCCCCATATCCGCCCTGATTGACCGCACCTGCAATCAACGTCCGCGCCTCCGACTTGGCATCGGGGGCCACCGCATCCTCCAGATCAAGGATCAGAGCATCGGCCGCAAGCGAACGCGCTTTGTCGAGCGCGCGGGCGTTGGATCCGGGCATATAAAGAACAGAACGAAAGGGACGCATGAGACAGACCTGATTATTGTGCAGCTGCGAAGGTAATGCCGCCGAATCTGTCGATTTGCAATCGCCAAAAAAACCGCGATGCGTCAGAGTGTTGCGGGAATATAGCTAAAATCGCGCGGATAATTAACGCTATATTCGCTAATTGTTCTCATCGTAGCAGATATTGTTTTCGGCGAGACATGATCACCACTGACGCCTTGTCCACGTACAGCGTATCCTCGACGGACCTTCTTTCGGACAGATTGCCGGCCACTGCATTGGGGTGTAGGCCGGAGAGAGGCGAATGAATGACCAATTACATCAAGACTGCTATGGTTCTTGCTTTGGGACTCACTGCCACAGCCGGCACTGCCAGCTTTGCACAGGGCGCATCCTGCGCCAATCGTGACATCATTGTCGAACGGCTTGCCGACAAATACGGCGAGACGCGTCAAAGCGCAGGGCTCAATCAAAACAACGGTATCGTGGAGATTTTTGCCTCCGCGGAAACAGGAACATGGACGATCCTTGTGACAATGCCTACCGGCGTGTCCTGCCTGATGGCGGCGGGCAAGGCCTGGGAAGGCATGGCAGACGCGGATGCCGCGATCCTGGATCAGGACGCCTGACGCGGGCGTGGTCTGACCAAGTTTGTGTTCTTTGCTCATGGGGGTAGCACGATTTGCGTTACCCCCTTGTTTTACGAAACAACTGCCGCG
>CAYRKW010000028.1:29337-39272 GCA_964425135.1 uncultured Rhodobacterales bacterium
TTTCACACTTTTCGGCTTGCGCTTAGGACATCCGGTCAAAAATATCAAACTGCTCAATGGAAAATACGCCCGATACGACCACAGCCATGATGACCGCCCAGATGACAGTCGTCACAACCGTCACCCAAATCAGCTTCTTGCGCATTTGCGGATCCTCCGGCGCGGACGCGGGCGTTCCGGGAACCACCTCGCCAGACTCGCTTTGCGAGCGCTCACCGATGGGCAGCGCGATATAAAGCGCCAGAAACCAGGTCACTGCGTAAACAACAATCGCGCCTGTGAGTGTCATATCTGCTCCAACTCGACCAATGTGCCGTTGAAATCCTTCGGGTGCAAAAACAGCACCGGCTTTCCATGCGCCCCGATCTTTGGTTCGCCATCTCCCAAAACCCGCGCGCCATCCGCTTTCAACCGGTCCCGCGCCGCCACAATATCCTCAACCTCATAACACACATGATGAATGCCACCCGATGGGTTTTTCTCCAGAAAGGCCGCAATCGGAGAGGCCGCACCCAATGGATGAAGTAGCTCGATTTTCGTGTTGGGCAATGCGATGAACACAACCGTCACCCCATGATCCGGCTCATCGTGCGGCGCGCCCACATCTGCGCCAAGCGTGTCACGATAAAGCGCCGAGGCAGCCGCCAAGTCCGGCACCGCAATCGCCACATGGTTCAATCGTCCGATCATCGTCGCATGTCCCAAAACAGCCGTTTTCCACAAGGCCGTATACTGCGCACCGCCCGCCCCCGCAAGCGACAGCGCACTGGTAAAAAATACCGTAAATGAATCGCGCAAATTCCCTTAATCTTAAGACCCCGTTAGCCAATACCCCGCTAGAGAAAGACAAGCCCGCCGGATTGCCCAAGGAGGCGACGATGACAGAAGATACCAATATCTCCACGTCCCTGTTCGAAACCCCGCACCGCAACCCGCGCTGCTTGCAGGGCGTGTCTATCATGCTGGTGGATGACAGCCGCTCGGTCTCCGAGGCGATCCGCCTGATGGCCATCAAATCAGGCGCGCGCATCAGACGTGCCGATTGTCTGGCGTCGGCTAAACGGCATTTGGGTATTTTCAAACCCGATCTCATCATCATCGATCTTGATCTGCCAGATGGCAGCGGCATTGATCTGAGCCCCACGGTCGAGCAGATGGTCGACCATCGCCCCGCCGTTCTGATCCTGTCGGGCGCAGATCAGGACACGATCGAAGAGGCAAAACTCGTCTCCGGCGCGGATGGCTATCTGACCAAACCGGTTGCAAATCTGCGCGTTTTTCAAGAGGCAATCCTCGACATCATGCCAAACCTGAAGGCCCAGCCGGATAAAAACGCAGGCTACAAACCGGACGTCTCTGAAAGCGACGCCTATCTTCATGACCTGGAAAACATGCAAGATCTGCTCAAAGAGGCGGTCGAATACGACAGTATCGACGACATCGCCTTCTGCGCCCAATTCCTCACCGGCGCGGCGTCTACCGCAGGCGATACGGAACTCGCAAATTCCGCACAAGCCATCACATCCGCATTGGCACACGGCGCAAAACCCGTGGAACAAGCGCAAGAAACCATCGCGATCATCTCACAGCGGATCGTCTCCGCCTGGTCAAAGGCAAGCTAGAGCGCCGCCCAAAACCACAATTTCGCATTTTGAAAATACTCCCCCGCGCGGGAGCGCAAATCACCTTTATAGCGTGCGCCCGTAAGGGCGCCCCGTTTGATTGGTCTTAAAATAGCGCGGGAGCGCGCGATCTCAAACGATGCAAATCCTCCAGTGTATCCACATCATCGAGCATATCTGTCAGCGCTACCGCACCAAACCGCTCCAGCCGCGCGCGGGTGTCGTTCAGCGTTTGTCGATGCGACCAGCGCACATCATCCAACAGACCGCTCGGGCAGCGCGCGCCTGCGTGTTTGAGCCCGATCAGCCAAAAGCCCCCATCGCTTGCCGGACCTAGCACCGATGCGCGCGATCCAAGTGCCTCAAATGCCGCCCAAATATGCGTAGGCGTCACACCCGGAATATCCCCGCCAATAATCACCACTGGCCCGGGCGGCATGGCCCTGAACACCCGTGTCATCCGCGCGCCCAGATCGCCGCCACCCTGACCGATCCGCGGCAGATGTGCCGGCCAGACCCGCGCGCCCATAGTCGCAGGATCTGGTGCGACCGCCAGCACCACCTGCCAGCGCCGATCGCCCGACATCCTTGAAATCAACCGCTGCGTCTGATGGCGAAACCACCATGTCGCATCTATAACGCCCATATCCTTCGCCAGACGCGTTTTGACCCGCCCCGGTCGCGGCTCTTTGAGCATGATCACAAGGTGACGCATGGGCGCGTTAGGATGCGTAATCGGAACCTTCTTCATCGAGTATCAGCCGCAATTCTCTGAGATGATTGTCCACGACATCCGTATACGCCGCGATCTCTGCCGCCGTTGCTTCGGCGATATTATCGCTCAACACCTTGAGCGGCTGACCGGTTTGCAGCGCCAGAATATACGTCTCGCAGGCCCGCTCGAAATAATAGAGCGTATTCCATGCCTCGCCGATGGTCTCTCCGATAACCATGACCCCGTGATTGCCCATCACCATGGTCTTTTTTGCCGGATCGGTCAGAAGCCCGCAGACCCGCTCACCCTCATCCTCAAACGCAAGCCCGCCGTAATCGAGATCATAGACAATCCGGTTATAAAACATGCAGGTATTCTGATCGATCGGTGGCAGAACCGGATCAGACAAGCTCGCCAGAACGGTCGCATATTTCGAATGGATATGCAGCGCGCATTTGGCCCAAGGCACATTGCGGTGCAGCGATCCGTGCAGTCCCCAGGCTGTCGGATCGGGCGCGTGCGGTCCGGTCGCGCTGCCCGGGTCATTGGCATCAAGGAGCAGCAGATCCGAGCCCTTGATGCGCGTGAAATGCCGCCCGTTGGGGTTCATCAGAAACTTCGAGCCGTCCTCGCTGACCGATGCGGAGAAATGATTGGCCACCGCCTCATGCCAGTTGTTCCGCGCCGCCCAGCGGAAGGTCGCGGCAAGATCGGCCCGCGCATTTTTCACGCGCTGTTCGTCAAACACACCGTCTAGCATTGATTTAACCTCTCTCACTTTTCGCAAAATAACGCTCCAGCAGCGCGCCGTAAATCGCCTTGAGCGTATGGATTTGCGCCACCGGCACCCGCTCATCCACCTGATGCATGGTCTTGCCGACAAGCCCGCATTCGACCACCGGGCAATGGGCGCGGATGAAGCGCGCGTCCGATGTGCCGCCGCTTGTGGACAGCTCCGGCCGTCGCCCTGTATGGGTCTCAACCACATCGGCGATCATCTGCGAAAACGGGCCCGCGGGCGTGATGAAACTCTCGCCCGACACTTTGTAGCTCACATCAATCTCAATGCCAGTATTGCCAATCGCGCGCGCCACCTCTGCATTGATCCAATTGATCAGATCACTGGATTTATGCGCATCATTGAACCGGATGTTGATCGTCGCGCTGGCTTTGGCGGGGATCACGTTATTCGCGGGATTGCCCACATCCACGGTCGTGATCGCAAGGGTGGAGGGGTCAAAAAACTCGGTTCCCTGATCCAACTCGTGCTGTGCCAAACGGTCCAGCATCCCAACCAACGGCGTGATTGGATTGCGCGCTCGGTGTAGATAGGCCGAATGCCCCTGCACGCCGGTCACCTCGAAAAACGCGGTCATCGAGCCGCGCCGTCCGATCTTGATCATCTCGCCCATCTCGCTGGGACACGTTGGCTCGCCGACAAGACACACATCCATGCGCTCGCCGTTTGCCTCCATCCAATCGAGAATAGCCGTCGTCCCGTCGGTGGCATCGCCCTCTTCATCGCCAGTGACGGTTACCACGACCGATCCGCGCGGGGGCGTTTGCATCACAAAATCAACCGCCGCCGCGACAAACGCCGCGACGCCCGATTTCATGTCGGTCGCGCCGCGCCCGTAGAGTGTATCGCCGTCAATCATTGCGCTGAATGGCGGGTGGGTCCAGTCGGTCTCATCACCCACCGGCACCACATCCGTGTGACCGTTGAACCCGAATGTCGGACCGTCATCCGCCGATCCCCAGCGGGCAAAGAGGTTGTCGATCCCGCCCCGCTCAATCCGCGTGACCGCAAAACCCGCATCGGCGAGCATGGTTTGGAGGATAGTCAACGCCCCCGCATCCGCCGGGGTCACCGACGGGCAGCGGATAAGCTCTTGGGTCAAAACAACAGGATCAACGGGCGTGTGTGTCATGGGACTTGGGTAGACGCAGCCCGTCAAATTGGCAAGTCACCGCGCGGGACTGCGCAGCCTTTCGACATTCTCGCAGGTCTTATCACACAAAGGCGCCATCGCAGCGCAGGCCACATCCAAGGGTGGCGCGCCCCTTATGGCGGACGCTGCTGCATCGCGCAGCGCATGACCAAAGGCCGCCGGTTTTTCGGCGATCATGTCGTAGCTTTCCTCAAGCGTCAGACGCCCGCTCATGAATTGCATATTGCGCTGCATGACGACCCTGCTCGAATTACAGGTGAGTTCATTGACGCGCGATGTGAACGACAGCCACGACGCGGCAGCCTGATAAAAAGTCATTCCCGGTTCCCCTTGGCGTGCGTTTTCGCACATTGCTACGATGCTGCGCGATAAAGTCCGGTGTGTCACGAAGAAAACGCGGGCGGGGCGGGACAATCTCCAAATAAACCCAATGCGGGCCAGTTTTGGCCGCAATCCAAGCCGATATTTAACGCGCGAGACGCGTGGATATCCGCGTTTGTGAGGATTAACGGTAGTGTGAGCGGGGTTTCTACCATGACGTTTGTTGAACGGTTTCCGTATTGGATTTTCATGATCATCGGTGTGACGATGATCGGTGGGGCGTCCTTGCAGTATTTGTCTGCAACCGGCGCGTTGATGAAGCCATCCGAGGTTGTCGAGCGGCCGGAGGTGGCAGCGGGCGAGTTGGTGTTCTTCGGACAATTCGACGAGACGCAGCACATAGCCGAGAACGGCGATGTGCATTTGCTGGGGCAGCTTGATCCGTTCAACGCGAGAATTATCGAAGACCCAAAAAATGGCGAACTGGCCATGCATGCCTTTTATCCTGCCGAGGCAAAGCCCGACACGAAGATCGTGTCTGCGGTCATTGTGGCAGCGGATAATGCGGGCTTTCTGGCATGGTTGTCGCAAAATGGTAGCGGCAACGCGAGCATGGGCGATCTTTATGCCATCCATGGCAAAGTGACCCGCAATCGTAAATATGTCTCGCAGGCGGTGAACTGGATTTCCGAGCAGGGCAAGACAACGCCTGAAGATTTCATCGTTTTCATGCCCTACATCGCCGAAGCGGCTGCGCCAAACACGCTCACGCGGCTTGAGCGCATCCTTCCGGTAACGATCATGCTGCTGGGTGGTTTGTGCCTTTTCATCGGCCACCGCCGCCGCGAAGTGCAGCGTATCCACGCCCGCAGCGAGCTTGGAAACGGTGTGGCAATTTTACACGGATTGCCGCAGTAATGCATCATTAACCGCGTTGACACAGTTCTGCCCGTTTCTCTTGCCAAGGTTCAAGAGTGTAACGATTTGGGAAAGTAAAGAGTGATGTCGAACGTATTTCGTGTATTTTTTCGCCTGCCGTGGTGGGCGTATATTGTCTTGGGATTTCTGACATTGCCCGCAGCGCTGCTGTTTTATCAGACCTCCGTTCAAGCCGAAGTGACCAAGCTTCAAGCGCGCGCAGGCGCCGGGCCGGACCTTGTAGATCTGACATATTTCAATGCGGCCGAGAACCTGGGTCTTGGCGATGAGATCAATATCGTCGCGCAAATCAACCCTGCCTACACGAGCGAAATTCAGTTCAAACGCTTCGCAGGATCGAACGGCAACAGCCATATGTTCGTTTTGTTCGGCGGTGCTGACAACGAGGCCGAGAAAATCGCGCAAGGCATCGTGATTGCCAGGGACCGCGATGAATTCCTTGCATGGATGCGCCAGCGCGTGCTTGGTACTGGTGAATACAGCCCGATTTTTCACATCAACGGCAAAGTCGAAACCTCCCACGGGATCGGCAGCCTGATCAGCAACGCCTTTGCAAACAACGGGCTGACGCGTTCGGATGATTTCATTGTCGTTATCCCGTTTGTGGACGGACGCGAGGCCGCGTTTGCGCCATCAGATGCGAACCCCATGACAGTGCCGCTGGGCCTTCTGGCCGCAGGCTCGCTGCTGCTGTTTATGGGTTTGAAGCGCCGCCGTTCGGTCTTGAAAAAATCCGAAGCGGTCGAGGCGCTGCTGCGCGAGCATGGCGATGCGATGGGCGTTCCCGCCGAATAAGCCCCGCGCGTCTTTCCAGGCAGAAGCCGTCACACCCGTGGCGGTTTTTTGCGTTGCACGAGGGGCCATCCCCGCGCCGCCAAAGACATCCGATATCTGTTGCACGAACGCCACGTCCATCGGCGATTTTCCGCCGCATCACATTCTGACCCAGTTTGGCCTTCAGTTAACAAATCGTAAATTAAAGCGAGTGTGACGTAATGAGTGTAACAAAGTTTGTGAATATCGCCACAGGAGTGGCGTTCCTATGTGCCGCCGGGTTTGGCTCCACAGCCGCGGCTGAAACCAACTCCCCATGCAGCGCAGCAACGCCCGAGCTGTGCGCCTACATTGATGTCAACGGAGATGTCGATGTGGCCGCCGTTCGGGCAGCCGCCGCCAAAAGCGGTGGCGCAACCTTGAAAATCTGGGTTCACGACGCGCAAGCGGCTGGCAAATACGCCTCTCTAGCCGCTGAGTAACGCCGAGGTTTTGGTCAGTCGAAAAACGGCGTCAGTTGCGCCACGATAACCGAATTTTCTTCAAGAGCGCGATCCATCAGGTCGCGCTCTTCTTGTGCGATGTCATGGCCCTCATCCAGACGCTCTTCGAGGGTGCCGTAACCTGACACATCAAGCGGCGCGAGATCTGCCTGTTTGAGAATAGCGACGGTTTCGCGCACCGCCTCCGCTTCATCGACGCCGGACGCATAGCACATCAGCGCCGCACCTGTTGCCTCCTTGGGCAGACCGTCACCGGCGTTGCGACCAACTTCAACGAGCAGCGTGTAAACCTGCTGCGGTCGTTTTGTCTTCTCCGTCATCAGACGATCACCGGCTCAGCCGATTGTTCGGTCAGATCAAAGACGCGGCGATAGCGCTCGATTTGATCTGGCGGCCCCATCGCCTTGCCGACATTATCCGACAGTTTGACCGTCGCGCGCCCGTTCGCTTCCACCGCCTTGCACACCAGCGAGAACGGCGCGAGCGCATCATCCGGCGCAAGCCCGCGAAAATCATTAGTCAACAGCGTGCCCCAGCCAAAGGCCAGCCGCACCCGCCCGTGAAAAATGCTGTGGAGTTCACAGATTTTCTGCACATCAAGCCCGTCCGAGAAGATGATCAGCTTCTCGCGCGGATCCTGTCCAGTGTCCGACCACCACTTGATCGCGCGCTCCGCCCCCGTCGCCGGATCGCCGCTGTCGATCCGCACCCCGGTCCAGTTCTCCAGCCACTCTGGCGCATTATCCAAAAAGCCTTGGGTGCCGTAAGTGTCGGGCAGGATGATGAGCAGATTGCCGTCATAATCCTTCTGCCAATTTTCCAACACATCATAAGGCGCGCGCTTCAACGCTTCATCATTGCCCGCCAGTGCCGAATAGACCATCGGCAACTCATGGGCGTTGGTCCCGATCGCTTCCAGATCGCGCTTCATGGCGATCAGACAGTTGGAGCAACCTGCGAATTTATCCCCCAACCCCTCGATCATCGCCTGCACGCACCAATCCTGCCACAGATACGAATGCCGCCGCCGCGTGCCGAAATCCGCCAGCGCCAAACCATCGAGATCACGCAACTGCTCGGCCTTTTCCCAGACACGGCTCATGGCGCGGGCGTAGAGTACCTGCAAATCGAACTTGCCCATCTTTCGCAGCACCGCGCGGCTGCGCAGCTCGGTCAGGATCGCCAGTGCCGGTATCTCCCACATCATCACATCCGGCCAAGAGCCCTCGAACGTCAGCTCATACTGCCCGTCGTTCTTGCGCAGCTCATATTCAGGCAGGGAGAAATGCTCGAACCAGTCGATGAACTCAGGGCTGAACATCCGCTCTTTGCCATAAAACGTATTGCCGCGCAGCCATGTGACCTCGCCGCGCCGCAGCTTGAGCGTGCGGGCATGATCGAGCTGCGCGCGCAACTCATTCTCATCGATCAACTCGGCAAGTCGGATGGCCTTGGTGCGATTGATCAGCGAAAACTTAACCCGCACATCCGCGTTTCGCTTGTGTACGGTCTGCGCCATCAACAGTTTGTAAAAATCCGTATCCAAGAGCGAGCGGACAATTGGGTCCAGATCCCATGTGTGGTCATGCACCCGCTTGGCGATATCAATCATCATATGGCTGTTCCTTAAATGCGCGCCTTAGCCCGTGCGTACACCAGCATCCTTGAAATTTGTCAAAGCCGCATCAAGCGTGCCGCCCATATCAATCGCCCGGCAAGCCTCCAGTAACACCTGCGCGCCAAAGCCTTCCTTAACCGCGTCGAGCGCAGACCAGGCAACGCAGTAATCGGTGGCCAGTCCGACAAAGTCGAGATCGTCGATGGCGCGATCGCGCAAATAGCCTGCAAGACCGGTGCGTGTGCTCTGGTCGTTCTCGAAAAACGCCGAATAGCTGTCGATAGTACTGCGAAAGCCTTTGCGGATCACCAGATCAGCGCGATCCGTATTCAGATCCGGGTGAAATGCCGCACCCGCGCTGCCCTGCACACAATGGGATGGCCAAAGCATCTGTTCGCCGTAAGGCATCTGCGTTGTGGTGAAGGCCTGAGCACCCGCATGATTTTCCGCAAACGACGAATGATCCGCCGGATGCCAGTCTTGCGTCAGGATCACCGCATCATAATCACCCATCATCGCGTTGATGGGGGCGACAATCGCATCCCCATCCGCAACCGCAAGGCTGCCACCGGGGCAAAAGTCATTTTGTACATCTACAACGATCAAAGCGCGCGCCATCGGCCCCTCCTCAGGTCTGGGAGCCGTCATGTAAACGCAATTGCCGGCCGCGTGCAAACCGATGACGCGCGCCCGCGATCAGAGTTGGAGCACCGGATAAAGCGATGCGATCAACAAAACCGCCATGGTGATATTGAACATCCGCAAATGCCGCCGCTCCGACAGTAAGCTGCGCATTTTTTGGCCCATCACCGTCCAAAGACTGACGCAAGGAATGTTAATGAGACCAAAGACAAGCGCCATGAGCGTCACACTTTCCAAAGTGCGCCCCGGCGCATAAACCGTCGCCGCTGTGATCCCCATCATCCATGCCTTTGGATTGACCCACTGAAACAAAGCCGCCTGCATAAACGTAATCGGCGTCCCTTCCGCCTGCCCATTACCCGGCGGGGCGGCATTGGCGATCTTCCAGGCCAAAAACAACATGTAGAGCACGCAAAGCACCTTAAGGATCGTGTTGGCCTGCTCATAGGTCTCGAAAATCTGCGCCAAACCCAGCCCGACCAGCATGAGCATCACAATAAACCCGACACCAACACCAAACATATGCGGCAGCGTGCGCGAAAACCCGAAATTGGCCCCTGACGTCATCAACATCAGATTATTCGGCCCCGGCGTGATCGAGGACACAAATGCAAATACGACAAGCGCCCAGAGAAGATCTAAAGTCATCGCGGGTGACCTTAGACCAATAATTCCCAGGGAAAAGCGCGCAATTGTACCCACAGCATTTGTCGTCCCAAACAGAGTGTCGGCGTCCCGCCGCCACACGACTATAATTTTCGTTCAAGCCACGAAGGCTGTCGCTACCCGCGACGGGGGAGTATTTTTGAAAATGCGAAAATGATCCCTTCATCTTTCAAATAAATACTC
>CAYRKW010000029.1:0-1427 GCA_964425135.1 uncultured Rhodobacterales bacterium
ATCGGCTCGGTCAAAGGCGCGCTCATCGGCGCACTTCTGGTGGGGTTGACCGATACGATGGGCGGTGTCCTCTTGCCCGCGCTATTTCGCACCTTCATGGACGGCTCCTCTGCAGCGGCCATCGGATCAGCACTAGCGTCGATGATGATCTACGTATTGATGGCAGGTGTTCTGATCTTCAAGCCAACCGGATTGTTCGGAAACCGCACATGATCGCCGAGCGTCATCTGAACGGGCTGATCGTCGGCCTCTTGATCCTTTTCCCGCTTTGGGCATGGCTGTCGGATGAGCCGTTCATGATCACCCTCGCCACCAAAGCCGTCATTCTGGCGCTCGCAGGGGTCGGGTTAAATATCGCGCTGGGGTTGGGCGGATTGATCAGTCTGGGCCACGCGGCGTTTTTCGGCATCGGCGGCTACGCCATGGGCGTGCTTGCCAGCCATGCGCAGAACTACGATCCGATACTTGAATCGCCCTTCGTCATCGAAGGCACCAAATCCATGCCCATCATCTGGCTCGTCGCGCTCCTCGCGTCAGGTATCGTCGCGCTCGCCATAGGCGCGCTGAGCCTACGCACCGCAGGCGCCTACTTCATCATGATCACACTGGCGTTCGGCCAAATGCTCTTCTTCTTCGCCATCAGCTGGCCCGGCTATGGCGGCGAAGATGGCCTGTCAATTTACGTCCGCAACGACTTTCCCGGCCTGAACACCCTCGATCCCATCCAATTCTACGCCATCACGCTGACCCTGCTCTTCATCGCACTGGCGTTTTTCGCGCGGCTCGTCCGCTCCCCCTTCGGCCTTGCCCTCAATGCCGCGCGCCAATCATCACAGCGGGTGGAGACCATCGGCATGTCCCCTTACCGCATCCGGCTCGTGGCATTTGTGCTATCGGGCATGGTGACCGGATTGGCCGGTGCGCTCTTTGCCGATCTCAACCGCTTCGTCAGCCCGACCATGCTGTCATGGCAAACCAGCGGGGAGATCATGGTGTTTATCATCATGGGCGGCGTCGGGCGGCTGTTTGGCCCTGTTGTGGGTGCGATGGTGTTCATCGTGCTGGAGCACTTGCTTGGCGGGTTGTCCGAGTTTTGGCACATCTATCTGGGCTTTCTCCTCCTGATGATCGTCCTTTTCGCGCGCGGCGGGCTGATCGGTCTGATCTGTGGGAGGCCGCCGGTCCATGACTGACCCGGTGCTTCAAACCCGCAATATCAGCAAATCGTTCGGCGCGCTTAAAGCGAGTGACGCCATCTCGCTCGACCTGAGGCACGGCGAAATCCACGCTCTGATTGGACCCAATGGCGCGGGCAAATCGACGTTGATCAAGCAAATCGCCGGAAGCCTGACGCCGGACGAAGGTCAGATCCTCCTGAACGGTGCTGATGTCACACAACTGGGCCGCGCCAAACGCGCCCGCCTGGG
>CAYRKW010000029.1:1527-38862 GCA_964425135.1 uncultured Rhodobacterales bacterium
GGCACGCAGGCTTTGACAAAACTGCTCGACAGCCTGCGCCACGATGCGCCCATCCTGCTGATCGAGCATGATATGGACGCCGTATTCGCGCTCGCAGACCGCATCAGCGTTCTGGTCTACGGAAAAATCATCGCAACGGGAACGGTGGACGAGATCCGCGCCGATGCACAGGTGCAATCCGCGTATCTCGGGGAAAGCGCATGAGCCTGCTGCGCGTCCGGAATATCACCGCTTTCTACGGCGCGTCACAGGCGCTCTTCGATGTGTCGTTGGCCATAGAAACAGGACAAGTGCTCGCACTTTTGGGGCGCAACGGGATGGGGAAATCCACCACCATAAAGTCAATCTGCCGCTTGCTGCCCCACGCACAGGGCGAGATAAGCTTCGATGGGCAGGACATTGCTGCGCTGGCACCACATCAGGTGGCGCGCTTGGGGCTTGGACTGGTGCCAGAGGGCCGTCGTTGTTTCACCAATCTGACTGTACATGAAAATCTGATCGCAGCCGCGCGGATCGGTCACTGGGATTTGCAAAAGGTCGGCGCATTGTTCCCGAGTCTTGACGAGCGGCGTGATCAATCTGCTGCGTCGCTGTCAGGCGGTGAGCAACAGATGCTGGCCATCGGACGGGCCTTGATGACGAACCCCCGCCTCTTGATCCTTGATGAAGCGACCGAAGGGCTCGCCCCTCTGTTACGTGCAGAAATATGGAATGCGATCAGGATGCTGACGGGTCAAAGCGGTCTGAGTATTCTGGTCGTCGATAAATCGCTCAGCGAGCTAGCAACCATCGCCGATAGCGCCGTTATTCTGGAGCGTGGCCGCAGTGTCTGGACCGGCGCTATGGCCGATGTCACCGCGGATGTCGCGGGGCAATATCTCGGCGTTTAGAGCGCTGATCGACCCAAAATGGGCGCCTTAATTTACATGCGACTGTCAACTTGATACTCCTGTCTCACTTTGGGGCATCCCTTACTGCCCAAATCGGTCCATCTTTGGTCTAAGCAAAAATTCCCAAAAATGAACAACTTACAAAAAAGTGCTTCATTTTGGACAAAAAGCATTTAACCATGTATGCTGTGGTTTAGGGACAGTTAGGGACTTACCAAGATGGCAGCGTCACCGCGAAGTGATGCGATGCGGCGGCGTTTGGATGCCGTAATCGCAAGTAAAGGCTATAAATTAACGAAGTTATCCGTAGATATCGGTCGCCACCGCGACTACATTGGGAATATTATTCGTGGGAAAGCCAAACCATCTCTTGAGGTTCTTCTCGAAATTGCCAATAAGTTAGAAATTGATCCTGTTTATTTATTTGAAGAAAGCGAAGGTGAGACACCTCATTCGGAAGCTGATCTCAGTATTCTCGCTGAACAAATGGACGTCGTGATTGAGACGCTGACCGATCAGAGAATCCTCGAACAGCTTGAGGAACAGCTCAAACTCAAAAAGTCCAACGCGGCAAAGAAACGACGGCTTGCCGCGCGTATTCAGGACATCCCGCAGACCAAACTCTCGATCGAAGCGCATGAAACCTTGGCCCGTATCGGCGACCTTGGCTATGCGATCGTGAACAATATTCCCCACCGGGAAGGCATTGATTTGGACATGTTCTCTACGCACAGCCCCAACTGGGGGTTCGAGTATGTGAGCAATCGTCTGGCTGAAAAAGACGCGACGCTTGTGTTTATGAACACACGCGGCGGCGTCATTACGTGGAAACAATTGAAGGAGGAAACCGAAGACACAGAAGTATTCGATCGCGCGCAGAAACACGGGTTGGAACACGGGACTGTTATAACCAGCGCGTATCGAGGCAAGAAAATTGCAGTGAGTTTGTCTCATTCAAAACCGGAGCTTGATGAGGAAGAAATCCGACTGGCATCAAATGCCATTCTGCGTTTTCTGATCCTGATGACGCCGGCTGCCCCATCGAAAGATCCATACGAACTGCTCTACTTCTACGCCAACGGGATGACGAACAAAGACCTTCGCTCGTCCCTTGATTACAATAGCCGTCAGCTCGCTTCGCTACGAACGGAGGCACTTTCGCTGATGGAAGCAAAAACACTGGAACAAGCGATCGCGAACGCACAGAACACAGGGATACTTTAAATGTTGGACGCTTTAAGCCCCCAAATACTTTCAAACGACATCGTCACCATTCCATCAACATCGGCTGACCTCAATGAAGACGTATGTCAGTTTCACTATTGTACCATTGGAGAACTCGCCACCAATCGGCATATGCAGGACTACTTTCGGATGCGAAAAGACGTCTTTGTCGATCAGTTGGGATGGGAGCTGTTCATAGATGAAGACGGATTCGAGAAAGACGAATATGACACCGAAGACGCCATATATGTTATGCGATCTATCAACGGTGAGACTGTGGCTGGTTTGCGACTGCTGCCGACAACCAACCGGTTCACAGATGCAAATGGGATCGAGAAAAGCTATTTGCTAAGAGATTCCTTTTTGGGGAAGATCGAAAATATTGACAAAGGTGTTTGCGAAGAAGAACCGCCGACGCACGAGCAAATTTGGGAAATGACGCGCGTTATTACATCGTCGCAACCCAAAGAGCTGAAACTTATGATGGAGGAAGTGTGTGCCTTCCATCGTGCACAAGGCGGATCCCACTATCTGTTTCATACGCGCAAAGCTGTCGCGCGTCTGGCGGTGATCTGGGGCTACGATATGCAACCACTGGGGCCATTGTCTACGTTCGGCAAGGGTCAGTACCAAGCGTACAAGGTATCTGTGTACCCAAGTAAATAACGTCAACCGAAATGGGGGTTTCGATGACAACGCGTTTGGTGACGCACGACGGTATAAGCTCGCCTATATTTGTGTATAAGATGGGTGATTTTGACTACGATCCGGATATCGACATTCTGTTGGGTGTGAACGGACTTGTCGCTCGGGTTGGTAAGGTTCAGGACCTGCCGCCGTCAGTATTGGCGGAGCATATCCTTTCGGTGCTCGACATGGTGCCGAACAAGTCTTTGGAAAGCCTGCGGGATGATGAATTGGAATACATCCGGTATTTGACCGAAGGGTTCAAGGATCAGGAAATTGCCGACCGGATGGGCTTGTCTATTCGTGCCATTAAAAACAAAAAGCGCGCGATTGCGTCCAAAACCGGATGTGCAACCATCACCGAAGCGGTTCACCTATTGGTCAAGCATAACGTGCTGAACGGCGGCACCTCTCAAAATGATGCGCAGGACGACAATCCCTGTTCCAAGTCAGCGTGATCTAGAGCCTCAGGTTTTGGGTCGGAGGTTCTAAGACTGTTTTGACACCTATCCTGAAACAGGCGCCGCGCCCGGCTGTTTCCCAAGAATGATCATGCTCAGCAGATCATCATCGGTGACGTCTTTGATATCTACGGTGCCGACCAGTTTACCGTTCTTCATCACACTCGCCCGGTCGCACAGCTCCATCACGTCGTGAATGTCATGGCTGATCAGGAATATCCCGATCCCATCGGCTTTGAGTTGCTGGATCAGCTCGGACACCATTGCCGTTTCCTGTGGCCCCAGCGCAGCAGTCGGCTCATCCATAATCAGGATGCGCGCGTTGAAGTAGACCGCACGCGCAATCGCAACCGATTGCCGTTGGCCACCTGACAGCGCAGACACCGGTTCGGAGAACTTGACGAAATTCGGATTGAGACGCCCCATGATCTTGCGGGTTTCCGCCTCCATTGCATCATCGTCGAGCATTCCGGTCCCCGTGACCAGCTCACGGCCCAAAAACAGATTGCTCGCCGCATCGAGATTATCTGCCAGTGCAAGCGTCTGGTAAATCGTCTCGATATTATAGGCTCTCGCATCGCGCGGATTGTTGATCGTGGCCTTCTCACCCTCAATGTAAATCTCGCCACTGTCAGCGGCATACGCGCCCGAAAGGATCTTGATTAGTGTCGACTTACCCGCACCGTTGTGGCCCAATAGGCCAACCACTTCACCGGGATGAAGATCGACCGATACATCATCAACCGCATGAATACCGCCAAACGAAATGCGCATATTGCGCATTTCAACGAGAGGTGTTTTTTGCTCCATCGCTTAGTCTCCTCTTACGCGCCGGTTTTGCGGCGGTAGACAATGTCCACCCAAACCGCGAAGACAAGCACAATACCAACAACGATGGATTGCAGCGGTGCGTCCACACCGACCGACGCCATACCCGATTGCAGCGACTGCATGATCAGCGCGCCGATCACCGCGCCATAGATTGTGCCAGACCCACCGGCCAGGGCAGTCCCGCCAATCACAGCCGCTGCGATCACGCGAAGCTCATCCAGTGTGCCCAGCCCCACATCAACCGCGCCCAAACGCGCCGAGGCAACCACGGCCGAAATTCCCGTCAGCGCACCAAGAAGTGCGAAAACTTTCACCGTCAAAAGCCGTGTATTGATGCCCGAAAGCTCCGCCGCTTCGGGATTGCCGCCGGTCGCATAGATGTATCGTCCGAACCGGGTGCGCGTTGAGACCACCGTCATCGCGACTGTAACGATCAACAGGATGATCACCGGAATGGCCACACCATGATAAAGCGTCAGCCCCTCGGTCATCTCAATCCCGCGCGCCTCTGCAATACGCGGCAACGCGCCTTTGGCAATCTTGTAGGAATTCATCGTCATCACGAACGTCAGGATCAACCCGACCGTGAGCGTCATAAGAATGGCCTCTGCCCAGACCGGTTTCACGACAAACCCGTGATTGGACTTCCGTCTGCGGCTCGCAAGCATCAAAACAACCGCAATGAGCGAGGCGATGATGCCGAACCACCAGCTCAGTGTTTCGCCCAGCGTTCCATCCGCACCGCCGCCCAGCAGACGAAAGGTCGGATCAAGCGGCGCAACCGTCTGGCCTCGCGTCACCCACCACATCGCCCCGCGATAGACCAGCAGTCCGCCCAGTGTCACGATGAACGATGGGATCAGGAGATAGCCGATAACCCATCCCTGAATCGCGCCGATCAGAGCGCCCATGATAATGGCCGCGATGGCGGCGATGATCCAGATGGACCAATGACCCAACCCAACGATATCCGGTAGCACCTGCACCTGAAGCGCCGCCACAGTCATGCCGATAAAACCGAGCATTGAACCGACCGACAAATCAATGTTGCGGATGACGATCACAAACACCATGCCCGTCGCCATCAGCGCCACGGAGGTCGTTTGAACCGAGAGATTGAACATATTGCGCGGGGTCAAAAACCGCCCGCCGGTGATCAGATCGAACATGATCCACAGGAAGACCAAGGCCCCCAGCATACCCAAAAGGCGCAGATCAAGTCCAAGGCTGGTCAAAAACGTTTTTGTGGATTTTCTCATGCCCAGGAAACCTTCGTCATCGCGGCGCTGCGCCTGCCCATGGCAGCATAGCACGGATAAAATTTCAAATATGTGGGGATTTTGAGGAGAGCCTCCCGACAGATCGTTTTGTCGGAAGGCTCCAGGGAGGTTAGGTCGTCAGCTTACTGACAGGTCGCATTTTCCGAACCTGCGCAAAGCGCGTCTTTGGCAATCCAGCCTGCATCCAGAACAACGTCCAGATTGTCAGCTGTGATTGGCACAGGCGCAAGGAAGATTGCGGACATTGTTGTGCCGCTTGGCGATGTCCACTCAATGGCATCGCTGACCTCTTCGCCGCTCGCAAGCGCAGCTGCGATATTGCCGGCTTTCTTGCCAAGCTCGCGTGCATCTTTCCAAACCGAAACAGTTTGCGTGCCGATGGCAACACGGTTCAGCGCGGCATGGTCACCGTCCTGACCGGAGACAGGAATGCCTTCCATGCCCTGAGCCGTCAGCGCAGCAACAACACCGCCAGCAGTCCCGTCATTGGACGCAACAACAGCATCAACCTTGTTGTCATTGGCTGTCAGGATCTGCTCCATATTGCGCTGTGCGTTCGCTGGAACCCAGCCGTCGGTGTAGGCTTCACCAACGATGGTGATCGCGCCGCTGTCGATGGCTTCCTGCAAGACCTCTTGCTGACCACCGCGCAGGAAATCTGCGTTGGGATCGGTCGGCGAGCCTTTGATCATCACGTAGTTGCCCTCTGGCTGAGCCGCCAGAACAGCGCGCGCCTGCATCCGGCCAACTTCGACATTATCAAAGGTCAGGTAGAACGCGCGCGGGTCTTCGATCAAACGGTCATAGGCGATCACAGGAATGCCTTCATCCGCCGCCGCTTGAACAGCAGGCCCAATTGAGGAGGCGTCTTGCGCCAGAATGATCAGGGCGTTTGCACCCTGCGCGATCAACGCTTCGACATCCGCAAGCTGCTTGCCCGACGACGATTGTGCATCGGCAGAGATGTAGCCCATGCCAGCAGCTTCCAGCGCGGATTTGATCGCAGCTTCGTCTGTTTTCCAGCGCTCTTCCTGAAAATTAGACCAGCTCACGCCGACCGTCATGTCCTGAGCATAGGCCGACACAGCGGTCATCATACCAAGCGCGGCAGCTGCAAGAGTAAATTTTTTCATCGTGATCTCCCTAGGTTTATTGAAACTTATAAGTGGGCTCTTTGTCCTCGTGTGGGACTCCGTACCATATTTAATTTTGATTGGTAATTAAATATGTAGTTTTTTCATCGGAACCGCGCAGATACCATAACACTCGTTTTGGCTCGCGCGGAAGTTGCGGTAATTTGCTTTGATCTGTGAAATTAACTACGCCAAAGTGATCGAGGACAGAGACATCATGATGACAGATCCAAAGATAAACAGCCGCCGCATCATTCTCGACACCATCCGCCGTTCCGCACCGATCGCCCGCATCGATCTGGCGCGCGCGACCGACATATCACAGGCCACAGTGACAACAATCACCTCCGATCTTATCCGGCAGGGCCTCATACGGGAAGTCACCCGCGAGGAAGAACCAGGCCAGGCAAAGCGTGGCCGACCGCGCATTGATCTGATGCTGCGCGGCGATGCGTATTTGATGGCGGGGCTTAAGGTCTCCGGCGCGGCGATCTCTGTAGTTCTCGTCGATTTCGAATGCGCGGTGATTTGTGAGCATAAATATGTCGGGCAAACCAAGATGGCTCACGTCGAGCAAATGCTGGATGAGATTTCCAATGCCCTGCACGAGACTTGCCAAAGCGCTGGCGTTGTGTTCGACGATATTTCCGCAATTGGCGTCGGCATAGCGGGTATGGTCAACGCAGAGCGCGGCTTTGTGCATTGGTCCCCGCTCTTTGCCGAACGTAATCTTGAGTTTGGTCCGATGCTGAGCGATCTGCTGGGCAAGCCGGTGTTTCTCGACAATGACGCCAATCTCGTCGCGATGGCCGAACAGTATTTAGGACTTGGCCGCGATGTCAGCAACTTCATCGTCGTGACCATCGAGCACGGCGTTGGCATGGGTATCGTCATCAATGACCGCATTTATCGCGGCGTGCGGGGATGCGGCGCGGAATTTGGCCACACTAAAGTGCAGCTCGACGGCGCTTTGTGCCGTTGCGGTCAACGCGGCTGCCTGGAGGCTTATGTTGCCGATTATGCGCTTTTGCGCGAGGCCTCGTTTGGCACCGGACATTCCAGTGAGCCGCCGGCCGAAAATCGCATCAAGGATCTGCTCGATGCAGCCCGCGCGAATGACCCAACGGCGGCAAGTATTGTCAACCGCTCCAGCCGCATGTTCGCGATGGGTCTGTCCAATTTGGTCAATATATTTGATCCTGAACTCATCATCCTGTCTGGCGAGCGGATGCAGTTTGACCATCTTTATGCCGAAGATGTTATGGCCTCGATCAAGGATCAAATTGTTCAGGTCGATGCCCAACCGCCTGAGATCGTCATCCACAAGTGGGGTGACTTCATGTGGGCACGCGGCGCGGCGGCCTTTGCGCTTGGCGGCGTTGCCGATCTTGCCCTGAGCGAAAGCCCCGATCGTGCGGCTTAAACTTCTGCTGTGCCTCATGGCAGCTCCTGCCTGTGCACAAGAGTTCACGCCGGTTCAGATCGCACCCCATGTGTATGAGGGCGGCTGGGAGCATTTCGTTGGCGGCGGTCTGGCCGCCTTCGACTGCAATGGCGATAACCGGCCCGAGCTATACGCAGCAGGTGGCACTGCCCCGTCCAAACTGTTTCGCAATATCAGCGAGACGGACGTCGCGTTCACGGCGCAAACACCAGACGCGCTCTCGCTCACAGGCGTCGCCGGCGCCTATCCAATAGACTTTGACAGCGACGGCATCACCGACCTCGCAATTCTGCGGGTCGGTGCAAATATGCTGATGCGCGGCGGACCCGATTGCACCTTTGAGCGCTATGACATGGTATTTGACGACCATTGGACCACGGCTTTTTCCGCTACATGGGAGGACGGACAGGACTGGCCGACACTCGCGTTCGGCAACTACGTGAACCGCGAAGATCCGAACGGCCCGTTTGAGGCTTGTGCCACCCATGAGCTCTATCGCCCGCAAGCAAACGGCTATGGCGCACCCATTATTCTAACGCCGGGATACTGTGCGCTCTCCATGCTCTTTAGTGACTGGTCACGCAATGGGCGACAAGATCTGCGCATCTCCAACGACCGACATTACTACGTGCGCGGCGGTCAGGAGCAGCTTTGGGCGATGGAAACCGAACCCCGGCTCTACACACTGGCCGAAGGATGGATAAAGCACGAGCTTTGGGGCATGGGCATCGCCAGCCGTGATATGAACGGCGACGGTCTGCCGGATGTCTACCTCACTTCCATGGGCGATCAACGCTTCCAGCTGCGCGATGGCGAGGGGCCTCGGTTTACCGACGCAGCGCATGAAAACGGCATCACCGCCCATCGTCCCTATACAGGCGGCGATGGGCGCCCTTCGACGGGCTGGCATGCGGTGTTCGGAGACGTGCAAAACGATGGTCTCGACGATCTTTTCGTAAGCAAGGGCAATGTCGAGCAAATGCCCGGCTCAGCATTCGACGATCCGAACAACCTGCTGATCCAGACTGCGAACGGTTTTGTCGAGCGCGGCGATGCAGCGGGGGTTGCTACTCTAGCGCGGAGTCGCGGCGCGGTGCTCTCAGATTTCAATCTCGACGGCCTGCTGGATCTGGCGATCATCAACCGGCGCGCGCCGATGGAGCTTTACCAAAACACCACGCCCGATACTGGCCGATATCTGGGTGTGTCTCTGTCGCAAACCGCGCCGAACACCAACGCTGTGGGTGCCTGGATCGAACTGCGTGCTGGTACGCGTGTCATTGCGCGTGAGGTCACGATAGGCGGTGGTCATGCGGGCGGCACGCTCGGGCCAGAGCACTTTGGCTTGGGTGATCGAACGCAGGTTGAGATGCGCATAATCTGGCCGGATCAAAGTACCAGCGACTGGGTTCAAGTCGAGACCAATCGCTACATCACCGCGCAGCGCGACGGCGATGATCTATTGATCGACTTCTAATCCGCTCGGAACGCTTTTCGGCACTCCCCGCCCCTGTGCCACGAACCGCGTGTCCGTCAGTGCGCCAAGAAACGACAAAATCGCATCAACTTCCGCATCGCTCAGCGCAATCGGCTCCAGCTCATTCGCCGCCGCGATAGCTTCCTGCTCCGCTGCGTTCTGCCGGACCCAATCATCCTGCGCACTCGCCAGTTCCGGCAGCACCGCCTTGTCGATCGTATATCGCTCCAGCGCACCAATCGGATCAAGATGATGCACCACCGCATCGCGCAAATCACCGTAAGCACCCGAATGACCATAAGGCGCCGTGAGCGTGACATTGCGCAGAGAGGGCGTGCGAAACGCATAGGAATCCGCCGGATCTCCCGTCACTCGCATCCGGCCCATGTCACGCTGATGGCTCTCAAACCGCGCCGCCTTGCCCGGCCCGATTTGCGGCATGGCGATGGCGTGGAATGCGTGATCGGTTTGAAAAAGTCCCGTGTGGCAGTCCGAACAACCGGCCTTGCCATAGAACAACCCCATCCCCTCCGCCTCATCCGACGACAAGGCGATGTCACCGCGCAGATAGCGATCAAAACGGCTGTCATCTGCCCGCCACTCATCCGCGATAAACGCCGCTATCGCATCGGAGATATGGATAAAACTGACCGGCGCATCCGTCCCGATGACGTCATCAAACATCGCGCGATAGTCCGGCACCGCCTCAACCCGCTGCGCGATGATATCCCAGGCACCGCCCTCGCTCGATAAAAATCCCTGCCGCACCGCCTGCGCCACGTCGTTTTCGCTGTAATGCCCCGCCATTTCGTCCGGCGACAGAACCGGAAACATGGATTGCGCCGACAGGGGAGAGGCGAAACCGTTCGCCATATCCTCGCCCAAAGGTGTACGAATGCCGCCCGGCTTATCCGGGTCCACCTCAAGCCGACCATCGTGGAAGAAAACCGTAAACTCGCGCGCACCCAGATTAAAGAGCCCCGGCGCATTTCGCGGGATACGTTGCTCGGGGATATTGCCCGCATCCACCCGCCGATCCGGCCCAAGCCCTAAACCGCCATCCCCTAAGCCAAGCGAAACCCCATCGCCCGTCCCAAAGCGCGGATGATGGCAGGTCGCGCAGGATACATCACGGCTTCCCGACAGGATCGGATCGTAGAAGAGAAGATGACCGAGCGCGACTTGTGCTGGATCAAAGCTGGCAAACTCCGCCTCTGGCGCGGGCAATTCGCCCTGCGCAGCCGCCACAAAAGGGAGCGCGGCAACAAGCAGGATCGCAGCACCCCGCCACATCACACGAATCTGTTGATGTAATTCTCCAGCATCTCCTGCCGACCAGAGCGCGGCTGCGGATTGATGTCTTCATCCAGAACCTTCGCCGCAAGACTTGCCAGATCACTCTCCAGCATCGCCTTGCCGCCCGAGCTATCCCAACCGGCGTATCGTTCCGCCAGAGCACTTTGCAAACCGCCATCCTCCAGCATCGCATGCGCCGCCTTCATTCCGCGCGCACAAACATCCATGCCGCCAATATGGCTCGCAATCAGATCTTGCGGATCGAGCGATTGACGCCGCAGCTTGGCGTCGAAGTTCGTGCCTCCCGTGGTGAAGCCGCCATCTTTCAGGATGTGATAATACGCCAACGCCACTTCCGGCACATTGTTGGGGAACTGATCCGTATCCCAACCCGATTGGTAATCGTTCCGGTTCATATCGATCGAGCCCAAAACGCCCAGCGCCGCCGCCGTTGCAATCTCATGCTCGAAACTGTGACCTGCCAGGATCGCATGTCCCTGCTCCAGATTGAGCTTCACCTCATTCTCAAGCCCGTATTTTTGCAAGAACCCAAAGCAGGTCGCCGCATCATAGTCATATTGGTGCTTGGATGGCTCCTGCGGCTTGGGCTCCACAAGGATCGTGCCTTTGAAGCCGATCTTGTGCTTGTACTCGACCACCATATTGAGGAACCGGCCCATCTGGTCCAATTCGCGCCCCATATCCGTGTTGATGAGCGTCTCATACCCTTCGCGCCCCCCCCACAGGACGTAATTCTCGCCGCCCAACTTTTGGGTCGCATCCATGCAGGATTTCACCGTTGCTGCCGCGAAGGCAAAGACCTCCGGGTCAGGATTGGTCGAGGCGCCGGACATATAGCGGCGGTGGCTAAACATATTGGCGGTGCCCCATAAGAGCTTGGTGCCGACCTCTTCCATCTTGCCCGCGAAATAGTCGGTCATCTCTTCGAGCCGCGCGGTGTTCTCCGCAAAATTCGCGCCTTCGGGCCGCACATCCGCATCATGGAAACAGAAATAGGGCACGCCAAGGATACGGAACATCTCGAACGCGACCTCCGCCTTTTTCTTGGCGGTTTCCATGCTGTCCTGCGGATACCACGGACGCTCAAACGTCTGCCCGCCAAACGGATCGCCGCCTTCCCAGGCAAAACTGTGCCAATAGGCGACGGAAAACCGCAAATGATCCTCCATCCGTTTACCGCCAAGCTGCTCGTCCGGGTTGTAATGGTGGAAGGCCATAGGATCATCGCTGTCCGAACCGCGATAGGTGACGGGCGCGATATCTTTGAAAAAATCTGTGCTCATAGCAGGGCTTTCATAGCTGGATAAAGACGTTTGTAGGACTGATACCCCTCCTCAAACGCCTCGGTAAGCGCCGGGTTTGGCGCGATGGTGTGTGCAATCGGTGGCGGGGTCATGATACTTTCAGGGTCGGTATTGGTCACAGCGCATATCGCAAGCCGTGCTGCGCCCAGCGCTGCGCCAAACTCGCCTGATTGCGGCAGGGCCAACGGCAGGTTCAGCACCGTCGCAACCATCTCGACCCAAAGCCGCGATCCGGTGCCGCCGCCGAGCGCAAGAACCTCGGACAGCTCGGTGCCAGTAGATTTCAGCGCTTCAAGACTGTCCCGAAGCGCATAGGCAACACCCTCCAGCACCGCGCGTGTCATATCTTCGGTCGATGTGTTGACGTCGATCCCGATAAAGCTGCCCCGGATGTGACTGTCGTTATGCGGCGTCCGCTCGCCTGACAGATACGGCAAGAATTGCAATGGTCCGGGCGCTTGCAAAGCCTCGCCGAGCGATCCGGTCAGATCAGAAGGAGATTTGCCGGTCACAGACGAAAGCCAGTTCAGGCAATCTGTCGCCGCCAGGATAACGCCCATCTGATACCAACGATCCGGCACAGCGTGGCAAAACGTGTGAACCGCTGATGCAGGCTTTGGCGCATAGCTGTCTTTGGCGGCCAGCAGCACACCCGATGTGCCCAGCGAGACAAACCCTTGCCCCTCACGCAGAACACCAGCACCGCAAGCCGCAGCTGCGTTGTCGCCCGCGCCGCCCGCAACCTGCACCGCCGGATCAACGCCCCAACGCTCCGCCAGCTCAGCCCGCAAAGTTCCGGCAGTTTGCGTGCCTTCCACAAGGCGCGGCATCTGCGCGTGCGTCATGCCGCCTGCCGCCAGAAGCGTCTCCGACCAATCCCGCGCGCCGACATCCAGCCAGGACGTGCCAGCGCTGTCGGACATATCCGCAACATGGTCGCCCGTCAGATAATGGCCAAGATAGGCGGCTGGCAGCAGCACTTTTGCAACCCGCGCAAACGCCTCCGGCTCGTGTTTTGCGACCCACAGCAGTTTGGGCGCGGTGAAGCCGGGAAACACGATATTCCCGGACAACGCGCGCACCTGATCTGTCGCATCAAGTTGCGCCGCTTCCACGTGCGAGCGCGTGTCATTCCATAAGATACATGGGCGGATCACATCGTTGTTGGCATCCAGAAGAACCGCCCCATGCATATGGCCCGATATCCCAATCCCCGCCAGACTGCTCCAGGCATCAGTATTGCCTGCACGCAACTGCGCAGCGACCTGATCACAGGCATCGCGCCAATGGGCAGGGTCTTGTTCGGACCAGCCGCTATGGGGATGGGCCACGTCGTAATGTGCCTCAGCGCTCGCCAGCACTGCACCATCACCAGCGACAAGAAGACCGCGCAGGCCGGAGGTGCCAAGATCAAAGCCGAGATAGGTTGCAGACGTCATAGAACTGACTAAACTTGTTTTAATTTAGTTGTCAAATTATATCGCTTAACGCTCATCCTCAGAGAACGGCTTCAACCGCATCTTGATAACGTGATCCTCCACCCCGTCCGACCCGTCGGGTCGTTTACCGCGATAGTAGGCTTTCTGCCACTTCTCCGCCGATGCCTCGCTATCGGGTTGTTTCAAATCGCCCAGAAATTTTGACCGTGACGCCGCCCATTCGGCGTGATCCTTCGCCAAAACCGGATCGTCTGACATCGGAACAATCTCTGGCTCAAATGCCTCAAGCTGATTGCGCTTGACCGGATATACGCTGCAAAACACATCGCCCTTCTTGAATTCGACCCAGGTATCGGGACGGGTGAACTTCCAGTTCATCGTGAAGGAATACGGTGCCCAGTCCGTTTCGATAATCCCGGTCAACGGCGCGATTGCATCTTTGGGCGCGTTCACAGGACCGCTCGTGAGGATATTCCATCCCGGCTCAGTCTGAAAAACGCCGTGAATGTGAAACGTCAGAATACCGCTGCCAAACGCGCTCGTGACAATCGACGCCACCGATTGCTGATCTTCGGCAATAAACTGAATGCCATTAAGTGCATTTGATCCGGTCCAGCGCGCCTTGAACCCATGGGTGAGATGAAACGACCAACCATGCGCATTCGCCACCACCAGCGGAAGGCATCGATACGCAAACGACTGACCCGTCGCATCCATCCAGTCACGCTTTGAGCTGTTGGGCCGCAAGTCAATCGCATGCGGGGCAGAGGTATGAAATTTGAGCTTCATAGCGAATTCCTTGTCTACCCGTAATGTCTACCCGTGATAGGCGGCAACGGTTTTGAGCGATGAAAAGCCATAGAGTGCCTCAAACCCTTTTTCGCGCCCATGACCCGACAGGCCCGTCCCGCCAAACGGCAATTCGACCCCGCCACCTGCGCCGTAGTTATTCACAAACACCTGCCCGGCCCGTATCCGTTTGGCCAAGCGCATCTGCCGCGCCCCGTCCCGCGTCCAGACCGAGGCGACCAGTCCATAGTCAGTGCCATTGGCGATTTCGACTGCCTCATCCTCATCATCAAACGGGATGATGACCTGAACAGGCCCAAAAATTTCGTCCTGCGCCAGTTCATGCGAAGGCGAGACATCGGCAAACAGAACAGGCGCAACGTAAGCACCGCCATCCGGCGCATCATCAACCACTTGGCCCGTTGCCACGCGTTCAAGATCAACGCCGCGCTCCAGATACCCGGTGACAATCTCCTTTTGACGCACCGAGACCAGCGGTCCCAGCTCAAGATCATCCAGCGCTGGCCCCGCGCGCAACGCAGTGTAACGCGCGGCCATCGATGCCACCAGGTCATCATAGCGCGCGCGATGCACCAGAATGCGCGATGAGGCAGAGCAGGTTTGCCCGGCATTTTGAATGCCCGCATTGATAAGAAACGGCAGCGCTGCCTCAAGATCGGCATCCTCGAACACAAGCTGTGGGGATTTCCCGCCCAGCTCCAGCGTTACGGGGACCACATTCTGCGCAGTTGCCGCCTGAACCAGCCTGCCCGTCGCCACCGAGCCGGTGAACGACAAATGCGCAATCCCCGCATGCGCGCTCAATGCTGCGCCCGCCTCTGCACCCAATCCCGGAACCACGTTCAGCGCGCCCGCAGGCAGACCCGCGCGTCGTGCAAGCTCCGCAAAGGCAAGCGCGGTCAGGCAAGCCTCTTCGGCGGGTTTGAGCACAACCGCATTGCCCACCGCCAGTGCCGCGCCAACCGAACGACCGATGATTTGCATAGGGTAGTTCCAAGGCACGATATGCCCCGTCACCCCATGCGGCTCGCGCAGCGTGTAGACAGTGTAGCCCTCAAGATAAGGAATGGTCGCGCCGTGCAATTTATCAACAGCGCCTGCATAGAACTCCATATACCGCGCCAACGCGATCACATCTGCCCGCGCTTGGCTCAGGGGTTTACCCACATCCATCGCCTCCAGCCGCGCCAGTACGTCCGTGTTCTCAAGCACCAATGCGCCGAGCCGCTGCAAAACCCGCCCGCGTTCAACCGCTGTGGTCCCGCCCCAGTCACCCTCCATCGCTGTCCGCGCGGCCTGCACGGCATTGTCGATGTCCGCCGCGCCTCCCCGCGCGATCTCACAAATCTGACTGCCATCTGACGGATTGATCAGCGGCAACCGCGCGCCGCTATCGCCAGGCGCCCAACGCCCGCCAATGAAAACATGACCTGGATCAACACCCAAAACATCGAAACTCATGCGCCAGCCCCTAAACCCGCAATTACACCGCGCAATTCTGCCAAGCCCCGCAGCCGTCCGATCAGCGGATAGCCGGGAAGAGTGCCGCTACCGATATCGCTCAACAACTCATGCCCGTGGTCTGGCCGGAACGGTATCTCCGCATCCGCGCGCCCTTCATCCTTTCGCCGCTTTTCCTCATCCAACAGCACACGGATCAGCGCCACCATATCCGTATCACCCTCCAGATGCGCCGCCTCTTCAAATGCACCGTCAAGGTCTTTGCGCACGTTGCGCAGATGCGCGAAATGGATGCGTTCGGCAAAGCGCGCGGCAATCGCAGGCACATCATTGGCCGGATGTGCGCCAAGCGATCCTGAACAGAGCGTCAGCCCATTCGCAGGCTCATCCCTTGCTGCCATGATCCAAGCGATATCGTCAGCGTCTGAGACAATACGCGGCAGGCCCAAAATATCGCGCGGCGGATCATCCGGGTGGACGCAAAACCGCATGCCAAGCTCCTGCGCCGTCGGGATGATCTCATCCAAAAACCGCTGATAATTCGCCCGCAACGCCACGCGATCAATCCCGTCATAGGCGGCCAACGCGGTCTTCAGACCCGCAATATCATAGCGATCAAATGCACCGGGCAGGCCAGACATGATCGAATGTAACAACCCGTCGCGCGCGTCCTGCGATGCGGCCTGAAACCAGCCTGCCGCTTTGGCGCGCACATCCTCGCTATAGTCCTCTTCCGCCGCCGCTCGCCCCAGCATATGCAACTCGAACGCCGCCATTTTAAAGGCCTCGAACCGCAAGCACGTACCTCCGCCCGCAACCGGCGCCGCAAGATCCGTGCGCGTCCAGTCCAGCAGTGGCATGAAGTTGTAGCAAATCGTTTTGACACCCTCAGCCGCCAGATTTGCCATTGCGCTACGATAGGTGCCGAAAAGCTTAGTCAGATCGCCCGTACCGCGCTTGATGTCCTCATGCACCGGCAGGCTCTCGACCACACACCATGTAAATCCCGCCGCCTCAATCTCGCGCCGCTTCGCTGCAATCGCTTCACGCGGCCAAACCTCGCCATAAGGGATTTCATGCAGCGAGGTCACGATCCCCGTTGCGCCTGTTTGCGCTATCTGAGGCAAGGTAATCGCGTCGAACTGTCCGTACCAGCGCCAGTTTTCCAACATTATCCAGCCCTCTCAACCATGGCGCGCGCGCCGTGCTTGACCAGCCCGACATAAGCCCCGATAACCGCATCGCGAAGCGTAGCTTCCTGCGCCAACTCAGGCGCAAACACATCCGCAATGGCCAGCAACGCCGCCGCCTTATCCTCAGGCGCGTCGGCACCATCGGACGCCGCGCGCAAAACACCCGCCATCGGATCGCGCACATCTATCGCAGCCCCTGTCTCATCAACGCCGCCCACATATCGCATCCAACCGGCCACCGCGAGGCTCAGCCCGCCAATCGGACGCCCCGCCGCCAGATTATCCCGCACCGTTCCAAGCAAGCGCTGGGGCAGTTTCTGCGTGCCATCCATCGCAATCTGCCACGTCCGGTGCTGGATCGACGGATTTTGGTAACGCTCCATCAACGCATCGCAATACCGCGGCAAATCCTCTCCTTCGGGCGTCGGCAGGCTTGGAATGATCTCCTCCGTCCACAAACGTACAATGTAAGACGCGAAAGGCGGATCGCCCACAACTTGCGAAATCAGCTCGTGACCCGCGAGATACCCCAGATACGCCATCGCCGAATGGGTGCCGTTCAGACAGCGCAGTTTCATCAGCTCAAACGGCGCAACATCGCCCACAAATTGCGCACCGCCCGCATCCCACGCAGGTCGCGTGCCGCCCGTAAAATCGTCCTCGATCACCCATTGGCGGAACGGCTCATGCACAACGCATCCCTCATCGAGATACCCCGTCGCCTCTCGCAGCGCCTCAATATCCGCCTGCGTCGTCGCCGGTGTGATCCGATCCACCATGGTCGCCGGAAAACGAACGTTGTCGGCGATCCAATCCGCCAGATCAGGGGACAACGCGAGCGCAAACTCCAGCACCACGCCGCGCGTCAACGCCCCATTCTCGGGTAGATTGTCACAAGAGACGACGGTAAACGCGTCCACCCCCGCATCACGACGCGCGCGCAAGGCCTGGGTGATGAACCCGATGGCTGTGCGCGGGGTCTCCGGCACGGTCAGATCATGGCGAATATCCGCATCCTCCATGCGCAACCGCCCTGTCGCAGGATTGTGGCAATAGCCTTTCTCGGTGATGGTGAGCGACACGATCTTGACCGCCGGATCGCATAGCCGCGCGAGTACCGCTTGCGGGTTTTCGGGCGCGACCAGAACCTCGTCAATCACCTCGATCACACGATTCTCTGACCTGTCTGGCGCACGCGAGACGGTGGTGTAGGCCCACCCCTGTTCGCGCAACGCATCGCGCACCGAGGCACTCCGCAAAGATACCGCGCAAATGCCCCAATCCCCGCCATGCGCGGCCATCGCATCCGCCGAATAGCCAGCTACGAAAGCGCGGAAAAACGCGCCGGGTCCGAAATGCACATGCCCGCATTTGGGTCGAGCTGCATCGCTTCGCTGCAATCTCATAACCGATAGGCCGCCTTGGCCAGACCATAGCTCAGATCATGGGCAACCTCGTGCGCATCCGCCTGCGACAGCCGCCCCGTGCCGACCAACTGCGCCAGATAGGCGCAATCTGAGCGCCGTGCCACATCATGTCGCGCGGGGATGGACGTAAAAGCGCGTGTGTCGTCGTTGAAACCGGCGGTATTATAGAAACCGCAGGTCTCCGTCGTCGCCTCGCGATATCGTTTGATGCCTTCGAAACTATCAAAAAACCACCATGGCGGTCCCAGTTTCAGCGCCGGATAAGCGCCTGCGAGCGGCGCAAGCTCACGGCCATAGCTGGTTTCATCGAGTGTGAAGAGGATGATTGTGAGATTCCGCTCCATCCCGACCGCATCGAGAAGCGGCTTGAGCGCCTTTACGTAGTCGGTGCGCGTGGGAATATCGAACCCCATATCCCGCCCGTGCGCTTCGAAAATCTGCCGCGAGTGGTTGCGGTACGAGCCTGGATGGATTTGCATTACCAGCCCATCGTCGAGGCTCATCCGCGCCATTTCCGTCAGCATATGCCCGCGAAACGCATCTGCATCCTGCGCCGTAATCCTCCCCGACAGCGCCTTGTCAAACAGCGCAGCCGCCTTTGACTGCGGCAAATCCTCCGTTCGTGCCGTTGCATGACCATGATCCGTGGCCGTCGCCCCTGCCGCCTTGAACACCAACCGCCGCTTGCGATGGGCGGCAAGGTAGCCCGCCCATGTGCTGCAATCCTCGCCCGTCATCTCGCCCAGCGCGGCAACATTCTCCGCGAACCCCTCAAACTCAGGATCAACCACCGCATCGGGCCGATAGGTCGTCACCACGCGACCATCCCAATCGCTCTGTGCGATCTGCTCATGCGATGCCAGATCATCGAGCGCGCTTTCAGTGGTCGCCAGCACCTCAATCCCAAACCGATCGAACAACGCGCACGGCTTGTAGTCGTCTTGCGAAAGGCAGGTTTCAATATGATCGTAGTAATCCGCCGCCGTATCCGCGCTCAACCGTTCATCCAGGCCAAACACATGCTCGAACGAATGGTCGAGCCAGATGGCCGACGGGGTGCCGCGAAAAAGGTGATAATTCCGCGCAAAGCGCTGCCAGATGGCCCGTGGATCATCCTCCACAGCTTCGCCATCGCGCCGTGCAATGCCCAACTCCTCCAGTCGCACACCTTGCGAGACCAGCATACGAAACACGTAGTGATCCGGCACGACAAACAGCTCAGCCGGATTGGCAAATCGCGCGTTTGTCGCAAACCACGACGGGTCGCAATGACCGTGCGGTGAGAGTATCGGCACATCCGCGACACTCTCATACAGCCCACGCGCAATCCGGCGCAGGTCTTTGTCCACAGGAAACAGGCGATCAGGATCAAGAAGAGGCATCAGCAGCGTCCGGCATTACGTCATCAGGCCAGTAAACCTTGTGCGCTATCGCGCATGCCGTCAAACCGCTATTCACGCAGTGTTTGCTGACGGAAACGAAAAAGGGCGGACCGCTGCCGGACCGCCCGTTGTTTTTTGGTACTTGTGGAAGACTCAGGCCTTCGCAACAGCCCGTTTTGCAATCGCGCCCACAAGATGCGCACGATATTCCGCCGTGCCATGCAAATCTGACAGCATATCCGACGCCGAGGTTGAAATCCCGTCAAGCGCATCAGCGGACCAGTTCGACAGAGCAGCCTCCATCTCGGTGTGCCGGAACACGCCGTTACTTCCAGCACCCGTCACAGCCACGCGCACCCCGTCCGCGGCTTGCGCAGCAAAGACGCCAACCATCGCATAGCGCGAGGCTGGGTTGGGGAATTTCTCGTAAGCTGCTTTGACCGCTCTGGGAAACTTCACACCCATAACGATTTCGCTCTCATCGAGCGCGGTTTCGAACATGCCGGTGAAAAAATCATCCGCTGACATCTCGCGCTTGTCGGTGACAATCGTCGCGCCAAGCCCCAAGCACGCTGCCGGATAATCCGCAGCCGGGTCGTTGTTGGCGATGGATCCGCCGATGGTGCCGCGATTGCGCACCGCCGGATCGCCGATATGGCTTGCCAGTTGCGCAAGCGCCGGGATCGCAGAGGCAACCTCGGCGGACGCCGCAACATCTGCATGAGTTGTCGCCGCACCGATGGTCACCGTGTCGGCGTCCACCGAAATACCCGCCATACCATCAATGGTCGTCAGATCAATCAGGTCAGACGGAGCGGCCAACCGCGCTTTCATCGTGGGCAGAAGTGTCTGCCCACCGCTGAGGTATTTGCCATCATCGGCAGCTGCCATCTTAGAGGCGGCATCGGCTGCGGAAGAGGCTCTTTGAAAGTTGGTATCATACATGATTTTGGTTCCTTATTCCGCTGCCATCTTTGTGGCATGAATGGCCGACCAGACCGCTTGCGGTGTGGCAGGCATGGAGACATCAGCCCCAATCGCGTCCTTGATTGCGTTGATAACAGCAGGCGGCGTCCCAATCGCACCAGCCTCACCGCAGCCTTTGATCCCCAGCGGGTTCGACGGTGCAGGTGTTGCTGTTGTAGACACTTCATAGCTCGGCACATCATCGGCGCGCGGCATGGTGTAATCCATGTAAGAGCCGGTCAGCATCTGACCGTCATCATCATAGACAACCCCTTCGAGCAGCGCCTGACCGATACCTTGGGTGATACCGCCATGCACCTGACCTTCAACGATCTGTGGGTTGATGATCGTCCCGAAATCATCCGCCGCAACATAGCGCACGATATCAGTCTTGCCGGTATCCGGATCAACCTCGACTTCGCAGATGTAGCAGCCAGCCGGGAAGGTGAAGTTCGACGGATCATAAAACGCGGTCTCTTTCAAACCAGGCTCCATGCCTTCGGGCAAGTTGTGCGCGACATAGGCAGCAAGCGCCACCTCGTGCCAGAGCATCTTCTTGTCCGTACCCTTCACCGACACCTCGCCGCCCTCGATGACGATATCGTCTTCAGAGGCTTCGAGCGTATGGGCTGCGATCTGTTTGGCCTTGGCTTCAACCTTCTCAAGCGCCTTTAGAATGGCCGTCATACCAACCGCGCCCGAGCGCGAGCCGTATGTGCCCATACCCATCTGCACTTTGTCCGTATCGCCATGGACGATCTCGACGTTCTCGAACGGAACACCCAGACGCTCGCACACGATCTGACGGAACGTGGTCTCATGGCCCTGACCGTGGCTGTGCGAGCCGGTCAGCACTTCAATCGAGCCAACTGCGTTCACTCGCACTTCAGCCGATTCCCAAAGCCCAACGCCAGCGCCCAGTGATCCGACCGCCGCCGATGGTGCTATGCCGCAAGCCTCGATGTAGCAGGACATGCCAATGCCGCGCAGCTTACCGCGAGACGCCGCTTCGGCTTTACGCGCCGCCATGCCAGAGTAGTCAATCGCCGCCATTGCGTTGTCGAGCGACTTCTCAAAATCACCAGCGTCATAGGTCATGATCACAGGTGTTTCATGCGGAAACTCTTTGATGAAGTTGGTCCGGCGCAATTCAGCAGGGTCTACTCCAAGCTCATTGGCCGCTTTTGTCATGATGCTTTCAAGAACGAACGTCGCCTCAGGACGACCAGCACCGCGATAGGCATCCACCGGTGTTGTGTTGGTGTAAACCGTACGCACATTTCCGTAGATATTTGGAATGTTGTACTGACCCGACAGGAGCGTGGCATAGAGATATGTCGGCGTGGCCGAAGAGAAGAGCGACATGTAAGCGCCCAAATCGGCAATCGTATCGACCTTGAAACCAACAATCTTGTTGTTCGCATCAAAACCCATCGTGGCTGTCGTGACATGATCGCGACCATGCGCATCTGTCAAGAAGGCCTCAGTACGGTCAGAGGTCCATTTGACCGCCGGCACGCCAGCCTTGCGACACGCCCACAGACAGGCAATCTCTTCTGGATAGATGTAAATCTTCGATCCAAAACCGCCGCCCACGTCAGGCGCAATCACGCGTAATTTGTTCTCCGGCGCCACCTGATAGAAGGCTGAGAGCACCAGACGCGCGACATGCGGGTTTTGCGATGTCGTATGCAACGTCAGCTGATCATCGCCAGCATCATATTGCGCCAAAGCCGCGCGCGGCTCCATCGCATTCGGGCTGACGCGATTGTTCGTCAGATCAATCGAAACAGTGCGCGCCGCGCCCGCAATCGCTGCATCCGTCGCCGCTTCATCGCCAATGCCCCAGTCGAAAATCAGATTGCCCGGCGCATTCTCATGGATCTGCGCAGCGCCTGATTTCAGAGCATTTTCGGACCCGATCACCGCTGGCAACTCGCTGTAGGATACCTCCACAAGCTCGGCTGCATTTCGTGCCTGTGCCTGCGTTTCCGCGACAACAATCGCCACCGCATCCCCCACATAGCGCACCTTGTCGGTCGCAAGCGCCGACCATGCACCCATATTCATCGGGCTGCCGTCTTTCGAGGTGATGGCCCAGCCGCAAATAATGTTGCCGATACCATCGCCGGTCAGTTGATGTCCGTCGTAGACCGCAACGACGCCCGGGGCCGCTTCGGCAGCGGCCTTATCGATGCCGGTTACATTGGCATGGGCATGTGGCGAGCGTACAAACGCTGCGAAATGCTGACCATGGACCTTGAAATCATCCGTGTACCGGCCCCTGCCGGTGGTCAGACGACGATCTTCGGTCCGTGCGGGAGAAGCTCCAATTCCGTTGCTCATTTGAATTCTCCTTTATTCAGCCGCTGCGGCAGCGCCGTGCATGGCTTCGTTGGCCGCGAGGATGGATTTGACAATGTTATGATAGCCGGTGCAGCGGCAGATATTGCCCTCAAGCTCTGCGCGCACAGTCGCCTCATCCAGATTGCCAGCATGGCGGTTGATCATATCAGCAGCGGTCATGATCATGCCCGGCGTGCAAAAGCCGCACTGCAACCCATGATGCTCGTTAAAGGCCTTCTGGATCGGGTGCAGGTCCGCCCCATCCGCCATGCCTTCAATCGTTACCAGCTCCGCACCATCAGCTTGCGCCGCCAGCATCGTGCAGGATTTCACTGATTTTCCGTTGACGTGAACGACACACGCGCCGCATTGAGACGTGTCGCAGCCGACATGAGTGCCTGTGAGACCAAGTTCCTCGCGCAGAAAATCCACCAGTAAGGTACGGCCCTGCACGGCCTTGGCAACCGCTTTTCCGTTCACTGTCATACTCACAACCTCGGCGGAGCTTTCGCTGCCGCCGACAACCATCGACACTTTGGACATGAAGTCCTCCCTTTTTATTCTTTATTGTTAAGGCGTAAGACCTCGCCTCGATTGAGTCAAATATACCGAATGCTAAAAACGTCACCCTGCAGGGACAATAAGACCTTTGTCTTGCGCCGCAGAGCAGCAGCCGTGAACCCGACCGCAGACAAATCCGTCGCTGGCATATTGCGCAGACGACGCGCATAAGGGCATTTGAGTGTCGCAACAGGAGGAACTGCACGCGTGATTGCCGGGTTTACCATCGCCTCTCTCATCGGCCTGACCATCGGCTTGCTGATCACCGGTGCAATTGCAGGCGTGATTGCAGGACTTCTGGGCGTCGGCGGCGGCATCATTATCGTGCCCGTTCTCATCGTCGTAGCCGAAATATTCGATGTACCACGCGAAACTGCGATGCTGCTTGTTGTCGGCACATCGCTAGCAACCATCGTCCCCACGTCCATCTCCTCCGCCCGTGCCCATAACCGAAAAGGCGCAATAGACCGCGATATACTGCGCGGCTGGACACCTGGCATATTCATCGGCGCACTCCTTGGCGGCATCGCATCGAAATATCTGGGATCCGACGGGCTGACACTCGTATTCGGCGTCGTGGCACTTGCCGTATCGATCAATCTGGCACTGCCCAAACCCATCGTCTTGGCCCCAGCACCGCCAAACAAGCGAACGAAACAATCCGTCCTATCGCTCCCCATCGGTTTCACCTCCGCATTGATGGGCATCGGCGGCGGCACGCTTTCGGTACCGGTCATGTCGATGTTGTCGGTCCCCGTCCACCGGGCCGTTGCCACCGCCTCGGTTTTCGGGCTGGCCATCGCGCTTCCAGCGGTTTGCGGGTTCATTTGGGCTGGCTGGGGCGCACCGGGGCGCCCGCCCGGATCGCTCGGCTACGTCAACCTCCCCGCCGCCATCATTATCTTTTCCATGAGCGTTCTTACAGCGCCACTGGGCGCAAACATCGCCCATAAACTCCCCGCACGCGGCCTGAAAATTGCCTTCGCAGGATTTCTGTTCATAAGCGCCCTGCGCATGCTTTGGAGGCTTTCAAGCTAGCACTCTGAAAACAATCAAACCCGCGCCAAAGCCATCGCCACACCCTGCCCAACACCGACACACATGGTGCAAAGAGCGGATTTCGCAGACCCGTTCGACATCTCCAAAGCCGCCGTCCCAACCAGACGCGCGCCGGACATGCCCAGCGGGTGCCCCAACGCAATCGCCCCGCCGTTTGGGTTCACATGCGTCCCTGCCTCGTCGATCCCAAGCGCGCGCAGCACCGCCACCCCCTGCGCTGCAAAGGCCTCGTTCAACTCAACAATTTCAAAATCGCGCGGCGCGGCGCCAAGTCGTGCGCAGAGCTTCTCTGTCGCAGGCACCGGCCCGATCCCCATCACACGCGGCGCAACCCCGGCGCTCGCCGACCCTTCTATACGCGCCAGAGGCGTCAGATCGTAGCGCGCAATCGCCGCTTCTGAGGCAATCAACAGCGCCGCCGCCCCGTCATTCACGCCCGACGCATTCCCAGCCGTAACTGATCCGCCGTCCCGAAACGGCGTGCGCAATCCGGCGAGCTTTTCGGCCGTCGTCGCCCGCGGATGCTCATCCACCTCCACCGTGACAGCATCCCCCGTGCGCGCCGGCACAGTCACCGCACAAATTTCCTCTGCCAGTCGCCCCGAAGCCTGCGCCGCCGCCGCTCTATCTTGCGAGCGCAAGGCAAATGCGTCCTGATCCGCGCGCGAAATCTCATAGTCCTCGGCCACATTCTCTGCCGTTTCCGGCATGCTATCGATCCCATACTGCCGCTCGATCTGTGCATTGACGAAACGCCAGCCAATCGTCGTATCAAAAATCTCCGCCCTTCGATCAAACGCACTGCCGGATTTGGGCATCACAAAAGGCGCACGCGACATGCTCTCAACACCACCCGCAAGGATCATCTCCGCCTCACCGCTTGCAATTGCCCGCGCTGCGACAGAGACCGCATCCATGCCGGAGGCGCACAAACGGTTGAGCGTTAGCGCAGGCACCGTCTCCGGTATCCCCGCAAGCAGTGACGCCATGCGTGCAACATTACGATTGTCCTCGCCAGCCTGATTGGCGCACCCCATGACAACCTCGTCAACGGCGCCCCAATCTACATTCTCATGGCGAGCCATCAGTGCCCGAAGCGGCACCGCCGCCAAATCGTCAGGCCGCACATGCGCCAAAGCGCCGGCATACCGCCCAATCGGCGTGCGAAGATAACTGCAAACAAATGCCCGGTTCGTCACTCGTCGATCCCTTATTGATACGTCCGCGCATTAATGACTGAATTGCGCACACGGGCAACCCACAAGAACACAACAATCGTTGCAAAACGTCCAACACAGTTGAAACGTGACACAAGTTGTGATGATCTTTCGCAAATGTGCTGGAATAGGGTGATACTGCGCGATGTTGATCGACAATCTTCAATACGCCAAATGGTCGGAAAAGATATTCCGCCAAATGCGCGAAGGCGGCGTCGATGCAGTACATGTCACCATCGCCTACCACGAGAATTTCCGTGAAACCGTCCTGAATTTCGAGCGTTGGAACCGCTGGTTTGAACAATTCCCGGACCTCATCATGAAGGGCCAATGGGCCAACGACGTGGATCTCGCGCGCCAGACGGGTCGCACCGCGATATTCTTCGGTTTCCAGAATCCAAGCCCCATCGAGGATGACATAGGATTGATCGAAATCGTCCACAGCCTCGGCGCGCGCTTCATGCAGCTCACCTACAACAACCAATCCCTGCTCGCGACGGGCTGTTACGAGAGCGAGGACACCGGCATCACCCGCATGGGCAAACAAGTGATTAAAGAGATGAATCGCGTTGGCCTCGTCATCGACATGAGCCATTCTGCCGACCGCTCCACCATCGACGCGGCAGATCTGTCCGCGCGGCCCATCGCCATCACCCACGCCAATCCCCACGACTGGTGCCCGGCCCTGCGCAACAAACGCGACGATGTGATCCGCGCGGTGACGCAAAATGGCGGCATGCTCGGCTTCTCGCTCTATCCGCACCACCTGAAAGACAAAACCGACTGCTCGCTGCAAAGCTTCTGCGAAATGATTGCGCGGACAGCGGATAAATACGGCGTGCAAAATCTCGGTATCGGATCTGATCTGTGCCAGGACCAACCCGACAGTGTGGTGGAGTGGATGCGGGTTGGGCGCTGGAGCAAAGAGATAGACTATGGCGAAGGTTCCGCCGCGGCCCCCGGCTTTCCGCCCATGCCGGAGTGGTTTCAGGACAACCGCGATTTTTCCAACATCGCAGGCGGCCTCAAAGCCGTTGGCATGAGCGAAGTCGAGATCGCAGGCGTCATGGGTGACAACTGGCACCGGTTTTATACCGAAAACTTCACACCGTTAGGGTAGGAACGACCATGGCGCTCAAACCGGACACACGGTCAGATTACCATATGCGCACACCTTCGCACGTGATGCGACTCTCGCGCCTTGGCTCTTTCCACCAGTCGCGCCTGTCGTTCATGCGCATCCTAACACGGTGCATCGCGCGCGACGCATGGCGCTTTTCCCGTCCGGTTTTTGAAATCAACGAAAATGGTGTTGGCCATGCGGTCTATTGTGCGCACACGCCGGATCGGACCTATTCGCTGATCGCATTTGCGCATGACATACCCGAAACCGCGCGGTCCGACCGCGTGATCGCGCAAGCGTGGGACAGTACGTTTACTCTCTTCGACGGTGTGCCAACCAGCGAAGATATCGCGCGACTTGCTCAGAATATTCCGCTGCAAGAAGCAGGGCGCGTCACGCAAACCGAACTTTCCGTCTCCCGCGCCAACCGTTCCGTCCGGCTGTGGGAGCATGTGATCTCCCGCCTTGCCAGCGGACAGCAGCCCGACATCGACGAGATCACGAAAGTCGGCTACCTGATGCGCACCACCGCCGTCTACGGCTCGGGCAAACTGGGCGCAGCGGATCGCGAAATGATCGCCGCGCGCCCCGAATGCGCTGCGCCGTTTCAGATCGAGATGCTGTCCGTCTATCTCACCCGCACCTATGTCCGCGATCTGGCGCAGCATATGGCCAATCTACGCGGCGGTCCAAAAGCAGCCAAGCTCGATCCGGGAATCGCGCGTGCGATGGGTATCGGCAATTCCACCGGTCTTGGCATGGCGCCCTTCCTGCTCAACCATCCGCAGCTCTTTCACAACTGGATCGTCGCCCGCGAAACCGCCATCGCGCGGGTTCGCAGCGTTGCGCGTGCGAGCCCCGCCGAAATTGCGCTGTTCAATGACCTGCTCGCCCGCTCGATCCAGTCCGCCGACCTCTGGCGGTCCGAGCATCCGGTTCAGGTGCAAAAACTGACCCAACTGCGCATTGATCTTCAAACGCTTGCAGCACATATCCCCAACGCTGACCTGTCCGGCAATCTGCCGTGGGATCGTCTTCTGCGCTGGGCCGACGACGCGCTCGGCGAGGACGCTCAAGAATGCCTCGCTTCACTCATCCTGGAGCCTTATCCTTATCTAACCGATCCGCTCGCGCACGAAATGTCTGACGCTAACTCAAGCCTATGTCGCATCAATGGCGCGATGAAAATCTCTGCGCTGGATGCGATCCTGCAAAAGCATTACGCATGGGCCGCTCAAATAGACTGGTCGCAAAAGAAAAGCGACGCGCGCGTTTGGTATATCTCCGAAGAAAAGCTCGAACCGCGACTGGGCGAGCGATATGACGAACCGATTGCCGATTACGAGCAGCCGCTCTGCCCCGGTCGCGATGCCAAGGCGCTGATGGATGCGCTGGCCGCGTGGGATGCCACGCAAACCACCGCCGCCTTCCTGCTCGCCCATCCAGAGCATCGACACATGGTCCGCCGCGCGCAGATCGTCGACAACGCGCCCTATGCTGAAATCCGCGACAACACCATCGGCTCCGACCTGATGCCCATCGATATGCTGCGCTGCAAACTCTCGTTCTTCGGGGCCACGCACTTCGACCCGCGCTCAGACCGTTGGGTGCGAATTTGCCTCTTTGGCAACGCGCCGTATCCAGAGGAAATCGATGCGAGTAACGCCGATCTCTGGCCCTATCCGCCACACGATCTCACCTCTCAATGAGCTACTCTCTCAACGAAATCGAAACACGCGCCAAACGTGCAGCACGCGGTGCAGGGCAATCCTGGGGCATGGCCGAAGAAACCGGAAAGGCAACCGGCTGGCTCGCATCGTACCACCTGCCAGCAACCGCCCTTCTCGCAGATCTACTCACTCACAACGATCAAATCGCCCATGCACAAACCTCCCCACAATCACTGGACATACCGTGGCGCGCGCCATCGGGACGGCTCTGCCCGCTCGCCAGTGGCGCGGCGCTGGTTGATTGCATCCACATGCTGATCCACGCCAAATGCATAACGCTCTCAACCATCTCCCACCCCCTCCTGATCGTCCCCTTCGCCGCATGGAGCGCAGATGCCATCAAACACCCCATCAGCATCACATGGCGCGACATACAAATCGTAACAGACGGCATAAAACTCAGCATCAAGGGCCCAAAGAACCAACTGTCTACACCCTCTGCCCCCTCTCTAACATGCGCCCTCGCGCCATCCATCGACGCCGATGCCCAACCACCCGGCCAGCGCGGAGAAGTGGACGCGGACGCATGGGCCAAGCTCGACGCCTTCGCCCATCGCACCTACGCACCGGACACCCCGCAATCTCGGGAACTGGGCGCAGGCGCAGGAGGAAACGATAATGACTGACGCTTTCATCGACGCGTTGACCGCATTTCGCCGCGATCTGCACCAGCACCCCGAGCTTGGGTTTCAAGAGACCCGCACCAAGCACATCGTCGCCGACCGCCTGCGCACACTAGGGCTAGAAACCCACGAAGGTGCCGGCGTGATCGGCGTTCTTCGCGCTGGCACAGGCAATCGCGCCATAGCACTGCGCGCCGATATGGACGCCCTGCCGATCACAGAGACATCCACCCACGACTATCCCTCAAAAAATAACGGTGTCATGCACGCCTGCGGCCATGATGGTCACACGGCCATGCTCATGGGTGCCGCCCAGAAACTCGCAGACGATCCGAGTTTTGACGGCACAGTCGTCTTCCTCTTTCAGCCAAACGAAGAACACGGGCTTGGTGCGCGCGCCATGATTGACGAGGGCGTGCTGGAAAAATTCCCCGTCGATGAAATATACGCCATCCACAACATGCCTTCCATGCCACTCGGACAGGTTTCAACCCGCACCGGCATCATCTGCAACAGCGAGACGCTTTTCGAGATCAAGGTGAAGGGCCAAGGCGGGCATGCGTCCATGCCCGAGACCGGCGTTGATGCGATCACCGTGGGCGCGGAGATCGTTCTGGCGCTGCAAACCATCGTCTCGCGCAAACTTCCCGCTGCCTCCGGCGCGGTGGTTTCGGTCACCGAATTCATCACAGACGGGCAACGCAATGTGCTGCCCGGCAACACCACGCTCAAAGGCGATTACCGCGCCCGCTCGCCACAAGATCGCGAACAGATCGAGCGGTTCATGTCACAGATCGTGGGCGGCGTCGGTGTAACCCATGGCATCGACGCCAGCGTTTCCTTCTCGACGCAATTCGTGGAAACCATCAACGCAGCCGAGCCGGTCGAAGCCGTCTACCGCGCGGCCCAATCCATGGGCTGCGATCTGGTCAAGGAACGCCCGCCAATGAGCTTTTCCGAAGATTTCGCCCAGTTCTCATCTAAGGTGCCAGGATGTTTCCTGCTCTTGGGTAATGGAGAGCAAGGCCCCCACGCCCGCCCGCTCCACGCTTCCGACTACGACTTCAATGATGCGCTGCTGCCCATCGGCTCCGACTTCTGGGTCAACCTCGTCAAAGACCGCCTGCCATTGCAGGAGACGCCATCATGACAGAGATGCCTGGCTACAGCTTTGCTCAAAGCGCAAAGGACAGCCCCCGAACCTGGGTGGGTGCGCAAGCACCCTCCCGTGGGGAGGTTCGGGTGCTGTCCGGCGGTGCCGGACGAACGCTTGTTGATATTCAGCGCCCCACCGCAGAGCTAGAACCATTCACGCACAGCATCCAAGTGACCCCATCATGACCGCCACCCCCAAACGCGGCTTCAGCACCGATGAATACGCGCAACGCACCCAAGCCGCCCAGCGCCAGATGGCAGAACAAGGCCTCGCTGGCATCCTGCTGACAACCGAAACCGAAATCCGTTACTTCAGCGGCTTTCACACCCTGTTCTGGCAAAGCCCGACCCGCCCGTGGTTCATCTTCGTCCCTGCAACCGGAAAGCCGATCGCGATCATCCCCGAGATCGGCGCGGATCTTATGCGCAAGACATGGCTCGACGACATACGCACATGGCCGGCCCCCACCCCCGACGACGACGGCATCACCCTGCTGATCGACGTGCTGACCGAACACACAAGCGCCGCCAAAACCATCGGGCTCCTGAAAGGTCATGAGACACATATGCGCATGCCGCTGGGTGACTTTGAACGCCTGTGCGGCCAGCTCCCCGGCGTCACATTCACCGACGCAACCCCCATCATCCGCAGCCTGCGCATGGTAAAATCCGATGCTGAAATCGCCAAACTTCGCCACATCTGCGCCATCGGCTCTAAAACCTTCGACGCGCTTCCCACCATCGCCCGCGAAGGCATCGCCCTCGACCAGCTCTTTCGCGAATTTCGCCGCGAAGCGCTGGCACAAGGCGCGGACGATGTGCCCTATCTTGTCGGTGGCGCAGATCAGGACGGCTATAGCGATGTGATCTCGCCGCCATCGGACCGGAAGCTCAGCAAGGGTGATGTACTGATGCTCGACACGGGCGCGACGTGGGACGGGTACTTCTGCGATTTCGACCGCAACTGGTCCATCGGTCCCGCTACCGATAGCACCCGCCGCGCCTACGATACGCTCTGGCAGGCAACCGAAGCGGGCATCGACGCCGCACGCCCTGGCGCAACCTGCCGCGACGTGTTTGATGCAATCACCAAACAGATACGCAGCGCCGGTGACGTCGGACGCATGGGGCACGGGCTGGGCATGCAACTCACCGAATGGCCGTCACTTGCGGTATGGGACGACACGCCACTGCGCGAAAACATGGTCATCACCATTGAGCCGTCCATGACCCTCGCCAACGGCAAAATCATGGTGCATGAGGAGAACATCGTCATTCGCGAAGGCGGCACAGACCTGCTCACCAAACGCGCCACCCCTGAAATACCGATCATCTGAGGCGCGCACATGAAACTCGACTTCCAAACAGACAGCGGCATCGGCACACGCGCAAATCTTGGTATTATCGTTCTGGAAGAAGACGAAACGCTTGAGTATGAATTTCGCCAAATCCTCACCGGATCAGGCATAGCGCTGCACACCAACCGCATCCCCATGGCAGCGCACGTCCGACCCGACACGCTCGCCAGCATGGAGACCGCTCTGCCTGCTGCCGCCCAGCGTCTGCCATCGGCTCCACAATTCAGCGCCATCGGCTTTGGCTGCACATCCGCATCCTCTGTCATCGGTTCAGACCGCGTCGCAGCCGCAATTACATCTGTCTGCAAAGGCGCCGAAGTCACCGACCCGCTCGCCGCGATCATCGCCGCCTGCAAAGCGCTGGATGCCAAGCGCATAGGGTTCGTCACGCCCTATATCGCCGAGGTTTCCGCCCTCATGCGCGACAAACTCACCAACGCGAGCCTGGAGATCGTCAGTTTCGGCTCCTTCGAAGAAGGCAACGACCAAATCGTCGCGCGGATCACGCCAGCCTCAATCCTGGCGGCCATCAAATCCGTCGCCGCCCAAGCCCCTATCGATGCCGTCGTCGTCTCCTGCACCAATCTGCGCTGCCTCGATATCCTGCGCGATGCAGAAACCGCCATCGGCGCGCCGGTTATTTCCAGCAATCAGGCGCTCGCCTGGCACATGCTACGTCTTGCAGGGATTGACGACAAATCCCCCGCATTCGGCAAGCTCTTCGAGACCTGACCGCTCAGGCCTTTTCGACCAAACACGTCGCATATTTCTTTTCTTTGGCCAGCACCGTCACATCGCCCAATTCCTTGAGGTACCGCACCCCCCGCGATCCGGTGCGAATATCAAGGATGATCGCCCCGCCCGAGACAACATTCTCGCGATACAGCGCATCATATGTCTGCGCCGCATAGTGAAACCCGCAGGAAATCATACTGACTACAAGATCAACCTCACCAACCGCGCTCAGATCATCGGTCTTGGGGTTGATTGTGATAATCCGCTCATTCGGCACGCCGTTATCCGTCAAAAACTTCCGCGCCACATCGAGCGACGCATATCCTGCACCTTCATCCTGAAACCCGAAATGCCGCACCTCGCTGTCCTCAATATCTATCAGGACAATGTCGCAATCATACGCGCGATACATCATCAGATCGAAAAACGCATAGCCGCAGCCGATATCGACAATCCGCCCCGGCTCCAGCTTGTCGAGCGACGGGGCCATCACATCAAACGCCGTGCGTATCTCGCTCCACGCCCGCGCCGCAATCGACGCGCCCTCTTGGCTCACAAATTCCATCAGCGGCGTACTGTCTCCAGCACTCCAGGCCGCAATCATCGACCCGTCCCCCACGACCGAGGACCGTTGCAGGCAGACATTCACCAGATCCGCATCCCCCAGCGCCTCAAAATTCACCGCCTTTGCGTCAATCCGGTTGTCGCTGCCATCCATCAAATGCATCGTCTTGGCCGGATCAATCTTATGCGCCGCCAAAATCCTGTCCGCATAAGACCCCACCGGCGGCACCCCGCCCCATTTAAGCGCCATGCGCCGAAACCGCCGCCCCCACAGATGCACCGACACCGTGTTCTCGGTCAGCATCTCGCGCACCTGCGCAATCTTCCCGGGCCGAAAGAACAAACCCCGGAACTCGAACGGCACCGGATAAAGCACCTCCTGGGGCTGACTATACTCCGCCTCTCCGGTCACATTCAGAAAATGCGTCAGCGCGGTTGGCCCCCAAACCCCCCACGGCATTTTCGACACATGCACCGGATTGCCCGCCGCCTTGTGCTGCGCCAAATCCTCTTTCTCCCGGTCCGACGCCCACGGCGGTATGGGATACTCATCAGAGGTAAACGCCAACATCGCTTTGAGCGTTGCGCTTTCCACGGGCAGACGCAAAACGCCGTTGTTGATCTTCCCGCCCTTCGCGCCCAACAGCCCGTGATAATGCCCATGGCCCGGCACCCGCAACGGCGCGTGGCAATAGGCGTCCGTATCAATCCAGACATACTCCGTCTGGGTCATCAACCGCAGCCGAAACAAATCCGCATGATAGGCAGGCGAGCCCGTGCGCTCGTGCCGAATGATCGTCTCGCTAGGCAAAATCTCCGCCGCATCTTTGGTCACAACCCCATCCGGCACACCATCAACCGGCGCATAGGAGAACAACACAACCTCATGCCCGTGATCCACGAACGATTTGAGGCAAACCTGCTCCAGCCACGACAATTCCGTACCAATCCACAGCGATGCAACGGTGGGTAATTGCGCCATATCTGCCTCATCCAAGCCTATTATGTTCGCCGACTATATACCAATACCCATTAACCAAAAGAGTCGGGCACTGGTGTTTGCTCACACGGCTCCATATATATCCCGGCAAGGCAAGCAAATGGAGTGGGCACGCGTGTCAGACACAGATCAATTCCCCGGTTGGCACGGTACAACCATCGTTGGCGTGAAAAAAGACGGCAAATGCGTGGTTGCGGGTGATGGACAGGTCTCATTGGGCCAAACCGTGATCAAAGGCACGGCACGAAAAGTCCGCCGCCTCTCTCCGGGCGGTCAGGATGTGGTCTGCGGGTTCGCCGGTTCAACGGCCGATGCCTTCACCCTTCTCGAACGGCTGGAGACCAAACTCGAAGCCACTCCGGGCCAACTGGCCCGCGCCTGCGTTGATCTGGCCAAAGACTGGCGGACAGATAAATACCTGCAAAAACTCGAAGCCATGTTGATCGTGACCGACGGCAAAGAGCTTCTCGTTGTCACAGGCGCTGGCGATGTGCTGGAGCCCGAACACAATGTTGCTGCCATTGGCTCTGGCGGCAACTACGCTCTGGCCGCTGCCCGCGCCATGATGGACAGTAAAAAATCCGCCGAAACCATCGCCAAAGACGCGCTCAGCATCGCAGCGGATATATGCGTCTACACCAATGGCAATATGACCGTTGAGACCATCGAAAGCTGATCGCAATGACCTTCATCTTTCCTCAAATACTCAAATCACCTTTAAAACGCGCGTCCCGCAGGGACGCACCGCTGGATTGATCGTATGTCTGAGATCGCCTCCGACGATATCCGAGCCGCCGTCGCTGCCGGCGTCATCACTGAGGAGCAGGCCGCCAAGCTCGAAATCCTCGCCGAACGCCGCCACGGCTATCGCGCCCATATGACCGATGAAGACGAGCCCTTCGAGTTTTTCAAGGGCTTTTCCGAGATTTTCGTCGCTGTCGGCATAACGATTCTCTTCATGGGGATCGGCGCGCTGGCAACGCTTATGGCATCCTTCTCACTCGTCCCGCTTGTCGGGATGGCCTTGGCATGGGGATTTGCCGAGTACTTCACACTCAAACGCCGAATGACGCTGCCTTCCATCGTGCTATCGCTCTTTTTCGGGGCAAATGCCTTTGTCGCGGTCTCGATCCAGCTTTTCCCGACAATCAACCAGATATTCAACAGCGATGCGCTCTTTGATCCATGGCGCCCGCTTGCAATCTTCTCGATCTGTTTGCTCCTGATGATAGCCTTCTTCTTGCGCTTTCGCCTGCCGTTTTCCACCTTCATCATGGGTCTGTTTGGCATCGGGATCGTGTTTTCGCTGGCGCTCATGATTAACCCGGAAATGATCTGGGGCTTTAACGGGTTTGAATCGCTCTTTGACCTGACCAACAACTCCAATATCGCGCTTGCAACCACAGCCTTCGGCGTCATTGCCTTTCTGTTCGCCATGGCCTTCGACATGCGCGACCCACACCGCGTCTCGCGCTATTCGGCCTCTGCTTTCTGGCTCCACATCCTTGCAGCACCGGCGCTCGTAAACACCATCGCCTATTCCCTCCTAAACATGGGCGGCGGCACCGGTTATCTGCTGACCGCTGTCGCACTGATAATCATCACGCTCCTCGCCATCATCATCGACCGCCGTTCGTTCCTGACCGCAGGCCTGATCTACGTCGCCATCATCATCGGCTGGACGCTGTCTCAGGCCGATGGACGCTGGTCCAACATTCAAACACTTCTCATCCTCGGCGCATTCGTCACCGCCCTTGGCACATGGTGGACCCAAATCCGTGCCGCTATCATGCGCGCGCTGCCGAATTTCCCCTTCAAACACCGACTTCCCCCCTATGCAGAGGCCCTATGACCGACCTGACACCCCGCGAGATCGTCTCCGAGCTTGACCGTTTCATCATTGGCCAGAAAGACGCCAAACGCTCCGTCGCCGTGGCCCTGCGCAACCGTTGGCGGCGCAAGCAATTGCCGGACGATCTGATCGAGGAAGTCTACCCCAAAAACATCCTCATGATCGGCCCCACTGGGGTTGGTAAAACCGAAATATCACGCCGCTTGGCCAAACTCGCCAAGGCCCCCTTCCTGAAGGTCGAGGCCACCAAGTTCACCGAGGTCGGCTACGTGGGCCGCGATGTCGAGCAGATCGTCCGCGATCTGGTGGATGCCGCGATCATCATGATCCGCGAGAACATGCGCGAAGAGGTCAAGGCAAACGCCCATGAAGCCGCCGAAACCCGTGTGATCGAGGCGCTGGCTGGCGAGGATGCACGCGAACAGACCCGCGAGATGTTCCGCAAAAAACTCCGCGATGGGTTGCTCGATGACAAAGAGATTGAGCTTGATGTCGCCGACACCACAAACCCCATGCAAATGTTCGACATGCCGGGTCAGCCGGGGATGAATATGGGGATGATGAACTTGGGCGACATGTTCGGCAAAGCCTTCTCGGGCCGCACCACCCGGCGCAAGATGAAGGTCAAGGACAGCTATGAGCTGCTGATCACCGAAGAGGCCGACAAGCTGGTGGATCAAGAAACGGTGACGCAATTGGCCGTCAAAGCGGTCGAGGATAACGGCATAGTCTTTCTTGATGAGATCGACAAGGTCTGCGCCCGCGCCGATGCGCGCGGTGCGGATGTGAGCCGCGAGGGCGTCCAGCGTGATTTGCTGCCGCTGATTGAAGGCACGACCGTCTCCACCAAGCACGGGCCTGTCAAAACCGACCACATCCTCTTCATCGCCTCAGGCGCGTTTCACATCGCCAAGCCCTCGGATTTGTTGCCGGAATTGCAGGGCCGTCTGCCGATCCGGGTCGAGTTACGCGCGCTGACCGAAGAGGATTTCGTGCGCATCCTGACCGAAACCGACAACGCCCTGACCCGCCAATATGCAGGCCTGATGAAAACCGAAGGCGTGGAGGTCGAGTTCACCAAAGATGGCATCGCCGCGCTCGCCAAAATCGCCGCTGAGGTCAACACAGCTGTCGAAAACATTGGCGCGCGCCGCCTGCATACAGTGCTTGAGCGCGTGTTCGAAGAACTCAGCTTCCACGCCCCCGACCGCGAGGGCGAAACGGTCGTGGTCGATGCGGATTACGTGGAAAAAGAACTGGGCGAGATGTCACGGAACACGGATTTG
>CAYRKW010000030.1:0-10786 GCA_964425135.1 uncultured Rhodobacterales bacterium
CAAGCGCATCCATCGGCCGCATTGACGCAAACGACGACGGCGTTGTTTCGAAAACAGAATTCCTGCACGTTTACGGTCCTGAGCGCGACGTCTCGACCTTCCGCGCTGCTGATGCCAACAACGATGGTGTGATCGATGGCGCTGAGTTCAAGGCCGAAACGTCCGGCGCTGGACTGTTCGAAAACCTCTAAGGCTGTCTTCCCTTCTGCCTGACAAGGCGCTTGCGGTGTCCTCCCTGGCCGCAAGCGCCTTTTTTATGGGGAGGTGTGTTTGAGTCTGGTGCCGTCGGTGCCGTCCTGCGCCTCTAAAAATGTAGCGCGTCCTTCCAGTCCTTCGAAGAGCGATGCCTCGGTGCCGGTCATCCAGGCCTGAGCGCCGAGCGCGCATATTTCATCGTAGAGCGCGGCGCGGCGGTCGGCGTCCAGATGGGCAGCGACCTCATCGAGCAGGACCAGAGGCGGCGCGCCGACATCCTGGGCAATCGCGCGGGCGTTGGCGAGGATGAGGGAGACGAGGAGTGCTTTTTGCTCGCCGGTAGAGCATAGGCGTGCGGGCGTGTCTTTGGCGGCATAGACAGCATCGAGATCGTCGCGATGCGGGCCGATGAGCGAGCGGCCTGCGGCCAGATCGCGGGCGCGCATTGTTCCTAGTGCTTCGCGCAATCTGTCTTTGTTGCGCGCGCCGGCGTCATCGCGGGGCATCATGGCAAGATCGGCTTTGGGAAATTGTGCGTCTGCGTCATCTTGCGCGGCTGCAAGGCGGGTGAGGGTTTTGGCGCGGGCATCGATGATCTCGCCGCCTGACTGGGCCATTTGCGCCTCCAGCGCGTTGTACCAATGGGCATCTGCGATTTGATCTTTCAGGAGGCGATTGCGCTCGCGCATGGCTTTTTCATAAACGAGAACGCGCTCGGCATGGGCGGGATCGAAGCTCATGGTCACACGGTCGACAAACTGACGGCGATCGCCTGCGCCTTCGAGCCAGAGACGGTCCATCGACGGCACAAGCCAGACCATGCGCAGGATGCGGGCAAGGGCGATCTGGCTGGCGGATTTGCCGTTGATCTCGACAGTGCGCCGCCCGCCAGCTTCGGCGCCGGTGACGATATCGTGGGTTTTGTCGGCGCTGATCTGGGCTGTGATGCGCCAGCCGATGCGTTGGGGCGCGCGTGCCATATCTTCGGTGCGGGCGCGGCGCATACCGCGGCCGGGCGAGAGCATCGACAGCGCTTCGAGAAGGTTGGTTTTGCCCGCGCCGTTGGGGCCGAAGATGGCGATGGGGCGGGTGTCGCAGCTAATCTCGCACAAGGCATAGGAGCGGAAGTGGGAGAGTTTGAGCGATGTGACCGCCAGTTCAGCCACGGGGCCGATCCGTTAGACGCGCATCGGCATGACGACGTAGACAGCGCTTTCGTCCGCGCCTTCGCGCATCAAGGTTGGATCGCCCGCAGAGTTGAACAGGAAGACCGCGTTTTCGCGATCCACCTGGCTGGCGATTTCCAGCAGATATTTGGCGTTGAAGCCGATCTCCAGCGCTTCGTCCGCGTAGGCGACAGAGAGCTCTTCTTCGGCAGCGCCGCTGTCGGGGGCGTTAACCGAGAGGATCAGGCGATCTTCGTCGAGTGCCAGTTTGACGGCGCGACTGCGTTCGGAGGAGACGGTCGAGACGCGGTCGACGGCTTGTGCAAACTCGGCGGCGTCCACTTCGAGGCGGCGGGCATTATTGGCCGGAATGACGCGGCTGTAGTCGGGGAATGTGCCGTCGATGACCTTGGAGGTCAGGGTGATTTGCGGGGTGGCAAAGCGGACTTTGGTTTCCGAGACGGAAACGGCGATTTGTGCTTCGTCATCATCGAGAAGTTTGCGCAACTCGCCAACGGTTTTGCGCGGTACGATGACACCGGGCAGATCGGTTGCGCCATCGGGTAGGGCCGCGTCGATGCGGGCGAGGCGGTGGCCGTCTGTCGCGACGCAGCGTAGGGCTTTGCCGTCCGCACCATCGGCGGCGTGCATGTAAACGCCGTTGAGGTAGTAGCGGGTTTCTTCGGTGGAGATCGCGAATTTGGCTTTGTCGAAGAGGCGGCGCAGCACCGGTGCATCGACTGAGAAGTTGCAGGCGTATTCGCTCGATGCCATGACCGGGAAGTCTTCTTTGGGCAATGTGGCGAGCGAGAAATGGGAGCGGCCTGCGCGGACATCGAGGCGGCCTGATTGGCCGTCATCAACAAGCTCAACCGTGGAGCCATCTGGGAGTTTGCGGACAATCTCATGGAGTGTATGTGCGCCCACTGTGGTTGCGCCAGGTTGCGCGACACTGGCGGGGGTTTTATCGACCACCTCGATATCGAGATCCGTGGCGCGGAAGGAAATGCCGTCGCCTTCGGCTTCGATCAGGACGTTGGCAAGGATCGGGATGGTGTTGCGCCGCTCTACCACGCCCTGGGCGCGGCTCATTGCTGTCAGCAGGTCACTGCGCTCGATACTCACCTTCATCTGATGGTCTTCCTTCTTATCGGGTTTGCTCTTTTCAGGGGCCGCTTTGCGCGGCTGAGCGACATTTGCGTTCAATATCGTTGGAAAGCGGGACTTGTACAAGCGGGATTTGACGAAGGGTGAAAGGGATTCGATTTCGGGAATTTTGGGAGAGGGTTGTTGGATATTGCACGGGAGGAGCTGATCGAAGGGCCGTGCTGCGGGGCACCGCGGCGATCAACGGGGCACTATGTGCTGCGCCCGCTTCGTTATCGGAATTGTTATCGGATCAGCACTGGCCTGTACCTAAAGCGCGCCCTTTTTTCCGGCGCGACGAAGCGGTTGAGGCGTTTGTTTACGATGCCGAATATGCCAATCACGATCAGGGTCAGGGCGATGAAGTAGAGCGCGACGATGGGGTAGGCGACGAAAGGGTTGAAGGTCTTCTCGGCAAAGTAGTTGGCGTAATAGAGCGCGTCACCTTTTTGCTGCCATGCGGGGAAGGACGAGAAGAACACCAGCGTGGTGGCGTGGAAGAGGAAGATTGCTTCATTGGTGTAGCTTGGCCACGCCAGACGCAGCATGGTGGGCCAGATGATGCGGCGGAATTTGCGCCAACCGCTCATCCCCATCGCATCGGCGGCCTCGATATCGCCCTTGGGAACGGCTCTATACGCCTCATAGAAGATGTGGCCTGTGTAAGCGGAAGTGTTGAGGAAAATCACGATCAGCGCGCCGAGCCAGGCTCTGGTCAGCCAGCGGGTTTCGGCGGTGATGGTCGTAAAGATCAGCGGGATGTCGATGCTGATTTTGGGCAGGAGCACGAAGAGTTCATATGCGAAGAACATCTGGATAAAGAGAGGGGTGCCGCGAAAGAGATATATGAAGCCCTGGCAAAAGTTGCTGAGCCAGCGATTGTGACTGGCTTTGCCCAATGCGAGGCCAATGGCGAGGCAGAAGCCGAGGCTCAGGGCGAGAACGCCGAAATAAATATTCCAGATCATGCCGGAACCGATCAGGGCGACTTGATCGCAAAGTGTAATATCGGTTTTGGGCAAGATCCGCTCGCCGAACCCGATCGCGCGAAATCCGTAATCGAGGAAGGATTGCGCGCAACTCATCGGGCGTTGCCGTGGGTTTGCCCGATCGACAGGCGTGCGATCCAATTGTCAAAGAAGCGTTGGCTGACTATGGTGAGCAGCAGGTAGAAAATCATGATCACAAAGAAATATTGTGCGCGCCAATCGCCATGGGGGTAGGTGAAGGCGGAGGTTTTCGAGCCGCCCAACTCACGCGCCCAATAAACCACGTCCTGAATACCCAGAAGGAACAGGAGCGGGGAGGCTTTGACGAGCACTTGCCATGTGTTTGACAGGCCCGGCAGAGCGTAGCGCCACATCTGTGGGACATGGACGCGCCGCAAGACCTGGCGCTTGGACATGCCAACGGCTTGAGCAGCTTCGAGCTGGCCTTTGGGCACCGCGCGCATAGCACCGTCGATGATATTGGCCGCATATGCGCCGAAGACGAGCGCAAAGGCGATGAGCGCGAGGAAGATGCCGTAGAGATCATGGACGAACGGGCTGGCATCGTTGGTGGGCAGTTTGGCGGCGGCGCACGGAACAAAGTCATTGCCGCGCCGGATCGGCTCTAAGACATCGGCGCATTTGATCTTGTGCCGCGCCCATTCAAAGCCTTGGTCGAGGGCGATGGGGACGAAGAGAAAGAAGATCACTTCGGGCACACCGCGTACGATGGAGGTGTAGAGCGTGCCGATCCAGCGGAGCGGTGCAATGTCCGAACGTTTGGCCATTGCGCCCAGAAACCCCATGCCAAGTGCCAGAAGCGCAGCAGTGATCAGGATCGCGATGACCAGAAAGAACGAGGAATAGAATGCGCCGTGTTTGACCGTTGTGAGGTAACAGGCAAACCAGTTGAAATCGCTTAGCGTGCTTGGATCTGTGCAGAAGGAGAACATGGGTTAAAAAGCACGAAGGCCGCGCGTGTTGCGCGGCCTAGGGCGTTATATCTTAGTAAGGTGCGGCTTTGCCGTCGAACCATTTGGAGATCAGCTCGTTCAGCGTGCCGTCTTCTTTCATCGAAGCGATGGCTGCATCGAATTTCTCACGCAACTCTCCGTCGCTTTCGCGCAGGCCCATGCCGACGCCGCCGCCGATGGAGACGTCTTCACCGACAAATTCCAGCTCGCCATTGCTTTCCGCAACAATGGGGGCGAGGAAGGATTTATCTGCAAAGACGCTGTCCACTTCGCCGTTGCGCACGGCTGCGAGCGTCTCGTCGGGCGTTGCGAACTCAACCAGTGTTGCGCCGCTTTCGGTCACGTAGCCAGCCTGAATGGTGTTGATCTGTGCAGCAACAGTCGAGCCGGCGCCATCCGCGCCAGAAAGTGCCACATAGGCGGAGGGGTCTGGTGGGAAGTAGTCTTGGGTGAAGTCGATGACCTCGTCACGCTCAGCGGTGATCGACATGCCGGCGATGATTGTGTCGTAGTTGGAGGACACAAGGTTTGGAATGATGCTGTCCCATTCGTTGACGACCCATTCGCAAGTCAGGCCAGCGCGTTTGCACAGCTCGTCGCCAACCTCGCGCTCAAAGCCGTCGACTTCGCCATTGTCATTCACGAAGTTGAACGGCGCATAAGCGCCTTCGGTGCCCATACGGACGGTTTGCGCCATGGCCGAACCGGCCAGAGCGACGGTGACCGCTGCTGCGGTGAGTAACTTACTCATATTCATCTCGAAACTCCCTGTTGAGATTAGAAATCCTATAGAACACTGGCGAGAAAGGCGCGACACCGTTCTGATGTCGGGTTGCCGAATACTTTTTCGGGCGGACCTTCCTCTTCAACGCGTCCGTCGTGCAAAAACAGTGTATGCGTTGAAACTTCGCGCGCAAAGCCCATTTCGTGCGTGACCACCACCATTGTGCGGCCTTCCGCCGCCAGATCGCGCATCACTTTGAGGACTTCGCCGACCAATTCAGGATCGAGCGCGGAGGTCGGCTCATCAAAGAGCAGCACTTTGGGGCGCATGGCAAGAGCGCGGGCGATGGCGACGCGCTGCTGTTGGCCGCCGGACAATTGCGCGGGATAGCTTGCGTGTTTCTCGGCAATGCCGACTTTATCGAGGAGCGCCATGGCCTCGTCCTGCATCTCGGCTTTGTCGCGGCCAAGCACCTGGATCGGGGCCTCCATGACGTTCTGGAGCGCGGTCATATGGGACCACAGATTGAAGCTTTGGAAGACAAAGCCAAGCTGGGTGCGAAGGCGGTTGATTTGTTTGGCATCCGAGCTGCGTCCATCGCCGCCCACGCGCACTTCTTCGCCATCAACGACAATGCGGCCCTTATCGGGGGTTTCCAGAAAGTTGATGCAGCGCAGAAACGTGCTTTTGCCAGACCCGGAAGAGCCAATCATCGAGATGACGTCGCCGGTATGGGCTGTGAGGCTGATGCCTTTGAGCACATCAAGTTCGCCGAAGCTTTTGTGGATGTCCTGCGCGATGAGCGCAGCGTCTGTCTGTGCCATAATCCCTCGGCCAATCGCGGAGGGCACAGTCGGCGGATTCGCGGGGGATTGCAAGGTTAACGCTGGTGCGGCTGTGCCTTTCTATGGCTCCAGCATCGCGCGGACGGAAAGCTTGAGCATGGCAAGGCGCGATTGCAGCTCTTCTCGGTCCGTGATGCCGATTTTGGCGTTTACCCCTGCCGAATAGATGAAATCGCCGAGCGCTTTGGCGTTCTCATGGGCGGGGCTGCCGGGTTTGGCGTGGTCCAGCACGAGCGCTGCAAAGCGTGTGGTCCAGTCGGAGGCTATGGCGAAAATCTCTTCATGGGCAATCGCGTGCATGCCTTCTATCAGTTCTGCGCTGTCGGGCATGGTCTGGGCCATATCGTACCATTTGAGCGGCACCAGATCGAAAAATACATCAAGCTTGGCATCGAATGTATCGAGTTGCTCCCATGCCTGCATGACATCGATCCGCGTGGTATCTGCGTGATGCCGAACCGCTGCACGCAGCATGTCTTCCTTGCTGGCATAGGCATTGTAGAGCGTGGCGCGGGCCACACCTGCCTCGCGCGCTATGTCGTTCATGGTCGACTTGCCGTAGCCGTAGCGGGAGAAAACGTTTTGAGCCGCTTCGACGAGTTTGATATTCCGCTCATTCATGTGCAGTGTTTTGGTTGTATTGACAATGCGTGTCAAATTAGACAAATATACCAAAAATGTCCAAAAGTCTAAATGGAGGACTTCCCATGCAGATCACTGTGAACGGCAAAGCGCATGAGGTGGATGTCGAGGATGACATGCCGCTGTTGTGGGTGCTGCGCGACGAGCTTGGCATCATGGGGGTCAAATACGGTTGCGGGATCGCGCAATGCGGTGCGTGTACGGTGCATATGGACGGGCAGGCCGTGCGGTCCTGTCAGGTTGCGGCGGCGACAGCGGCAGGAACCGATATCACCACCATTGAAGGGCTGGGCACGCCCGAAGCGCTGCATCTGGTGCAGGAGGCCTGGGTGGAGCATCAGGTTGCGCAATGCGGTTACTGCCAGTCGGGGCAGATCATGCAGGCAGCGGCGCTTTTGGATGCGAACTCGGAGCCGAGCGATGATCAGATTGACGCGGTGATGAGCGGCAACCTGTGCCGCTGTGGCACCTACCCGCGCATTCGCGCTGCAATCAAATCTGCCGCCACAAAATTGCAGGAGACCTGAGCCATGGGACGTATGAGAACAATTGCCCGCCGCAGTTTCCTTGTCGGCTCTGCCGCCATTCTGGGCGGGGTTGCCTTTGGCACTTACATGGTCAAGCGCCCGGCGGATAACCCCTTGGCGGACGGTTTGGCGTCGGGTGAGGCGAGCTTTAATCCTTGGGTCAAAATTAATGCTGACGGGATCACGTTAATCGGGCCGCATGCGGATAAGGGGCAGGGTGTTGCCTCATCACAGGCGGCGCTGATTGCCGAAGAGATGGATCTGGAATTCGGGCAGTTTGAGACAAGTTTCGGTCCTCCAAGCCCGGCCTATTGGAACACGGCGATGGCAGATGAAGCGGTCCCGTTCAAATCCACGGACGAAAGCTTCATGGCTGAGACCATGCGCTCAACAATCGGTGGCGTGATGAAGCTGATGGGTCTTCAAGGGACCGGCGGGTCCACCACGATGGCCGACAGTTTTGATAAGCTGCGCATGGCGGGTGCTGTGGCGCGCGAGACGTTGAAACTGGCGGCGGCGCAGGAGAATGGCGTTGCCGTCGAGGAACTGACGACCAAGGCGGGCGCTGTCATTCTGCCTGATGGGACAGAACTGCCATATACCGCGCTTGCCGCAGCAGCGGCGCAGATTGAGCCGGTGCAAGATGTGACGTTGCGAGATCCGAGCGAATGGCGCTTGATCGGCAAACCAATGCAGCGGCTCGATGTCGTCGGCAAATCCACAGGTACGCTTCCCTATGGAATTGATCTGGCGGTGGATGGGATGGTCCATGCGACGGTGCGGATCAATCCATGCAAAGGCGGGCAGATGGACAGCTATGACGCCTCCGCGACCGAAGGCATGCGCGGGGATATCAAGGTTCTTGAAATCACCGGCGGTTTGGCGGTTGTAGCGGATAACACCTGGCGGGCCATTCAGGCGGCAAATGCAATTGAGATCGAATGGGGCAAAGCGCCCTACCCGGAAGAAATGGACGGGCACTGGGCGGCGCTTGATGCGAGTTTCACGCCAGAGCGGCTTGATAGCAAATGGCGAGATGACGGGGACGCGGATGCGGCTTTGGCGCAGGGGCCTGTGATCGAGGCGGAGTATCGCTCGCCTTACGTTGCTCACGCGCCAATGGAGCCTTTGAATGCCATCGTCACTGTGACGGACGAAGGTGTGGAGATTTGGACGGGTCATCAGGTGCCACAGCAGCTTCAGATTATTGCTGCCGCGATCACGGGACATGAGCAGCATCAGGTTTCCTTCCACAACCAGTATATCGGCGGCAGCTTTGGGCATCGCCTGGAGTTTGAGCATATCAAACAGGCGGTCGAGATTGCCAACCAGATGCGCGGCACGCCGGTGAAACTGACCTATTCGCGAGAGGAGGATTTCCTTCAGGATTTCCCGCGGCATATTTCGATGGGTCGGGCCAAAGGCGTGGTCCGCGATGGCAAGGTCGAGACGATTGATCTGTCGATTGCGGCGCCTTCAGTGATATCCTCGCAAATGGCGCGGGCGAATATCCCTGTGCCGGGGCCGGATGCGCAGATTGCGGCGGGGGCGTGGAATAACCCCTATGCGATCCCGCACTACAGAATGCAGGCGTTTCGAGCCCCGGAGCTCGCGCCGACATCCTCGTGGCGTGCAGTGGGCGCACCAGCGGCGGGCTTTTTCTTCGACAGCTTCCTTGATGAATTGATCCATGAAGCGGGCGCCGATCCGATGGAGGAGCGCATACGCCTGATGGATCATGAAGCATCGCGGATCGTCCTGGAAACAGTGGCGGACATGTCATCCTGGGGCGGAGCGCTCGGTCCCAATCAGGCGCGCGGTGTCGCTTTTGTTGAGAGTTTTGGCGTGCCGGTTGCGGAGGTGGTTGAGGTGACCAACACCGATGCGGGGATCCGGCTTGATAAAGTCTGGGTTGCTTGTGATGTGGGTACGGTAGTTGATCCGGTCAATTTCGAAAATCTGGTGCAGGGCGGTGTCGTCTTCGGGCTGGGCCATGCGATCAACGCGCAGATCACCTATTCGAAGGGCATGGCTGAGCAGGATAATTATCACGCCCATGAGGCGATGCGGCTTTATCAATGCCCTGAGATATTCGTAAAAGGTCTTGAGAACAGTCATCATGTGCGCGGTATCGGCGAGCCGCCGGTCCCCCCAGCGGCCCCTGCACTGGCCAATGCGATTTTCGCAGCCACTGGCACGCGGCTTCGGGAAATGCCGTTCAACAAATTCATCGATTTTGTGTGAGACCTGATATGATGTTGCGCAGTATCATCGTCTTGCTCTCGCTGCTCACGCCGGGCCTAGCGTTGGGCGAAACGGTGGTGATCAACCCGCCAGCGGGCGGATCGGTGGATCGGCAATCAGGGCTTGCGGCATGGGCGCGGGTGTTCGAGGTCACATCACACCCGCGCTGTTCGAACTGTCATGTTGGCGCGGATAACCGGCCCATGTGGTCGGGGCCGTCCTATGGCAAGACCCGCCCGCACGGGATGAATATCAATGCGGGCGAGAGTCGGATCGGCGCGGAAACCGTGCTGTGCAGCACCTGTCATGCCTATCGCGAGACCGGCAACGATATGCCCCATGCCGCGCCGCAAGTGGCGATGGAATGGCAGCTTGCGCCGGTGGAGGCCGAGTGGTTCGGCAAGTCTTCGGTCGAGGTGTGCAATCAGCTGCGTGATCCCGAACGCAATGGCAATCGCAGCTTGTTAGAGTTGGCAGAGCACCTCGATCACGATCTGATTTTGCATTGGGCCTGGTCACCGGGCGGCGGACGCGAGCCTGCGCCCTATTCGTTGCAAGAGCATGTGGACGATCTGCTCGTCTGGGGTGTCGCTGGATTTCCTTGCGAAAATGATGCGGAGTAAATAGCCATGCCAACACTCTCAGGCCCATATGGCTCGGGCGCCTTTTTTATCCTGATCAGCGCGGTTCTGCACTTGATCGCCTGCGTCTTCTCCGGATTTTCGACCGAGGCGCTGATCCTCATTCCGGTCGGGCTGATCTATCTGGCCATCAGCGCCGGATTAACGCGCGGTATGCGCTGGTTGGCTTACATCGCCTTTTTCATCATGGCGATTGGCGGCATTTACCTGCTTGCAGGCCTCTGGTCCGCCTCAACCATCCCGCTGTGGATCAGGCTCGGCATTATCGCTTCGGATTGGATCGCCGCTGCTGCGCTTTTCGTGGCGCTCTGGCGCGCACCTGAGGCGACGGTTTAGCGCAGCACGGAATTATTTTGAGTGGTCCGCGGGCCTGTCACCTTGCGATCGCCAAATAGCGTCCTCGCGGCGGTCGTATCACTCCAACGCCTGCCATTGCGATTGTGTACGATCTATCGCGTCGCGTTGACACACATCAAACAAGTGATATCGATAGGCTTTGCGCCATCACCCAGAGCGCCTGACATGCCAACGATCAATGCAATCGGCATAATCGCGTAGGCCTCCAAACCGGTCCCGCCCCAGTTTCGCATTTCAAAAATACTCACCAGTGATTTCGCGCATCGCGCGAAATGATATGTCGTGCGGCCCCGCCGGGGCCCGCCGGGGAGGGCGGCCCAGCCGCCCCCGCAATGG
>CAYRKW010000030.1:10796-18552 GCA_964425135.1 uncultured Rhodobacterales bacterium
AAAAATACACACCTTTTTTTCCGGCCTTGGGGTAATTTTATTTGTCGGGGGGCCCGTCGGGGCCGCTCCGCTTAGCTCAGCACATCATCCCAATCATGGGTGAGCGCCGGGATGCGCGCGCGCGCCGCCGCAACTTCGCTCATATCAAGCTCAACCACCGCCAGACCCGGCGCATCGCCCATGTCGCGCAGCACGTCGCCCCAAGGCGCCACAATCATGCTGTGTCCGTAGGTTTCCCGTCCATCCTCATGGGTGCCAACCTGCGCCGCAGCAATCACAAATGCACCGCTCTCAATGGCGCGGGCGCGCAAGAGCGTCTCCCAATGCGCTTTACCGGTGGCAGGTGTGAAAGCAGACGGGATCATCATAATAGCAGCGCCTGCGCGCGCATAGTGACGATAGAGATGCGGGAAGCGCAGATCGTAGCAGACCGACATTCCAATCCCGCCCCAAGGTGTTTGCGCCAGAACAGCCCTTGTCCCCGGCGCATAACGCTTGCTTTCAACAAGTGGCGGGGCGTCGTCGGGATAGTAGTCGAAAAGATGTATCTTGTCGTAGCGCGCAACGATCTGGCCCTGTGCATCAATCAGGTTGGAATGGTTGAGAAACCGCCCATCCGCGCTCGCAATCGGGGTGGAGCCGGTGTGAATCCAAAGACCATGCGCACGAGCAGCCTCGATGCAGGCGTTGATATAGGGATCATCGGCCTCAGAGGTCGCCTCGCTCAGGCGGCGGTTCATACACCCCGCAACCTCCGGCAAGGCGAGCATGTCGCACGACTGCGCTGCTGCATCGCGGGCATGGGACTGCATCGCGGCGATATTGGGCGCGTAATCGGCGGCGCTGCACATCTGGACCAATCCTAACCGCACCAAGTCACCTCCGCCGAGCTTGCCAAAATCGCCTGCCCCCAAAATTGCGACAAACCGCGCATTGATGCAAGATCGCTTGCCTCGCTGGGGCGCGCATGGTCAAACTCGACCCATGGATAAAACCCGCCGACATACTGCAATTGCCAGCGCCAAAGTGGCCACCGCAGGCCCGCCGCCCAAAGGTCCGATCAATCCGTTTTTCGGGGTTGGTCCGATCACCGATATGGCAGCGGATGAGGCGGATGCGGCCGAGACGCAAAAAGCCTTCGAGGACTGGATTTCCCGAAGCTATCGCAAGCAGGATGCGGCGGACAACGACATCGGCGCTTATACCGTGTATGAGCTGTCCCGCTCAATGCACCGGGGCGCGCCCGGGGATGCGATCCTTGCGGATATGGCCCATCACATCCACCGTTATTTCGGCTTTCCTGCCTATAATCGCATGGCCATCGGCGTTGGCGGCGGGCATTCGGGCTTCACGGCTGCTGCGCTGCATTTCATCAACCCGCGCGACAGTTTGCAGGGTATATTCATCGACACCCGTCATCCTGGCGAGGCTCCGGGTGGGTTTTTCCGACAGCTTTGGGGCACGCAGATTATCGAGATGATGCGCACATCGCCAGGTGGTTCATCAGACCGGTTGCATTTTGCCGATGAAGAAGGGGTGATCCCCAGCCCTGATGCGCTTGATGAGATGGGGGTGAAGTTGGTCTTTGGTGTGGGGCATGAGACATCGGGCGCCACAACCTACAATCTGACCGATATACGCAATCTCATTGACTGGATCGACCGCGATCCGGCGCGCAATCATGCGATCATCGACGCAACATCGCTTTTGGGCGCGATGCCATGGCCCAAAGAGCTGATCACCGAGTTTTTGCGCAAATGCAATTTCTTCACGCCGTTTCAAAAAGCCATCGGCGGGGCGACCGGATATTACGCTATAACCCTGACACCATCGGCGCGCACATTCATCGATATCAATCAGGTCAATCCAGGGTTCGCCATCCCGCGTCAGCACAAGATCGCGGTGCCGGAAAACCCGGCAGAGGCGCTGACCTCGCGCAAATCGGTGGACTTCGGCCCTGTTTATGATCCGCAGGACGACCGGATGATGGGCGGCGTGATAAACACCTTCTCCGCACTGGCGCTCGCACAAACGACATTCGCACTGCTGCGGATGGAGCGGAAAGTCGGGCCAGTTGAGACCTTGAACCAACGCTCGCTCGCAAACCGCGATGCCATCGAAAAATGGATCGCGCGCGAGCCGCTCTTTGAACTCGCGGTCTCCGACCCCTCGCGGCGGGGATGCGCAGTGACGCTGATCAAAGCGAGCGATCCGGATATTGAGGATGCAGATATTCACTCAAAGATCATCGAAGGGTCCAAAGCGATTCTGGGTTTTGAAGGCATGATGCGCCCGGATGGCACGGTTGAGCCCGGGCTTGATGTCGCGCGCTACGTGAATGCCTTTCCCGGCACGCCCGGAGACTATCGCGCCTGGATCGGAGGCATTCGCCCCACCAGCGACATCATCGCGCTGCTCGATTGCATTCGGTATGCCTATCTGCGGGCGAAGATTGTGGTGTTGTCGGACAAATAACCCGATTTCGCCTTTCCAAAAATACTCAAATAAACCTTTAAGACGCGAGACGGCGGAACGCCGGCTCACCGCTTGGTTGGAACGCGCTCACTCGAAGGCGGCGCGTTCGGCATCGCTGCATCCGCGTTTGCGCAGGCAGGTTTTGATCGCTGTAACCTGCCCGAAGCCGGGGTTTTGAAAGAAGTCGGCGGAGCATTCTTGTGATCGTAAGTGCAGCCTGTCTTCACGGTGTTCGAGAAACATCAAAAGAGGTGTTGCCGCATCTGGCAGCGCGCCGCACCAGGCGCTGGCGCAGCCGGTTGTGACGGTGAACTCTTTGGTCTGCCTCTCGCCCCGAAAATTGATTCTCCCTTCAAACTTGTAGCGCACCGTTCGGGGCTGTCCCGCGACATAGGTCGGCACAGTCTCCAGTGGTGTGATTTGGCCGTAAGCGAGGGAGTAGAGTTCGGGGGCGACGAGAATGCGGTCGAACGTGTCGGCAAAATTCACTTTCATGCACGACAGCGCGCTTGCAGGTCCAGCCGCCATCAATGCTGCGAAAAATGCGAGCGCTTTACACACGCATGGCCTCAACGAGCGGGCCGAACTCGGTCCAGACGGCCTCATACACATCGCGTTTGAAGGGGACGATGCTCTCAATAAGCGAGCCATAGGGCATCCATTGCCAGTGCGAGAATTCCGGTTCCTCGGTCTCGATATTGATCAAGCTGTCTGGCCCTTTGAAGTGCATCAGGAACCAGCGTTGTTCTTGCCCGCGGAACCGGCCTTTCCAGAGTTTTGGCACAAGATCGTAGGGAAGATCGTATTTCAGCGGTGTTTCCATGGCCGCCAGAAGCTCGGTGTTTTCTTTGGGAATGGCCGTCTCTTCGCCCATCTCGCGATAGGCCGCGTCCAGTAGCGCTTCGCCCGGATCCACACCGCCCTGCGGCATCTGCCAGGCATTCGCGGCATTGTCGATCCGGCGACCAGACCAGATATGGCCTGCGTCATTGATGATCATCACCCCGACGCAAGGGCGGTATGGCAAGGCTTTGATGGCCGCTTCATCCATATCCGGCACCTTTTGCGTTGGGCTTTATCGAAAGAGTTCGCGCGCCGCTGAAGTTATCGCGGCGCGCGTCTTTGGTCTTTATCGCTGGACTTGCGAGACGACGGCCATGCCTTTGATCAGATCAAGCGCATAGGCAAGCTGACTGTCTTCAGAGCGGCGACGGGCGGTTTCTTCCTGTGCCAGACGCTCTTCTTCCAAAAGCTGCTGTTGGTCTTCGGTCAAGCTGTCGTTATCAAGAGATCCGCGCAGGTCCGCTTCGGTGCGGCTGCTTGCAGCTGCTTCGTCTTCATCGTCCGCATTTGGATCCGGCGGGCGGAACTCGACGATGACATCGGGCGCCACGCCAAGCGCTTGGATAGAGCGACCCGATGGCGTGTAATAGCGCGCAGTTGTCAAGCGGATCGCGCCGGAGCCTTGTAGTGGCATGATCGTCTGAACAGAGCCTTTACCGAAGGTTTTGGTGCCGACGATTATGGCGCGGTGATGGTCTTGCAGAGCGCCTGCAACGATCTCCGACGCTGAGGCCGAGCCGCCGTTGATCAAAACGACGATCGGTTTGCCTTGGGCCAGATCACCGGGTTTGGCGTTGTAACGGTCGCTGTTATTATTGTCGCGGCCACGGGTCGAGACGATCTCGCCTTTTTCCAGGAACGCGTCGGACACCTTGATCGCTTGGGTCAGCAATCCGCCAGGGTTGTTACGCAGATCGAGAACGAACCCGTCGACATTTTCAATGCCACCCAATTCCTCGACCAGATCAGCGATGCTTTCTTCAAGGTTGGGATAGGTTTTCTCGGTGAAGGACGCAATGCGCAGGATGGGCACGTTGTCCTCAAGCCGACCGCGCACGATGCGCATCTCGATAGTGTCGCGCACAAGCGTCACATCGAAGGGCTCATCTGTGCCTTCGCGCACGATGGTGATGATGATCTCTGAGCCGACAGGGCCGCGCAGTCTTTCAACGCTTTCGTTAAGCGTTAGACCCAGAAGGCTTTCGCCATCAAGATGGGTGATGAAATCGCCCGACTGAATGCCAGCGGCTGCGGCGGGTGTGTCGTCCATCGGTGTGACGACTTTGACGAATCCATCTTCTTGGGTGACTTCGATGCCCAGCCCGCCGAACTCGCCACGTGTCTGGGTGCGCATGTCCTGAAAGTCATCGGGTGGCAGGAAGGATGAATGCGGGTCGAGTGAGGTGAGCATGCCATTGATGGCGGCCTCGATCAGTTCTTCTTCGTTGACCTCTTCAACATAGCCGGACCGGATACGTTCGAAAATGTCACCGAACAGATCGAGATTTTCGTAAGTGGTGCGCGCCTTTTGCGTCTCCTGAGCGACAATCGGTGCAGCAAACTGCGTCGTGACCAATATCCCTGCTGCGATTCCGCCGACTGCTGCCAGTAGGTGCTTTTTCATGCTTTACCTTTCGATATCCCTCATTTTCCGAACCAAAGTTGAGGGTTTTGTACGATTCCGTCTTCTCTTATCTCAATATAGAGCGATTCCTCAAAGAATACGCCATTATCCTCGCCGCTTTCGATCAAAAAAACTTCATCTGTTGGCACGGTGCCGCCCACAAAGCCGATGGGGTCGTCCTGGGAGACTGTTTGCCCTGCGCGCACCAAGACCTGTCCAAGTCCGGATATGACAATAAGAACGCCCGCTCGGGGTTCGAGAATGACGACGTTTCCAAAATCAAGAAACGTACCTTTGTAGCGGATGAGTGCATCTGCGGGGGCCTGTACGATGGAGAGCGGCGCGGCGCCGATGACCATGCCCGGACGCGCAATTCCGGCGGCGTCTTTTTCCTCAAAGCCGCGGAGGAGCCGGCCAGTAACGGGCAGGCGAAGTTTGCCTTTGAGTGCGGCGAGCGGGACGTCGGGGACAGCGCCGGTGGTTTGGCGCAGAGACGACAGTCCGTCTGACAGCTCGCGCAGGTTGCGGGCATTGCGGGCGATGGCGTTGCGGCGGGTTTCCTCGTCTCGCTCTGCGCGTGTCAGAGCAACATTGTTTTCAAGCGCAATCAGGACAGCGCCGCGCGCTGCTGAAATATCCGTGCGGGCCGTTCTGAGATCTTCGAGCGTGGCGGCTTGCAGGGCGGCGAGCGTGTCGAGCCGGTCAATCTCGCTTTTGAGTTCGGTCACTTCAGCGCGCAGGCGTGGTAGCAGGTCGGTAAGGGTCATGCCCGCGCGCACGGCGGACAGCGGGCCGTCGGGGTGCAAATAAGCGAGCGGCTGCGGCGTTTGGCCGATGATTTGCACCGCGCCCAACACTTGTTCCACGCGCTCTTTCTTGACCTGCATGCGGGTGGCGACAATGGCGTTGGTGTCGTTGAGTTCAGCAAGACCTGCACGGGCGGCGAGCATCGCGACCTCATAGCCGCGAATGGCCTGGGCATAGGCTTGCAGGCGGTCCTGTTTGCCGTTGACCGCTTCGAGTTGCGCTTGGGCGTCTGCCAGGAGGGTCAGCGCCTCTTGCGTTGCGCTGACCACATCGGCGCGGGAGGGCAATGCTGCGAGCAGGAGCGCGAGGATTAGGGTGAGGTGTTTCACGATTTCAAAAGGCTCTCGCCGGTCATTTCGGCAGGTTGATCAAGCTGCATCAGTTCCAGCAGGCTCGGTGCCAGATCGCCCAGACGACCGCCATCGCGCAGGCTCAAGCCGGATGGGCCGCCGATAAGCGCGAGCGGCACCGGATTTGTGGTATGGGCGGTGTGCGGGCCGTTGGTTGTCGCATCCCACATCAGCTCGCAATTGCCGTGATCGGCGGTCAGCAGCATCGCACCGCCCGCCTTTGCCAGCGCATCGAGTATTACACCAAGGCCAGTATCGACCGCTTCGCAGGCGGCAATCGCGGCGTCCAGATCGCCGGTGTGACCCACCATATCGGGATTGGCGAAGTTCATCAGGATCAGGTCGTGCTGCTGCGCTTGGATGATCGCAACGCATCTTTGCGTCACTTCGCTTGCGGACATCTCAGGCTGCATGTCGTAGGTTTTCACCTTCGGGCTGGGCGCGACATAGCGGTCCTCGCCATCGTTGGGTGTTTCGACCCCGCCGTTCATGAAGAAGGTGACATGGGGGTACTTCTCGGTCTCGGCGAGACGGTATTGGGTCTTGCCTTTGGCGGCGACCCATTGTCCCAGCGTGTTAACGATTTCAGCGGGCGGGAACATGACGTCCATCAGAGTACCCAGGCGGTCCGAGTATTCGACCATGCCGCATGCGGCAGAGAAGCTGGGGCGGGTTGATGTGTCAAAGCCGTTGAAATCCGGGTCCAGCAATGCACCCAGAATTTCGCGGGCGCGGTCGGCGCGGAAGTTGGTGAACAAAAGGCCGTCGCCTTCCTTCATTCCGTCATATCCGGCGATGGCGGATGGAGCGGTGAACTCGTCGGTTTCACCGCTTGCATAGGCGGCAGCGAGCGCGTCTTGCGCGGTGGGATGCGCTGCGCCATCGCCGGTCGTCATCACCGCATAGGCTTTCTCTACTCGGTCCCAACGATTGTCGCGGTCCATGGCGAAAAAGCGCCCTGTGACCGTGGCAATCTTTGCGCCTTCGGGCAGGCGAGTAAGCAGCTCGCCAAGGTAGGTATCGGCGGATTTCGGCGGCACATCGCGCCCGTCGAGATAGGCATGGATGGCGACCTTTAGACCTTTGGCTGTGAGCATTTGAGCAGCGGCGATCATATGGTCGGTATGCGCATGAACTCCGCCATCGGAGACGAGCCCTGCGATATGGGCCGTACCGCCTGCGGCTTTGACCTTGTCAGCAAAGCGCTGGAGCGCTGCGTTGTCGGCAAAGCTGCCGTTGGCAATGGCGTTGTTGATCTTGGGTAAATCCATCCAGACCACACGACCCGCGCCGATGTTCATGTGACCGACCTCCGAGTTTCCCATCTGCCCCTCCGGCAGGCCGACATCTGGGCCGTGAGCGGTGAGCTGCGTGGTCGGGCAGGTGGCCATGACGCGGTCGTAGTTCGGGGTCTTGGCCAGAGCGACGGCGTTGTGATCAGTCTGCGCGCGCAGGCCCCAGCCGTCGAGAATGCACAGGATGACGGGTTTGGTTGGGGTCATTGGGTTGGTCTCACAGTTTCGTGTCGCGGGTTTTGTAGCGCAGAACTTGGCGGGATTGAATCAGCAATGTTGGGGGGTGTTGACGTGGGAAAGACGGAAAGTTGGAACTTGTGAAACAAGGTCAGCCCGCGACCCTGGGGTGGGAGCGCAAGCCC
>CAYRKW010000030.1:18652-38569 GCA_964425135.1 uncultured Rhodobacterales bacterium
ATGGCCGAAGTTTATCCGACGCGGTCTCAATCCCGATGATATGGGCTACCGCTGAGGATTGTGGCGGCGCGGTAGAGTTGCTCGGTCAGCATGACGCGGGCGAGCATGTGGGGCCAGACCATTTTGCCGAATGATATGCTCAGGTCGGCGCGGTCTCGCACGGCGCTGCCAAGCCCGTCCGCCCCGCCAATGACAAAGGCGCAGTCGCGAAGGCCGTCATCGCGCCATTTGGCCAGTTGGGTTGCAAACTCGCGTGAGGTGAAAGACCTGCCGCGTTCGTCAAGCGCAATAACGCGCGCGCCGCCCGGCAGAGCATCAAGCAAAAGCGCGCCTTCTGCGGCGCGCCCGCCTTTCTTGCGGTCTTCGCGCTCGACAATCACACACGGGCCCAAGCCCAGCGCTTTGCCGGTTCGATTGAAGCGGGAGATATAGTCGGACGTGAGCGCCGCTTCAGGGCCGGTTTTTGCCCGTCCGATGGCAGCGATAGTGACGCGCAAGGAGTGCTAGCTCGTGTGCGCTGCGTCGCGGGTGATGTCGGGCGCCCACATTTTCTCAAGTTGATAGAACTCGCGAACTTCCGGGCGGAAAATATGCACGACTGCATCACCGCAATCGATCAGCACCCAATCGCCGGTTTCCTTGCCTTCAACACGGCACAGGCGATCCATGTCGGTTTTCAGCTTGTCCACCAAATGCTCGGCAATCGCGGAGACCTGACGCGAGGAGCGACCCGACGCGATCACCATGTGATCGGCCATTTCCGATTTGCCTTTTAAACCGATGGCGATCACGTCTTCGGCCTTATCGTCGTCCAGTGATGTCAAGATCAGGTCAAGAAGCGGGCTGTCCGCTTCGCTTGAGGATCCGGCAAATGTGATACCGGATGTTGCAGCCTTGCCTTGGCTGCCGGTCGGTGTTTGAGACAGGTTCCTGTCCTCCTTGTTCTGCGCAACACGCGCCCTCTGTGGTCGAAGGTAGGATATTTTCGGCACTTCGCCAAGCGTTGATGGCAAATAAAACCAGCGCAGGCAGAACAGATCGCAGACAACGGACGTGCTGGCTGAGCAAACGGAGCGCGCTGGCGCGCGCACGATTTAACAGACCGCGCTGTCGCGCGGGATGAGTATTTGGAAAATGCGAAATTGGAGAACGTTCAGCGTGGGCGCAGACAGGGTGTCGTCAAGCGGTACACTTAGCGGACGTCGGGGTGCCGTGTGGCATGTGATCCAGCGCGCAGGCGGGACGTCGCGGGGGACTTAAAAACCAGGCAAATGTCTCGTTTTTTCAAGGATGGGTGCGCAGGGCTGGGACTGGTTGTGTGCGCGGATGAAAGGTCGAGCGCACTGAGCATATGGGAGATAGGCCGAAGGCTTTGGTATTGGCATCTTTTTCAAGCGCTCATGTTTTTCCTCGTTGCTTGTGCAATCAAAGATGGAGCAGGGCGGATTTGATTGCGCTGGCCACGACGCTCGGGTTTTCTTCATGCATGAGATGGCCCAGCCCGATCAGCCGTTTGACCTGCGCGTTTGGAACGATTTTCGCGGCCTGTTGCGACACGGTGGGTGGCACGGTTTTGTCGTTTTCACCGATCAGAAAATAAACGGGTGAGGTCAGGTCGGCCAGGCGATCGGGCATGTCCTTGAGCGTCCATTGTGCCATCATTGCGAGTGCTGCGTTCACATGATCGGGGTCGCGCACGAGTTTGTGGTAGCACTCGATTTGCCGTGCGGGGATGTGGCTTCCGGTCGAGCCGATCAGGCTGCGAATGCGGCTTTCGCTGGAGGTCATGCGTGAGAACAGAAAGCCGGTCGCGGGGTTGATAGACAGGACTTTGGCGATGGCTGGGAAGAGAAGTCCGGCGATGCCGTCAAAGCTCTCGAAAGCGCCGTTGATGGAGATTACGAGCGGCGGTTTTTTGAGGGCAGGGACGAGCGAGACGGCGATCGCAGCGCCCGCTGAATGTCCGATGATCGCGTGTGGCGCGATGTCGAGCTTGGTCAGTAGGTGCAAGATATCCTCGGTCATCTCTTTCAGACCGGAGCGATTGCGCGAACCGAGTTTGGTGAAGCCTTGTCCTGGCAGGTCTATTGCGACAATTTCATATTCCTGCCCCAATCTGTCGATCAGAGGTGCCCATGAGTGCGTGGACGCGCCTGCACCGTGAAGGAGGAGCAGCGTCGGGCCTGATCCTATGCGTTGGACATGCCAGTGATGGGGGTGGGAGGCCACGAATGTCGAATGCTCCGCATTTGGCCAATGGGCTTTGTGCCTGTTCCAATCCATCAGTCAGAACCGATTTCTCGGGACACCAGATTTGACAGGTTTTGTGCATCCGCAAAGGGGAGCGGGATGTAGGAAGCGTTCAGCGCATCAGAAACCTGACGGAGCTGCGTCTCGGGGCGTTTTGACATGTCTATGACGACGCCGGGGGCCTTACATGTTGCGTTTAATCGCGCGATGATTAGCGCATCTTCGAGCGCCTGTGCCCTGTCCGGCGTCCCGTTCAGGTCGATATTGGCGCGTCCGTCGGCAATCAGCACAATCGCCGGTTGGAAGCCTTTCCGGCGTGCTTGCAGGATCGTGTCGATCCCCGCTTTGAGCCCAGCCGCGAGGGGAGTTCCGCCGCCGCCAGCGAGTTTTGCCAGTCGCCGCTTGGTGCGAACCAGCGATTTGGTGGGTGGCAGCAGAAGCTCGGCCCCATCCTTGCAATATGATATGAGTGACACATGATCGCGGCTTGCATAGGCGTCGGCCAAGAGGAGTTCTACAGCGCCTTTCGCTTCGGCCAGACGGTTCATGGCGGCCGATCCGCTTGCGTCGACAATGAAGATCAACAGCCTGTCGCTGCGCGATTGATAGCGGCGCAGATGGATGTCTTCGGGGCGAATATGAATGCGGGACTTGTCCGGGCCAATGCGCCGCATCGGTTGCCACGGGGCAGCGCTGCGCAGGGTGGAAATGAGGTCGATCCGGCGTCGTCCATCCGGCTTGGCCTTGCGCGGCGGCAAAGGGCGTCCGCGCTGTTGGCCCTGCTTAATGGCGCCTTGCGCTGAATTGCCAGAGGCTTGTGGCAGGGCTTTTCCGCCCTTGAGTTGCTCTAGTATATCGGGTGGCAATGCTGCGAGGACGGCATCGAGGAGCACATCTTCAGGCGGCGCATGCGATGTGTTTTCGGCCGTCTCTGGCGTCGCTTCGGGCGGCGCGGGATCGTCCGGCGGCGGTATATCCTCGGGCAGTTGGATGGCTCTGGGTGCGAAGACGAGCGCGGCGGCGATTTCGAGATCTTCGCTTTCAACGGTGGTGCGTCCGCTCAACGCCGCGGATGCTCGGGCGGCGCTAAGCGCGAAGAGGGGCGCGCGGACGCCGGGAATGCCGAGCCGGGCCGCCAGGATCGTCAGATCGGCAATGGCTGATGCCTCCATAGCCACATCGGCGATGGATATGTCGATTTGAGGGGCCGGGATTGGGGCGCAATCGGCGGCGCGCAAATCATCGAGGCAAATGTGAAACGCGAGGCGGTCGGTGAGTGTTGTGGGCGGCGCTTCCTCTTCGACGCCTTCATCAAGCGCGATCAGGCAATGGCCCGCTGACCTATCCAGAACGCGTGCCAGCCGCGCGGCAAGGGCGGAGGTTGTCCGCTCTGCATTGCTCAGTGCAAGTGTAGTTGGTTGCGCGTTTATCAGCCCTAGCGTCGTAATCGGTTTGCCCGTGGCCAGAGTTTGCGTGATGTCGATCCCGCCAAATAGCGCGTCATCGGTCACAACGGGCGAGATCATCGACCAGTGCAGCGGCGATAGGCTTCGAGCCGCATCAACAAAGAGATTTTTGGGTGGTCCGCTGCGGGCGCGCAGCCAAATGCCACCAAGCCCGCCGGGGTCCAAAGCAAGAAGCTGCAACGCTTTTTGAGCGTTGGACCAGACCGGCGCGGTCATTCCAGCACAGATGTGATGACTTTGGCAACGCGCGTGGACGATCCGGCCTCATCCAGTGGATCGCGGCGCAACCTGTGGCGCAGCGCGCTTGGGGCGACCTGCCGCAAGTGATCGCGGGTGATCGCACCTTCAGACTGGAACGCCGCCAAGGCGCGCGCGGTTTTGAGCAAGGTAAGCTCGCCGCGCAGACCATCCGATCCCAACGCTATGCACAGTGCGGCGCAGTCTCTGAGAATGTCTTCGGGGGTGTCCACCTCAGCCAATTGGGCGCGCGCTTTCAGGATCGCATTTCGCAGCTTTGTATCCGCAGCGCGCCAGCGTTTCATGAAGGCTGAATTGTCCGTCTCATAGGCATCGCGGCGTTTGATGACCTCGATTCGAAGATCAATGTCGGTGGGAGAGGAGACGTCAACCGAAAGGCCGAACCGGTCCAGAAGCTGAGGGCGAAGCTCGCCTTCTTCTGGGTTGCCTGACCCGACCAAAACGAAACGCGCGGCATGGCGTATCGACAGGCCTTCGCGCTCCACAACATTTTCGCCCGATTGGGCGACATCGAGCAGAAGGTCCACAATATGATCTTCGAGCAGATTGGCCTCGTCGATGTAGAGATAGCCCCGATTGGCGCGGGCCAACAACCCGGCCTCGAATGCCTTTTCGCCTTTGGTGAGCGCCTTTTCGATATCGAGCGCGCCGACGACGCGGTCTTCCGTTGCACCCAGAGGCAAATCGACAACTGGAGTTGGGCGGCGGATGATCTTCTCGGATGTGATGTTGGCCCAGTCCGGGCAGTCTTTGAGCGTTGCGCTGTTGGTGGGGCATCCTTGCACAACGTCGATGGGAGGCAATAGCGCGGCCAGAGCGCGCACGGCGGTGGATTTGCCGGTGCCTCGATCCCCGAATACAAGTACCCCGCCGATTTTCGGATCAATCGCCGTCAAAATGAGGGCGGTCTTCATTTCATCCTGACCAACGATGGCAGAAAACGGGAACGGTTGGCTCACGTTGCTGGCTCCAGATTAAGGTGCGCCAATGGATTTTTGCCGCCCCAACTGCCTTGCTGGTCGAGAATCGCAAAACGGACGTATAGCTCCTCGCGAAACCATTTGTTGGATCGAGCAGCTTCGATAGCGCGCGCGTGTGGGCCGGAGTTTCGGGCAAACTTTGCCATCGCAGCAGTTTCGGGCCAGATCGAGAAAGTCACCTGATGGAGCCATGGGATTTCACCAACTCCGATTTTGAACGCAACATTTGGATCATCGCCGATCACGTCGCTGATCTCTGGTACGCGCTTCCAGAAATTGAACAGGATCGACGGTTTGATCGTGGCCCGGGTGAGCGCGGCAAGCGGTCCTGACGAAGCGGGCTGGCTCGCTTCAAAAGGGGTCTGATGGCTCCATTCCCCGCGCACAGAGGTGGGTGTCAGAAACACAGTCCAGTTCTCCAGGCTGCGGGCGCGGTATCTTGCGAAAATGCGCGCGGTTCCGAGTTGCTGATGCGCGATCTCGGAGGACGGCCAGACGCAGAGGATAGCGTAGACAGAGGTGTTTGGGATGGGCGTAAAGCCTTCGCCGGTCCCACTGCCGAGCAATTTCCAAAAGCGGACGTGACGATTGCGCATGAACGACAGGCGCGCGAAGGCCATTTGGCTCAATGCCCAGAACCGGTCGCCGAAATGTCCGAAACGGAAGAAACTGAGAGTAACGGTTTGAATCGGCTGGCCCTTTCGTTACGACCAAATCTCTATCGAGTTTTACATGAAATAAAAGAGTTGAAAAGTCAGGTTTACACTTTTCGGGAGTTTTCATCTTTATATTGTAAACCAAACTAGACAGTGTATCCTGCTGCTATGCTCAAGCGCTTAGATGATACCAGCAACGACACCGTCCAAACGGCTTCTGAGGACCAGCGTCCGCAGGCCATCGTAATTGGTGCAGGTCTGGGAGGGCTCTCGGCGGCGATGCGGTTGGGGGCCAAGGGGTATCGCGTCACCGTTCTTGATCGGTTGGATCGCGCGGGCGGGCGCGGCTCTTCGATCCAATCGGGCGGCCATCGGTTTGATCTTGGTCCCACGATTGTCACGGTGCCACAGGCTTTTCGCCGTCTGTGGCAGGAATGTGGGCGCGATTTTGATACGGATGTTGATCTGCGACCGGTCGATCCCTTCTATGAAATCAGATGGGATGACGGATCGCGCTTTGCGGTGCGGCAAGATGATGCGGCGATGCGCGCTGAGGTCAGCAGGCTGAGCCCTGCCGATCTGAAGGGGTACGAGAAATTTCTGAAAGATAGCGCGCGGCGCTATGAGTTTGGCTTTGAGCGTATCGGAAGACGGCCCGCCAACAACATTTGGGGGTTGATGCGCGAGTTGCCCGGATTTGTGAAGCTTCGCGCCGACCGGTCGGTTTACGCCCATGCCGCATCGCGCGTTAAAGACGAGCGCCTGCGCATGGCACTGTCGTTCCATCCGCTCTTTATCGGGGGCGATCCGCTGAATGTGACGTCGATGTATATACTCGTCTCACATCTGGAGAAAGCCTATGGCGTGCATTACGCGATGGGCGGTGTGCAAGCGATCGCAGATGCGATGGTGAATGTCATCCACCGTCAAGGTGGCGATGTGAAGCTCGATTGCGAGGTCGAAGAAATCCTGACGTGGGAAGGCGCGGTGGCCGGTGTGAAGACCGCCGCTGGCGAAGTGCTTCGGGCAAAGACGGTCGTATCGAACGCCGATCCGGGTCACACCTATGATCAATTGCTCAAATGCCGCAAACGGCGGCGCTGGACGAAGAGCCGATTGTCCAACGCGCGGTGGTCGATGGGGCTTTTTGTTTGGTATTTTGGCACCAAGGGAACAGCCGGGAAATGGCCGGATCTGGGACACCACACCATCCTGAACAGCCATCGCTACAACGGGCTGTTGAAGGATATTTTCATCAAGCGCCATCTGGCCGATGATATGTCGATTTACGTGCATCGGCCTTCGGTCACAGACCCAAGTTGTGCGCCGGAAGGGGATGACACGTTTTACGCGCTCTCACCTGTGCCCAATCTGGGCGGCGATGCGCCGGTCAACTGGGAAGAAACGGGCGAGGCATACCGGGCCAAGATGGCACGGGTTTTGAACGACAAGCTGATGCCCGGATTTGAAGACCATATCTGCGAGAGCATGGTCTTCACGCCGGAGACATTCAAAGAGCGGTATCTCAGCCCGCTTGGTGCTGGATTTTCTCTGGAGCCGCGAATTTTTCAATCTGCATGGTTCAGGCCGCACAATATCAGTGAAGAGGTCAAGGGGCTCTATCTGGTGGGCGCAGGAACACATCCCGGTGCTGGGATTCCAAGTGTGGTGACATCGTCGGAAATCCTGACGCAACTGGTCCCGGATGCGGACGTCTTGGCATGATTGAACCAACCGATTTGAAAGCTTGCGCCGAAGCGATTCGTCATGGGTCACGGTCGTTCCATACAGCGTCAAAAGTCCTGCCAGCACGGGTCCGCGATCCGGCATTTGCGCTTTATGCGTTTTGCCGGTTGGCCGATGACGCGGTCGATTTGCAACAGGACAAATCGGGCGCGGTTTTATCGCTGCGGGACAGGCTCGCTCTGATTTATGCGGGCAACCCGAAAGATGCGCCGGCGGATCGCGCCTTTGCGGCGATAGTTGAAGAATTCGACATGCCGCAAGTGCTGCCCGAGGCGCTGCTGGAGGGTCTTGCGTGGGACGCTCTGGAGCATCGCTATGAGACATTTTCAGATCTTGTCGGTTACGCGGCGCGGGTGGCCTCATCGGTTGGCGTGATGATGTGCGTGTTGATGGGTGTTCGGGATCGACATGCGCTGGCGCGTGCCGCTGATCTTGGGGTTGCGATGCAGCTGACCAATATCGCGCGGGATGTGGGCGAAGACGCGCTTGAGGGACGGCTTTATCTGCCGCTGGAATGGCTTGAAGATGCACAGATCGCGCCGGAGGCGTTTTTGCGCGATCCAAAGCCGACAGCGGAGGTTCGCCTGATGGTCGCGCGCCTTCGAAAAACAGCGGATCGTCTCTATGATCGGTCTGAGGCAGGCGTGCGCAAGCTGCCCCTTGATTGTCGTCCGGGCATTCTGGCAGCGCGGCACGTTTATGCTGGCATTACCACAGATCTGGCGCGTCACAGATACGACAGTATCAATCGGCGTGCGCACACATCCGGGCGCGACAAGATTCGGCTTATGTCAAAGGCACTGATGCATGCGGCCACGCTCAGTGCATTCCCGCAATCAGCTGTTCTCTACGCGGAGCCGCTGCCGGAGGTCGCGTTTCTTGTCGATGCTGCCAGCGAAACGCCTGCCTCAACATCGCAGTGGGGCGAGGGGCGCACGGGCGCTTTTGTCGAGGTTTTGGCGCAGCTGGAATATAACGACAGGGCGCGCAAGACGTCTCATGCAAACTCCATAAAACAGGCTATGTAACACCGATGGATTGGTTCGCTTTCTTCATTTTTTTGTCGGCTTGCGCGGCTGCTGCTACCACCGGATCGATGTTTCAACCGGGTGCGTGGTATGACAACCTGCAAAAGCCGTCCTGGACGCCGCCAAAGTGGCTGTTTCCTGTGGCTTGGACCACGCTTTATATCTTGATGTCATGGGCTGGCGCGCGGGTTGTCGGGATCACCGGATCGGGCATCGCGCTGGCGTTCTGGGCGCTTCAAATTGCACTGAACACGCTGTGGACGCCGGTCTTTTTCGGCCTAAGAAACTTGCGTGCGGGGATGGTCATTATTGTGTTCATGTGGATTGCAGTCGCACTTACGATGATCAGCATGTTCCAGCTTGATCGTCTGGCGGGGCTGATGTTTGTGCCTTATCTCGTCTGGGTCAGCGTTGCCTCGGGCCTAAATTATTCGGTGTGGAAAATGAACCCGGATGTGAAGCCACTAACCTCCAGTTAGAGCCAGTTGGGACGTCGCGGGACGCGGACGGCCAGCATGGGTTTGAGGAGCGGGCTGCGAAATCTGTTTAGATCGAGCGCTTCGTGCACGCCAACGGTTTCTGTTCCGTTTATTTTAGTGCGAATGGCGGCGCGGTTGTAGAACGGCGCGTCGAGCATGTGCTTGACCTGCTTGGGCGCATACCCTGCATCCGCGCGGGTTTCGCGGCGCAAGGCCCAAAGAGATCGCTTCATTCTGGCTTTGGGCGGCAGGTCGAGTGGCTTTGCCACACCATCAGATCCGAACGTGACGCCTGCGGCGAGTGTTGATCCATCGCGCCTGTCGGCATCGTAAATACAGGCTGTCCCGTCATTCAGGGGCAGACGCGCCCATGTCCAATAGGAGAAATCATCCTCGAGCGCGCGCGTTCCGAAATTCGCATCAAAATACCCATGACCGGACCATGACCATCCGGGGCGATCTAGCGCGACATCGATACGGGAAGTGGGGGCGAAGGGCCGCCACACATGGCTGCGATCCTCGGCGAGCGGTAATTCAAATGATGTGACGGCGGAAGGATGAATCGTCACCGTTCCGGCGATCCGATTGCCGTGCGGCGTCGAAATCTCGTTGATATCAATGACGAGCGACGTCCCATCCCAATGCATCGAGCTTGGTCCGATCGTCAGTGTATCGCGGCTCTGAGACAGGGCCTGATCGCCGCGGTCGGTCATGGTCCAGCGTGCGCCTCGCCCGTACAGAGCGACGTTCAGGCAGCAGTGGTTTTGCGGGTTTTTACGGCCACTCCAGCGATACCAGGGCGAGAAAACCGACCCTATGAAGCCGATGATGGAGATGGCTTTGCTGCCATCGTCGCTGAGCCCGTCGACATACCACCATGCGTAGCCGTTCGGCGGGACATCAACGGCGAAGTCTGGTCGCTCAAGATCGCCTCGGCTGCGTGCATCCCTGAGAGAGTGGCCATCGGAACCCCCGCGCCCGGATGACATCCCCCGCCCGCCAGATAAAGCCCCTTGATCTTCGTGCGGGCGGTTGGCCGTTTGAATGCCGTCATCAACCCGTGCGGACTGCGACCGTAGAGCGCGCCGTTCGAGGCTGGGAACAGGTGATTGAACATCGCCGGAGGTGTTAGCGTGTCGCCCGGCGCTGGAGAGAAGCTCAGCCCCATGGTCTTGAGGGTGGAGAAGGTGATTGTCCGGCATCGGTCGATATCTCCTTGGTCGGTAGTAGGCGAAGAGGTGGGCGGCGCGTTCAGGATGATCTCAAACCGCTCCGCGCCTGCACGTGAGGTTCTGGCACCTCGGTCTTGAGCGTGGACGTATACGGTTGGATCGCTGGGCATCTGACCCTGTTCGAGATCGGTGAATTCCTGGTTCGGCGTGCGCCCGAAAAACACGTTGTGCAACTCAAGGTCATCGCGAGACGGGGTGGCTGCGAATGACCAGACATTGGCGGAATAGGAGCGCGGCGTTGTCGGATTTGCAGCGGTTGCCTGCGTGACGCTATCGCCCATCAGTCCGGTTGTGAGCGCTGCCGGGTCGCCGTTGAACACGATAGTATTTGCGTGATGGCGCTGTCCGTTTTCAAGTTCAACTTCCGAGACTATGCCGTCTTTGGCGGCAATTTCAGCCACGCGGGTGTTCATGTGGAACCGTGCGCCACGTTTCTCGGCGAGTGACTTTAGTGCTTGGGGAAGCGTGTGCATGCCGCCTTGCGCTTGCCAGACGCCGCCTGCCTCTGCCTGCCAGATGAGCGAGAGCAGCGATGGTGCGCGATAGGGCGAGCCGCCGACGTATGTGGCGTAGCGACCGAAGAGTTGCGCGAGTTTGGGCTCGGAAAATTCGCGGGCGAGGCTTTGGGCCATTGTCCGATGCGGAGCCATGGCGGATAGAATCGACGGTTTGCGCAAAACAACAGAGGCCATCCCGGCCCGGCTTGGCTCGGGCGCGCGCATCATTGGCGCTTCAAAACTATCGAAGAGCAGTTTTGTGCGGTTGTGAAAACGCTCATACTCGCGGCCTGAGTGGCTGCCGAAAACTTGGGTTATCTCGGCGATATTGCGCTCTTTGCTCTCGTAGAGGTCGAGCATTTGCCCATCCGCCCAGAAGTGTCGCGCGAGCTTGTCTTGGCGCAAAAGCGTGAGGTGGTCGCCCAGCGATTCGCCCACGTCGGCGAATAATTCATCAAAAACGCGGCGCATGGTCAGGACAGTTGGGCCAGCATCGACGGGGCCTGCTTCGGTCGGCAATGTGCGAATTTTTCCTCCGACATCGGCGTGGGTTTCGAACACATCGACGTCGCGGCCTGCGTGCGCAAGCCTGAGCGCTGTTGCCAGACCCGCGATCCCTGCACCGATGATGACGACATCCATGTTGAGCGCACCTCATTCATTCACGCGCGCAAGCCTTCGCTGGCAACCGCGTCTGGGAATGTTGACACAGGTTGGTATATTGTCCAGTATTATTTACAGATTACTGTAACAACAAGTTTACATAATGATTGGACGCGCTGATGCCATTCGCTGACAAGATTGATGCAACTCTGAATGCTGCCATCGCGCGCGCTCAGGCAAACTCAGCGCCCGGAAAGCTGAGCCAAGCGCTTCACTATGCGATGTTTCCAGGCGGTGCGCGGGTGCGTCCTCAGATTTGCCTGTCGGTGGCGCATGCCTGCGGAAGTGATGAGCCTGAGCTTGCAGCCGCCGCTGCAGCGGCGATTGAATTGATCCATTGTGCCAGTCTGGTTCATGACGACATGCCGTGTTTTGACGATGCGGATGTTCGGCGCGGCAAGCCGTCGGTTCACAAGGCATTTGGGCAGCCAATTGCGCTTTTAACCGGAGATGCTCTGATTGTGCTCGCATTTGAAACGATAGCTGGCGCTGCGCATCATGCACCGACACGTGCGGCGAAACTTGTCGGATTGCTGGCTCGCTACACCGGCTCGCCCTACGGTATTTGCGCAGGCCAAGCGTGGGAGAGCGAAGAGACCATCGATTTGCGCGCCTACCATCAGGCCAAAACAGGGGCGCTGTTCATTGCTGCGACGGAGATGGGCGCAGTGGCGGCCGGGTCCGACCCTGATCCCTGGCATGAATTGGGCGCTCGGATCGGGGAGGCGTTTCAGGTTGCTGATGATCTTCGCGATGTTCTGTATGACGAGGCGACATTGGGCAAGCCGGCTGGGCAAGATGCTGTGCATGATCGCCCCAATGCAGTCACGCAACTGGGGCTTGAGGGGGCGACTGCGCATTTGAACAATGTTCTGAGCGGTGCAATTTCATCCATCCCATCCTGTCCCGGCGAGGTGCAGCTTTGTGCCATTGTGCAGGCGCAGGCGGAGCGTTTGGCACCGACCAGACTGATGCCAACACCGGCTGAGTGACGTGGGTCTGACAGACCAACACCCCAAACCCGGAATGGATCCCTTCGGCGCTGTGGCACGGTGGCAGAGCCGTTTGGTGTCAAAGCCCGGGTTTCAGCGGTGGGCCAGTCGTTTCCCGCTGACGCGGCGTATGGCGCGCAAGGATGGGGAGAAGCTCTTCGATCTCGTGGCGGGGTTTGTCTATTCGCAAACCCTTTATGCCTGTGTCGAATTGGAGATTTTGGCCAAACTGTCGGATGCGCCGATGTCGTCGCAAGCGCTCGCATTGAAATGCGGTCTCGATCCCAAGAAAATGGATGCGCTGTGTAATGCGGCCACGTCCATTGGGCTTCTCGCGCGGCGAAAGGATGGACGATTTGCCTTGGCGCGTCTTGGCGCGGCTGCGCTGGGCGTTCCGGGTTTGACGGATATGATCCGCCACCACGATATTCTTTATCGGGATATGGCCGATCCTGTGGCATTGTTGCGCGAGGATGTGGAGACCGAACTGGCGGCATTCTGGCCCTATGTGCTGGGGCAGGGCGCACAGGCGGCTGATGCTGGTGTTGTGTCGCGATACTCTGATCTTATGGCGCAATCTCAGGCGATTGTGGCTGATGAGACGCTGCGCTACGTCAATCTTGCAAACAGCAAAACGCTCATGGATGTGGGCGGCGGGACGGGCGCCTTCGTGCGTGAAGTGCAAAAAGCACATCCCGATCTCAATCTGATCGTCTTTGATCTGCCGGATGTCGTGTCGGGCGTTGATCACTTTGACGTGATCGGAGGCAGTTTTCTCGATCCTCTGCCGCAGACCGCAGACACGATTTCCTTGATCCGCGTTCTCTACGACCACGCGGATGTTACGATTGACCGTTTGCTGGAGAATGTCTTTGCAGCGCTCCCTCAGGGCGGTCATCTGATCATTTCGGAGCCTATGTCGGGCGGCGATACGCCTGTGCGCGCGACGGATGCCTATTTCTCATTCTACACGATGGCCATGCGAACCGGGCAGGTTCGCGCGCAAAGCGAAATCGCCGAAAAGCTTGAGCAGATCGGGTTCGACCGCATTCAAACCCCGAAATCACACCGCCCCTATGTGACGAGTGTGGTCTTGGCGCGAAAGCCGGACTTCAAATCAACTGTCTAGTTAAGTTGACAACATAAAATGTCAGTTCTAACGTACATTACGGATCGACTGAGTCCTTAGAGACGAAAAACAAGTATCGGTCAGGGAGAGTGACGATAGACAGCACCGCCATAGTGTTACGCGGACCGCATCAGATCGGACCGGAACGCCTGCGCCTAACCGCGCCGGAAGCGGATGATGTTGTCATCGATATTTCGCACTCTGGTATTTCCACCGGCACGGAAAAACTGTTTTGGGACGGCAAGATGCCGCCTTTCCCGGGCATGGGGTATCCGCTGGTTCCGGGGTATGAAGCGGTTGGCGAGGTTGTCGAGAGCAAGTCGCAATCAATCAACGTCGGCGATCGTGTGTTTGTTCCGGGTGCGTCCTGTTTTGGGGATGTGCGCGGTCTGTTTGGTGGGGCAGCCTCACGGCTCGTTACGCCAGCCGAACGTGTCATCAAAATCGATCCATCCCTGAAAGCGCAAGGCGCGCTTTTGGCCCTTGCGGCGACAGCACGCCACGCGATTGCAGGTCTTGATCACCAAATGCCCGAATTGATCGTTGGCCATGGCGTCTTGGGACGCCTCTTGGCGCGACTGACCATCGCCTCAGGCGCGCCTGCGCCGGTGGTCTGGGATATTGACACCGACCGGATGTCAGGGGCGCAGGGCTATGAGGTTGTGCATCCCGATGCGGACCCACGGCGCGATTACAATTGCATATTTGACGTGACGGGCGACGCCAGTTTGCTCGACACGCTGATTGGGCGAATTGCCAAAGGCGGCGAGATTGTTTTGGCAGGATTTTATGCCGATCCGCTGTCGTTCACCTTTCCCATGGCCTTCATGAAAGAAGCCCGGCTTCGCGTGGCCGCCGAATGGATGCGCGACGACATGATTGCGACGCGGGAATTGGTCGATGCGGGTGTGCTCAGCCTTGATGGTTTGATCACGCATACCAGCGCGGCAAGCGACGCCGATGCCGCCTACGCCAAAGCCTTTAACGACAAAAACTGTCTCAAAATGATCCTTGAATGGGGAGCGACTGCATGAGCCTTGATGTTCCGAATCTGAAGGACGATTACAACAATCGCCTGCGCGAAGAAGCCTCCCAGGAGCTGGATGATGTGCCCGTGGGGGAGGCCAAAAGCAAGACGCAGATTATTGCGATCTATGGCAAGGGCGGCATTGGCAAGTCCTTCACGCTGGCCAATCTCAGCCACATGATGGCCGAGCAGGGCAAACGCGTTCTGCTCATTGGCTGCGATCCGAAATCCGACACAACCAGCCTGCTGTTTGGCGGTAAGGCATGCCCCACGATCATTGAGACGTCGTCCAAGAAGAAGGACGCGGGCGAAGAGGTGAAAATCGGCGACGTTTGCTTCAAGCGCGGAGGCGTTTTCGCGATGGAACTTGGCGGGCCGGAAGTTGGTCGCGGCTGTGGCGGGCGCGGGATCATCCACGGGTTTGAGCTTCTGGAGAAGTTGGGCTTCCATGACTGGGATTTTGACTACGTGCTGCTCGATTTCCTTGGCGATGTGGTGTGCGGCGGCTTCGGACTGCCGATTGCGCGTGACATGGCGCAGAAGGTCATTCTGGTCGCCTCAAACGATCTGCAATCGCTGTATGTGGCTAATAACGTGTGCTCGGCGGTGGAGTACTTCCGTAAGCTGGGCGGCAATGTCGGCGTGGCGGGTCTGGTCATTAACAAGGATGATGGCTCGGGCGAAGCGGCAGCCTTTGCCAATGAGGTCGATATTCCGATCCTCGCCTCGATCCCGCAGGACGATGATCTGCGCAAGAAATCAGCCAATTATCAGATTGTCGGCACGATGGAGAGCCAATGGGGCGAGATGTTCGCCAGCCTTGGCGTGAACGTTGCTGATGCGCCGCCGATGCATCCGACACCGCTCGATCAGGACGGATTGCTGGGGCTGTTTGACGCCAAGGAGACCGGTGCGGACTACACGCTGGTGCCTGCGACAGACGCGGATATGCGCGGCAAAAATGCCAAACCCAAGGAATCGCTTGAGGTCATCTATGACGCAGTGTGAGGCCATTTTTTCGACGGTAATCGTATGAGTAGCACCACTTATAACGTGGAAATGGGCGAGAACGGCGAGGTTTTGGTCGAAGAAGTGCCGGGCCTCTCGTCTGGACCTGCGCCTGTTCCAAACTCACCGGTTGCTGCGCAGGCGACACCGCCTGATCTGGGGGGGTGCAGTTCCGGATCAACGCTCGAAGCGGCGGCGCGTCAGGCGGGTCAGTCAGAGTTGCTCGATCAATACGCCGAAGACTATCCGATGGGGCCGCATGACAAGCCGCAATCCATGTGCCCGGCCTTTGGGTCGTTGCGTGTGGGCTTGCGTATGCGCCGTGTTGCGTCGGTTTTGTCTGGCTCGGCATGCTGCGTTTATGGGCTGACCTTTGTTAGTCATTTTTATGGGGCGCGGCGGTCGGTTGGCTATGTGCCGTTCAATTCCGAGACGCTGGTGACGGGTAAGCTTTTTGAGGACATTCGCGACTCGGTCCATGAGATGGCCGATCCGTCAAAATATGATGCGATTGTGGTGACGAACCTGTGTGTCCCCACTGCATCGGGCGTGCCGTTGCGCCTTTTGCCCAAGGAAATCGACGGGGTTCGCATTGTCGGCATTGATGTGCCGGGATTTGGCATTCCGACCCATGCGGAGGCCAAGGACGTGCTTGCAGGCGCGATGCTGGCATATGCACGCGAGGAGATCGAAGCGGGGCCCGTGGCCGCACCTGAGGCAGGCATGTCGGATCGTCCGTCTGTTGCAATTCTGGGCGAGATGTTCCCAGCGGATCCGATGATGATTTCCGCGTTGCTGGCGCCCATGGGCCTGGCGGCTGGGCCGGTTGTGCCGTGCCGCGAATGGCGCGAGTTGTACTCTGCGCTTGATTGTGGGGCGGTGGCGGCGATCCATGCGTTCTACACGGCTGCCGTGCGCGAGTTTCAGTCGGCCGGGCGACCGGTATTGGGTTCAGCGCCTGTGGGATACGATGGCACAGCTGATTGGTTGGCGGGTATCGCAGATATATTTAACGTTGATAAACAACAGCTTGCAGCCGCGCAGAATGCGTTCTTGCCAGCGATAAAAGGTGCGCTTGGCGGGGCTAAAATCGATGGCACGATCACTGTGTCGGGATATGAAGGCTCCGAGCTTTTGGTTGCGCGTTTGCTGATCGAGAGCGGGGCGAAGGTGCCTTATGTCGGCACCGCTTGCCCACGCACGGAGTGGTCGAAGCCGGATGCGCAATGGCTGGAGGCAAAGGGCGTGACGATCAAATATCGCGCGTCGCTCGAAGATGATTGCGCTGCGATGGAGGGCATAAAACCTGATCTCGCAATTGGCACGACGCCTGTTGTTCAAAAGGCCAAGGAACTTGGCATTCCGGCGCTTTATTTCACCAATCTGATCTCTGCGCGTCCCTTGATGGGTCCGGCGGGCGCTGGCTCTCTGGCGCAGGTGATTAATGCGGCGATGGGCAACAAAAATCGCATGGCGCAGATGAAATCCTTCTTTGAGGGCGTTGGCACAGGTGATTCAGCCGGGATTTGGGAAGGATCGCCAAATCTTCAGCCTAGCTTTCGGGTTACCAACCAGAAAAAGCTGGAAAAGAAGGCCCGCGCGGCCAAAGCGGCGGAGATGATTTGATGCACCGCCCCTGTCCCCAAAACCGTATGCACATCCTATGCACAACCGATGCACAATCTATGCACAGTCGGATGCACAGTCGCACGATCGGAGGGTCTTTCTGATGCTGGTTCAGGATCATGACCGCGCCGGCGGATATTGGGGCGCGGTCTATGCGTTTTGCGCCTGCAAGGGGTTGCAGGTGGTCATCGACGGGCCGGTTGGATGCGAAAATCTGCCGGTGACATCCGTTTTGCATTACACCGATGCTCTGCCACCCCATGAGTTGCCGATTGTTGTCACCGGTCTTGGTGAAGGCGAGATGGGGGCTGGCACCGAAGACAGCATGAAACGGGCGTGGGATACGCTCGACCCGGCGCTGCCTGCGGTGGTTGTCACAGGATCAATTGCCGAGATGATCGGCGGCGGTGTCACACCGCAAGGCACGAACATCCAACGCTTCCTGCCGCGCACGATTGACGAGGATCAATGGGAGAGTGCGGATCGGGCGATGACCTGGCTCTTCACCGAATTTGGCATGACCAAAGGGCGGATGCCGCGCGAGGCGAAACGCGAAGAGGGGGCCAAGCCGCGGGTCAATATTCTGGGTCCAATGTATGGCACGTTCAACATGCCGTCGGACCTTGCCGAAATCCGGCGTCTGGTCGAAGGCATTGGTGCAGAGGTCAACATGGTGCTGCCACTGGGCGCGCATGTGGGCGAGATGCGCAATCTGGTGAATGCGGACGTCAATATCGTGATGTATCGCGAGTTTGGCAGGGGTCTCGCGGAGTGTCTGCGCAAACCCTATCTGCAAGCGCCCATCGGGGTGGAGAGCACGACGGCGTTTTTGCATAAGCTTGGCGAGTTGCTTGAGCTCGATGTGGAGCCGTTTATCGCGCGAGAAAAGCACTCGACACTCAAACCCGTCTGGGATTTGTGGCGCTCGGTGACGCAGGATTTCTTTGCCACAGCGAGTTTCGCGGTGGTGGCAAATGAGACCTATACGCGGGGCATTCGCAATTATCTGGAGACCGATCTGGGGCTTCCGTGCGACTTTGCGGTCTCGCGGGTCTCGGGCAAGAAGACCGACAACGACAGCGTGCGCGCGATGATGCACGATAAGCGCCCCTTGGTGGTTCTGGGGTCGATCAACGAAAAAATGTATATGGCGGAGATGTCCGGCGGGCATGGCCCCAAACCTGCATTTATTCCAGCAAGCTTCCCCGGCGCTGCGATCCGGCGGGCCACGGGCACGCCGATGATGGGCTATGCGGGTGCGACCTATCTATTGCAAGAAGTGTGCAACAGTCTGTTCGATGCGCTGTTTCACATCCTGCCGCTTGGCTCGGAGCTTGATGACGCCGCGGCGACCCCGACAACCTTGCGGCGCGATTTGCCGTGGGATGCGGATGCGCAAGCGTTTCTTGACGACATCATATCAAAACACCCGGTTCTCACGCGTATTTCGGCTGCGAAAAACCTGCGGGATGAAGCGGAGGCACTTGCCTTGAATGCCGGTGCGGCGCGCGTGGATTTAGAGACCATATCCGAGCTCGCACCGCCCAAAACTGATAATGGAGGAGGATTAAATGAGTGATCGTACCCAAAAGGGCCTGGACCCGGCGCGCACCAACAGACGCACGGAATATCGGGTCTATTTCACCATCATCTTTATCCTGGCGTTGCCGTTTGCTGCCTTTGGTTGGTTCCGTGATTTGTTTCGCGGAGACATTACTGCGCTGCATTCCGGGATCGTCGGGCGAGCGCTAAAAGAAGCCGGGGTGATCACCCCGAAGATCTTCCTGACGTGGTGAGCACGTTCGAAATTTCCCTCGCGTTTATACGAGGGGATAATCCGAAGGCCGACAGGTCTTTTGGTGCCCAGATCGCGGGACAAAGCGATTACAGTCTAGCTATCCGGAGGAAAGACTATGGCTGACAAAAGCGACCTGTCGTTCACAGGTCTAACCGACGAGCAGGCGCAAGAATTGCACTCTGTATATATGAGCGGGCTTTGGTTGTTCACAATCATCGCCGTCCTTGCTCATTTTGCGGTGTACATCTGGCGTCCGTGGTTGTGAGGAAAGGATCCAAAGATGAGTAAGTTCTACAAGATCTGGCTAATTTTTGATCCGCGCCGTGTGTTTGTTGCACAAGGCGTCTTCCTCTTCTTGCTCGCTGCAATGATCCACCTCGTTCTGCTTAGCACAGACCATTACAATTGGTTTGAGCTGGCAGCCGAGCGTGCGGCAGCAGCTGAGTAATCGTCGAGACGAAAGCTGCGGGCAGGGGTCACTCTGCCCGCAGCAACCAAGAAATGATGATGAGCACAGCAAGGCGAATTGGACCTTGAACGCTCGCGACCTACAGGGGTTGGACAATGGCGCTGTTGAGTTTTGAACGTAAATACCGGGTTCGCGGTGGCACTTTGGTTGGTGGAGACCTGTTCGATTTTTGGGTGGGTCCGTTCTACGTCGGCTTTTTCGGCGTCACGACGTTGTTCTTTGCCGCGCTTGGTACGGTATTGATATTCTGGGGCGCGGCGCTTCAGGGGACGTTCAATCCCTGGCTGATCAACATTGCGCCGCCCGATCTGAAATACGGGCTTGGCATGGCGCCTTTGGCAGAGGGCGGTTTGTGGCAGATTATTACCTTTTGCGCGGTGGGCGCTTTCGTGAGTTGGGCGCTGCGCGAAGTGGAGATTTGCCGAAAGCTTGGCATTGGCTATCACGTGCCGTTCGCGTTTTCTTTCGCGATACTTGCCTATGTGACTTTGGTGATTTTCCGCCCGCTTTTGTTGGGCGCATGGGGGCATGGGTTTCCCTATGGCATTTTCAGCCATCTCGATTGGGTGTCGAACACCGGCTATGCCTATCTGCACTTCCACTACAACCCGGC
>CAYRKW010000031.1:0-37781 GCA_964425135.1 uncultured Rhodobacterales bacterium
GGCCCCCAATAATACCCCCAAATGGCATGTTTTCTGGGGGTATCGTATGGATTTCTATGTTCAGATTTTCCAAGTCAAAACGCCAGAAAACCTAACGTTTTCTAGCACTTATGTTCAGCAATGTAGAGAAAAAATGGTGCCCAGGAGAAGACTCGAACTTCCACTCCCAAAAGGGAACTGGCACCTGAAGCCAGCGCGTCTACCAATTCCGCCACCTGGGCTGGTGTCAAAACAGTAGCGCGCTCATAGCGAGCCGGTATCTTGCTGTCAACGGCATGCTGCTCGATTGTAGGAGCTTTGGGTCTTCGCGTGGCCTTGTTAACCTTGTTTCACAGACCTGTGGCCTATAGACAGAGCGCAGGCTTGAGAATCTGGAGATGTTGAGCACATGAACAGCGCACCTTTGGTCACGATTTTTGGCGGATCCGGTTTTGTCGGTCGGTATATCGCGCAGCGTATGGCGCGGGCCGGATGGCGGGTGCGGGTAGCTGTGCGACGGCCCAACGAGGCGCTATTCGTTAAACCTTACGGCACCGTGGGCCAGGTTGAGCCTATTCAGGCCAATATTCGGGACGATGCATCGACCGAGGCCGCGATTGCTGGTGCGGACGCGGTGATCAACTGCGTCGGTATTCTGTCGGAGTTGGGAAAACAGAAATTTCAGGCTGTTCAAACCGAAGGTGCAGCGCGCATCGCGAAATTCGCTGCCAAGCACGGTGTGACCAAATTCGTTCATATTTCTGCGATTGGTGCCGATGCGCAGAGCGACAGCGCATATGCGCGTTCCAAAGCTGAAGGCGAGGCTGCTGTGCTGGGTGCGGTCCCGACAGCCACGATTTTGCGTCCCTCCATCGTTTTCGGAAACGAAGATGAGTTCTTCAACCGTTTTGCGCAAATGTCGCGGTTCTCGCCGGTTTTGCCTCTGGTGGGCGCAAACACAAAATTCCAACCGGTTTTTGTCGGCGATGTGGCTGAAGCTGCGGAGATTGCGGTTGTGAAAGGACGCTCTGGCGTGTTCGAGCTTGGCGGACCGGAAATCGCGAGCTTTCGCGAACTGATGCAAAAAATGCTCAACGTCATCCGCCGAAAACGCATCGTTTTGGGGCTGCCTACATTCGCAGGACGCATTATGGCGGGTGTGTTTGGTTTGATCCAGTTTCTCACCGGCGGGTTGATCCCGAATACTGTTATCACAAGCGATCAGGTCAAGCAGCTTGCACAGGACAATATTGTTTCCGATGAGGCGCGAGGTCTGGCTGATCTGGGGATTGCAGCGACGGATATGGATGCGGTGCTCGAAAGCTATCTCTACTGCTACCGGCCTGCGGGCCAGTTCACTGCGCTCACAGAATCGGGTGAGCAGTTGCGCAAGTCATAAGGTCTCACGCGCAGAATAGGCTGCAAGCGCCACCACCAGCATCATCGAGACTGCCATCGTGATATTGATGCCGCGTTGGGTGCTTTGCGACAGGTCCAGCCATCTGAGCGAGACACCAAGTGCCAGCCAAATCAGATGGATTGGTACCCAGATGGCGTTCAGGATCGCAAATTTGATCGCCAACTCAACAGGTAGGTTTTCGGGAAAGATCTCGAAGTTTGTGAAAAAGACCGTATTGACCGCATAGGCTTTGGGATTGATCGCCTGAAGCGCCAGACCTCCTGTGATGCCGGGTGGCTTGGTGGCCGCGACGAAAGCAATTTTTGATCCTGAGAAGCCGATTTTCAGGGCGAGATAGGTCAAATACATCACTGATGCGACCGAGAGGATGGGGCGCACGTAAGGAACGCCTAACACCAATGCGGCAAGACCCGAAACCACTGCAATAGCGACAAGATTATTGCCCAGAAACAGTCCGAACACGTAGCGCATGCCCGGTTTGTATCCAAACGCCGAGCCGACACCAGCGGTGGATAAAACCCCAGGTCCTGGCGTGACAATCAGGAAAAATACGGCTGCGGCAAAAACGAGCATGGTAGCCTAACTGGACAACTCGCAAAGATTATCTGATGCGGGCCTCGCTCTTGCGGTCGAAGACGTAAAGATTGCTGGCATCAAAGATGATCCCTGCCGATGCGCCGGTTTTCATGCCCTGAATATCCTTGGCTTCGACGATGATCCGCTCGCCGGTTTTGGCGCGAAGATAGACATAGGCGATCCCGCCAAGCTCTTCGGTCAAATCGACATTCAGCGCATCGCCGCCCGGATCAAGCGCCAGATCTTGCGGGCGCAATCCGATGGTCACCTCAGTGCCTTCTGCGGGAAGCGTGGCGTTCACTTCGAGCGAGGCGTCACCCAGTCCGGGCACCATAACCTTGCCGCCCTTCACGATGCCGTCCAGAAAATTCATTGCAGGTGAGCCGATGAACCCGGCGACGAATTTGTTGTCCGGGTTGTGATAAAGCTCCATCGGTGCGCCGACCTGTTCGATCACGCCCGCACGCAGCACAACGATTTTGTCTGCAAGTGTCATCGCCTCGACCTGATCGTGGGTGACGTAGATCATTGTTGCACCAATTTCATTGTGCAGGCGGGAAATCTCCACGCGCATCTCAACACGGAGTTCTGCATCAAGGTTTGACAGCGGCTCGTCAAATAGGAAAACCTCCGGACCGCGCACAATCGCACGCCCGATTGCAACGCGTTGGCGCTGACCGCCCGACAACGCAGCCGGTTTGCGGTCGAAATACTCTTCAAGTTTGAGAATGCTGGCGGCCTCATTCACCTTGGCGGCGACTTCCTCTTTGGGCAGTCCGTTCATTTTCAGCCCAAAGCCCATGTTCTCGCGCACGGTCATATGCGGATAAAGCGCATAAGTTTGGAACACCATTGCAACGCCGCGCTTGGCCGGATCAAGATGTGTGACATCTCGCTCGCCGATGGAAATGCGCCCGTCGGTTGTCTCTTCAAGCCCTGCAACCATGCGCAAAAGCGTGGATTTACCGCAGCCCGAAGGTCCGACAAAAACACAGAACTCACCGTTCTCGATTTGCAGGTCAACGCCGTGGATGACTTGGGTTGAACCGTATTTCTTGATTACTTTTTCAAGCTGAACACCTGACATATGGGCCTCTAGGCTGACATCTTGCGCGTATGGTCGGGAAAGCGCCAGGCTTCCACCGCACCTGCAATTTTTTGCGCTGTTGATAGGAGATCGGGTTTGAAGGCTTCGAGTTCTTGCAAGCTGTGGCGTTGCAATGTGCTGGTAATGCTGATGCCGCCAATAATGTTGCCACCGCTCGCCAGAATGGGCGCGGCGATACAAATTATCTCAGGCTCATGCTCTTCGCGATCAAACGCAATGCCCGCTTGCGCGATATCATCAAGTTCGGCATTGAATGCATCCGCGGTTGTGATCGTGTGGGGCGTGAAGGCATAGAAAGATTGCTGCGCAACGGCGTGATCGCGCGTGTCGGCGGGCAAAAACGCAATCATTGCCTTGCCAACACCTGTGCAATGGCCGGGTCCGACCTTGCCGGCTTGCGAGAACATGCTGATGGGTGAATGCGCGGTGCGTTTGTCGACATAGAGCACCTGCCCGTTGTCGAGCTGAGCCAGATGGACGGTTTCCCCAACCGATTGGCTCAGCGTATCGAGATAGGGACGAGCGAGCGGCGCAATTGAGGTGCTGGTCCATGCGGCATGCGCCAGTCGCACGAGCCGCACGCCGAGCGAGTATTCTTGACGCACCGAATCATAACTGAGCATTCCCTGATTGGTCAGCGTCTGGATGAGTCTGTACACAGTTGCCTTGGGATAATCGCTCGCCGAAAGGACTTCAGTGAAGCGCACCGGACGGCCAATGGTGGCAATAAGATCAAGCACATTAAGCGCTTTTCCTACTGTGCCATCTTCGTGTCCGCTCTGTGACACTGAGCTCTCCCTGTAATTGATGTGAACGATCACTCTTTTGCGGTGACGCTGTTGACAACAGTAACGGACGCGCGCATTATTTTCAATAATTAAAACTAAGTTTCAATATGTGAAACTGTCACTGGGAGAAGACTATGATCACTAAAATCCGCAATACCGCTGCCACCCTGGCAGTTTCGGCGCTGCTTGCAAGCACAGCTTTTGCTGGGGATCTCGTCATAAACTTTGACGATCCAAATCCTGGCCCGAAAAAGGGCTTTGAAGATGCTGTTGCAGCATTCCAGGCTGCGAACCCTGACATCAACGTCATTGTAAACATCAATGATCGTGAAGCGCATAAGACTGCGATCCGCAACTTCTTGACGGCAGATGCGCCAGACGTGACCTCCTGGTACCCTGGCAACCGCATGGCACCGTTCGTAGACGCTGGTTTGTTCCTGCCTGTTGATGATGTGTGGGAAGAGAACGGCTTCAATGAAGATCTCGCCGCGATCAAACCAACCATGTCGCGCGACGGCAAAATCTGGGGTGTGCCATACACATACTACCAGTGGGGTATCTACTACCGCAAAGATATCTTCGACAAGCTGGGTCTGTCTGAGCCTCAAACATGGGACGAGTTGATGTCTGCATGTGGAGCGATGAAAGAAGCAGGTGTGACACCCTTCACCATCGGCACCAAGTTCCTTTGGACAGCTGCTGGCGTATTTGACTACATCAACCTGCGCACCAACGGCTATGACGTTCACAACGCTCTGACCGCCGGTGAAATCAAGTACACCGACGATCGCATTCGCGCGACATTTGCGAACTGGGAGCAGATGATCAACGAGTGTGGCTTTGTTGATAACCACGCTTCGATGAGCTGGCAGGACGCTATTGCGCCATTCGCCAACGGTGATGCTGCAATGTACGTCATGGGTAACTTCTCGGTTGACGCGTATCGCAATGCTGGACTGACAGACGAGCAGATTGATTTCTTCCAATTCCCGGAAATCACACCTGGTCTGCCACGTGCGGAAGAAGCACCTGCCGATGCGTTCTTTATTCCTACAAATGCAAAGAACGTCGAAGATGCCAAGAAGTTCCTGGCCTTCATCGCGCAGCCTGAAATCCAAACACAGTGGAACGCTACAATCGGTCAGCTTCCGATCAATGCCAAAGCAACAGTGGGTGACGACAAGTTCATTCAGGAAGGCTTTGCAACCGTGTCGACCGCTGCTGGTCTGGCCCAGTTCTATGACCGCGATGCACCAGCTGAGATGGCCAAAGCAGGCATGGAGGGCTTCCAGAAGTTCATGCTCGACCCATCCACATTGGAAGAAGTTCTGACACGCCTCGACGAGGTTCAGGCAGAAGTCTACAAATAAGCATACGATGCTATTGGGTCGGGCGCGCATAAGCGCCCGGCTCGCCTTGTTTTATCCTCAACAAAGGCAGGTGCATCATGGCCGCGACCGAATTCAGCAGTCAGACTGACAAAGAGCTTGGATGGTACGGGCGAAATAAACTCGCCATAACGCCGTGGATTTTCCTTGCACCGGCACTTTTCTTTTTCTGTGTATACGTCGTTATCCCGATCTTTGAATCGATCTCGCTCAGCTTTTATGAATGGAATGGCCTGTACCGCGCAGATGGTTCATCGACTGCTGAATGGGTTGGTTTTGCCAATTACGTCAAGCTTTGGAGCGATCCGAATTTCTGGGTATCGCTCAAAAATAACGTGCTGTGGCTGGTGCTCTACATGCTCGCAGTGCCTGCCGGATTGTTTATTGCGCTGTTTCTGAACCAAACGGTCACGGGCATGCGGTTCTATAAATCCATGTTCTTCTTCCCGTTCGTGATCAGCCAAGTCGTTGTTGGCCTGATTTTCGGCTGGTTCTACAACCCGGATTTCGGCGTTGTCGGCAGCTTGTGGAAAGCCGTATTTTGCGAAGACACGATCAATATTGTCGGCAACGTCACGTCAAAATGCTCCACGCCTGTGCCCGATATTCTCTCATCGGCGGATTACGCGACATATGGCATCATCTTCGCGGGCCTCTGGCCCCAGATCGCCTACTGCATGATCCTTTATCTTACAGGTCTGAACAATGTGGCCGAGGATCAGATTGAGGCCGGGCGCCTTGATGGTGCGAAGGGTTGGAAGATGCTTTGGTACGTGATCCTGCCGCAGCTTCGCCCGGCGACTTTCATCGCTGTGGTTGTGACAGTCATCGGCGCGCTCCGCTCGTTCGATATGATCGCGATTATGACGCAAGGGGGGCCGTTTGGGTCCACCAATGTGCTGGCGTATTACATGTTCGAGGTTGCGATCTCTGAGTATGGCGAGCGGTATGGCTACGGGTCTGCGGTCGCGACCGTCCTGTTCATGATCATGTTGGTCTACATCAGTTACTTCCTGTGGCGGATGTATCAGGACGAAAAGGGAGGCCGCTAAGATGTTCCCACGTCCTATCGAAAAAGCGCCCTCAGGAAAGCGTTACGCCTATCAAGCGTTCCTGCCTGTCGCGCTTTTTATCTGGCTGTTACCGCTTCTGGCGATTTTCATGACGTCGATCCGGCCCGGCTCGGACATCAATGCGGGCAACGTGTTTGGCTGGCCGTCGCAGTTCAAGCTATTTGAGAACTATACGGCTGTGTTCGTGCAGTCGGATGCGGCGACCTATCTGCTGAACTCCTTCCTGATCACCATTCCAACCGTGATCATCTCGGTCTCGCTAGCGTGTCTGGCGGGTTATGCGCTGGCGATCTATAAATTTCGGGTCGCGCTGCCGCTCTTCTTTCTGTTTGTCGCCGGTAACTTTATCCCGTTCCAAATCCTGATGGTGCCCGTGCGCGATATGAGCGTGCAATTGGGACTTTACGACACCATCGCGGGCCAGTTCCTGTTCCATTCCGCCTTTCAGACCGGGTTCTGTACCCTGTTTATGCGGAACTTCATCAAGGCCATGCCGTTTGATCTGATCGAAAGCGCGCGGATTGAGGGGATCGGCGAGTTCCGCATCTTCTGGCATATCGTGCTGCCGCTGGTACGGCCTGCGATTGCCGCGCTTGCGGTGCTGATTTTCACATTTGTGTGGAACGACTTTTTCTGGGCAACTGTGCTGACACAAAGTGAAGGCGCAAAGCCAATCACCGCTGGTGTGCGGGCGCTCAACGGTCAGTTCGTCAACAATTGGCATCTGGTTTCGGCGGCATCAATACTTGCCGCAGTACCGCCGGTTATCATGTTCTTTGCAATGCAAAGGCACTTTATCGCCGGACTTACTCTTGGAGCAGTGAAGTGACACAAACCTGGCGTGTTGACGCCGGGCCCCAAACTCTTGTCCTTGCTTCGTTTGAGGGAGAGATACCAAGCGTTGTGTACTGGGGGCCTGCGTTGCCGGATAAGGAAAATCTGAAAGTTCTGGCAGAGGCGACCCGCCGCGACATAACGGGCGGCATGATGGATACTGTCCCGCCCCTGTCGCTTTGTCCGCAGGAAGCGGACGCGTTTTTGGGCCAGCCGGGGTTTGTGGCGCATATTTCAGACGGTACGGCGGTACGTCCGCGTTTTGTGCTTGAGAGCGTCGAAGGATCAGACGAACTGGTTATCCGGTGCTGCGATAAAGCGCATGGGTTGCAATATACCGCGACGCTGAGCGCCCATGACACGGGCGTCATCGCCCTAGACGCTCAGATCAAAAGCCAAGCGGCGCTACATATCTCCTGGCTCGCAGCCCCGGTGATGCCCGCGCCCGCGCTTGCAGACAGCTATCAGGATTATTCCGGTCGTTGGTGCCGTGAGTTTCAGCCAAACGCGCTCGATTGGGCGCCGGGCGCGCGATTGCGCGAGAGCCGGTCGGGACGTACGGGGCATGAGACCTTTCCCTCCCTCGTCGTGCCAACGCGCGGCGCGACCCATGATACGGGTGGCTGCTACGGATTTCACTATGGCTGGTCGGGCGGGCATCGGATGGTCGCCGAAGAGCTGCCCGATGGACGCCGGCAGGTGCAGTTTGGCCATGCCACACAAAGCGATGTGCCCAGCATCAAAGAGGTCTCAACCGCTACGCTATATATTGGATATTCTGATGCAGGTCTCAACGGATTGTCGGAGATCTTTCAATCCCATGTCGTCTCCAAAATCGTGCGGTTTCCCGAGCCGGAGCGTCCACGCCCCGTGCATTACAATTGCTGGGAAGCGATATATTTCGACCACGATCTTGAAACTCTCACTACCATCGCCGATCTGGCCGCTGACATAGGCGCGGAACGCTTCGTTCTGGACGATGGTTGGTTTGGGCATCGGGATGATGACACGACTTCGCTGGGTGATTGGGACGTGGATCACCGCAAATACCCATATGGTCTGCGCCCGCTCGTGGATCACATCCTCGATCTGGGAATGACTTTTGGCATCTGGTTTGAGCCAGAGATGATAAACCGAGAAAGCACGCTCTTCAAAGCGCATCCTGACTGGGTGCTGGGACCGGAGGATCAGCCCATCGGACGGCAACAGCTCGTCCTTGATATAAGCCGTGAGGATGTACGTGATTACCTCTTTGGCAAGATGGATGTGATCCTGTCGGACATTCCCGTCGATTACGTCAAATGGGACCACAATCGCGTTCTGCCCTACAACACGGCGCGGCAGACCGAGGGGCTTTACGCGCTGCTCGACCGCATCACCGCCGCGCATCCAAAGGTGGAATTTGAGACCTGCGCATCGGGTGGTGGGCGTATCGACTACGGCATTCTGGAGCGGACCCAGCGGCTTTGGCTCTCAGATAGTAATGACGCACTGGAGCGGCTCGAAATTCAGGCAAACGCCGCGCAATTCCTGCCTGACGTGATCGTGGGCAGCCACGTCGGCCCAAGGGTATGCCATACGTCGGGGCGCGTTTTCACAATCGGGTTCAGGGCCTGGGTTGCTGCAATGCGTCACATGGGCTTCGAGATGGACCCGCGCGAGCTGACCGAGGCAGAGCGTGATGTGCTCAAGGACATCACAAGTTGGTGGAAAGACAACCGCGACTGGCTGTTCCAGACGCCCTCCAAACGCATCAGTACTGCAGACCCGGCGATCATTGCCGAAATGCGTGTCTCCGAAGACCAATCCAAATTCGCGACATTCATCGGCAAGACCGGCACGTCACGCCAAACGCTCACACTGCCCATCCAGTTAATCGGGTTGCGTGAAGATGTGACTTATACCGTCTCCCTGCGTTATCATGACGGCGCGCTGGCGTTGAGCCGCGGTCACATACCTTTGAAAGACGGGCAAATCCAGTTGAGCGGCAAGGCTTTGATGTCCATGGGTGTGCAGCTGCCGATGCAAAATCCGGCATCCATGATGATCCTTGAAGGAGAGCGTGTGGCATGAACAAATTTGTTACTTTCCACGATTTGAAAGACAAAAGCGTCTACATCACGGGCGGCGGTTCGGGTATCGGTGCCGCGCTGACCGAGGGTTTCATCGAGCAGGGGGCGAAGGTGGCATTTGTCCAACGCTCCGACGCGTCCGCGTTTTGTGATGAGATGGAAGAAAAGCACGGATCGCGCCCTCATTTCATCAAATGTGACTTGGCGGATGTCGATGCGCTCAAGGCATCGGTAGAAGAGGCGCGTGGTCACAACGGTCCGATCAATGTGTTGGTGAACAACGCTGCGAACGATGCGCGGCATTCGTTGATGGACTATGATGCAAGCGATTTTGACCAATCCATCGCGGTCAATTTGCGCCCGCATTTCTTCACAACCCAAGCGGTGGTGCCAGATATGAAATCTGCGGGTTATGGCGCTATCGTGAATTACTCGTCCGTCTCGTACTTGATGGGGCAAGGGATTTACCCCTCGTATGTCACTGCAAAGGCCGGAATTGTCGCATTGACGCGGTCCATTGCCCGCGAGTTCGGGCCGTTTGGGATCCGTGCAAATGCACTGCTGCCCGGATGGGTGCTAACCGAAAAGCAGCTTGATAAATGGGCGACAGAAGAGGGTCTGAAAGCGCATTTGGAAACCCAGTGCCTCAAAGAGCACCTCGCGCCGCGCGATGTGGTGGATGCAACACTATTTCTGTCGTCGGAGGCCAGCCGGATGATGACGGCGCAGGCGATGGTTGTGGATGGCGGCGTGACATTTACTGGATGAGTGATAGGGACAAAATATTACCCGATTGGATTGCCGTGGATTGGGGCACGTCAACGCTGCGCGCTTGGGCGATGGCGGCCAATGGTGAAGTTCTGGCGCGCGAAACGTCAGATGACGGCATGAACGGGCTTGCGCCTGAAGCGTTTGAGCCAACACTTCTGGCACTAATTTCCCAATGGAATGAAGAGGTTACGCCCATCGTCTGCTGCGGCATGGTCGGCTCTCGACAAGGATGGCGCGAGGCGCCCTATCGGACGGTGAGCTGTGCGCCGATTGAGGCGGATGGGATTGTGGCGGTGGAGAGTGCGCCGACTGTTCATATTATCGGCGGGGTATGTCAGGAGACGCCCGCGGATGTAATGCGCGGTGAGGAGACGCAGATTGCGGGGCTTTTGGCAGCGCAATCGATCGCTGATGGGGTGGTTTGCCTGCCTGGAACCCACACAAAGTGGGTTGAGATAAATGGTGGAAAAATCGTTCGTTTTCAAACATTTATGACCGGTGAGATGTTTGCACTTCTGCGCGATAAATCAGTGCTGCGCTATTCGGTTCAGGGGGATTGGGAGGATGCGGCGTTTGCGGAGTCTGTGACGCAAAGCCTCAACGATCCGAATGCGGCTGCGGCCGGTCTTTTTTCGATCCGTGCCGAAGGGCTATTGGGAAAAAGTCGTGGAATATCAGGGCTTTCCGGTATTTTGATCGGTGCTGAGATCGCTGCGGCGCGCAATTGGGCGAAGGGGTGCGATGTGCATATCGTCGGGGCCTCGAAATTGGCGTCATATTATGCGCAAGCGCTTGATATTGCTGGACTTTCCTCGACACAACATGATGCAGAGACGTTGACCCTCGCAGGGCTGACCCAAGGCTACAGGATGATCTCATAATGCGTAAAATTATCGGTATTATTCGCGGCGTTACACCGGACGAGGTGCTGGGCATCGGCGAGGCGCTGATCAAGGCGGGAATTACCGAGATCGAGGTGCCGCTGAACTCGCCTGATCCGCTCAAATCCATCGCTGCGCTGGTGCGTGAATTTGGGGCCGATGCACGGCTGGGCGCGGGCACCGTTCTGACGGCGGAGGCGGTCCGGCAGGTCGCCGATACCGGCGCGCATATCATCGTTTCCCCCAACTGCGACCGGGCGGTGATCGAAGAGACGAAGATGCGAAATATGCTGTCTTATCCGGGGGTTATGACCCCGACAGAGTGCTTTGCAGCGCTTGACGCCGGGGCGGACGGCCTGAAATTCTTCCCCGCCGGACTGGTCGGGATTGACGGCATCAAAGCGGTCCGCGCGGTGCTGCCTCCCACGACCCAGCTTTACATGGTCGGCGGCGTCGGCGCGTCGGATTTCGGCGACTGGCTGGCGGCGGGCGCGAACGGGTTTGGCATCGGATCAGCGGTCTATAAACCGGGCTGGTCGGCGGAGAAAGTGGGCGAAGAAGCCACAAAAATAGTGGCGGCGTGGGACGCCGCCGCGGGGTAATGTGGTTTAACCCTGCGCCGATACACAACCTATGCACAAAGTATGCACAAAGCATACGCAGTCGGCGCGCTGTTCGGTTAACAATCGCCTAACCTTTGCGGCGCGCGGTGGGGTCGTGGGATTTTGAGTATTTGGGGAAAGGTGAAGGTAGTTTAGCCTTCGAATTCTTCCGCCTTCTCTGCAATTCCTTCGGGCGAGACAGATTTATCGGTTTTTCGATCTGATTTGAGTTCTGGTGCCTTTGGATGCCATGGCTTTAGAGCGGACCCTATCTCCCCGTAGAATTTTGAAACGAGCGTTTCGAGTTCTGAAATAAAATTTGTTTGTTGCGGGAATCTTGCACCGATGCGGTTTGACAAAAAGACGTGAAAACTGTGAGGGGCCAGAGTGCCCTTTCCATCACTTGCCATGTCTGGATTGGCACAAAGATTGGTATGTGAGAATTGTGTTTGGTCACTCTTGCCGGGCCAGAGCAGGCGTATATGCAGATGCTCGCTATCTGTGGTTTTGATCTGTCGCATAAGCCAGTTCAAACGCGCCTTGGTTGATTTTCGATCCTCGGGGGCACGCAATGTCATACCGACATCAATGGTGCGCCGACGTAGATCAGCGACAACGTCGAGTGTTGCGGCTGCATCTGGAACGGTGAGCGAACTGCACAAAACTTGCTGATCTCGCAAGTCTTGTAATTCGTCTTTCGCACGTTGGCTGGGGCTTGCGAGATGTTTTCGAGAGAGCTTTTCAACGACGCTCGCGCCCGTCATTCGACTCAAGATCAAAGACAAGTCTTTGGTCTCTTGATGCCATGCATCGAGAACGGGTTGAATGAGAGGTGATTTGGCGGGGATCGTACCGCCGGTTGACACCAGCCGGTTCAATTCGGACCATTCCTTGGGCATTCTGTCAAAACCCCGTACGCCTGCGCTTTCATGGGCCAGAAACCGTCTGAGTTCGTTCAATAAGACCAGTTGATCGGCGTCTCGCACTTCGTCTGCCGAAATGAGAAGATCGGCGGTTGTTAAGATGTGCATCCAAGACCAGTGGAACACCGGGACTGAAGATTTTCGCTTTCTAACGGTGTCGATCGGATGATTGAGCGGTGTTGTCGAAAACTGGTTCGAGATGGAAATGACGCAGTCAATCTGATTGTCTTTCGCGAGTTTGCGGTACTTTTCAAGTTGCTCTTCGTTGAGTTCGCTCGAACCCACTTTCGCCTCAACCAAGGCTCTCCACGGAGCGCCTCTTGATTTCACAACGATCAGCCCGTCGGGGCGGTCTTTGATATCATTGGTTTGCTTGGAGAGGACAATTTCGGTGTAGGTTTCGATTGTCGCCGATTTCCCAAGCTTCTTGCCCAAGGATTGAAGAAGTTCTGCGCCAAATTCTTCGACTTTGCTCATACAGGCGAGGACAATTGAAGTTGTGCGCCCTTCTTTTGAGGTTGTTGATAGGACGGGAAATAGTCGGGCGCTTTCGCCTTGCGACAAATAGTCTGGAATATGCTCACGCTTCATGAAATCGGTCCCTCAACGTAATTAAATTATGAGGATAGCATTCATTTTAGTTGAGCGAAGGTCAACTCTCAGTTGCGTTAGTGCAAGGGGTTTAGGACAGCCCGCGACCCTGGGTGTGGGCGAATAGCCCCCTCCCGTGGGGAGGCTTCTCGCATATTGCTGTGCAATATGCTGCCAGCTTGCAGGTCGAGGGCTGCCCAGTCTATCGACCGGGCCGGGATGGCGCTCTAGGACAGAACTTCAGCCCAGCCCCGCCTCTGCCGTCATGGCTTTGAGCGTCTTGAGCCCCAGCGATTGGTATTCGAAGGGGTTGCGCACGTCGGGGTCTTGCTCGGCTTCGATGACCAGCCAGCCTTCGTAGCCATGTGCCGCGGCGGTTTTCAGCACGGGCGCGATGTCGACGCCGCCTTCGGGATCGCCCGGCACGGTGAAGACGCCGCGGCGGACGCCTTCGAGGAAGCTGAGGTTATCGTCGCGGACGGCTTTGGCGACATCGGGGCGGACGTTTTTGGTGTGGATATGGCCGATGCGGCTCATGTATTTCTCCGCGATGGACGCTGGATCGCCGCCTGCGAACCAGCAGTGGCCGGTGTCGAAGCATAGCTGGGTGGCGGGGCCGACGTTGGCCATGAGGTTATCGACGTCTTCCATGCTCTCGACGATGGTGCCCATGTGATGGTGGTAGACGAGCTGGATGCCGTGGGATTTGGTGAGCTCGGCGAGTGTCTCGACATTCTCGCCGAACCAGCCCCATTTGTCTGTTGGCAGTGTTGGGCGGTTGTTCATCGGCGTGTCGTCCATGCCCTGCACAGAGTTCGAGGTTTCGCAGACGATCACGACGGGGGCGCCCATGGCGTTCAGGAGGTCCAGATCGCGGCGCATGTCCTCTTTCTCGGCCTCCATGTCCTGCGCGAGGATGTTGAGCGAGTGCCAGCCGGAGATGTAGCGCAGGCCGCGCGGCTCCAGCACAGCTTTGAGGCCAGCGGCATCGGTGGGGAATTTCGCGCCTTTCTCGATGCCGTCGAAGCCGATTTTCGCGGCATCATCGAGGCATTGCTCAAGGGTGATGTGACCGCCCAGAGAGGTGTCGTCGTCGTTGGACCATGCGATCGGGTTTGTGCCGTAGAGGATCATGTGTCGTTTCTTTCTTTGAGCGCGGCTTCGTAGTCTTTGCGGGCGGTTTCGACGTCTTTGCGGTCGGAGATTTCGGGGACGGCGACATTCCACCATGACCCGCCGGCTTGGGTGTGGGGCATGGGGTCGGTGTCGATGACGATGGCGAACGGGCCGGGGGCGGATTTGGCTTGCTCAAGGGCGGTTTCCAGCTCGGCGATGTTGCCGGCTTTGATGGACGTTGCGCCCATGGATGCGGTGTGGGCGACAAAGTCGATGTCGGATGGGTTCACGTGGCGGGCGGTGTCCAGCAGGTTGTTGAACGACGCGCCGCCCTTGCCGGTTTGCAGGCGGTTGATGCAGCCAAAACCGCGGTTGTCGGTGATTACGAGGGTGATCTTGATGCCCATCATCGCAGCCGTGGCCAGTTCGGAATTGGCCATCATGTAGGAGCCGTCACCGAGCATGCAGATCACGTCTCGCTCGGGGTCGGCCATTTTGATGCCCATCGCGCCTGCGATCTCGTAGCCCATGCACGAAAAGCCGTATTCCATGTGGTAGCTGCCGGGGCGGGTGGCTTTCCAGAGTTTGTGCAATTCTGCGGGCATGGTGCCAGCGGCGCACATCACGGCGGTGTCGGGACCGGCGGAGCGTTGAACGGCGCCGACGACTTGCATGTCGGTGGGGAGTTGGTTGCCGTCCTGTGCTTGGTCAGTGACGTGATCGGCATCGGCGAACCATGCGGCTTTGAGCTTGGCGTTGGGGGGCGTCGCCGCGTGGGTGCCCAGCGCAGCGCTGAGCGCCTCCAGCCCGACGCGCGCGTCAGCGACGAGCGGCAGGGCGTTGCGCTTGCCGGTGTCATAGGCCTGGACATTGAGCGCGAGGATCTGGTTGTGGCCGACGAGCGACCAAGATCCTGTGGTGAAATCCTGAAGGCGTGTGCCCACAGCGATCACCAGATCGGCCTCTTGCGCGATGGTGTTGGCCGCAGAGCCACCGGTCACGCCGATTGGGCCGAAGTTCATCGGGTGGTCCCATGGCAGGGCAGATTTGCCCGCTTGAGTCTCGCCGATGGCAATTTGGTGCTTTTCGGCAAAGGTTTTGAGCGCACCGGTTGCGCCTGAGTAATGGACGCCGCCGCCTGCGATAATCATCGGCTTTTTGGCGGCTTTGATCGCGTCCACAGCGCGCTCTAACTCGCCTGCATCGGGCGCCGGGCGTCGCTGATACCAGACTTTCGTGTCGAAAAAGCTTTCGGGGTAGTCATAGGCTTCGGTCTGCGTGTCCTGACAAAAGGCGAGCGTCACCGGACCACATTCCGCCGGATCGGTCATCACCCGCATGGCGCGGGGCAGCGCGGTCAATAGATGCTCGGGCCGCATGATCCGGTCGTAGTAGCGGGAGACGGGACGGAAGCAGTCATTGGCGCTGACCGTGCCGTCCTGAAAATCCTCAGTCTGTTGCAGCACCGGATCAGGCTGGCGTGTGGCGAAAACATCGCCGGGGACGAACAGACACGGGATGCGGTTCACATGGGCAAGGGCTGCGGCTGTGACCATATTCGTCGCCCCCGGTCCGATGGAGGAGGTGACCATCATCGCACGGCGGCGGTTCGAGGCTTTGGCATAGGCGATGGCGGCATGGGCCATGGTCTGCTCGTTCTGGCCGCGATAGGTCGGAAGCGCATCACCGGCTTGATGGAGCGCTTCGCCCAGACCCAGAACGTTGCCGTGGCCGAAGATGGCCCAGACACCAGCCAGAAACGGCTCGCCATCTTCGTTGAGTTGATTGGCGAAATACCGCACCATCGCTTGGGCGGCGGTCAGTCGGATCGTGCTCATGCCATATCTCCCTTGGATTTGTCCCAGATCGCGCAAAGTTGCGCGTAGTTGTGTGTCATTGTCTTGATTGCGGTTGCGTCGTCCATCTCGCCTTTTAACCATGCACGCGCCACATCGCCGAATATCGTCCGCCCCACCGCGAAGCCTTTAACGAGGGGCTGGGCAGCGGCGGCATTGAAGCTGGCCGCCAAAGCGTCTTGCGGCGCATCAAGGCCCAGCACGACGATGCCGCGACAATGCGGGTCGTGTTTGGTTATAGCGTTGCAGGTCAGCGACCAAGCGGTGTCCGATTGCATCGGCTCCAACTTCCACCAATCGGGATAGACGCCGATCTCATACATATGCTCGATCACGCGGGCAGTTGTGTCGTCTTGCATCGCGCCGACCTTTGAAGGAATGATCTCCAGAAGGAAATCGAGGCAGTTGCGACGGGCCGCGGTGAACAGGCGCAGGATCGCGAGGTCTTGGGCGGCTTTGGTCGCGGGATCATCGTCGGGGTGGTAGAAGGCGAGTGCTTTGACGGTGTGCTCGCTCGCCCATTCGCGCAGGCCGCCCAAATCAATGCCAAGCTCCGGCTCGAATTCGAGCGGGCGGGAGCCGGGCAATTCGGCAGGGCGTCCGATCCACAGGCCTGTGCCAGCGGCGGCATAGAGCGCATCGCGGCCAAGGCGGTTGTCGACGAGGATGCCGTAGCCTGAGCGGCCATCGGCGACGGTATGGGCGGCGGCCAGGCAAAGGGATTTGAACGCGCCGATCTTTTCGGGGCTCGCCCCGTCCATCTCTTCGAACTGGCTGCGGTGATCGAAGGCAAAGACGCGCAACTCTGGCCACTGTGTGCCGCGATTGGTGGCCCAATGGACTTGCTCTAGTGCTGCATCGTGGCGCAAGGCCGGAGTTTTGATGCCGGTATCGAAGAAGTATTGCAGCTCGGCCCAGCTTGGATAGGCGGGGGTGCAGCCGTGGCGGCTGACGGCGAAGGCACCGCAGGCATTGGCGTATTTCAGGGCGGTCTCCCACGGTGCGTCTTCGAGCCAGCCTTTGAGCAGGCCGGACATGAACCCGTCGCCTGCGCCCAGCACGTTGAACACGTCGATGGGGAAACCGGGGCCGGATTTGCCGTCGTCAAGGCTGTCTGGAATGGCACCGTCGAAGGCGGAGGCGCCCATGGGGCCGCGTTTGCAGACAAGCGTGGCTTGGGTGCGTTTGCGGACTTCGCGTAGCGCGGTGATCGTGTCGGTGGTGCCGCCTGCGATGTGGAATTCTTCCTCGGTGCCGACGATGAGGTCGAAGAGGTGGAGTGTTGATTGCAGACGTTCTGTGACGGCGGCGCTTCCGATGAAGCGGTTCTCGCCATCGCCATGGCCCGACAGTCCCCAGAGGTTCGGGCGGTAGTCGATATCCAAAGCGGTGCGTGCGCTGTTTTCGCGAGCGAGGGTGAGGGCTTTGAGAACGGCTTCGGCTGTTTGCGGATTGCTCAGGTGGGTGCCAGTGGGGCAGACGCAGCGGGCGCGGGCGATGAAATCGGGGTCGATGTCATCAACGCTGAGCGCCATATCGGCGCAGTTTTCCCGGTAGAAGATCAGCGGGAACTGTTCCTGGTCGCGGATACCCAGAAGCACCAGCGCGGTGAGGCGATCGGGGTCGGTTTTGATGCCGCCCGTGTTGACGCCTTCACGGGTCAGTTGTTCGGTGATGAAGCGGCCCATATGCTCATCACCGACGGCGGTGATGACTGCGGATTTCAGGCCAAGGCGGGCGGTTCCGGCGGCGATATTGGTGGGCGAGCCGCCGATGTATTTGGAGAATGAGGCCATATCCTCCAAGCGGCCACCGATTTGGTCGCCGTAGAGGTCCACCGAGCTTCTGCCGATGGTGATAAGGTCGAGGTCTTGCGCCAAAGTTGCGTCCCGTTCTGCCGCGGTGGTCTACCGGATTCGGATCGACAGCACGCTGCCGCAACCGGATCGGAATTGGAAGCAGCGTGATACAAAACATCTCATCGCTGCAACTTTGCAGGCCGTTGGGGTGATACGCTGTGATACGCCGCTTTGACGGGATTTAGGCGGTGACCATCCACACGCCGGATGCGCCGACCACCAGCGCGAGTGTGCGGTTGATAACAGTGCCGCAGCTTGCGCCGATCAGGCAGTCGCGCAGGCGGCTGGCGAGGCAGATGACAATGGCAAAGCTGGCGCAGAGCGCGGCGAGGGTGGTGGCGCTGATTATGGCGAAGGTGGTTGTGTCGATGGTGGCGGTATCGATCAGCGATGGCAGGAGCAGGATGTAGATCAGCAGGGTTTGCGGTGACATGATGCAGGTCAGGAAGCCTGCGCTTGCTGACGTGATTGTGCTGTCGTGGGATTGGGAGGTTTTGTTGAGGCCTGCGCCGTTTTGCCAGATGCTGACAGAAATCCACAACAGATAGGCGACGGCGAAGAGTTTGGCGCCCGAGAGCGCCAGCGGCATGGATTGCAGCCATCCGGCCAGTCCGTTGCAAATGAGCGCGATCATGGCGATGTCGCCGATAGCTTTGCCAGCGCCAAATGCAAGCGCTCCGCGTGCATCGTTCGATAGGGCGCGGGCCATGAGGATGGCGACGAACGGTCCTGGTGCGAGCGTCATTGAGACGCGCAGGGCAATGTAGCTGGAGATATCGAGAGCATCCATGGTTCTGGTGTTCCGTGTGTGTGGCTTTTGTATTCGGAACACAGATTGGACTTTAGGGCCGTGACATACATCACCCTATCGGGGGAGACGGGGTGGTTTTGTTGTAGCCAGTTTAGGTGATGTTTTATGGATGTGGTGGGTTATGGGTTGCCGTTGCTGTGCGATTTCCTCGTGCAAGAAAAATGACAGGAACACGGCCTAGATTTCCGGCAGAACCCGCTTGTTCCCTTGATCATCGACGGCGACGAAGACGAACTTGGCCTCGGTCATTTTGACCATTGTGTCGGAGGCGATGCGGGTGACCCAAACCTCGACTTCAATGTGCATCGACGTGCGGCCCGTCTGTGCAAGTGTGCCGTAGATCGACACAAGATCGCCGACGTTTACCGGCTTGAGGAAGGTCATTCCCTCCACCGCAACCGTGGCAACGCGCCCCTTGGAGCGGCGGCGACCGAGGACGGAGGCACCAAGGTCCATCTGGCTCATCAGCCAGCCGCCGAAAATATCGCCATTGGCATTGGTATCGGCGGGCATGGCGATGGTTTGCAGGACCAGATCGCCTGAAGGCTGTTCCCCGGTCATCGTTTACCCCAACTGACGGAGATGTTCTTGGTCAGCCAACGCTCACCCAAAAGCCCGATCATCAGCGCAGCGAGGATGAAGTAGATCGGATACTCCATGTTGGAATTGCGCGGGAAGTAGTTCACGAAGGCATAGCCGCGCGACTGGTCGATGGTGTGAAAAAGCGGGTTCCAGTCGAACCATTGCACCATTGAGGCGGACATCAGATTGGCGGGCAGCATCTTGCCCGATGTGATCATATTGGCGCGTTTGTAAAGTTGTGCGATCATCCCCACGAGGCGCGGGGCAAGCGGCATCACGACCATGAACAACAGGCCGATGGTGCAACCGCTGGCCCATGACAGGAAGAATGGCAGGATCAGACCGGCGGGGTCATAAAACTCCAGGCCACCGCGCAGAACATGCACAAAGAACAGGATGATCGCAAAGGCGATGATTTGCAGGTACAGCGCGGCAAAGGCCGACGACAGGATCGATACAATCGTCGTCATAGGTGCGTGCTTCATGATCGGGCTGGCCGCATTGGCCGCTGACATAACGGCCGTGATTGCTTTGTTATGGGTCAGATAGAGGAAAATGCCTGTCAGCAGGAACACGACAAAATCGCCGCGAATGGCCATGCCCTTGAGCCCGATGAACGTATAGAGCGCGTAGAACATGCCAATCATCATCAGTGTGGTGGCAATCTCCGCCAAAAGGCCGAGCGAGGCGCTGCCCGAAGACTTGCGGATATCGCGGACAATGGAGTGGTAGATCAGCTCAATATAGCTGCCCGCCGCCTCGATCAGTGTGCGATTTTTACGCGTTTCGATCATCGTTCTGTCTGATCCGCCGTTTCAAGCGTTTTGCCTATAAATCCAATTTGACAACATGTCGTTACCACAGCAAGCAGGGGATATGTCGAGAGACGATGGCACCTAACCTGCTGATTGGACGTATTTAACACATGGATTATGGCAAAATCACAGCAACCCTGCGCCGTTTGGCCATTCTGGGCGCGCATGAGATCATGGATGTCTATGGCTCGGATGATTTCGGGGTACGGTCCAAGGATGATGCAAGTCCAGTGACCGAAGCGGATGAGCGGGCGGATGCGGTCATCTTTGCGGGGCTGCGTGCGGCATTTCCAGATATCGCACTTGTGACCGAAGAGCAGGCCGAGAGCCATGCGGTTGCAGCGGATGTGTTCTTAATCGTTGATCCGCTTGATGGCACCAAAGAATTTATCAAACGGCGTGGCGACTTTACGGTGAATATCGCGCTGGTAGAGAACGGTGTGCCGACGCGCGGCGTTGTGTATGCGCCTGCGCGGGGACGGATGTTCTGGACGGATGCGGATGGCGTATCGGTGGAGGAAACCGGCGCGTTTGATGCGGACGCGGTCGGGCCAACCAAGCCGATGCGGGTGAAGACATCGCGGGGCGCGTTGACGGTGGTTGCCTCCAAATCCCACCGTGATCAGGCGACGGATGATTATATCGCGAAATATGACGTCGGCGCGTTTGAAAGCGCGGGTTCATCGTTGAAGTTTTGCCTTGTTGCAGCAGGTGAGGCTGATCTTTACCCGCGCTTGGGCCGCACGATGGAGTGGGACACGGCCGCAGGGGACGCCGTACTGCGCGGCGCTGGCGGGCGGATGGTGCGCTTTGATGATCACAGCGTTTTCACCTATGGGAAGCCAGGATACGAGAACCCGTTTTTCATCGCTGCAACGCCTGATGTGGAGTTGATAAAGCCGTGAGTGTTCTGATTGTCATACCGGCCCGTTACGCCTCGCAGCGTTATCCGGGCAAGCCTCTTGTGAAGTTGCGGGGGGCGAGCGGGACAGCAAAATCGCTGATCCGACGCAGTTGGGATGCGGCGCGCTCGGTCGATGGTGTGGATCAGGTCGTTGTTGCAACCGATGATGACCGGATCGCCGAGGCGTCCCGTGCTTTTGGGGCAGAGGTCATTATGACGCCCGAGACCTGCCGCAACGGGACGGAGCGCTGCGCGGCGGCCTATGATGCGCTGGGCGCAACGGCGGAAATCGTGGTCAATCTACAAGGCGATGCGCCGCTGACACCGGCGTGGTTTGTCGGCGATCTGGTGGCGGCGATGCAGGCGGAGTCAGATATTGCGGTGGCGACGCCGGTGCTGCGCTGCGATGCGGATGCGCTGAACGGGTTTCTGGAGGACCGAGCGAATGGCCGCGTGGGCGGGACGACAGCGGTGTTTGATCGATCCAACCGTGCGCTCTACTTCTCCAAAGAGGTGATCCCCCACACGCCTGAGCGGTATGCGACGGGTCTCACCACGCCGGTTTTTCACCATGTCGGCGTTTATGCGTACCGGCCAGATGCGCTCAAGGCCTATGGCGCGTTCGAGGAAGGTACATTGGAACGGCTTGAGGGGTTGGAGCAGTTGCGGTTCATGGAACATGGCATGCCTGTGACCTGCGTTGAGGTCGAGGCGCGCGGGCGGGAGTTCTGGGAGTTGAACAACCCTGTCGATGTGGCGCGCATCGAGGCGATCCTCAAAGCGCAGGGCATCGATTGAGCCTGTGCGTCAGCGTTGTCATTGTCAGCCGTGATCGGGCGCAGGCGCTTGGGCGGGTGCTCAAGGCGCTGCGATTTCAGACGTATCCTGAATTTGAGGTGGTGGTCGTCTCTGACACGCCTGTGACGGACGCGGTGCATGTTTCCTTCGATGCGGCGAATATATCGCGTGCGCGCAATCTTGGGATTGCGCAGGCGCGGGGCGACGTGATCGCATTTTGTGATGATGATGCGGTGCCGGAGCCGACATGGCTGGCGCAACTCGTCACAGCCTTTGATGATCCGAGCGTTGGGGCTGCGGGCGGTCTGGTGATCGGGCGCAATGGGGTAAGCGTGCAATGGGGGGCGGTGATGGTGGATCGCTCCGGCGCTGACCATCCGGCGCTGTCGCAATCGGCGCATGTGGTTGCGCCGCAGGGGGATATGGCGCTCAAGACCCATGGTACGAATTGCGGGTTCCGGCGGGATGCGCTGCGCGATGTGGGCGGGTTTGATGCGGGGTTTGCCTATTATCTTGATGAGGCGGATGTGAATTGGCGTCTCAATCGCGCCGGCTGGGCCGCAGCTTATGTGCCCGAGGCGCGGGTGCAGCACGGGTTTGCGCCGAGCGCGCAGCGACACGCGAACCGTCGGCCGAAGACTTTGTACGATGTCGGGGCGAGCACGCGGTTGTTCCAGCGCAAGCACGATGCGGGAGCAGATGTGGATCTGGCATGGGCGCGGTTGGAGGCGGCGCAGCGGGCGCGGCTGGTGGGGATGATGACCTATGGGTTGATCGAGCCACGGGATATTGTGCCGTTGATGGGGAGTTTGCGCGACGGGTTTGACGCAGGCGAGACACAGGAGAGTGCGGTGGAGCCTGTTGGTACGAGTGCGGGAGCGGATGCTCTCAGGCGGTACGAGACAACCAAGCAGGCGCATGTGTATCTCAAAGCGCGGCTCTACAATCGGCGCAAGGTGCTGGGTGAGGCGCGAGCCCTGGCGGCGGCACGGGTGCCTTGCACGGTGATCGAGGTTTTGCCGTCAATGCGGATGACAACGGTGCGCTTTAAAGATGCTGGTTTCTGGCATCACCGCGTTGGACAGTTTGGGCGCACGGAGCGGTCGGAATGTCTTTATCGTCCCAGATGGAGCTGGACCGCCTTCGCGCGGGAACGTGCGCGCGTGGCCGGGTTTCGCTGAGGCCGATACGGCCATCAACTGCCTGTTTCACACGCAGACGTGAGAGCAAAATCCTTTTCATGCGGCAAAATGAATGTATGGTGGTCAGATAACAGAGAGGTTACTTTATGTTGAAGTTCAAGAAGAGCGTTGCTGTGGCTGCCATTGCTGCGATTGGCATGGCGGGACTGTCTGCACAGGCCAACCAAGCGGATCGTCGCGCGCTGATGAAAGAGGTTGGCGGTGCTGCAAAAGGTCTGCGCACAGGCACTATGCCGCCTGCCGAGGCGGGCGCGAAACTGGCGATGCTGGCGTCGCAAATCCCGGCTGTGTTCGAAGAGAACGAGATCACTGGCGACAGCAAAGCGCTGCCTGCGATCTGGGAAAACTTTGATGATTTCACCGCCAAAGCCAAAATGCTTGAAGACGCGGCCAACGCGTTGGTCGACGCGGCCAATAATGGCGGCGACGTCGCAGCGGCTGGTCAAGCTATCGGCGGTACTTGCGGCGCGTGCCATAAGGCCTATCAAGCGCCATCATAGGTTCTCGAGACTTCAGCGCAGTCGGAAGATCAATCCGGCTGCGCCTGACAAGAGCAACAGCGAAAGACCTGCGATTGTGATCAGGTCTGGTAGGCTGTTAAAAAACAAGATCCCATAGAGCGTTGCAGCGATAAGCTGGGTGTAGATGAGCGGCGCGAGCCGTGTGGCTTCGGCGCGCATATAGGCGAGCACCATCAGCAGGTTTGCCAGAACGGATGATGCTGCTGAGAGGCCGATGCAAATCCATGCGCCTAAGGAAAAGCTGCTCTGAGGATCAGCCGCGGCGAAGGGGATGAGGATGATCCCGCCGACGATGAGTTGCGCCATCAGCATCGCATAGGGGTTGAACCGCCCGGCGAGATAGCGGTTTGTGGTCAGGAAGGAGCCGTAGAACACGCCTGCGAGAAGCGCGAAGGCAATGCCCGCCGACATGGTTGCGCCCGGTTGGGCGACGAGCAAAACCCCGATAAAACCCAGACCCATCATGAGCCAGCGCATCCGCCCTGCGCGCTCTTTTAAGAGCACGACTGCAAGAACGAAACTGATGATCGGCGCGAGAAAAAACGCGCCATAAGCGCTGGCCAGATCGGTGAGTGCTGCGCCTTTGAGGATAAAAAAGATGGTGCAGGTGATCAGCAGGCCGCGAAAAAGGACGGGTGCGGGCGTGAGATCGCGGAACCTGACACCTTGTGCAATTGCGATGGGGGCGAGGATAAGCGCGCCGATGGCAAAGCGTGACCACGCCATGAAGCCCATCGGCAGGCCGTAGGTCTGATTGGCATATTTCGCCAGCGCGTCGCCAAAGGGGATCAGCAGCGCGCCGCAAACCATCAGGATCATGCCGGTTCGAAATTCAGTCATTGCAAGCGGGGTGACAGCGATGGGGCGCTTGCGCAAGGCAAAAGCGATGGGCTTCGCAGCGCGTTCCTTACCGGATGGCCGCGGAAGACGCGAAAAACAGCGCTTGGGAGACGGCGGAGCGGACTTGTTCTTCGTCAAACGGTTTGGCGATCAGATAGGTCGGTTCCGGTCGCTCGCCAGTCAGCAGTTTTTCGGGATAGGCGGTGATGAAGATAATCGGCGTTTCCTTGTGATCGTCGAGGATGGAGGCGACCACGTCGATGCCGGAGGTGCCATCGGCGAGCATGATATCGGCCAGAACAATCTCAAAATCCAGATCGTTCGAGAGCTTCATCGCCTCATCAAAGGTGCGGGCGGTTCCTGCGATCTGATGGCCCATATCCTCAATAATGCCGCAAAGGTCTTGCACGATTACAGCTTCATCCTCGACGATCAGCACCTTGCTGACGATATCGCTTTGCATCTCGGCAATGCCGATATCGATGAGGTCTTTCGCCTCCTGTGCGCTGACATTCAAAATGATCGCGATACCGTCGATCCCGATGGATTCAAGCATGCGCAACAAAAACGCCTCACGCGCGCGCGGTGTCAGACGTTGCAGGCGTTGTTGCGCTTTTTGTTCCAGAAGATCAGCGTTGGCGGGAGACACTTGATTGGCGCGGTCGGAATCGAGCCAGACTGTGTGAAAAATTTTTAGTAACGCAATCTTTGGCTCTACGGTTGTATCAACCAATCCGACATCGCTCGCGATCTTCTCCAACGTGTGAACCGCCAGCGTATCGCCCGCGGCCTGACCGCCCGACAACGCCCGCGCGTATCGGCGCAAATGTGGCAGATAATCCTCTACAAGCGTCGATACTTTTGGGCTCACGCGTTATTCTTTCTATACAGCAATAGATTGTTTATCTCTTTGAGATTACAACGTCAGGGTGTATAGGTTAATAAGACTGCCGAGAAAGCTATATGTCAAACCCTGCCCCGATGCCGCTTACAAACACGCTCAACCAGCAGATTTTTGAAAATCTGAACCGTGTTTATGAAGAGAACAGCATATCGCCGCTTGATGCAACATTTGCGCGTCTTATCCTCAAGATTCGCGTTGAGGAGGAAAAGGCGGGCTCCAAGCGTGTTAGTTTCGGCGATGAAATCTCGGAATTGCTTCCCGATCTGCGCGGTTTTGCCCGATCTTTGACCCGCAATGCCGATAGTGCCGAGGATTTGGTGCAGGAGACAATTATCAAGGCTTTATCGAACACCGATAAGTTTCAGGTCGGCACAAGTTTGCGTTCCTGGCTTTTCACGATATTGCGCAATCAATTTTATTCGTCGCGCCGCAAGACCAAATGGGAGGTTAGCGACACTGATGGAGCTGAGGCGCTAAAACTGGTGCAGATGCCCAATCAGGACGCCCATGTTGCGTTGCGGGAGTTTCGCACGGTTTTTGAAGAGCTTCCCGTCGATCAACGCGAGGCATTGATGCTGATCGGGGTTGCTGGTTTTAGCTATGAAGAGGCGGCAAAGACCTGCGCATGTGCGGTTGGAACGCTGAAAAGCCGCGTAAACCGTGGACGGGCGCGGCTGACAGACGTGCTGGGCACGCCTGAAGCGATCTGCGCCTCAAACTACGGGATCACATCGTCAATGAAGATGGTTTAGCGCCGGTTTTGCGGTGCGCCGCTGATGCGGCGCGCGTTATTGGTCATGCGCTACGCGCGCAGCGGGATATTTTTAGAACCAAAGAAGCATGTGTTTGGGCTAGCCGTCGAGTTCGGTGCTGGGGATGATGGGAAAGAAGGTGCCAGATGAGGCGATGCCGAACCAGGATATCCCGTCTTTTTGTTGGTGCTCGCCCAGATCAACGAGGCGGTAGAAGCTTTTGCGGTCAATGAGCGCTTCGAGGTTGCTGCGTACCAGAACGTAAGGAGCTGGTTCGCCGGTTTTGAGGTCGCGCGTGACACGGATGGGGTTTTGGGTGCTCGCGGTGCATTGATCGCCGACATTTGTGGTGAAGGTCAGCACTTGCTGATCACCTGCGCTGCTGATTTCGAAATCTATCGCAACGAAGGGCGCATCATCGACGGTGATGCCGACTTTTTCGACTGGGGTGACGAGAAAATAATCGTCGCCGTCTTTGCGCAGGATTGTTGAGAAGAGCCGCACCAAAGGAGCGCGTCCGATGGGGGTGCCCAGGTAGAACCACGTCCCGTCGCGGGCGATTCGCATATCCAGATCGCCGCAGAAGGGCGGGTTCCACAAATGCACAGGCGGCAAACCCTTACCGGAGGCGGCTTTGGCAGCGTTTGCGAGCGATTCCGCGGTCGGCTTCACGCTATTCTGATCATCATTTGAGGCAGTCATGCGCATTCTCTTTGCGTCAAGGGGCTTGGCCTGCGTAAATAGTGCAACAGATAGTAGAGTGAATGCCCGATTTTTCCAGAGGATGCCATGGCGAACGAAAACGAATTGATCGATGCAATTGATGCGCTGGGGCCAAAGCTGGGAGCGGCGCGGGAGATGCTGGGGCGCAAGATCATCGGCCAGGCCTCGGTTGTTGATCTGTCGCTGACTGCCTTGCTTTGCGGTGGTCATGGTCTTTTGGTGGGTGTGCCGGGTCTGGCGAAAACGCTTTTGGTGGACAGTCTTGGTACGGTGATGGGGCTCAACAGCAATCGCGTGCAGTTCACGCCTGATTTGATGCCGTCGGATATTCTGGGCGCTGAGGTGCTGGAGACCGGCGCGGATGGCAGCCGCGCGTTCAAGTTTATCGGCGGGCCGATTTTCTGCCAGCTTTTGATGGCCGATGAGATCAACCGTGCCTCGCCGCGCACACAATCGGCACTTTTGCAGGCGATGCAGGAGCGGCAGGTGACAATTGCGGGCGCGCACCGGGTGCTGGAGGCGCCGTTTCATGTGCTGGCGACGCAAAACCCGATTGAACAGGAGGGCACCTATCCTCTGCCCGAAGCGCAGCTTGACCGGTTCCTGTTGCAGATTGATGTGGATTATCCGGATCGGGAGACCGAGCGGGATATTATGCTGGCTACAACCGGCGCGGAGGTGGCGGAGATTGCACCGGTATTCACCGCAGCCGAGCTCATCGATGCGCAAAAGCTGATCCGGCGCATTCCTGTGGGTGAGGCGGTTGTGAACCGCATTCTTGATCTGGTGCGGGCGGCGCGGCCTGATACGGATGAAGCTGCGCAGATTGTGCGCGAGGCGGTCAGTTGGGGACCGGGGCCGCGCGCGGCTCAGGCGCTGATGTTTGGCGTGCGTGCGCGCGCGCTTTTAGATGGACGGTATGCGCCGACCGAGGGTGATGTGCTGGCGCTGGCTGAACCTGTTCTCAAACACCGAATGGCGCTGTCATATGCGGCGCGGGCCGAAGGGCGCACGCTGGAGATGGTGATTGCCGCGCTTGTGGAAGATACCGGCGCGCGGGCTGCGGCCTGATCCTTGAACCCTGAGCCCACATATCTGGAACGCTCGGCGCTTCGCAGCGATGCGGAGGACCTGTCGTCTGCCCTGCCGCCGCTGATGGCGGAGGCGGAGCGTTTGGCGGCCTCTGTCATTCTGGGCGAACATGGTCGGCGGCGTGCAGGAATGGGGGAGAGTTTCTGGCAATACCGCCGCGCTGAGGCGGGAGATGATTTTGCTGCGATAGACTGGCGGCGGTCGGCGCGGTCGGACCGGCTCTACATTCGGCAAACGGAATGGGAGGTGGCGCAAAGCGTGGCGCTTTGGGTTGATCCGTCCAAGGCGATGTCATTCAAGTCTACGCAAGCCAAATTCTCAAAAGGCGAGCGGGCGCAGCTGTTGGCGCTGGCGCTGGCTGTAGCCCTCAATCGCGGGGGGGAGCGGTTTTCGTTGATCGGCTCGCCTGCGGATCGTCCCAGACGCGGACGTCATCAGTTGGAGTTGATGGCCAGTGGTCTGTTGTCGGCGGATGACAGCGAGGACTATGGCAATGTGCCGCCCTCGCAGATGGCGCAGGGATCGCGGGCGGTGTTTTTCTCGGATTTTCTGGGCGGGCGTGATGCGTTGATTGCGCAGATCGGGCAGGCGGCAGACCGGGGTGTGCGCGGTCTTATTGTTCAGGTGCTCGATCCGGCGGAAGAGGTGTTCCCGTATGATGGGCGCACCATCTTCAAGTCGATGGGCGGCGGGCTGAAGTATGAAACGGATCGGGCGAAGTCTTTGCGAGAGGCCTATCTGGACAAACTGGCGGATCTGAAATCGGAGTTGAAGGATTTGGCGAGAACGACCGGATGGTTCTATTACGGCCACCGGACGGATGAAGCGCCGCGCGCTGCTATGTTATGGCTCTTTGCTGCGCTTGAGGGCTTTCGCACATGATGATTTTCGACAGCATCGCGTTTTCTTCGCCGTGGCTGCTTCTGGGGCTCATCGCGCTGCCGATCCTGTGGTGGCTTTTGCGCGCTGTTCCGCCCGCTGCGCGTCAGGAGAGTTTTCCGGGGGTCAAAATCCTGCTCGGGCTGGAGGATAGGGAGAAGACGCCGGATAAAACACCGCTTTGGCTGCTGATCCTGCGGGTTTTGGCAGTGGCGGCGGCGATATTCGCTTTTGCGCTGCCGGTGCTGAACCCTCTGGTGCGCAATCTCACTGGTGGGCCGCTTCTGGTGGTGATGGACGGGGGCTGGGCGTCGGCGACTGACTGGAACCAGCGCCAGAAATGGGCCGAAAGCGTGATGACTGATGCCGCGCGGGTTGGGCGGCCTGTGGCGTTTCAATCTCTTGGCGCGTTGCAGCGGGGGCAGATCAGCTTTCAGGATGCGCGTGACGGGATCGAGCGCGTGGCGGTGATGACGCCTGCGCCCTTTGCGCCGGATCGTGCGAGGTTGCTGGAGGTGCTGCCCGAGGGTGAGTTTGAGACGCTTTGGCTGCATGACGGGATCGCGCAGGATGTGGATGCAGAGTTGATCGACGCTCTGACATCGCGCGGGTCGGTGACTATGGTCAGCACAGGTATCGGCACGCGGGCGCTGACGTCGGTACGTTTGCAGGAGGGTGATATACGCCTTGACGTGGCGCGGGTTGGTGATGTTCCTGATCTGGTGAGTGTCCATGCGATTGGGCCTGATCCTTCGGGGATCGAGCGGGTTCTGGCGCGAGGAGACGGCGTTTTTGACGAGGGCGCAACGACCGCCGAGATCAATCTCGACCTGCCGCTGGAGTTGCGCAATCGCATCTCCCGCTTTGAGGTCTCGCAGGGCAAAACCGCAGGTGGAGTGCAGCTTGCCAGCGATGATCTCAAGCGCCGCAAGGTTGCGATATTGGCCTCTGCGTCTGATGGTGAAGGCGAGCAGCTGACGTCCGATTTGCACTTTTTGCGCAAGGCGCTCATTCCGACGGCAGAGCTGATTGAAGCGCCGCTTGCCGATATCATGCTGACCTCGCCAGAGATGATCGTGATGGCCGATGTGGGCAATGTGGCGCCCGGCGAAGATGATGCGTTGATCGAATGGGTTGAGGACGGCGGGTTGCTGCTGCGCTTTGCCGGACCACGGCTTGCCCAGCTGAGCAACCGGCAGAGTGATGTTGCTGATCCGCTGTTGCCGGTTACGCTGCGCGCTGGCGGGCGGTCGGTCGGCGGTGCGATGAGTTGGGGCGCGCCCAAGCAGTTGCGGCCATTCGATGAAGACAGTCCGTTTTTTGGTTTGGAGCTTCCCCAAGAGGTCGATGTTAGCACGCAGGTCATGGCCGAGCCGGGGCCTGAGTTGCAATCGCGGGTGATGGCGGCGCTTGAGGATGGCACGCCGTTGGTCACGGGTGCGAGCTTGGGTGAGGGCCGCGTGATCCTCTTTCATGTGACTGCGAATGCGGAGTGGTCGTCGCTGCCGCTGTCGGGTCTGTTCGTTCAAATGCTGGAGCGTTTGGCGCTTTTGTCGGGCACGTCGGTGAGCGATGCAGAGGCGCTCGATGGGCAGCAGTGGACTGCGATGCAGGTATTAAACGGATTTGGCCGCTTGGTTGAGGCCGAGGGTTTGGCGGGGGTTGCAGGGGATGTCCTGTCTGGTTCTGTCCGCGATGCGTTCTCACCGCCGGGTCTTTACGCCAGCGGTGATCGGCGCGCTGCAATCAATTTGCTGAGCGCCGAGAGCGAGCTTGCTGCGATGAGCGCGCCTGCCGGTGTGGTTTGGGAGAATTTGGACGTGTCCGAGGAACGACCGCTGAAATCATGGCTATTGCTGCTGGCGATCACGCTGTTCTGCATTGATGTTATCGCCACGCTCTTTGTGTCGGGCCGTATGCGCAATGCTGTCGCCGCCGGTCTTGTGGTCTGTACACTGCCGCTCGCGCCAATGCAGGCCGAGGCGCAAGAGAGCGATATTGACGCGATCCTTAACGGCACCAACAACACGGTTCTGGCCTATGTCGAAACCGGCGATGCGCGTCTTGATGAGACGTCGCGCGCTGGCCTGTCGGGTCTGTCGCGTGTGCTGTCCCTGCGCACAGCGATTGAGCCGGTGGAGCCGGTTGCGATCAATCTGGAGACGGATGAGCTGGCGATCTACCCGTTTCTCTACTGGCCGATGAGCGAGCAGCAGGATGTGCCGTCGGATGAAGCCTATGCCCGGCTCAACGGGTTTCTGCGATCTGGCGGGATGATTCTGTTCGACACCCGTGATGCGCAGCTTTCAGGTGGGGCTGGCTTTGGCACGCCCAATGGCCGTGTTTTGCAAAAGTTGACCGCCAAGCTGGATATTCCGCCACTCTCCCCGGTGCCGCCGGATCACGTGCTGACGCGGACGTTTTATCTGCTGCAAAGCTTCCCCGGTCGCTGGAACGGCCGCTCGATCTGGGTGGAGGCTGTACCGGAGGTTGATCTCGTCGAAGGCATGCCGTTCCGCAACCTCAATGACGGTGTGACGCCGATAGTGATTGGCGGTAATGACTGGGCGGCGGCCTGGGCGATTGACGATCAGCAGCGGTATCTCTTCCCGGTCGGGCGCGGCTCATCTGGCGAGCGGCAGCGAGAGATGGCCTTCCGGTTTGGCGTCAATCTCATCATGCATGTGATGACCGGAAATTATAAATCCGATCAGGTGCATGTGCCTGCCCTTCTGGAAAGGCTGGGTCAGTAGATGCCGATGGATATTGTCTTCCAGCCCGATGTCGCCTGGCCGCTAATCTACATTGCCGCAGGGGTTGCGGCACTGATGGTGGCGCTCGCGGTCTGGCGGCGTTTGCCGGCGTGGTGGCTGCGAGCGATTGCGATGTTTGCGCTTTTGTTTGCGCTGACCAACCCCTCAATCAAAGAAGAGGAACGCGAGAGCCTTGATGACATTGTCTTTGTGGTGATCGATCAGACGTCCAGTCAGAGCATTGATGTGCGACCCGAACAAATGGAGGCGGCGCTGGGTGATTTGTCCGAAGAGATCGGCCGTCAGCTTAGCGGTGCGAAGATCATCGAGGTGCCTGTGCGCGACGGGGCGGGCAGCGATGCGGATCGCGGGACACTTCTGATGACTGCGCTGGCAAAGGTCGCTGCTGAAGAGGCGAGCGATCAGATTGCCGGGGCGATCATTCTGTCGGATGGGCAGATTAATGATCCAGCTGTTTTAAGTGATTTTCCCGCGCCGGTCTCGCTGTTGCTGACCGGGCGCGCGGATGAATGGGACCGCCGCATTGTGCTGGAAACAGCGCCGAGTTTTGGCATTATCGGCGAGCCGATCGAGATCAGTCTTCGGGTCGAAAATCTTGGCGCTGTACCCGTCAGCGCTGATCCCATCGTGCCGCTCTTGCTGTCGATAGATGGCGAGCCGCCGGAGGTCGTGCAGGCCACGGTCGGCGAGCAGGTGCGTTTGCAATTGCAGCTCGATCACGGCGGGCAGAATGTGATCCAACTGACTGTGCCCACCGATGAGACCGAGCTAACCGACCGCAACAATTCGGCGGTGGTCTCGATCAATGGCATTCGCGACCGTTTGCGGGTGTTGCTGGTCTCCGGCGAGCCGCACGCCGGGGAACGGACATGGCGCAATCTGCTGAAATCCGACCCGGCGGTGGATCTGGTGCACTTCACCATCCTGCGCCCGCCCCATAAGCAGGACGGGGTGCCGGTCTATGAGCTTTCGCTCATTGCCTTTCCGACCCGCGAGCTGTTCATGGATAAGATAGACGAGTTCGATCTGATCATCTTTGATCGCTACAGACGACGCGGGGTTCTGCCGTCGCTCTACATGGAAAACATCGTGCGCTACGTGAAAGACGGCGGCGCGCTTCTGGTTGCCTCCGGCCCGTCGCTGGCAGGGGCCGAAAGCCTTTACCGAACGCCGCTTGCGGATGTGCTGCCGGTTGCGCCAACGGCGGAGGTAATCGAAGAGCCCTACACGCCGGTGATTTCCGAGCTTGGCAACCGCCATCCGGTCACCGAAGGCCTGGATCAATTTGCGCCGCGTCCCAGCGTTGACGGGGTGCCCGGATGGGGGCGCTGGTTCCGGCTGATCGACACAACCGTCGAGGCGGGCCATGTGGTGATGGAAGGGGCGGGGAAACGACCGCTTCTTGTTGTGGACCGCCCGGGCGACGGGCGGATTGCCGCGCTTGCCTCAGATCACGCGTGGCTGTGGTCGCGCGGTGTTGAAGGCGGCGGTCCGCAGCGCGAATTGCTGCGCCGCCTGGCCCATTGGTTGATGAAGGAGCCGGAGCTCGAAGAAGAAGTGCTGAGCGGCGTGTCCAACGGTCTCGATGTTGTCATTACCCGTCGCACCATGTCCGAAGAGGTCGGCGAGGTCACCGTCACCGCACCCGATGGCAGCACGCAGCTGCTCACACTCGATCAAGTCGCGCCGGGCCAGTTTCAGGCGCAATTCCCGCCCGGTGAGAATGGCATCTATCGGCTGAGCGAAGCGGATAAGACAGCCGTTTTTGCGGTTGGTCCTGCTGCGCCAAAAGAATACGAAAATCCGGTGTCTACCGGCGATGTGATCAAGCCGCTTCTGAATGCGACGCGGGGCGGTATGCATAGACTTGAGGACGGCGCGCCTGACATTCGTGCTGTGCGTGCAGGCGCAGCAGCGGCAGGTCGCGGCTGGGTCGGGCTGACCCCGCGCGAGGCGTATAACGTGCTCGACATTCGCCTCACACCGCTCGCCCCCGGCTGGCTCATGCTTCTCATCGCCTCGCTCGCGGCGATCATGGCATGGCGGATTGAGGGGCGCTGAGCGGGATCAAGCAAACCGCGTAATTTCGCATTTCAAAAATACTCCCCCGCGCGGGAGCGCAAATCACTTTTAGAGTGTTTTGCATCAAAAGGGATCGGCCTGGCGCTTCTGACAAATGGCATCTCGACGAGGTCGTGATTTCAATACGTGCTGAGAAATATTGGTTGTGGCGAGCGGTAGATGCCAATGGGGAAATTCACGTCTGCGGGGCAAGCGCAAAGGTTCCTTGAAGCCCATGATCAAATCAGTTCAATCTTCCGCCCACGCCGTCACCTTCGAACCGCTAATTCCTTCCGTCACGCAAAATCGTCCAAACAGCTTGGAAATCCCCACAGATTTGATCGATTTCCTCAAGCGCAGTACGGTGCCGCAATGGGGAGAGACGCATATGAAATCGATGTTGGTGGCATTTGCGGCGATCGCGCTGATCGCGGACTATACGCTGGATAACGGCGGATTTTCGGCGAAGGAACAGGCGACGGGTAGCGCTGTTCGGTTGAACTGACCGCGAAACCACCCTGTCTTGTGCAGTTTTGTTACTGTATTCACAGAAGAATCACGCGCGTTGGGATAATCTGTCGCGGAAGTGAGCGTAGACTCACATTATCGGACGACCTATTTGATGTTTAAGGTAAAAGAGGCGCTGGCGCGCGATGACGGCGAAGAGACGGTTGTTATGATGTTCGAAGACGAGTTCAAATCCCAGCTTCAGGCGTTGAAGGACGAGGGCAACTATCGCATTTTCGCTGATCTGGAGCGTCGCAGAGGCGCTTTCCCGCGTGCGCAGAACCACCACGGTGATGTCGTGCGCGATGTGACCATCTGGTGCTCGAACGACTATCTGGGCATGGGTCAGCACAAGGAGGTGCTGGCGTCGATGAAACAGGCGATTGATGAATGCGGCGCGGGTGCGGGGGGGACGCGCAATATCTCCGGCACCAACCATTATCACCTTTTGCTGGAGCAAGAGCTTGCGGATTTGCACGCCAAGGAAGCGGCGCTGTTGTTTACATCGGGTTATGTCTCGAACTGGGCGGCGCTCTCCACGCTCGGCGCGCGGCTGCCGAATGCGGTGATCCTGTCGGATGCGCTCAACCATGCATCGATGATCGAAGGCATACGGCACGCGCGCTGCGACAAGAAAATCTGGGCGCATAACGATCCCGAAGACCTCGACCGCAAACTGTCGGAATGCCCGCCCGACGCGAGCAAGATCATCGCGTTTGAAAGCGTCTATTCGATGGATGGGGATATCGCCCCGATTGCTGAGATTTGTGACGTTGCGGATAAGCACGGTGCGATGACCTATCTTGATGAGGTCCATGCGGTCGGCATGTACGGCCCGCGCGGTGCAGGGATTGCCGAGCGCGACGGCGTGATGGATCGCGTTACGCTGATCGAAGGCACGTTGGCCAAAGCCTATGGCGTGGTTGGCGGCTATATCACCGGATCAGAAGCGCTGTGCGATTTCATCCGCTCGTTTGCTTCGGGCTTTATCTTCACCACTGCCCTGCCACCTGCTGTTGCTGCGGGCGCGCGCACCTCCATCGCGCATCTCAAACAGTCAGATACAGAGCGGGCGATGCAACAGCGACAGGTTGCCAAACTGCGCGCAGCCCTTGACCGCGCCGGTATCCCGCATCTCGATAACCCCAGCCATATCATTCCCGTGATGATCAAGGATCCGGTGAAATGCCGTCAGATCGCGGATATTCTGATGGATGACTATGGCGTCTATGTGCAGCCGATTAACTATCCCACGGTCCCCAAAGGCACCGAGCGCTTGCGCTTCACGCCTGGTCCGCTGCATTCGGATGCGGATATCGACCATCTGGTGCGCGCGCTTTCTGATCTGTGGTCGCAATGTGCCTTGTCGCGTGCCGTGGCCTGATCGCGTCCACGCCCTTACCCCATCGCTGTTCACTGCCCTCCAGGAGAAGACGAATATGAAGATCATGAGCCTAGCCGCCATTCTGGCCCTGTCGGTTTCAACACATGCCTCTGCTATGGGGGACGCCGAAGCGGGTGAGAAGGGGTTCAAGAAATGCAAATCCTGTCACATGATTGCAAATGGCGATGATGTGATCGTGAAGGGCGGCAAAACCGGACCCAATCTCTACGGTGTGATTGGGCGCACTGCGGGCACGCAGGAAGATTTCTCGCGTTATGGCAAAAGCCTGGTGGCTGCCGGTGAAGCGGGACTTATCTGGGACGACGAGACTTTTCTTGTATACGTACAAGACCCCGGTGCCTTCCTGAAAGATTATCTTGATGACAGCAGCGCCAAGTCGAAAATGACGCTTAAGCTCAAGAAAGGCGGCGAGGATGTGCTTGCCTATCTCAAAAGCGTTGCTGCCGAGTAACGCGCGCGCAGATGTTATAAGCGGCCCGGTACGTTCAGGCGTGCCGGGCTTTTTTATGGACTTGCCCCACCCAACGCACGCGCTATGCTCAGCGCAGAATTTGGGGCGAAAGCGATCACATAAATTTCCATGTCCATGAATGAAGAAAAAACAGCGGCGGCAGGCTGGTTTACCGATCTTCGGAACCAGATTTGCGCTGCGTTCGAGCGGCTCGAAGCGATGGGCGGCGCGCAAGTGCCTGCGACCTTTGAGCGGCGGGTGACGACGCGCGATGGCGGCGGTGGCGGCGAGATGTCGGTGATGAAGGGCAAGGTGTTCGAGAAAGTCGGGGTCAATATCTCGCAGGTCTTCGGCACCTTGGGCGAGGCGGCACAACGCTCCATGCGCGACCGGATCGAGGGGCTGGAAAACGACCCGCGCTTTTGGGCGTCGGGCATCTCACTGGTGGCGCATATGGCCTCCCCGAAAGTGCCGGCGGTGCATATGAACACCCGTATGTTCTGGACGCCGCAAGCGTGGTGGTTCGGCGGCGGCACCGATCTCAACCCGATGGTAGAGGTCGCGCAGGACACGGCGTTTTTCCACGACACTTTGCGCCAAACCTGCGATCGGCATGATGCGGCGTATTATCCGAAGTTCAAGGAATGGGCGGATGATTACTTCATGATCCGCCATCGCGATGAGCCGCGCGGTGTGGGCGGTATCTTCTATGACGATCTGAACACGGGCGACTGGAAGGCGGATTTTGCCTTCACCCAGGATGTCGGGCGCGCCTTTCTGGAGGCCTATGTGCCGCTTGTCGAAAAGCATATGGATGAGCCGTGGACGCAAGAAGATCGTGACTGGCAACTTGTCAAACGCGGTCGCTATGCTGAGTTCAATCTGGTTTGGGATCGCGGCACCAAGTTTGGCCTGCAAACCGGCCACAATCCCGAAGCTGTGCTGATGTCTCTGCCACCGGTGGCGACATGGCCGTGAACGCGCCCAGCCCCGACACACCGCTGCGCATCGGCACACGCGGCTCTCCACTGGCGCTGGCGCAGGCTTACATGGTGCGCGATGCGCTGATGGCCACGCATGGTCTGAGCGAGGCGGCCTTTGCAATTACGCCGCTCAAGACCACCGGCGATACTGTACAGGACCGCCCACTTTCAGAAATCGGCGGCAAGGGCCTGTTCACCAAAGAGCTGGAAGTCGCGCTGCGTGATGATGCGATCGACATTGCGGTGCATTCGATGAAGGACGTGCCAACGCGCCTTCAGGATGGGCATGTGATCAGCGCTGTCCTGCCGCGCGAAGATGTCCGCGATGTGCTGGTCTCGCGCCATTTCGACAGTATCGATACGCTGCCCCACGGGGCGGTGTTCGGCACTTCATCGCTGCGGCGCCGTGCGCAATTGCTGGCGATACGACCCGACCTGAAAATGGTCGATTTTCGCGGCAATGTGCAAACCCGCATGCAAAAGCTGGAAGACGGGATTGCGCTGGCGACCCTTCTGGCGCGGGCAGGCCTAAAACGGCTCGAGCAGCCAGAAATAGGCTTTGACGTGCCGACCACCACGCTCTTGCCTGCAATTGCTCAAGGCGCGGTGGGGATTGAGCAGCGCGAGGATGAAGACCTTGCGCGTTTTCTTGCGCCGATCCACGATGAACCCAGCGCGAAGCGGATCACAGCAGAGCGCGCCTTTCTGCGGGCCCTCGATGGCTCCTGCCGCACGCCGATTGCCGGGCTTGCTGAGCTTGTCGACGGCCAGCTTCACTTCAACGGCGAAGTGTTGCGCCCGGACGGCTCACAAACCCTGCGCGCGCACCGCCAGGCGGACGCGTCGGATGCACAAGCCATGGGCATCGACGCAGCCCAGGAACTGCTCGCACAAGGAAGCGCCGAATTCTTCTGACGCCATTCGCATTTTCAAAATACTC
>CAYRKW010000032.1:0-12171 GCA_964425135.1 uncultured Rhodobacterales bacterium
TTACCGGTTGTGTCGTTGGAGTGGGTCAGACCCGCCATGAAGATGATACCAGCTTCTTGGCAGAGCGACTGAACAGCAACCGCAACACCCGAGCTTGAGCCGCCGGTGATCATGATCGCGCCGTCTTTTTCGATCATCGACTTTGCCGATGCACGTGCCGCGTCCGGTTTGGTTTGCGTATCACCAGTGACATACTCGACTTTCTTGCCGAGGATACCGTTGCCTTTGAGCATGTTGTTGCTGCCCTTGGCGGTGAATGTGTTCATCATACCGCCATCGCCTTCGCCGTTGAGATGCTCAACAGCCAGCTCATACGCGCGCAGCTCATCTGCACCCTCATCAGCGTAAGGGCCTGTTTGAGGTACGTTGAAGCCGAGTGTAACCGAACCACCTGTTGGCTCGTTCACATAGGCCGCAGCGGCTTGGCTCGTGAAAATTGTCGGAGCTGCAACACCGGCACCGGCGAGAGCTGACGTCTTCAGCACACCACGGCGCGTGAAGTTCGATTTAGTCATGGACTTCCTCCCAATTGGATTGCGTGCATCACCCGTTCGGGCGCGAAACGCACTTATAAGTCCTTCATTCGTAGCGCTCGGATGTCAAATATCCAATATATTGTTGCAATCGCTTGGCTTTTTTGTAAATTAGGGCAATTGCTGCGTCGCAATATTGTAAATTTTTTTACATTGCAGCGCGAAATCATGCGCGTTTCAAAGGGAATTTTGCGGATTGGCCAGCTCGCTTTCAGGAACCCGCATCCGCCAGTTGCGCCGCAAACGCGGCATGAAACAGGGTGCATTGGCCAAAAAGGCAGAAATTTCGGCCTCATATCTCAACCTGATCGAACACAACCGCAGACCTGTTGCAGGGCGCGTGCTTGCATCCCTGGCACAAGCGCTCAACACCAGCGTCAGCAACCTGCGCGACGGGGCAGATGGCTCGGTCGTTGAAGATCTTGTTGCCTCTGCTTCTGAATATGCCGCGCATGGCCCTGAAACAGACCGGGTGCATGAGCTATTCGCCCGCTTCCCCGGATGGGCGCGTATTCTGGCGGCACAATCGCGCGAATTGCGGGACGCATCCGCCACGATCAACGCGATGAATGACCGCTACAATTTCGACCCCAAGCTTCAGTCATCCCTACATGAGATGTTGACGACGATCACCGCCATCCGTTCTGCGTCCTCAATCCTGACGTCCGAGGACGATATTGAACCGTCCCAATCCACGGCATTCCAATCCAACATCCACAGTGAGGCCGTGCGTTTGTCTGATGCGGTTTCGAAGCTTGTAGACCATTTTGACAGCGCGAACGAGCACCCTGCCAGCGCCTCCAGCCCGCATGAGGCGTTTGAGCAGTTTCTGGAGAGGAACGGCTATGCGTTCGATATACTTGACGCGGTCCCGGATGAAGTGCGCGCCATCGAGCAGATCATCGAGCGCGGTCAGACGCTCGACAGCGCGGAGGCGAAGACGCGTGCGCGCGCCTGGCTGGCGCAATATGCGGCCGATGCGCGCACGTTGCCGCTTGATGCCTTTGCTGCGGCGGCCAAGACGTGTGGATATGCGCCGCATGTTCTGGCCGAAACATTCAACACAGATTTGCATACCGTGTTCCGCCGCCTCTCGACCCTTGAGCGTAACAACATTGATGCGCCCAGCTTTGGGCTCGTCATCGTCAACGCCGCCGGACAACCGGTGTTCCGACGACCCTTGCGCGAATTTTCACTGCCGCGCTTTTCATCGATCTGCGCGCTCTGGCCCGTCTTCTTGGCGCTTTCCTCCCCCGGTACACCGCTTGAAGAAACAATAGCCTTACCGGACGGGCGCGAGTTTCTGGCTCGCGCCATCGCCCTTCCGCTCAGTGAATTGTCGTTTGGCGCGCAAGCCAGTTTCGGCTCGGCCATGCTGGTCACCCCGCTCAGCCATGCACATCGGTTCGGGATGGTAAAGCTTGCGCCCAACCAATCCACTCTGCACGTCGGAACAAGTTGCCGGCTATGTGACCGCGACGCCTGCGCGGTGCGGTCCGAGCCGCATATCCTATAAAAAGTCCCTCAACGCTTTAATCGTCTGCTCGGGCGCTTCTTCGGGTACATAATGCCCACCGCGCACCGCATGACCGCGTACGTCATTGGCCACCTGTCGCCACTCGCTCAGCACATCATAGGTCCGCGCGACAAACCCCTCTTCGCCCCAAAGCGCAAGCAGCGGGCAATCGAGCTTTTCTGTCTCCTGCGCATCATGCTCCAGATCAATCGTCGCCGATGCCCGATAATCCTCACAAGTCGCGTGAATGCAGTTTTCGGTCTCAAAGCACCGCAGATATTCTGCAAACGCCTCTTCCGAGATTGCGCCGTGGGTTCTGCCCCAGGACATCATTTTGCGGCGCAGATAAAACTCTGTTTCGGCGGCGAGCAGCGTTTCGGGAAGCGGGCTGGGCTGGATCAGGAAAAACCAGTGATAATACCCCGTCGCGAACGCCATATCCGTTTGACCATACATCTGCGCGGTCGGGGCGATATCGAGCACCGCCACTTTTTCCACCGCATCGCGATGATCCCGCGCCAGTCGGTGCGCAACGCGCCCGCCGCGATCATGTCCAACAACCGCAAAATGCGCGAAGCCCAGCGCTGCCATAACCGCCACCTGATCGGCTGCCATGGCGCGTTTGGAATAGGTTTCATGGCGCGCATCAGAGGCCGGTTTTTCGCTGTCGCCATACCCTCGCAAATCGGTCGCAACGACCGTATGGGATTGCGCCAACGCCGCGGCAACGTGGCGCCAGATCAGATGGGTTTGCGGATACCCGTGTAGCAGCAGAACAGGCGGACCCGAGCCACCGATCACCCCATTGATCTTCGCGCCTGCACCATCCATCACGAAGCGCTCAAAGTCTGCAAACATCTCTGGATTATCCGTCACCGTGCACCTACCTTGCCAAAAGGACGTTTTTCATTCCGGTACATAACCATGACCTTGGGTTTCCAGTTCGACAATAGCTATGCGCGCGATTTGGATGGGTTTTATGCGCCCATGCGCCCCGATCAGGTGCCTGACCCGAAACTCGTACTTCTCAATAGGCCACTTGCCGAAGCCTTGGGTCTGGATGTGGAAAAGCTGCGCGGCCCCGATGGGCTTGCAGCGTTTTCCGGCAATACGCCGCCCCGTGGCGCAACGCCACTGGCACAGGCCTATGCAGGTCATCAGTTTGGAGGGTTTTCGCCGCAACTTGGCGATGGGCGCGCGATCCTGCTGGGTGAAATCACCGACCGCGACGGCGCGCGGTTTGATATCCAGCTTAAAGGCTCCGGGCGCACGCCATTTTCGCGCGGCGGCGATGGCAAGGCCGCTTTGGGTCCGGTTCTGCGCGAGTATATCATGGGCGAGGCGATGCATGCGCTTGGCATCCCGACCACACGCGCGCTTGCGGCGGTCACGACCGGTGAGGATGTCACGCGCGAGACACGGCTACCCGGCGCAATTCTCACCCGCGTTGCCTCAAGCCATATCCGCGTCGGCACCTTCCAGTTCTTCGCCGCCCAGGATCAGCGCGACATGGTCAAACAACTCGCCGATTATGCCATCGCGCGCCACTATCGCGAACTGACACAGGGCGAGGATATCTACCTGAATTTCCTGCGCGCCGTCGCCGACAAACAGGCAGCGCTGATCGCAAAATGGATGAACGTAGGCTTCATTCACGGCGTCATGAACACTGACAATATGGCGATTTCCGGCGAGACCATCGACTACGGCCCTTGCGCCTTCATGGACGGCTACAACCCGGCAACCGTGTTCAGTTCTATCGATCATCACGGACGCTATGCCTATGCGAACCAACCGAACATCGCCCAATGGAACCTTGCGCGATTTGCTGAAACGCTGCTGCCGCTGATTGATGCGGATGGTGATACGTCGGTCGAAAAGGCGAGCGAAATTATCAACGGGTTTCCGCAAACCTACACCGACCATTGGCTGGATGGCATGCGCGCCAAGCTGGGGATCGCCGATACGGATGAGGGCGATCTCGATCTGGTGAATACGTTGTTCGAGCGGCTTGGCACACATCAAGTCGATTTCACGACCGTATTCCGCGCGCTGACCGCGCATTTGAGCGACGGTCAAACCATGCCACGAGTGTTCACATCCGATCCGGCCATGTCCGAATGGTTTGATAAATGGACTGTACGCATCGGGTCAGACACAACGTCCGCACGCGATGTGATGCAACGGGCGAACCCGATCTACATCCCGCGCAATCATCTTGTCGAAGAGGCGCTTTCGGCGGCCCACGCGGGCGATATCGCGCTGACAGAAAAACTCATCTCGGTTTTAAGCGATCCATTCACGTCGCGCGATGGGCTGGAGCGCTATGCCGAGCCTGCCCCTGAAGATTTTGGACCGTATCAGACGTTTTGTGGGACTTGAGCGCGATTTATGTTCATTTGAAAATTTTTCGATAGCGATCCGAACATTATTCGACTATCCCCTGCGCATGTTACCAATGTGAGTCCCCCGGGATCATGGATCTTAGCCCGCGCCAAAACGAGATAATGTCTGAAATCCGAGCCAAAGGCGCGGTGAAGGTGGAGCCTTTGGCAACCCGTTTTCAGGTCACAACCCAGACCATTCGCAGAGACCTTGGCGAGCTGTGCGACTACGGTCTGGCCGCGCGCACGCATGGCGGGGCCAAGGCGCTGATGTCGGTCGCTAACAATAGCTATCAGGATCGTCGCGCCACACAGCGGGATGCCAAACAGGCAATCGCCAGATCCGTGGCGGCGCTTATCCCGGAGCATTGTTCGATCATGCTCAACATTGGAACCACAACCGAAACCATCGCGAGCGCATTGACGGGTCACGCTGGGCTGGTCGTGGTCTCCAACAACATCAACGTGATCAACACTTTTATCGGCTCAAAGGCCAAAGAGTTACTGCTGGCGGGCGGGATCGTGCGCCCGTCTGATGGCGCGATTGTCGGAGAAGACGCGGTGGAGTTCATCGGGCGCTACAAAGCCGACTACGCGATCATCGGTGCATCGGCTTTGGATGAAGACGGGGCAGTTCTCGATTTTGACGCCCGTGAAGTTTCCGTCGCCCGCGCCATTCTGCGCAACGCCAGAACAAAAATCCTCGCCGCCGATACCAGTAAATTCGCCCACAGCGCACCCGTGCGCATCTGCGATATCGACGCGATTGACATATTCGTAACCAACAGCCCCCCTCCGCCCGCCTTCGAGCGGCTCGCAAGCGCGGCGCAAACCAAACTGGTGATTTCCGATGACTGAGCAAAATGAAACCTATGATCTGTTTGTCATTGGCGGCGGCATAAACGGCTGCGGGATTGCCCGCGATGCGGCGGGGCGCGGGCTCACGGTCGCGCTTGCGGAGATGAATGATCTGGCGTCCGCGACCTCTTCGGCGTCGACCAAGCTCTTTCACGGTGGTCTGCGCTATCTTGAGTATTTCGAAATTCGTCTGGTACGCGAGGCCCTGATCGAACGGGAGAACCTTCTGGTTGCCATGCCCCATATCAGCTGGCCCATGCGCTTCGTGTTGCCCTATCACAAGGATGCACGGTTCGAGAGCACGACGCCAACGTCTAGGCTGCTTTCCACGGTCATGCCATGGATGAAGGGCCGTCGCCCGGCCTGGCTGATCCGTTTGGGACTGTTTCTCTATGATCATTTGGGCGGGCGCAAAATACTGCCTGCGACCGCGACGATTGATCTGCGCAAGGGGCCGGAAGGCGCGCCGATCGTCGATAAATTCGAGAAAGCCTATGAGTATTCGGATTGCTGGGTGCAGGACGCGCGGCTTGTGGTGCTCAATGCCCGCGACGCGCAAGCACGCGGTGCAACGATAATGACGCGCACCAAAGTCACTTCTGCCGAGCGTGTGGGCGATCATTGGAAGGTCACGATTGAGCAGGAGGGCACGTCGCGGACAATCACGGCAAAGATGCTGGTGAATGCGGGCGGTCCTTGGGTGGAGGATATTATCAAGAACACCCTGCGCATCAATTCTGCCGAAGGCGTGCGGCTGGTGCGCGGCAGTCATATCGTGACGCGCAAGCTTTACGATCATGACAAATGCTACTTCTTCCAAGGCGAAGACGGGCGGATCATTTTTGCTATTCCTTATGAGGAGGATTTCACCCTCATCGGCACTACAGATGCCGAACATGACGCTGCCGATAACGCCCCGACCTGTACACCGGAAGAGGCCGATTATCTGCGGGCCTTTGCCTCGGAATACTTCAAACAGGCGATTGCGCCTCAGGACATTGTCTGGACTTATTCGGGTGTGCGCCCACTCTATGACGATGGTGCAAAATCGGCGACGGCGGCGACGCGAGAATATGTGCTGTCGATGGATGAGACGGGCGGCGCGCCCTTGTTGAATGTCTTTGGCGGCAAGATCACGACCTATCGCAAACTCGCCGAAGCGGCGATGGCGAAGATCGCGCCGGTTTTTGGAAACACACATGGCGACTGGACCGCGCGCGTGGCCTTGCCCGGGGGAGATTTTCCGGTTGATGGCGTGATGGATTTGCAAGCCTCGTTGCAGGATCGCTATCCCTTCCTGACCCCGGCTTGGGCGCGCCGACTGGTGCGGCACTACGGCAATGAGAGCGCGGATATTCTCGGCGACGCCAAGGCGCTATCGGATCTGGGCGAAGACTTCGGCGCGACGCTCACGGGTGCGGAGGTCAATTGGCTGATCGCGAAGGAGTGGGTGCGAACGGCAGAAGACCTGATCTGGCGCCGCAGCAAACTCGGCCTGCGCCTTGAGGCGGATCAGGTGGCGAGGCTGGATGCGTATATTAGGGAGAAAATGCCTGCGGGTGTGTAAGTTGTAAAGGCTAGGTTGCTTGAACAAAGGACAGCCCGCAACCCTGGGTGGGGGCGAATGCCTCCCGGGGGGAGGGTCTGCGGCTGTCCGGCGGTGCCGGACAAGTGCGCGTGGAAAATGATCGCTTAAGTCAACGCTAATGGGCTCTACTTTGAAAGAGCATTATCACCCCACTGCGCAAAGGTGTCTTGCGAATTAGATAATCGCCCCCAGCTCATACCACTCTGATTGTCTTTACATCGCTGCGATTGACGCAATATGTTGAACAGGCGCGATCCCCCCTACCCCATATCCTCGAGCGCCAAAGGCAAGATCTCCGCCAGAATATCAAGATCCTCAGGCTTGCCCGCTGAGATACGAATGCAACGGTTCTGCGGCGCGACAAACGGCATGCGCACAAAGACGCCGCGCGCGACCAGCGCTGCGAGCACGGCCTGCGCATAAGCGCCGTCACGCCCGCAATCAATCGTCACAAAATTTGTTGCCGACGCCAGCGGCGTAAGCCCGTTGTCCCGCGCGATTTTGGCGATCCGCGCTTTCGCATCGCGTGTCCAGCGCAGCACGTCGTCCAAATACGCTTGATCTTCCAACGCTGCGATGGCACCGGCAACAGATACGCGGCTCATGCCAAAGTGGTTGCGGATTTTGTGAAAAGCGGTGATCAGATCGGCATCGCCCACCGCATAGCCAACCCGCGCCCCAGCCATGCCGTAGGCTTTGGAAAACGTCCGCATCCGCAGAACATTCGGCCTGATGTCCGTCATCGGATAGGGCGGTATATCCATGAACTCGGCGTAGGCTTCATCGAGGATCAGCAAAGCGTCATCGGGCAGCGCATCGATCATCGACAACACGACCGCGTTGGAATGCGCGCTGCCCATCGGGTTGTCTGGATTGGAGAGATAGATCAGCCGCGCCCCATCCGCCGCGCCCAGCAGCGCCTTAGGCGACTCGCAGTCATCCACATAAGGCACCTTGACCAGATCGCCGCCATACCCGCTGACGTGGAAATTGAAGGTCGGATAGGCACCATCGGATGTGATCACCTTCACACCGGGCGCTACAAACATCCGGCACACATAGCCAAGGAGCCCGTCGATCCCTTCGCCGACCATGATATTCTCTGGCGCAACCCCATGATGGGCCGCGAGCGCATGTTTCAGTTCATGGTTCTCAGGATCAGGGTACATCCACGCTTCTGCCGACGCCTTGCTCATCGCAGCGATTGCCTTGGGAGACGGGCCGAACACGCTTTCATTGGCGCCAAGCCGCGTCAGGAAGGGCGCACCGCGCGCGCGTTCCTGCGTTTCAGGACCGACGAACGGCACTTGCGAGGGCAGAGTTTCCACCAGATCCGTGAGCTTGGGATGCGCCATTCGTAACCTCTCCACACCAACTGCCGCAGCAGGGCCGAAGATCACATCAGCGCATCCCGATCACAAGCCGAAAAAGCCGTTAAACAGCAGCGCCCTGCTCAGCGTTCAGGGTAGGATCATCGCCGCTTGGAGGGGACACAGGCGAGGCATCGTCAGCATCCGGCAACTCATCTTGTGTGCCATAGCTCGCATACTCATCGGCAACCGATTTCACCGATTCCACAAGACGCGAGTCGTTAAACTCAGCCCGCGATTGCTCTGCAAGAGCCTGTGCAAAATCATCAGGTCCGGTGATGGGATAGGAGAACCCCTCATCAGGTTTGCTGTCCGAAATGCTGTCCACCTTGATGGCAGAGGACGTCACCGGTGTCGGCTGAACCGCTGTTGCGGTTTCGGTCTGCCCGGAGGGTTTGGTGTCAGAAGTCTGATCGCCCTCGCCGCTTGCCTCGGATGGATTGGTTTTGGTTTCGTTACTGGTTTCTTCGGTTTCGGTCGAGTTGTCGGTCGATCCACCGCCCTGAGGCGCGGATGAAACACCGAGCAGATTGCCAATCAATGACATTTTTGGGTCCTTTCACTTGCGATCACACAGACGCAATTGCGCCTGTTAATACTTCGTGAGTATTCCGGTGAATGTGACGAAAGTGTTGAAGCACGCTGCCCCAATTGGGACAGCGTTAATGTTCGTTAACGCAACTCAGCCCATCTGAGCAACGCGTGCAAGCGCTGCATCAATCTTTGCTGCTTCCTCCTGCGCTGCTGCAAGCCGGTCGCGTTGATCTGACACAACATCCTGAGGTGCTTTTGCGAGAAACTTCTCGTTATTTAGCTTGCCGTTAAGCCCGCCGATCTCCTTGGCCAGCTTTTGCGCAGCTTTCTCCAGACGCGCTTTTTCTGCCGAAACATCAATGACATCAGCGAGCGGAAGACAGAACGCACCGCCTGGAACCGGCAGTGTCACCGAACCATCCGGCGCATCCGTTGCGCTGTCAAACTCTGACACACGTGCAAGCCGTTCGATAAGCGCTTTGTTCCGCTCCAGCCGCTCTTTGCCGGTGCCATCGAGTTGCAGTTGCACAAGCGGCAGTTTCGCACCCGCATTGACGTTCATTTCCGAGCGCACGGAGCGGATTTGCTCAATCAACCCAACAACCCAAGCCATTTCCGCATCCGCATCCGCATCGGCAATCGCCGCGTCATAGGTCGGCCAGTCACCATGGACGAGCATTTTCTGCCGCTCCGCCAGATCGCCCCAAAGCTGTTCTGTAACATAAGGCATGATCGGGTGCAGCATCAGCAGGCACTGGTCAATCGCCCAAGCCATGCAGGCCCGAGTCTCCGCAACAATCGCGGCGTCATCGGACTGGAAGAGCGGCTTGGAAAACTCCACATACCAGTCGCACAAAACGCCCCACGTATGCGCGTAGAGCGCGAGCGCGGCCTCGTTGAAGCGATATTCAGTCAGCGCTTTGTCCACGGCCTCCCGCAGTCGGCCCGTCTCGCCGATGATCCATTTGTTGACTGTCGCGGTAGCGGTTGGGATACCGTCTGTCTGCTCGGAATAGCAGTCGTTCATTTCCGCAAACCGCGCCGCGTTCCACAGCTTCGTACCGAAATTCCGGTTGCCTTTGATCCGCTCGCGGCTGAGTTTGAGCGTCCCGCCCAGCGCCGCCATGGAGGTCATGGTAAAGCGCAGTGCGTCCGCCCCGAACTCGTCGATAAGATCAAGCGGGTCGAGCACATTGCCCAGCGTCTTGGACATCTTGATGCCCTTCTCATCACGCACCAGCGCATGCAGGTAGACAGTGTGGAACGGCTCTTTATCCACCACCTGCAACTGCATCATCATCATCCGCGCGACCCAGAAGAAGAGAATGTCAAAGCCGGTGACGAGGACGGAAGTGGGGAAGTATTTTTCCAACTCCGGCGTATCGTTTGGCCAACCCAGCGTGCCGATGGGCCAGAGGCCCGATGAGAACCATGTGTCGAGGACGTCGGGGTCGCGGGTAAGCGCTTTGCCACCGGCTTTCTCGAACGCCTCCGCTTCGCTTGCGGCGCAATATTCCTTGCCGTCTTCATCATACCAAACCGGCACCTGATGCCCCCACCAAAGCTGGCGGGAGATGCACCACGGTTCGATATTCTTCAACCAGTGATCATACACCTTGCGATCCCGGTCCGGCAGGATTTTCGTACGTCCTTCGGCGACGCTGGCGAGCGCGCGTTCGGCCATTTCGCTGGTATCCACGAACCATTGATCGGTCAGCATCGGCTCGATCACGACTTTGGAGCGGTCACCGAAGGGCTGCATGATCGGCTTGTTCTCGACGTAAGGGACGGTCTCGGTGATCTCTTCACCATCCTCGTCCTTGCGCGTGACCTCCTGCATCACCGCCAGACCTTCGTCCGTGATCTGCCCTACAACCTTCTCGCGCGCCTCGAACCGATCCAGCCCGCGCAATTCATCCGGCACAAGGTTGAGCGCATCGACAGAGCTTTCCGTAAAATCCGCCCCCTCGCTAATGGCCTGCGCCTCGCCTGCCGCCTCCGCATAGGGCGCGCCACCGTCCCGCATCGCGCCTTTGCTATCCATCAAACGGTACATCGGGATGTTGCTGCGCTTGGCGACGGCATAGTCGTTGAAATCGTGGGCGCCGGTGATTTTGACGGCGCCGGAGCCGAAATCGGGGTCGGGGTATTCGTCAGTGATGATCGGGATCAGGCGGCGGTGCTCTTTGGGGCCGACCGGAATTTCGCACAGCTTGCCGACAATCGGCGCATAGCGTTCGTCATCAGGATGCACCGCGACCGCGCCATCGCCCAGCATGGTCTCAGGCCGTGTGGTCGCGATTGAGATATAGTCTCGGGTCTCGCGAAAGGTCACCGTCCCGTCTTCATCTTTCTCTAAATACTCATAAGTCGCGCCGCCCGCCAAAGGGTACTTGAAATGCCACATATGACCGGGCTTTTCGACGTTCTCCACTTCCAGATCGGAAATGGCGGTTTCGAAATGCGGGTCCCAGTTGACCAGCCGCTTTCCGCGGTAAATCAGTCCCTGCTCGTAGAGATCGACAAAGACCTTCAGAACCGCGTCATGGAAGGTCGTGTCCATCGTGAACGCTTCGCGATCCCAGTCGCACGAGCAGCCCAAGCGCTTGAGTTGATTGATAATTTGCCCACCAGAGGTCTCGCGCCACTGCCAGATTTTCTCAACAAATTTCTCCCGCCCCAATTCACGGCGGCCTTCATTTCCCGCCGCCGCAAGCTGCTTCTCGACAACGAGCTGTGTGGCAATTCCGGCGTGGTCGGTGCCGGGTTGCCAGAGGGTGTCGAAGCCGCGCATGCGGTGCCAGCGGGTGAGGATGTCTTGCAGCGTGTTGTTGAACGCATGACCCACATGAAGCGCGCCGGTCACGTTGGGCGGCGGGATCATAACCGAGAATGTCTCGGCCCCCGACTTGGCATTGGCACCTGCGGAAAAGGCTTTGGTTTCAAGCCATTTGCCCAGTATTGCCGCTTCTGCGGTCTGCGCATCAAAGTTCTTTTCCATCGCCATGGGCTATGCTCGCTACTGAGGAATCTGCTCCGGTCCCGCGCTCTTTAGCGATTACGAGACCGAAGGAAAACCCTGCGAAAAAGTCGATGCACAAGCCATGCACAACCTATGCACAATCCATGCGCAGTCGGAGTGCTCACAGGTTAGGGATTTGTTAAGAAGTTCGGGCCGAAGTGTTCGTTTCGTAAGCGCAGTGTCAAACCCAAAATCGAGCCGCGACGTATCTATCGTTTAAGATATAGCCACTCCCACTCAACCCGCACCGTCCGGCACCGCCTGACAGCCCCTGACCTGTTAAGCCGACAGTGAATTGCTCGCAATTCACGACAGGCCTCTGCACTTAGAAGGCGGGCTTCACCCCTATCCGGGGGTCAGGTGCTG
>CAYRKW010000032.1:12271-36705 GCA_964425135.1 uncultured Rhodobacterales bacterium
GAGCTTCGGCAGCAACACACCCTGCCTCATCTTACCCCTTGCCACAGCCCGGTGAATCACCTAAACGCGCCCCACGAAAATCACAGATGTGGCTTGGGCCGTTTGGGGGAGACATCCTCATGCAGTCCGCCGGTTGGGCAGTCGCCCTTGCATGGGCCGCATCGAGGTTGAAACCGGAAAAGGAAAATACCGCATGGCTCTTCCCGAGTTCTCTATGCGTCAGCTCCTCGAAGCTGGCGTTCACTTTGGTCACCAAAAACATCGCTGGAACCCGCGTATGGAACCGTTCATCTACGGCCAGCGCAACGGCATTCACATCATGGACCTGACGCAAACAGTTCCGCTCCTGGACGCGGCGCTCAATGTCACGCGCGAAGTTGCGGCCAAGGGTGGCCGCATTCTTTTCGTAGGCACCAAACGTCAGGCAGCCAAGGCTGTTGCCGAAGCGGCTGAGCGGTCGGCGCAATTCTACATGAACCACCGCTGGCTGGGCGGCACGTTGACCAACTGGAAAACAGTGTCTGCGTCGATCTCCCGCCTCAAAGCGCTGGACGAGAAGCTGGATACGGGCGCTGAGGGTCTGACCAAGAAAGAGCGTTTGGGCATGGAGCGTGAGCAGGCCAAACTGCAAGCCTCGCTGGGTGGTATTCGCGAGATGGGTGGCACGCCTGACCTGTTGTTTGTGATCGACACCAACAAAGAAGATCTCGCGGTTAAAGAAGCCAACAAGCTGGGCATTCCGGTGATTGGCGTTCTCGATACCAACTCCTCCCCTGATGGTGTTGATTTCCCGATCCCGGGCAATGATGACGCAAGCCGCGCGATCTCGCTCTACTGCGACCTGATCGCCCGCGCTGCTCTTGACGGGATGGCCGCGCAACTCGGAGCGCAGGGCGTAGATGTTGGTGCAATGGATGAGGCACCTGTGGAAGAGGTTGTTGCTGAGGCACCTGCTGCGGCAGAAGCGCCTGCTCCAGCGCCTAAAGCCGAGGCTCCAAAGGCCGAGGCGCCTAAGGAAGACGCTCCGAAAGCGGACGCGGCCCCTGCCGAAGCTGCGAAAGGCGGCACAAAGACCGAGCAGTTGGTGGCGACACTTGCGGCTGATATTAAGTCCGTTCACGGCGAAGATGCCGACATGGATTTGTTGACCAAGGTTGTCAAAGGTCTTGGACCGTCAGCCTTCAACGAAGATGCATCGAAAGTGACCGCTGCTGACGAGAGCGAGATTGCGACCGTGAAGTCCAACTACCTGATCAAGAAACTGGGTCTGGAAGATGGACCGGCGCTTGACGAAGCGATCGCGGGTGTGATGGGCAAATATGATGCCTCCAACCCAGAAGCGATGCGCGGGTCGGTCTACTATCTTTTGTGCAAGCACTTCAGCAAAGAAGACGTGTACGCGTAACGCGGCGCACTCTTGAAACAGACGCCGGAGCATCCCATTTGCTCCGGCTGACACTCATTCAGAAATTTGGAGACACATCATGGCTATCACGGCTGCATTGGTGAAAGAGCTGCGCGATTCTACCGGCGCAGGAATGATGGACGCGAAAAAAGCGCTGACCGAAACCGGCGGCGACATGGAAGCGGCGGTTGACTGGCTGCGCACCAAAGGTCTGGCCAAAGCGGCCAAGAAATCGGGCCGCACAGCCGCTGAGGGGCTTGTGGGCGTGCATGTCGAGGGCGGCACAGGTGTTGCGGTTGAGGTGAACTCCGAGACGGATTTCGTCGCCAAGAACGCTGACTTTCAGGACATGGTGCGCGGTGTGACTGCGGCGGCTGTTGGTGTGGCTGATGTTGATGCGCTGCAAGGCGCTGATGTTGGCGGTAAGCCCGTGTCAGAAGTTGTGACAGACAAGATCGCGACCATCGGCGAGAACATGGCCGTGCGTCGTATGGCCAAGGTCGAAGGCGCGGCAGTTGCAGCATATGTCCACAACGCGGCAGCAGACGGTCTGGGCAAGATCGGCGTGCTCGTTGGTCTGAGCGGTGCGGATAACGGCATCGGCAAACAGATCGCCATGCATATCGCGGCGACCAACCCGGCCTCCATGTCCGAAGAGGATCTCGATCCGTCGGTTGTCGAGCGTGAAAAGCAGGTTCTGACCGAGCAGGCGCGTGAAAGCGGCAAGCCCGACAACATCATCGAAAACATGATCAAGGGCCGCATGAAGAAATTCTACGAGGAAGTTACGCTTCTGAACCAGAAATTCGTTATGAACCCGGATATCACTGTGGCACAAGCGGCCAAGGATGCAGGGGTTGATGTGACCGGTTTTGCCCGCCTGGAAGTTGGTGAAGGCATTGAGAAGGTCGAGGAAGATTTTGCGGCGGAAGTTGCCAAAATCGGCGGCTGATCAAAGCGAGCCCATCGCTTTGATCCTGTTTGGACAGGTCCATTTGCCAAGCTTTTGAAAAACCGCAACGGCGCACACAACACCGTTGCGGTCAAAAAAGAAGGTTTGGTAACGCACCAACATGTCGTTTTTTCCCGAAAGGGACACACACACCCATTTCGAAAACTATTAACTAAACACCCTTCTTTACACTCCGCAAAATACCGGAGCCCCCAAACGATAAGGCTATTTTCTAGCTTCGGAAAGTATGGGTTTCCCTACTTTGAGACATAGAGCCTCAAATCATCGATAGCGACATTTGCTTGTCCTATTGGATCGACATGCTGCAACGCATAATCTTAGCGTCAAACACGCCCGCTTTTTGGTTGGGGGTCTAGCTCTCCGTGAAAATCTGACCATTGATTTGCGCATGAAGCACAGCTTGCGTGGATGTGGCCACGCCGAGGGTTTCGCGTGCCTGGCGCAAGTGCTTCTCGACGGTCGCTGGGGCAATTCCGAGGATGGTTGCGGTTTCGGTCATGGTTTTCCCCTGGCCGATCCAGCGCAGCACTTGCAACTGCCGTTTTGTCAGCACGCGATCGACCAGCGGCACCGGCAGGGTTTGTGTGCGCAGATTGAATATCGTGGCGAGTGCGAGAAACTGGTCTTTCTCGCGGTCCCATATCCGGGCTGCCTCACTGTGCGTTTGGCCAAAATTCAGCAACCCCAGGATCGAGGCAACGGTTGAATTGGGCAGTTGCAGGCCAATGATGTACCCTGAAGTCACCCCTTGTTCGAAGAACAGTTGATGCGTGGCCGCTTGCGCGTTGGTCAGTTTGCCTTCCGACACAAGGCGATTGCCCGTCTCCAGCGACACAACGCCGGTGTTGTTTCCGGCCCATTCAACGAGCGCACTGGTTTTGTAACGCTCACCCTCCCACAGGACTTTCATAAAGGCGTCTGGCAAATCCGAGAGGATGAAGGTGTCGGATTTATCACCGAGGGTTCCATCTTTCCGCAATCTGTTGGTGCCAAAGATAATGTTGTCAAAGCCGATGTTCCGCGCGTGTGTCGCAATCAGGCTCCAGACTTCGGCAACGGTTGGTGCATTCGCCATCTCGAGTATGTCCGAACACGGAAGAGATTTTTCCACTATTTTAACCCTTGCATCGCACCAAGCGATGCCACTGTTCCCATTCGCAATACTACCCATCTAAGTCCGGTTCACCAATAATGTCCCAAAGTGAATCAATATCCGGCCAGAGAGATTTATTACCGCCAATTAAGAGTGAACCTTGTAAGTATCGCCCAAAATGTCAAACCGCGATTTAAAAAATACTCAGTATTTCCAAAGCAGATCAAATGGATACTTCATAACTGTTGCAAAATTGCTTTTTTACTTAAAAATCATAACAAAAGACCCTTCCGGTGAGGTATGGAATTCAACCAGTCTACGGTTCTAAAACATCTCTGCCCGACACATCTGTCGTGTTTATAACGTGTCACGTAGCGCCGCATCCTCTAAAATATCCAATTCAAACAAGCCATGCCCGATCCCTTCGGACCAACGGTAGTTTTTCGATCTGCTTGCCGCAATATGAATTGCTTTTATGCATGAATTCGGACAGGTTGCGCGCCAGTACGGACCCAAATGAGAAAGAGCGTCACATGAGCGGAACACCATCGCAGGAAACCCACTCGGCAAAACGCATACTTCTCAAGATTTCCGGCGAGGCGCTGATGGGGGATCAGGGCTTTGGGCTTCATCCGCCAACGGTCGAGCGTATCGCCAAGCAGATCAAGCGGGTCCATGATCAAGGCACCGAACTTTGCCTCGTCATTGGCGGCGGAAACATATTCCGCGGCTTGCAAGGTTCAGCTCAAGGGATGGAGCGCACAACTGCCGACTACATGGGTATGTTGGCGACGGTCATGAATGCGCTTGGCATGCAGGGCGCTCTCGAATCTCTGGGCATCCACACGCGGGTTATTTCCGCCATTCCGATGGATCAGGTCTGCGAGCCGTACATCCGCCGCCGCGCGGTGCGCCATTTGGAGAAGAAGCGGATTTGTATCTTTGCCGCCGGAACCGGCAATCCCTATTTCACCACCGACACAGCCGCCACGTTGCGCGCGAGCGAGATGTCCTGCTCGGGTATCTACAAAGGCACGCAGGTGGATGGCGTCTACGACAAAGACCCGCGCAAACATGATGATGCCAAACTCTATGACGTTGTGAGCTATGACACCGTGTTGCGCGATAACCTCAAGGTGATGGACGCTTCAGCGATCGCTTTGGCGCGTGACAACAAGCTGCCCATTGTTGTGTTTAACCTTGCCGGAGACGACAGCCTTTACAACGTGGTCAATGGCGAAGGTAAATTTACGATTGTTCGCGAAACCGTGTAGCACTAAAACGGGTCTGAACACCGGAGCGAAAGGGTTGCAGCATGGCGGATGATGAATTTGATCTCGATCTTGCCGATCTGGAAAAACGTATGGATGGCGCGCATGCCGCGCTGCGCAACGAATTTTTGAGCCTGCGCACCGGACGAGCCTCGGCCTCGATGCTGGAGCCGGTGATGGTGGAGGCATATGGCGCTCTGACCCCTATCAATCAGGTGGCGACGGTCAATGTGCCAGAGCCGCGTATGCTGACGGTCAATGTCTGGGACAAGGGCATGGTCGCCGATGTGGACAAGGCGATCCGCAATTCCGGGCTAGGCATCAATCCGGTCATGGACGGCACCGTGTTGCGTCTGCCCATCCCTGAGTTGAATGAAGAGCGTCGCCGCGAATTGGCCAAACTCGCCGGACAATATGCGGAGAATGCCAAGATTGCTATTCGCAACGTGCGCAAAGACGGGATGGATCAGATCAAGAAAGCCAAAGATGCCTTGGGCGAAGATGATCAGAAGCTTTGGGCCGATGAGATCCAGGATTTGACGGACAAGGCGATCAAGACCATCGACGATGCGCTTGCATCCAAACAAGAAGAGATCATGCAGGTATAAACTGCATCACAAACGCATCACGAAACGGGCCAGGGACTGAACCGATTGCAAAACGCTGAGACGAGCCGAAGACCCCGCCATGTTGCGATCATCATGGATGGCAACGGACGTTGGGCACGTCAGCGTGGTCTGCCGCGTCTGGCCGGGCATAAGCAAGGCGTTGAGGCGGTTCGCAAAATCGTTGAGGCTTGCCCTGATCTGGGCATCGAGTGGCTGACGCTGTTTGCCTTCTCCACCGAGAACTGGAAGCGTTCGGATGATGAGGTCAGTGGTCTTATGACCATGTTCCGCAGTTACATGGCGCGTGAGGCGGAGCGGCTGTTGAGCGAGGACGTTCGGCTGCGCTTCATCGGGCGTCGATCTGATATGCCAAGCGACCTTATGGCAATGATGGAAGATCTCGAAGCGCGCTCATCGGGCGATCACAAGTTCAATCTCAACATTGCGATCAATCATGGCGGGCGCGACGAGATCACCCGCGCCACCCGTAGCATTGCCGCGCAGGTGGCAAGCGGCGTGCTCAGCGCAGGTGATATCACCGAGGATGTGATGGCCGCGCATATGGATACCGCTGGCATTCCTGATCCGTGCCTTGTTGTGCGCACCTCGGGCGAGAGCCGGATATCGAACTTCCTTTTGTGGGAAGCGGCTTATTCGGAATATGAGTTTGTTGATACGTATTGGCCCGATTTCACCCCCGATATGCTGGGCGCGATTATTGACCGTTTTGGCCAACGCGAGCGGCGCTATGGGGCGGCAATCGGATGAGCGAGCAAGGCTCAAAACCCCTACCGCGATTTGATGACCTGAAAAACCGTGTCACGGCTGCGATTGGACTGGCGGCTGTCTCGCTCTTTGCTTTGTGGTTTGGCAGCTGGGTTCTGGCGATCTATCTGGCGCTTTTGGTCTGCATCATGATGATGGAGATGAATGCCATGTGCCAGCACCACGGCTCGCTGTGCGCAAGCGGCGGTCTGGTGGCGATTGTCGGGGCGGTTGCGGCCGTGCTTTTGGGTGCGATCAGCCCGCTTTATGCGATGATGGCAATGCTGCCAACGCTGGGCACAATCTGGTGGCTCAACGATCGCAAGCTTGATTGGCGGCCGATTATCGGGATGGCGATGATCGTCTTTGGCGCTCTGGCGGTCTATCATCTGCGCGAGCGCGAGGGGGTTGGCACCGTCGTCTGGCTGGTGGCCTGTGTCGTCGCGGCGGATACGGGCGGCTATTTCTTCGGGCGCAAGCTGGGCGGGCCGAAACTTTGGACAAAAATCTCGCCGAAAAAGACCTGGTCGGGCTTTGTGGGCGGGGTTATTTTGTCGATCATATGCACCGCCATTTTCGCCCTGCTTCTGGATGGGCAGATGGGCAGCTTCATCTTTCTGGGCATTCTGATCGCCGTCTTTGCGCTGATCGGCGATCTGCTCGAAAGCGCGGCCAAGCGGTTTTACGGTGTCAAGGACAGCGGGACGATCCTTCCCGGTCACGGCGGACTTCTCGACCGGTTTGACGGGCTATCGCTGGTGGTGATTGTCTTTTGGGTGATGTCCTCGATTGGCGTGATCAATATGACCCAGCTCTACACCTCCCTGCCGCTATGAGCGCGCGTCGCATATCCATTTTCGGGGCCACGGGGTCTGTGGGTCAGAACACGGTGGAGCTGCTGATGTCACTGGGCGGTGCGGAGCACTATGCGGTCGAAGTGCTCACCGGTCACAACAATGCGGAGCTGTTGGCCCGGCAGGCGCGCGCGCTGGGGGCGGCGCGGGTCGTGATTGGCGATGCACGTCTTGAGCGGAAAATGTCGGGGCTTTTGTCGGGCACCAACACGCGCGTGAGTTCCGGGCCGGAGGCGCTCTTGGAAGCGGCGCAAATTCCGGTCGATTGGGCGATGTCCTCGATTGTGGGCGCGGCGGGTTTGGCGCCGACGGTGGAGCTTGCCAAACAGGGCTGTATTCTGGCGTTGGCCAACAAAGAGAGTATTGTCTGCGCAGGGGCCTATCTGCTCGATCTGTGCGCGGCGCATGGGACAATCCTGCTGCCAGTGGACAGCGAGCATAGCGCGATTTTCCAGGCGCTCGGTCATGCAGCACCCAAAGAAGTCTCGCGCATCCTGCTGACAGCTTCCGGTGGGCCGTTTCGCACATGGAGTGCAGGCAGTATTGCCGAGGCGAAGCTGGAGGATGCGCTCAAGCACCCGAATTGGTCGATGGGCCAGCGGATCACCATCGACAGCGCTTCGATGTTCAACAAGGCGCTGGAGATTGTCGAGGCGCATCACCTTTTTGGTCTGCGCCCCGATCAGATCGAGGTGGTCGTTCACCCGCAATCGATCATTCACTCGATGGTCGAGTTTGCCGATGGTGCGATCATTGCGCAGATGGGCGCGCCGGATATGCGCGGGCCGATCGGCTACGCGCTGCACTATCCCAAGCGGCAAAACCTCCCCGTCGACCGGCTCGATTTCACGACACTTGGCAGTCTCGATTTCGAGGCGCCTGATGTTGAGCGCTTTCCGGCCCTGTCCATCGCCGGCGATGTGATGGAGATGGGCGGCGCGGCAGGAGCGGTGATGAATGCCGCCAAAGAAGCTGCGCTTGATCTGTTTGTGGCGCGGCGCATCACCTTTGGGCAAATGGCGCAACTGGTGCGCGGGGCGCTGGACGATTTGGGGGAGGCCGCGGCGGCCGTCACCCCGCAAAGCGGTCTGGAGCCGGTTTTTGAGATCGATTCCCGCGCCCGTGACCATGTTCTTGCCAAAATCGACGGTCAAAAGGCCTCTGTCGGCGCATAAACGAGGACAACTGGCCACAAACGTCGCAGTTATACGCTTTAGGATCCTATTGATCTCCAATTGGTAGTAGCTGATCTGATATACGAGCGCCTGCCGCCCGATTCCCACACACAAAGCCACGCATAAGACACAAGGTAGAACATGGAACTCATCGCTGCGATCCCGCTTATTGGCGGTTTTCTTTCGACGGTCATCCCGTTTCTTGTTGTTCTTGGCATCGTGGTTTTTGTGCATGAGTACGGGCATTACATCGTCGGGCGCTGGTGCGGCATTGATGCGGAAGTCTTCTCGGTCGGCTACGGCAAACCCTTGAAACAATGGACTGACAAACGCGGCACTGTCTGGCAAATCGCGATGCTGCCCTTGGGCGGCTACGTCAAATTCGTCGGCGATATGAACGCAGCCTCTTTTGATGACGGCTCCATGGCTGGCATGAGCGGCGAAGAACAGGCGCGCAGCTTTCCGGCTGCTTCCGTCTGGCGGCGGGCCTTGACCGTTCTGGCCGGACCGGTTGCGAATTTCATCCTGTCCACGGTCGTTTTCGCAGGTCTGATCACCTATAACGGTATGGCAACGGACGTGCCGACCATCGACGAATTCCGCATCCCTGTCGAAGCGCCCTACACGGTGCGATCAGGCGATGAGATATTGGCGGTCAATGGCGGCGCTGTCACCAGCTTTGCCGAGATTTACGACGCGATGGATGATCTTGATCCAGACGCTGATATCACCCTGACGGTGATGCGTGATGGGGAGCGAATGGACGTTCTCTCACCCTATCTGCTGCCGCCGTTGGTCTCTGGCGTTCAGCCGCTTTCCCCTGCAAGTCGCGCGGGCGTTAAGCAAGACGATCTGATCCTGACGCTGGGCGGTGAGAAACTCACGAGCTTTGACGGCTTGCGCGAAGTGGTTCTGGCCTCCGAAGGCGTGTCTCTGCCGGTCACGGTTCTGCGCGCGGGCGAGATTGTCGAATTGGAGATCACACCGCAAATCACCGACACGCCGACCGCAGATGGCGGCTTTGAAAAACGCGTGATGATCGGTGTTGCCGGATCGCTTGCCTTTGAGCCTGCGACCATCACGCCAACACCTTGGACGGCCCTGTGGCGCGGCTTTGTCCAGGTGGGTGATGTGATCGTTACATCGCTCAACGGCCTCAAGCATATCATCATCGGAACGCTGGGCGCGGACAATCTGCAAGGCCCCATCGGCATCGCGCAAATCTCCGGCGAAAGCGCAAGTCAGGGCTTCCTGAATTTCATCGGACTGGTCGCGTTGATCTCCACTGCAATCGGCATGCTCAACCTCTTCCCCATCCCCATCCTCGATGGTGGCCATCTGGTGATTTACGCCTATGAGGCCATCGCAGGACGCCCTCCCCACCCCAAAGTTCTAAATCTGGCAATGTCCGTTGGATTTGTGTTATTGGTGGCATTGATGTTGTTCGCGACGTATAACGACATCATGAGAATTTGAAATCGGGCAGAAAAACACTGAGAAAACAGTGTTGTTCCGGCAAAGAACCGGGGGAGAGACATGAGGGCATCAGCGGGCAAAGCGGGCTATGTGAGCCGACTTATTAAATCAGTGGCAATCGGGTGTGCGATTGCTGCAACACCATTACTTTCCGGCAGTCTTGATCGCGGCGCGGCTTATGCGCAGGTTTCGACCAGCTATTCACGCATCGATGTGTCAGGAAACCTGCGCATCGAGGCAGACACGGTGCGTGTGATTGCGGGTATCCCGACAAACCAGCGGGTCTCGCCCTCTGATCTGAACCAGGCGCTGCAGAATTTGTTTGATAGTGGTTTGTTTGAAACCGTCGAATTGCTGCCGCAAGCGGGTCGGTTGACCATCAAGGTCGTGGAGAACCCGACCATCAACCAGATCGCCTTTGAAGGAAACGACGAGCTGGTGGATGAAGCGCTTGCTTCGGTCGTGCGTCTGCAACCGCGTCAGGCCTATAACGCGGCCTCTGCCGAGGCAGATGCCTTGCGCATTGTGGAGGCCTATCGCGCGGCGGGCCGTTTTGCTGCTGAAGTGCAGCCGGTTGTGATCCGCCGCACTGAAAATCGCGTCGATCTGGTGTTCGAGATCACCGAAGGGCGCGTCACGGAAGTGCAGCGCATCTCTTTTGTGGGCAATGAGCATTTTTCCGACCGCCGCCTGCGCCGCGTGATTTCCTCCGGGCAAGCGGGTTTTCTCAGCGGCTTTTTCGACTCAGGAACATTTGATCGCGACCGCGTTCAGCTTGATCAACAGTTGCTTCGCCAGTTCTATCTGGATCGCGGCTATGTCGATTTTGAAGTACGTTCGGTGGTCTCCGAACTGGCCCGGGACCGGGCTGGCTTTTTCGTGTCGTTCAATATCTCTGAAGGGCAGCAGTACCGTTTCGGCGATCTTGGCGTGTCGAGCTCTGTGGGCAATATCGACGCGAGCCAATACGAGCGGATGATCGATGTGCGTTCGGGGGGCGTTTACAGCGCCTCTGACGTTGAAGATGTGATCGAGCGGATTGCGCTCGCGGTTGATGCAGACGGATTCCCATTCACCGATGTACAACCGCGCGTCACGCGCAATGATGCCAGCCGCACCATTGATCTGGACTTCGAGATCGTGCGCGGGCCGCGCGTCTTTGTGGAGCGGATTGATATCGAGGGGAACACCGAAACGCTTGACCGCGTGATCCGGCGTCAGTTCCAGATTGCCGAAGGGGATCCGTTGAGCCGTCGTGATATTCGCCGGGCCGAAAATCGCATTCGCGCGCTGCGCATCTTTGAAGATGTTCGGGTGAACCTGCGTCAAGGCTCCTCCCCGGAGCGGGCGATCATTGATGTGGATGTGGTTGAGCGCCCAACCGGCGCGTTGAGCTTTGGTTTGGGATTCTCGTCCGATGGGGGTCTTTACGGCTCGCTCTCACTGACCGAATCCAATTTCCTGGGGCGTGGGCAGGCTTTCTCGACCGAGATCAACGTCTCGCAGGATCGCAGGATCCTTGCGTTTTCCTTTACCGAGCCATCCCTTCTGGATCGTGATCTTTTGGGCGGTGTCGATCTCTTCTATCGCCAGTTTGACCGCGATGAGTCTTCGTTTCAGGAAACCAACATCGGCTTCTCGCCGCGCATTGGCTTCCCGGTCTCAGAGGATGGCCGCATGGAGATTTCCTACAGCATCTCCAACGATGAAATACGAGATGTTGAGGACGATGCCTCGATCCTGATCACCGAAGGCGATGCGCTGACATCGGCGATCAGCTTTGCCTATACGCTGGACAAGCGCGACAGCGTTGTTGATCCGCGCTCCGGCTTCCGGCTGCGTCTGGAACAGGAGTTCGCAGGCTTGGGCGGGGATACGAATTACTCGAAAACCTCCGGCTCGATCAAAGGCTTCTCGACGCTCCTGAGCGAGGACATTATTCTGTCCGCAGAACTTGAAGGCGGTGTCCTGGCCTATCGCGATGGCGACAGCCGGATCACCGACCGCTTCTTCCTTGGTGGCAACTCGCTGCGCGGGTTCGCAACAGGGGGGATCGGACCACGCGATGTTTGCACGAGCTGCGTCGGCGCTGGTGGCGCGGGGCAGAACGTCAACGATGCGCTGGGCGGCAACTCCTTTGTGGTCGGGCGCCTTGAAGCCTCCTTCCCGCTCGGATTGCCCGAAGAATACGGCATCTTTGGCGGTGTCTTCTACGACGTCGGCTCGGTCTGGGGACTTGATAATACAGCAGGCTCCAGCGGCACTATCGATGACAGCCAGATTCTCCGCTCAGCGGCCGGTCTGTCGCTCTTCTGGTCCACACCTATCGGGCCGTTGCGGTTTAACTGGGCATGGCCAATTCAGAAAGAATCCTTTGATGAGACAGAGGACTTCCGCATCACGATTGACACGCGCTTCTAGCATTACGCGGGCCGCTCGGGCGGCCTGCCTTACCGTGGGGCTTGTTGCCGGCTCGCTGGCCGTGCAGGCGCAGCTTGCGCACGCGCAGGTCGCTGTCAGCCAAGCCATCCTTGTGCTCAATCAGGAGCGCCTGTTGACCGAATCCAAGAAAGGTCGGCTCCTGTTGGACGAAGAGGACGCGGTCAAAACCCAGCGCAACGAAGACGCAGCGCGGATCGAAGCTGAACTGGAGGCTGAGGAACGTGCGCTTGCCGAGCAGCGCAAGACGATGGATGCCGATGCGTTTGATGCGCTGGCCGAAGCGTTTGACCAGAAAGTCGTCGCCCTGCGCCTCGAAGATCAGCGCGTGGCCGAGCAGCTTTCGACAAAGTTTGAAGACCAGCGCAAAGCGTTCTTTGCCGATATCGTCCCCATCGTCGCCGAAATTATGCGCGAGCAAGGCGCGAGCGTTGTGCTCGAACAACGCAACGTGCTGTTTACCGGTCCCAATGTCGATATAACGCCTCAGGTGATTGAGCGGATGGACAAGGCCGCTGGCTTAAACTAGGCGATTGTCGGGGCGACACGAAAAGGGAAGGCTCTATGTCCGATCAACCTGAAACCCATACCGTCAATATTCTGGACATCAAGCGGATGATCCCGCACCGGTATCCGTTTTTGATGATCGACAAAGTCCGCGATATTGTTCTGAACACCTCTGCGGTCGGGATCAAGAACGTCACGATCAACGAGCCGTTCTTTGAAGGGCATTTCCCGCAATCCCCTGTTATGCCCGGCGTTCTGATTGTGGAGGCCATGGCCCAAACCGCGGCTGTCATGGTCATTAAGACCATCGATGCGATGGACAGCGATATGCTGGTCTATTTCATGGGTATTGATGCCACCAAATTCCGCAAACCAGTGACGCCCGGCGATCAGCTTGAGCTGCATGTCGAGGTGATCCGCGGGCGCGGCAAGGTCTGGAAATTCCGCGGCGTTGGCAAGGTCGATGGAGCAGTGGTCGCTGAGGCCGAGTTCACCGCGATGATGGTGCCGCCCGAGAATGGCTGACACGGTGAGAGTAGACCCAAGCGCAAAAATCCATCCCAGTGCTATCATCGAAGATGGCGCGGTGATCGGCGCAGGTTGCGAGATCGGTCCCTATTGCCTGATCGGTCCTCAGGCGAGGCTGGCACGACGGGTCACGCTCAAGAGCCATGTAGTGATCGCGGGCGATACCCGCATTGGCGAAGACACGACGATCTGGCCTTTCGCCAGCATTGGCCACCAGCCCCAAGACCTCAAATTCGCGGGCGAGGCGAGCCGTCTTGAGATAGGCGATCGCAACATGATCCGCGAGAGCGTGACGATCAATCCGGGCACCTCTGGCGGCGGTCTGGTAACGCGTGTGGGAGATGACAATCTGCTGATGGTCAATGTCCATGTCGGCCATGATTGTACCGTAGGCAACACTGTGGTGATCGCCAACAACGTCTCGCTCGCAGGCCATGTGCAGGTCGAGGATGATGTTGTCATCGGCGGTCATGCCGGTATTCACCAGTGGTGCCGGATCGGGCGCGGCGCGATGATCGGCGTGCTCGCAGCGGTTCTGGGCGATGTCATTCCCTATGGCACCGTGACGGGTGACAGCGCCAAGCTCGCCGGGCTCAATCTGGTCGGCCTGAAACGACGCGGCAAAGACAAGGATGATATCACTGGCTTGCGCAAGGCGTTCAAAGGCATAACCTCCGGTTCGGGCGAGACGTTCAAGACCCGTGTTCAAAGCCAGGGCGATGCCCATCCCGACAACCCGCTTGTACAAGAGGTCGTGGCGTTTGTGATGGCGCAGAGCGATCGCGCTTTCTGTCAGCCCGATGAATAACGAACTGCCGATCGCGATCGTCGCCGGAAACGGTATCCTGCCGCGCATGCTGGCCGAGGATGCAGCGACGCGCGGGCGCCCCTATCGCGTGGTCTGTTTCAAGCGCGTCCCGCTCAGCTGGGTCAAGGATCACCCACATATTGAGACCGAGTTCGAGAAGATCGGCGGCATGTTTCGCGCCATGAAAGACGCGGGCTGCAAGCAGGTGGTGTTCGCAGGTGGCATGGCGCGGCCCAAGCTCAATCCGCTGCGCTTCGATGCGAAATTCGCGATGCTTTCGACCCGGCTTCTGCCTGCGCTCAAAAAAGGCGATGATGCGACGCTGTCGGTGATCGTCAAGACATTCGAGGGCGAGGGGTTTGAGGTCGTCGCCGCTCATCAGGTGCTTGAGGGTCTGACGGTCGGTTCTGGTTTTCTGACACAAGCGCGCGCGCAGGATGCCGATCTTGATGACGTGATGCGCGCCACCGAAATTACCCGCGCGCTGGGACGTCTGGATGTCGGGCAGGCTGCGGTCGTGGCGCAAGGCATCTGTCTGGGCGTGGAATCGATCCAAGGCACCGACCGGATGCTCGACAGTATCGTGGCACAGGCCGGGCATTATCTGCCTGATCCCAAGGGCACCAAGGGGCTTTTGTATAAAGCCCCCAAACCGGGGCAGGACTGGCGCGTTGATTTGCCGGCCATTGGGCCTGTGACGGTGCAGAAAACCGCTGCTGCCGGGCTGGGCGGGATTGTGATCGAAGCGGATTCCGTTCTGGTCCTTGACCGTGATGAGGTGGTGCGCGCCGCTGATGAGGCGGGTCTGTTCCTCTGGTCGCGACGCGTCGGCGACGGGTTATGACCGCGTCCCTGCGCGTCTATCTGATCGCGGGAGAGGCGTCCGGCGATCAGTTGGGCGCGCGTCTGATGGCGGGGCTGAAATCGGCGACAAACGTGAAATTCTATGGCATTGGCGGTCCGCTTATGGCGCGCGAGGGTTTGCGCTCGCTCTTTGATATGAGCGAGCTATCGGTGATGGGGCTGAGCGAGGTGCTGCCCAAACTGCGGCATTTACTCGCCCGCCGCACGCAAGCTGCGCAGGACATTCTGGCCACGCGCCCCGATGTGGTGATCACCATTGATAGCCCTGATTTCTGTTTGCGGGTGCTCAAAGCGGTGAAGGCGGAGTCGCCAAGGGTGAAGACCATACATTACGTCGCCCCGTCGGTCTGGGCATGGCGGCCCAAGCGGGCTGCGAAAATGGCGCGCGTTGTCGATCACGTGCTGGCGCTGTTGCCGTTCGAGCCTCCCTATATGGAGGCGGCGGGGATGAGTTGCGATTTTGTCGGGCATCCTGTCGTCGCCCTGCCGGTGAGCAGTGCCCACGACCGCGCCACCTTCCGCGCGCAGCATGACATCGCGCCTGATGCGCCGCTGTTGTGCCTTTTGCCCGGCTCACGCAAAGGCGAGATCGCGCGTCATGCTGAGGTATTTTCGGACTGCGCGCGGGCGCTAAGGAGCGCCAATGACGGTCTGCGGATCGTCCTGCCAGCGCCGGAGCAGATCGAAGAGGATGTGCGCGAAGCATTCGGAGATTTGGCGATTGTGCTGAGCGGGTCTGAGCGGGACAAACATACCGCCTTTGGCGCGTCCGATGTGGCGCTGGCAGCCTCCGGCACCGTGTCACTGGAGCTGGCGCGGCAATCGACGCCGATGGTGATCGGCTACAAGATGGCGCCGCTCACTGAGTTTCTGGTCAAGCGGCTGGTAAAGCTAAAATCGGCAACGCTTGTGAATATCGTGACGCAAACGCAGGCAGTGCCAGAGTTCCTGTTCGGGAATTTCACCGCCGAAAAGATCACTCCGGCGGTCCAGGCCATTCTTGATGATCCAAATGCCGCCCAAGCCCAACGCGCAGCCGCTGCGCAGACGATGACCGCGCTTGGGGCGGACGGGCCGGATCCGGGGGAGCGGGCGGCGCAGTCTGTGTTGGCGTATCTGGAGCGATGATGCGATTTCTCCTGACCGTGTTGCCCTGCGCCATCCTGGATTGGTGGCACATCTCCATGCGGATCAAACATGTTGAGAATGCAGTTCACGGGCTTGCGCGGGTTAGTCGTCAAGGCGCCTTCGCTGGCTGATTTGGCACGGCAAAACGGACCGCGCATTCGAAGGAATTCAAGCTCTCATCTACCGAACCGGCGCGCTGCAAGACCATTCATGCCCAAAAAGTGCACCTCAGTGCGCAGGGGCCGCAAAAGATGCGACGTTCTCTACGGCTACATAGAAAACAACGCACGCTCGATACCGGACTATGTTAGCAGACACCGCGCCGGTCTCCCTGTTTCAACGTCGGGGGCGGAAGGCTGTGTTGATGATCTCGCGAATGCGAGAATGGGAAAGAAACGCCGCATGAGGTGGTCGCCGCGTGGCGCTCACCGCGTGGCAATTGCAAGAGCGGCGGTTCTGGATGGGCGATTGCAGGTGTCCCATCGACGGATAGCTGCGTGACACCAAGATTTTTTCCACTCCCCGAACTCGCAAACGCCCTCATAAGAGAAAACAGAAAACGGGCAACAAAATTGGCTTGATCGAGATGCATACTCTAGGAAACGATTTTCTTGGCTTGGCTGATCCAACTGTCGCGCGATGCACGACCTTTGAAACCTTCAAGGTTGTCATCAACCCAGGCAAGTTCGGACGATCCCCATGACGCGATTTGGTCAAAGTGATAGACCCCCATGCCGTGCAGCATTTTCTCAAGCGCCGGTCCAATGCCTTTGATCTCTTTCAGATCGTCAGCTCGGTTATTGCGCGGACCGCTCAACCCCTTGGGCTTGCTTTGCGCAGCAGGTGCTGTCGACACAACTTTTGCCACCATGGGTTTGGGCGCGGGTTGCGCGCGCAGGGCGGCAAGCTCGCCTTCAATATCTTTGCGCTTGGCAACACAAGCATCCAGATCGTCTTGCGCACGGTTTCTTTGAGCGGTGATGCGATCAATATCCGCCTTCATCTTGCTGTTTTCCTGACGCAGCGCTGTCACCGTATCGGCATCCGCAGTTGAGGCAGCAGCAGGTCGCACCGCGCCATCATCCGTGCCCGCCGCACCGGCACCAAAGCCCAGCTTGCCAAGCACGTTGCCTTCTTCGAACAGATTTCCCCAGATGTACCACCCAAGCAGAAAGCCAAGGATGAGAGTGGCCAGCATATAGAGCGCCATTTGGAACAGTAGGTAAGACATTTACGTTCTCCTCTTTAATGTGTTGGCCAGCTCTATCGCTGTTGCCATTCCAGAGAGATTCTCCGGTTTTCTGCGCGACCCGCATCCGTTGCGTTGTCAGCTATGGGCTGCGTTTCGCCATATCCGATAGCCCCAAGATTGCCTTCAGGAACGCCGCGCTCGATCAGGAAGTCACGCACAGTCGTTGCGCGGGCAATACTCAGCTTCTGATTGGCGTCATCACCGCCACGGCTGTCCGTATGGCCACCGATTTCGATTAGCGTGTCCTCATTCACACAGGCCATGGCGATGCCAGAAATGCGCTCCAGCACAACTTCGGACTCCCGCAACAACGCGTTGGTGCCGCTGGCAAAGTTGATCTTGCTCTTTTCCAACTCAAGATTGGCCAGAGCCGAACACCGCTGGGCAATTTGGGATTGGGTTTGCGCCAACTGCCCGGTCAAATCCGCAATCGTGGACTGACCCTGTACATTCTGCGACTGCAGCGATGCAACCAGCGCTTCGCTTTCATCCAACGCGGTCGAGCGCTCGTCGATAACGGCCTTCAAGCGATCCCGCTCTGCCACCAAAGAGGACACAGCAGACTTCGTGCGCTCCAACTCCGCTTGGTTTGCGCTGATCGCTTCGGCATCGGCAGCGTCGCTGGCTTTTCGCTCGTCCAAGAGCGCCGTCAGCTGCAAAATTTGCGCGTCCCGCATTTCCAGTTCTTCTACTTTTTGCGCCGTCAGGTCAGCCATGGCATCCGACAACTGCGTGTTGTCGCCGTTCAGCGTTTCGACGGTTTTTGTCAGATCCGCGATTTTTGCATCGCCGCCCTCCACTGAAACCTGCAACCCGGCAATCTGACCTTCAAGTTCGGTGTGTTTTTGCGCCGTCTGTTCAAGCTGACGGGTTGCCGCCGAAAGATCGGCCGCAACGGCTTGCTTTTCTTGCAACGACGCGTCCAGTTCGGCTTGCAGACTGGCAAGCTTCACCTCAGCGCTTTGGGACAGGTTGCCCAATTCCAAACGCTTCTCTTCTGCCGCGTTGTTGGCGAGTTTCAGATCATCTTGCAGCGTTTTTATCTGCGCATTGAGCGACCTGTTCTGGTCCACCACTTTGGAATGTGACGCCTCTCGTTCGCTGAGCCGCGCATTCATCTGCTCATGCGTCTGCGCAAGTTCATCACGCTCCGACTGAAGACGCGCGATCACATCTGACTGCGCATTCGCCGTGTTCTGGACTGCGGCTTCTTTTTCGCTCAGCAGTGACAGCTCGTCCTCAAGCACTTGCAAACGGGTCACCGATGCATCGCGCTCCTGCGTCAGCGCCTCTACACGCGCTTCCATATCCTGCAAAGAACTGCGGCTGACATTAGCCGTTTCCAACGCGCCATCACGTTCGGTGGTCATGGCCGCCATCTGAGATTGAAGCGCCAGAAGGCTCGCGGTTTTCGCCGTCAGATCGACTTGCGCCTGCTCCATGGCAGAGCTTGACTGAGACTGGCTCTCTTTGATCTGCACCAGTTCGTCTTGTGCAGCACCATGCTTGGACTGGAGCGCTTGCAACTGAGCCTCAAGATCGGCAACCTCTGCGGTCCGTTTCTCAAGGTCGCGCATCAGCGCATCATTCTGACCAGACCGGGCATTCGCTGTTTCAAGCGATGCTTTCAGATCGGCACTTTCCTGTTGCGCGACATCAAGCTGTGCCTGAACCAAATCCACCTGTTTGGCGCGCGCATTCGCCGTTTCAAGCGATCCACTCAGGCGCGCGATTTCGTCCTCTTTGGACGTAACATCGGCACGCAAGCTGTCGATTTCACCCAGACGCGTGGACAGACCCGCCACATCTTGTTGCGCCGTATCCAATTGATCTTTCAACGCTTGCACCTGATCGCTGGTCTGCGCATTTGACGTCATCAAAGAGGCCGTCTTGGCGTTTTCCGCGTCAAGTCTTGCCAACAGATCGGCATTTTCACCGGTCAACGTCTCGCGCTCTGCCAGTAACACATCACGCTGGGCGGCAATATCATCACGCTGAGATGAAATCTCCGACAGTTCTGCGGCTGTCGCCTCGTTTGCGCTTTGCGCATCAGCAAGGTCCGCCTCTAGCGTGCCGATGCGCACATTGCGGTCGGTGATCTTGGTCTGTATCACCTCAAGCTCAGCATTGGTGCCCGAGTTGCTACTCATCAGCGACATGACCCTGTTATTCTGGCCATCCAAGCGACCGGCAAGATCGCTGCGCTGGGTTTCGAGCGCCGCAATCCGCGCCAACGCACCGGCAAGATCATTGGCAGTGCTCGACGCTTGCGTTTGGGCCATAGTCAAATCCGCCTGCGCCTGATCCTGACTGTCGCTCAACTGCGCCGAAAGATCGGCCAACTGGTTATCCCGCTCTAGAAGAGTGGCTTCAAGCTCCGCCAGCTTGACGTCCCCTTCCGCCAGTTTAGCATCACGTTCCGCGAGTGCGCCGTCGCGTTCTGCCAGATCCGCTTCCATGGTTTGGGCCGCATCTGCATTGGCCGAGTTGATTGTTTGAACTTCGTCCTGCATGTCAGCCAGATCTTGCGACAATTGCGAGTTCGCGGCCCGTAGCCCTTCCAGCTCTGCTGTTGCCTTGACCTGCGCTGCCTCGTGCTCAGACGTCGTATCGTTCAAGCGCTCCATCGCCGCCGCAGCTTGGGCTTGGGCATCATCGCGCTGGGCTGTCAGAGCCGCTACTTCGGCCTGCATAGAGGACAAACGCGCATCGCTGTTCTCCAGATTGGACGTCAGCAATGCCATCGCATTGTTTGCCGCACGGTCATCTTTCATAAATCCAAGAACGCGATTGTTCTGGCTTTCCAGACGCGCGGCCAACTCCCCTGTCTGCAACGACAAAGAGGCCGCTTGCGCTTCAAAGTCGTTACGCGCCGCCAATGCTGCGCTCAACTCAGACGCATGATCGCGCTTTACCCCTTCGAGCTGCTCTGTCGCCTCGCGCAGTTGGTCGGCCTGCACTTGCGTTTGGGTCTGTGCGTTGCCCAAATCGGCCCGCAGGGTGTCAATCTCACCATCCGGCGTCACAAGCGACGTCCAGTTCTCGATCGTCTGGGGCTGATAGTTTTGCGCCTGAGCGGCCGCATCCGCAGACCCGCGACCAAACAGGGTTCCGCCCTTCGCGGATACCGTCAGTTGGCCATGATCCAGCGCAGAAAGATGTTTTAGCGCCCCTTCAAGGTCACCATACCACGGCTCAGCCAGTTCAAAAACTTCCAACTCGTTGGAAACAGAGCTGACACCGTCAAAGTCTGAAGCGGCAGCTTCCAAGGCGTCGAACATATCTTGCGACGGAACCGTTCCTCGCATCGACAATTCGCCGCCCTGTTTCACTGCGGAGACATAAGAGCCCGCCGCACTAAGAACCCGCAAGTCATCTGTTGGCCCCAAGGCGCCATAAGTGGCATCGGCGGTTTTCAAATACAGGTTTTTCTGTTCCTGCGACGGCACAACGCCGGAAATCGTTACAAACCGACCGTTGGTGACAACGTCAGCGCCCCCCAGGCCTGCGTCACGCAAATCTTGAGCCACGCGCTGTTCTATATCCGCCTCAATCGTTTGAGACCGGAAAATAAACGCAATCAAAAAGGTCAATAAGACCAGTCCAGACCAAATATAGATAAAACGCTGTCGCATGACACGGCCCCCTGATTTACAACCAACTTCCCGTAACGTTTCAGCATAGGCGCGGGAATTTTAGGGGAAAGAATGCGAAAACGCGTCATCAGGGGCGGTTTGCAAAGGCAAAGGCACGGATTTCGGGCTCAGAACTTTCGAAGAGAGGGATCGTTGCATTAACGCGCTAACCCCGCAGCGATCTGCTACCTTGGAAGGCCGTTTATGCAGCAACACCGAACATTTCATGCAGAAGACGGATGTCGCCAGTAACCCCGACCGGCGGGTCGTAAACATGGCCCCTCTTGATCATACAAACAGCTTCGACACCCTTCAGCGTTGCTTTCGCCGTACGCAAAGACTGAAATCCTTTGCTGGGATCCGTCAATCGTTTCAGCGCCGTGTGGTCTGACTCAATACGATTGTTTTGCCAGTTCTTATCGACGTGGTTGAGTTCTTCGCCTGGAAAACCAAACTCATTCATTTCTGCCAGTATCCGCATGTCGGCAGATGCTTTGTCGGTCGTTATCGACAATGGCCCGTAAATACGAACTGTTTCCTGAGCCTGTCGGAAAAACGCGCGTGCGGCGTTTGCATCACGCCGCGCTGTAAGTCGAAAATCAATGACTTTGCCGTTTTGGTCAACTCTGCGCTCCCAACCTATCGAATGCCCAAAACACTTAAGCGCCGCCCAAGTTAATGCAACGATCCCAATGCGTCTATCTGAACGCCTTCGGGACTGGTTCCGAAATGCGGGCTGGGATCGGTAATTGGCTGACCTACAACAACTCCAAGCGCCCCCATTTGACGCATGGGGTATTGCCCCCGATGAGGCTTATGAAAGCAAAACAGAGCCAATGAGATTAGCAGCCTGAAATGAAACCATGATCCATCTTAACAAGGCTGCAAACTGGTCTAAAACCTAGGACCACCTCTCTTCGATGTCGCAAAATGGGCGTCGAATCTAGCTTTTAAATATCCCAACAATAATTTGTATAATACCAAGCCCAAATTACACCTCATTTTCGGAAATTCATGCAGAAATGCTGGGTAATGATGTCTGGTGTCTGTGAATAGTTATTATAAAACAAATAGTTAAATAAAATTTCCCAAAAAAAGCTGCAGCCGTATTCCTGCCGAATTCGAGCAGATAATTCACGCCAAGAAAATGTTGTTATTAAAAATTGCGCACTGAAGGTCGAAAATACCATGCAAGAAATGTCCATTGAAGAAATCGTGACTGCAGAAATCGATGGCCTAGAGGGTCAACCACTTGAGATTAGTTCAGCTGGTGCTGGAGAATACCAAGTTCTGGAAAACACGTCCCATATCGATATTGCCTTTGATCAAGATGTTATTGAAAAAGTTGTTCGCGACGGCGATGATGCAATCATCGTCTTGGAAGATGGTACGATCATCCGCCTCCTCGACTACTTCGATGTTTTCGACGAAGCGCTCTTAGCAGGTTTGGGCTTTGCGCCAGCGGCCGCTGGATTAGGTGGGTTGCTCGCTGCTTTGGGCGGTGCCGCCGTCGTTGGTGGCGCTGCGCTCGCGGGCGACGCGGGTGATGGGGATGGCTCCGAAAATGCACCGACGGTTGATGCCGTTTTGAGAAATTCCTCTACACCGGTTATCTCTGGAACAGCGGTCCCTGGTTCCGTTGTTCAGGCAACCATAGGCGGCGCAACGTTTGAAACGACGTCCGACCCTGAAACAGGAATATGGTCGATTGACACACAAACCGAGACGCCCATTGACGGAGAGTTTACGCCGCTTGAGGAAGGCGCTCATGACGTAGAAGCCACCGCAACTACACCCGATGGCTCGGTGGGAACTGACGTCACAAATTCAGAGGTTGTGATTGATCTGACGGCGGAAACACCGACCATCGACGCACAAACAACAAACGAGCCCGCGCCTGTTGTGACGGGAACCGCCGAACCCGGTTCAGAGTTGGTTGTTACGATTGGTACTGCAACATACGAGACCACAGCAGATCCCGAGACCGGAATATGGTCAATTGACACGTCGAGCGAAGAGCCAACGTCTGGTGAATATCTTCCCATCCAAGATGGTGAACTACCCGTCTCAGTGTCAGCATCAGATGAAGCAGGGAATGTTGGGACCGCCTCGGGCTCGATAACAATCGACATGGTGCCACCCGGTGCGCCAACAATCGATCCGACAAACGGTCAAACAATTTCGGGGTCGGGCGAACCAAATGGCACCGTGAACCTACAAATCGACGGCTACGATGAGATCGTTGAAGTCCCGGTAGACGAAAACGGCAATTGGACTTTTGATCCGGAACCAGATCTCGCGCACGAAACCGAGGTCTTCGCCTCGCAAATTGATGAAGCAGGTAACCCAAGTCAGGAAGCTACGGCTGCATTAGTGGACGCAGAAGTTCCGTTTCCACCTGCTGTCTTCCCAACGGATGGCACCGAAGTCACGGGGTCTGGCGAGTTGGGCGCAACAATCACCATAACATACGGTGATCCCGAAGTGACGTTGACCGGCACAGTTGATGAAAACAACCAATGGTCCATTCCCGCAGAACCCGAAATTCCGCATGGAACAGAGATTACCGTCACCCAAACTGACGCAGCTGGCAATGAAAGTGGCCCGGTCCAAGGTGTCGTGGACAGCCAACCGCCAAACGCACCTTTGATTGATCCAACTCAAGGTGACACCATTTCGGGTACCGGTGAGCCCGGTGCAGAAGTGACCGTACAGGTTCATGTTGGTGACCCTCCAATTTTGCTAACGGCAACCGTTGGCGAAGATGGCACGTGGGTGGCAGGTGATCCGTTTGACCCGGCCTTAGATCACGGAACGTCTATCACTGCCTATCAAACAGACGCGTCTGGAAACATCAGCGAAACCGACGATGAAACTGTCGACAATGAGGCACCAAGTGAACCTGTCATCAACCCGACAAATGGAACTGAGGTAACGGGAACGGCAGAACCAAACTCAACTGTTGAGTTGACGATCCCGGGCGGCGAGCAAGTAACCATTCCCGTCGACGAGAATGGCAACTGGTCATATTCCCCCGAAGAACAGCTGCCAAATGGAACTGTTCTGATTGCAACCGCTACCGATGCGCTTGGCAATGAAAGTGCGCCCTCTACAGAAACCGTGGATCAGGACGCGCCAGATGCGCCCGAAATCGACCCAACTAATGGGACAAGTCTTTCTGGCACCGGCGAACCGGGTGCAACGATCGAGGTCACGTATTCCGGTATGACGGAACCGCTGACCGCCACTGTTGATGAGAACGGCAATTGGTCAATTGAACCTGTCGATATCGATGACGGGACAACAGTGATTGCAACTCAAACTGACGCAGTCGGGAACGAAAGCGGACCAGCAACCGAGGTTGTGGATGCCACGCCCCCTGTCGCAATCAACCCAGAACCAACCGATGGTACCGAAGTCGTTGGGATAGGCGAGCCCGGGACAACAGTCACGGTGACAGGCCCTGGTATTGACCCCCCAATTATCGCTGTTTGTGGTGAGGGTGGTGAGTGCATCATACCTTTGCCAAACCTGCCCACAGGCACGCCTATTACGCTCGTCCCGGTAGATGAAGCTGGAAACGAAGGCGAACCGGTGGTTGTCATCGTCGATGCGACGGCCCCCGACGCCCCGGTCATCAACCCGACCAATGG
>CAYRKW010000033.1:0-24468 GCA_964425135.1 uncultured Rhodobacterales bacterium
GTTAGAGCCTCCGACATTGGCGTAAAATCAGGTGTGCGCCGTGTTGTCAGACGTGGCCGCACCAAGGCGCACTCACGACGTTGATCTGCTCGATGGTCTTCGGGCGCGTTGGTTGGCGAAAATTTGGATCAATCTGAACCGGTGTGAGTGCTGGGGTTTGGTGGTGGTGCGCTCTGCTTCAGGGCCAGCGGGCTTTGCGCGGGCCTTTGATGACTAACAAACTTTTGATGTCTTTTTTGTCGTGATCCGCGACGGAATTGTGTCATGCTCACGTTACACACCCAAGCCTATTCAATTACGCAAAACCGGAGGAAACATTATGAACCGCATGACAGCCAAGGACTTCGATCAGGAGTTGCTCGATCTTTATGACTTTTATGCGCATGGGAAGATATCAAAGCGTGAATTTCTGGATCGTGCAGGCAAATTTGCGGTGGGCGGTGTGACGTCGCTTGCGCTGCTGAATATGCTCAGCCCCAATTATGCGATGGCCGAACAGGTGTCGTTTAACGATCCGGATATTCATGCGGACTACATCACCTATGCCTCGCCAAATGGTACCGGCGATGTGCGCGGTTACCTGGTGCGTCCCAGCGCTGCCGAAGGTCCGTTGCCGGCGGTTCTGGTGATCCATGAGAACCGTGGGCTCAACCCTTATATCGAGGATGTTGCGCGCCGATTGGCCAAGGCCGGGTTTATGGCGATGGCGCCAGATGGGCTGACGTCTGTGGGTGGTTATCCGGGCAATGATGCGGATGGGCGGGAGCTTCAAAAGCAGGTTGATCGGGCGGAGTTGATGAACGACTTTTTCGCAGGCTTCGAGCATTTGTTGGGACGTGAAGACAGCACCGGCAAGGTTGGTGCGGTCGGGTTCTGTTACGGCGGCGGCGTGGTTGGGGCTATCTCGGTTGCTTATCCAGAGCTTGCTGCCGGTGTTCCGTTTTACGGACGCCAGCCAGCATCCGAAGATGTACCGAAAATCGAAGCGCCGCTTATGGTTCAGATGGGTGAGTTGGACGAGCGGATCAATGCAGGTTGGCCGGACTTTGAGGCCGCGCTCAAGGCCAATGACAAAGTTTACGAGGCCTATATCTATGAGGGTGCGAACCACGGGTTCCACAATGACAGCACCCCGCGATATGATGAAGCGATGGCCGATCTGGCGTGGGAGCGCACGCTTGGGTGGTTCAATACCTATCTGAGCTAAGACGCGTGAGATGGCGGGGTAGGTGCCCCGTCAGTTCTGCGCCACTTCATAGACCATATGCACGGTTGCCTGCATGGTCAGTGTGCCTTGAGCAATCGGAACGTCGGCCATGGACCCCATTTCAGCGCGCGCCATCGGCATGGGCTGCTGTGATCGCGCACTGCCTTCGTTCAGGCTGACCAGATCGCCCAGACCGACCCCTGCTGCATCTGCATAGAGCGCAGCTTTGGCGCGGGCATCTTCAACGGCGAGCCGTCGCGCGGTATTTCGTGCCTGCGACGGGTCGTCAACGTCGAACTGGATATTGTTGATCCGGTTTGCACCTGCTCGTGACAAGCTGTCGAGCACAGCACCGAGCCGGTCAATATCGCGCACAATGACAAAGAGCATGTTTGACGCCGAATAGCCCGAAATTTGCGGCGTGCGCCCGTTGCCTTGACGGTCCCAGCGAGGATGAAGCGCCAATTGGCTGGTTTGTGTATCTTCGGGCGCGATCCCTTCGACACTCAGGGCGTCCATCACGGCGGCCATCTGCGTGCTGTTGTCCGACAGAGCAGCGCGGGCTGTAAGAGCGGTGGTTTCGACACCGAGCGAGATTGTCGCCTGATCAGGCGCAAGCGAAACCTCACCACGGCCCGAGACGGAAATCGTAGCAACGTTCTGTGCTGCCGAAATTTCGGGAAAAATGACTAGAACCAGCGCAAAAAGAAACGATACTTTCACAATTTTGCTCCTTAGATCGCTCAAATAGCGGATTTTCAGTGTGAATGCCTCAACTCAGCCTTTGGCGCGTCACAGTTTGGTCCAAAACCCTCTGCACTCCATTTGACGTGGGGCGAGGTGGACGTCTGGGACTGAACTCAGGATATTCCGCCGATTGACGAAAGTACATGGTGCATGTCCGAGCAAGACACCCGTCTCGCACTTGAGATATCGGTTCAAATGACGTCGCTCTTTCGCTGTCATGGGGATATCCCTGAGGAATGTGTGGGTGCGGTTGCAAATGATGACCCGGAATTTGATCACAAACTGGCTGCTGTCATATCGCTCATTCCGCGCGCGCAATTGGCCAAATTGCCCGCGCAGATATGGCTTTGCGATGACCAGATTATCCTGCGGCATGTTCGGATTGATGTACGCGATGAAATCGATCGGTTGATTGCTGCGAAAAGTGCTTTGAGCGCAATTACGCCTTTCAAGCCTGAAGACCTTCGGTTTACCCTTGGCGAAGAAGACGGTGAGGGCTATACGCCCATTGCTGCCGTATCGAACAAAAAAGTGGACGAAGTCATGGCGCTGGCGCGCAAGATTGGGCTTACTAATGCCCAGGTTACTTCGACAGACGATATTGATGGGTTTGACGAGCGACCGGTTTGGACGCTTGAGGACGCGGATGCACCTGCGCAACGCAAAAAACTGAAAGTTGCTGCGCTTGCTGCGGCGCTTGTTCTGCCACTTATTGCGGCTGGCACAGCAAACAATGTTGAGTTGGATGAGAATTTCCAAGCTCTGATGGCGTTTACGCCGACATTCTCGCAAAGCGCCGATCCGGTTGATCTGGACAATGCGGCGCTGATTGCGCCGCGCGCACCGGTTGCGCCTGGCGTTGAGATTAACACAGCATCTGCCCCCAAGGATGTACGCCTGACGCCGGAGGAAATGCTGGCAGCGCGCAATGAACGTTTGACCGCATTTGTGCAACAGGATGTGGCGGATTTAACCGCTGTTCAGAGCGGTTCAATCGAGAATTTGGTGCGTCCGTTTGATTTGCGTGCGGTATCTTACGAGGCGAGCGTTGAAGCGCTGGCCCCGACAGGCGCGCCTGACTTTGCGCCTGATGATGAGATAGCGACGGATCCGGTGAACCCGCTTGATCTGGACGATGAAATCGTCTCGATCAACTTCCTGACATCGATCAACTATTCGGCTGGTGCCGGGCTTTGGGAAGATACGGCCTCGCTTGTTGTGGCGAATCTCGACGTGGATAGTCTGCCCTATCGCCCTCGGACACGTCCCGCTGCGCCGATTGCTGCCCCAAGGCTGAGTGCTTTGCCCAAGCTGCGTCCATCGGGACCGTTGCCGGATGAACAGTTTGATGAGGCCGATCTGCCGCGACTTGTGGCGCCTGTGACCCAGAGCGAAGCCCCGGACTTGCCGGGATCGTTGGAGGAAGCGCGTGTGATGCGTGTTCCTCGGCCGATAGGATCGCTTGTTGAAACGGATGTCGCCGCAGCGATGGAAATGGCAGAGTTCAAGCGTCGGCAATACGCCAAGCTGGCGGCGGCATGGACGCGTGATCGTGCGGATGCCAACACCGCGCTGCCGCCACCGCGCGATGCTCTGCCCGGGCCGGGCGGCGGGGGGGCGATGGTTCAGGTCAAAGTTGTGACCGGACCGGCTCGGTTCAGAGTGCAAACGGAAGGCATTCCGGCAGTGCCGACACGGCTTGCGGGAGTGCGGTTTGATCCTGAGCTATTTAAGCTGGTCGCTGGAATACCCGATGATGCCAAAGGGATCATCGGCACTCGTACCGAAACGCGCGCCCAGGAGGCGCGTTTGGCGTCTCTGATCCCTGCCGAAGTGGTCTTAACCACGCCGCCGCCACGTCGGAGCAAAACGGTGATATCCGCTGTAACCGAAGCGTTCGATGACGAGGCGGGCGAGGCAACAGCTTCGTTGGATGCGCTGCGAGAAACGACGCCTGGGGTGTTGGAAACTCAACCGGAGGCGGCTGAAGACGTGCTGGCTGCCGTGGCGGTCGAGACAGAGCAGGCCGACCAGGATCTTGTGGAAGAGATTGCAGCAGCGCTTGGTGCGGATCTGCAAGACGGTGAGGCATCAGATGGCGCGCAGGTTGCGGCCCTCGATGCTCGTGCGGCGGATGTTGAAGCGCCTGCAGAATTGGCGCCACCGGTTGTACAAGACGCACCTCAGATCGAAGTTGCGCTCGCGCTTCAACCAAAGCTGCGTCCAGCGCGCCAGATTGCCGCGACAAGCGCGCGCGCGCAAATCGGCGGTGTCTCTTCGTCCGATGACGTGATGGCGTCGCTTTTGCCGTTGTCGCGCCCATCGGGCCTGGCGACACGCGCAGCCGAAATCATCAAAGAGCGCGAGAGCGTGACGGCAAAGGTTGAAGCCAAGCAACAGCCCAAAGCTGCAACTCCGTCAGCGGCGTTGAATATTCCGTCAAACGCGCGGGTTGCACGGGTAGCGACGTTGACGGACGCGATTGACCTTGGGGATCTTGCACTGGTCGGTATCTTCGGGAAATCCAGCTCGCGTTATGCCATGCTGAGAACGTCACAAGGCAAGATCACTAAAGTTCAGACCGGACAAAAGGTTTCCGGATGGACCGTATCGGCGATTGCTGAAGATGGTGTGCGCATCCAAAAGCGTAGTAAAACGCGGGTCTTGCGGCTGCCAAATTAGAGCTTTGCGCGGTGCAGCGGCCAGTATTTCGCTGATAATCGATACGCTATTGAGGGCCTGTCCAAACGGATGTACCCGGGTCTTTAAGACGGACTCTCGCGGATCAAAATCTCCCTATTCGCCGCGATTTTTGCGCCATTTTGCCCAAGCTTCGGGAGTGTCCAGATCGGTCACTGCCGCCTGTCCTGTGGTTTTCACATCCACAAGATAATCGCTCGCCGTGCCCAAAATGGCGCGCGCGCCCTGATCACCTTCAACATTCATCAGGCCTTCGAAAAAGCGTTTGCCAAAAAGGATCGGGTGACCGTTTTGACCATCTTCGCTCTGCGCACGCACGATGCTGCGCCCTTCGGCGGGGTCGAAGGCGGCGATTATGGCGTCGAAATGCTGGGGCGTAAGGTCGGGCATGTCTGCGAGGGCGACGATGACTGCATCGCTTTGCTCCATGCTGACGGAAACACCGGCGCGCAGTGTGCCGCCCATACCTTCAGTAACATCGGGCGTTTTGACGATCTGCACATCAAGGCCGTCAAGCGCGGCGGTCCGTTCATGTTGATCCGGTCCTAGAACGACGGCCACATGGTCGGCCTTCGATGCGATTGCGACCTTCGCGCAATGGGTCAGGAGCGGGCTGCCGTCGATGTCTTCCATGAGTTTGTCCCGCCCCTGCATGCGGCGGCTTTGGCCGCCTGCTAGCAACAGGATGGTGACCTTGGGCTTGCGCGGGGCGCGCCGATTTCCCATGCGGGGTTGCGGACGTGTGGGGATTTCTTTGAGCAGACCGCCGACGCCCATATGCGCGATGTCGGCTGATGTTACTTGTAGACCCGCGGTGATGCGTTCGAGCACCCAATCTGCGCCATTAAGCGCGGGCGCGCGCGCGCAACCGGGCAGGCCGATCACCGGTCGCTCGCCAATCTGACCCAGAAACAACAGATTGCCTGGATCGACCGGCATCCCAAAACGCTCGATCCTGCCGCCCGCGCGCACGACGGCCTCCGGGCAGGCATCGCGCCGGTCGGACGTGGCAGAGGCCCCCAGGATGAGCGTCATCTCGGCGCTTGATTGTCTCAGGGCGCTCGCGATTGTGTCGGGGGTGTGGTCGGTGGTGACTTGGTTGATGAGCTCGACACCCAAGGCGGTCAGACGCGTCGTGACGGATTGGATGCCTTTGGTTATCTGACGTTCGGTTGTGCCTGGAAGGGCTGTGACGATGAGATCGGCGGTTTTGGTGCGGAAGGGGTGCAGCTCGAATACGCCGCCCAAGGCGATCTCGCGGACTGCGGCAATGTGGGATTTTTGGGCGGCATAGGGGATGATCTTGACGGTCGCGATCATCTGCCGGTCATCGACGCGCGTGTGGTTGGGCAAAGTCGCCAGAGTGATCGCCTCGTCCACAGCGTTCATCGCGGCGACTTTTTCGGCATTTACCGTTAGCACACCGCTTGTTTGTGCGTGCAGATTGCATCTGCCGGTAAAGGGTGCAGACGCGCTTAGATGCGGGGCGGTGATATGTTCGATCAGGGTCTGAGCCGCACTGTTCTCATCGATGTCGTCGTCTTCGATCTGAGCCACGGTGACATGCGTCAGACCTGCATTGTGTAGCTTTCCGATATCGGTCTCGGTGAGTTTGGTGCCTTTACGCAAACGTCCATTTTCAAGGGCGACAGAATGCGCAAGCACCGCGCCAAGCGCGTCACTCAGCGCGACATCGCCGAACTTCATTGCGCTGCAACGCTTTGGGGGCGGGTGTGCGGGCGGCGTAGGCGTTCGGTGACTTGTGCGAGGATCGAGATGGCGATTTCGGCGGGGGATTTGCCGCCGATATCCGCGCCGATTGGAGCGTGGATGCGGTCGATTTGATCAGGAGAGACACCAGCCTGCGTAAAGCGGGTTATGCGTTTGGCGTGGGTGCGGGTTGAGCCAAGCGCGCCGATGTAGAACGCCTGCGAGCCGAGCGCTTCGATCAGGGCCGGATCGTCAATTTTCGGATCGTGGCTGAGGGTGACAACGGCAGTGCGCGTGTCAATGCCAATGGCGCGGATCGCCTCATCCGGCCAATCGTTGGATATGGCTTGGCCGGGGAAGCGGTGGGCGGCGCCGAACGCTTCGCGGGGATCGATGAGGGTCGTGTCATAGCCAAGCTCGCGGGCCATGATGGTGAGCGGTTGGGCGATGTGGACTGCGCCGACGATGATAATGCGCAGGGGCGGGTTGTGGATGCCGATGAACCAGTCTTCTTCAAAGCCGGATTTGTCGGAATGGAGGCGCGCATCGACGTGCGGGCGCAGCGGATCATCGCTTGTCACAAGTTTATGCGCCCAAGTCGTCGTATTGACGGCATAGGCGGAGGGCGTGCGGGCGTTGCGCGCTTGTGCTAGCTCTTTGAGGAGGTCAACCGATGGCCCGTTGCCGATGCCGACCGGTGCGACCATGATGCGGATTGTGCCGCCGCATGCGAGGCCGACTGCGAAGGCGTCATCATCGGATATACCGTATTCGAGAAGGCGGCATTTCCCGTCTTCCAGTGCGTCAAGGGCTTCGGTGACCACTGCGCTTTCGACGCATCCACCCGAGACGGAGCCTTGGATTTCAGCGTCGGACGAGATGGCCAGAAGCGCGCCGACGGGGCGGGGCGCAGAGCCCCATGTCTCCACGACGGTTGCGAGCGCGGCGGGTTTTCCGGCTTTGATCCATGTCAGGACGGTCTCGACGATTTGGTCATGCTCTGCGCGTTGCATCGGCCTATCTCTTGCGTTGAGTTACGGGTGCGCGGCTGATAGATCGCGCATTAGCCGGGATTTTTCCCCGCTATCATCATGGATTGACAGCACATCCGCAAGATCGACCAGCGAGTTGACGTTATGGGCCGCGCGGAAGCTGTCGACATGGGGCAGGAGCGCGCGGATGCCGCTGGCTTTGGGCGCAAAACCGTCCCAGCGCAACAACGGGTTGAGCCAGATGAGGCGGCGGCACGAGAGCTGCAAGCGCTCGGCCTGTTTGGCCAAAAGGCCGCTGTCGTCACGCTCCAGTCCATCGGTGATCAACAGGACAACCGCACCCTGACCAAGCACGCGGCGAGACCATGTTTTGTTGAAGCTCTCAAGACTGGTGCCGATGCGCGTGCCGCCCTCCCAATCCTGGGCCTCGATGCCCGCCGCTTTGAGCGCGTCATCGACATCGCGGGCGACCATGTGGCGGGTGATATTGGTGAGGCGCGTGCCGAAGGTGAAGGAGTGGACCTTGGCCCAGCCCGCGCCTTTGGCGTTTGAGGCCGCGTGCAAAAAGTGCAGCAGCATGCGCGAGTAACCGGACATGGAGCCGGATATATCGCAGAGCGCGACGAGGTTGGGCCAGCGGGTCTGGCGTTTGCGCATCGCGAGGCGCTGAATGTCGCCGCCGGTGCGCATTGCGCCGCGCATGGTGCCGCGCCAGTCGGCGATCTCACCGCGCAAATGGGCAGCGCTGCGGCGGCTTTTGATCGGATCGATGGGGAGTTTGATCTTTGCGATGGCGGCTTTGGCGGCGCTCATTTCGGCCAGTGACATCTGCTCGAAATCCATATTGCGCAGCTTTTCATCGAGCGAGTAGGACAGGGCTGCATCGATGACCATTTCTTCGTCCGGCTCAGGATCGCCCAGGTCTTCGATCTGGGGAATTTCATCTTCGAGAAGCGATTCCGCTGCGCGTTTATCGGCGGTTTTCTTCGGCGGTGGCGGGGCGTCCGAGCGCAGGAGCGGGGAGAAGGCGCGCATCATCTTTTCGAGAAACTGCGGATCGCGCCAGAAGAGATGGAAGGTCTGTTCGAACAGCGGCAAGTGGGCAGGTTTTGAGACGAAACAGGCCTGCAAAGTGTGGTAGAAGTCGGTTTTTTCGGTGAACCCGACTGCCTCAACCGCGCGGATGGCGTTAATCACCCGCTCAGGCCCGACCGGAATGCCGGATTTGCGCAGGGCACGGGCGAAGTGGGTGATGTTTTCGGCAAGCCGCCCGTTTTCGGGAACCGTGAGATCGGGATAGGCCGCTGGTGCGACGTCGATCATGCGGTGCGCAACCCCTCTTTGGCTTCATCAAGTATGGCTTTGGCCTCAGAGTTTTGCATTTTCGAGATGTCGTCCTGATACTTGAGGATCGCGCCCAGCGTGTCGGAGATCACTGCGGGTGAAAGCTCGACCGCATCAAGGGCAACCAGGCATTTGGCCCAGTCAATGGTTTCGGCAACGCCCGGCTTTTTGAACAAATCCTCGTCGCGCAGGCGTTGGACGAAGGCGACAACCTCGCTGCTGAGGGTATCGGTCGCTTCGGGGGCTTTGGCGCGCAGGATTTCCATCTCGCGGTCAAAATTCGGGTAGTCCACCCAGTGATAGAGGCAGCGGCGTTTGAGCGCGTCATGGACCTCGCGGGTGCGGTTGGAGGTGAGGATAACGATGGGTGGCTCGGGCGCTTTGATGGTGCCCAGTTCAGGGATGGTCACCTGAAAGTCGCTGAGCGCTTCGAGAAGGAAGGCCTCGAAGGGCTCATCTGTGCGATCCAATTCGTCGATCAACAGGATCGGTGCGCCGCCTTCTTGAGGGCTCATCGCCTCCAGGAGCGGGCGGCGGATCAGGTAATCATCGGAGAAGAGGTCGTTGCGCAGGGTGTCCTTGTCGCTGGCACCACTGGCTTCGGCGGCGCGGATTGCGACCATCTGGGCGGGGAAGTTCCACTCATAAACCGCCGATGCGGCGTCGAGACCTTCGTAGCACTGCAATCGAATGAGTTTGCGCCCAAGCATTGCGGCGAGCGCCTTGGCGATCTCTGTTTTGCCCACACCCGCTTCGCCTTCGAGAAAGAGAGGGCGGCCAAGGGTGAGCGACAGGAACGTCACAGTGGCCAATTCGCGCCCGCAGACATAGCCGACGTCGCCCAGCCGTTTTTGGGTTTCGTCGATGGAGGTGGGCAGGTTTCTCATGTGTGGACGCCTTTAACGTTAGATCAATGATACCTAACGCGAGGGGCATAAGATGCAAGTCCGACCAACGGGTGATAGGCAGCGTAAGGTGTACCGCGGTTTTCGGCTTTTGGTCAGCCGTTGTTGAAAAACGGATCGCCCGCGTCTTTCAATTCTCACGCATTGACTTGATCAGAGCAGCAGGAGGGCAGCGAGACCAAGGAAGGCAAAAAAGCCGACGATATCGGTGACGGTGGTGACAAAGGCGCCGGAGGCGAGCGCGGGGTCTACGCCGAGGCGGTCGAGCCAAAGCGGGATGAGGATGCCTGCAAGCCCCGCGACAACCATGTTGATGACCATGGCGACGGCCAGAACGATGCCAAGCAGGGGGCTGCCAAACCAGAAGTAACCGATGATGCCGATGATGATCGCAAATGCGGCACCATTCATCAGGCCCACCAGTGTTTCGCGTCCAACGATGCGCCATGCGTTTGCAGCGGTCAGATCACGGGTCGCTATGGCGCGCACGGCGACCGTGAGCGATTGGGTGCCGCCATTTCCGCCCATTGACGCGACGATGGGCATGAGGATGGCGAGGGCGACGATGGTGTTGATCGTCTCGGAAAAGAGCGAGATGACGATGGATGCGATTACGGCTGTAATGAGGTTGACCAAGAGCCAAGGGAAGCGTTGGCGGGCGGTTTCAAGGACACTGTCGGAGAGTTCCTCTTCCTTACCGACGCCCGCAAGTTGCATCATGTCTTCGCGGCTTTCCTCTTCCATCGCTTCGACCGCATCGTCGATGGTGATGGTGCCGACGAGGCGACCGACGTCATCGACGACCGGGGCGGAGACGAGGTGGTATTGGGCAAAGGCGTATCCAACATCTTCGCGCGATTGCGTGGCAGGGATGGTGCGAAAATCCTCTTCCATGAGGGTTGAAATCCGGGTCTCGCGGGTGTTGGCCATCAGTTTGGACAGTGGGACCATGCCCACGGGGATCATGCGTGGATCGGCAATGATGATATCGTAGAACTCATCGGGCAAATTTTCGGTTTGTCGCATGAAATCAATGGTATCGCCCACGGTCCAATGGGGCGGGGCCATGACCAGCTCGCGCTGCATCATCCGGCCTGCGCTGTCTTCGGGGAATTGCAGAGAGGACAGAACGGCGGCGCGGTCGGCCTCATCGAGCGCGTCCAGAATTTTCTCTTGTTCGGGCGCATCGAGATCTTCGACGACGTAGACAATTTCGTCGGTTTCCATCTCCTTGACCGCATCGCCCAGAACGGGTGTCGGGATCATTTCAATCAGATCGTCGCGGACGCCATGATCCACTTCGATCAGGACCTCGGGATCAAATTTGTCGCCCCAAAGCGCGATCAGGTTTTCACGTTCCTTATCGCTGATCTGTTCGAGCAAATCGGCGATATCGGCAGGGTGGAGCGGTTCGAGAAGATCGATTAGCCGCGATTGCGCGTTCTGGGAGACGGCTGAAAGCACCGCATCGACGGCCACATTGTCGAGCGCATAGGCATCATCCGTTTCGTGCGGCTCAATGGGGGCTGGCTCGGACATTGCGCTCTCCTGATGGGATGTGAGGACGATAGGACGCGCTTGCGCCAAGGGAAAGGGCAATGTGAGTTGGGTTTGCGTTAGGTGGGCGCGATGAGCGGGGGTGTTTTACGTCTCAATGTAATATGTTTGTCTGCAAAAAGCGTTAGCTCATCAGGTTTCTTGTCAGCGCGTTCGCTTGTGCTGCAAGTGCCACGCCGTCGGTGTTGGTCAGATCACCGTCGCGCACAATCGCCTGTCCTTCGACAAAGACGTGTTGCGCGGATTGGGGGCTACAGAGCACCAATGCGGCGAGGGGGTCCCATGCGCCTGCGTTGGGCAAGGAGCGGGTGTCCCAAAGGGCGAGATCGGCGCGTTTTCCAACTTCAAGACTGCCCAGATCATCACGCCCGAGAACCTGCGCGCCGCCGCGCGTGGCGATCCACAGGGCTTCGCGGGCGCTCATCGCATCTGCGCCATTGGCAACCCGTTGCAGGAGCATGGCCTGGCGCGCTTCGGCGATCAGATTGCCGGCATCCGAGGACGCAGAGCCATCGACGCCGAGGCCAACTTTTATGCCTGCATCGCGCATCTGGCGCACGGGAGCGATACCGGAGCCGAGGCGGCAATTGGAGCAGGGGCAATGGGCGATTCCGGTTTTACTGCGCGCAAAAAGATCGATCTCACCCGCATCGAGTTTGACGCAATGGGCGTGCCAGACGTCCGCGCCTGTCCAGCCAAGCTCTTCGGCGTATTGCCCGGGCCGCATGCCGAATTTTTCCAGGGAATAGGCGATGTCTTCGTCGTTTTCCGCGAGATGCGTATGCAGCATGACGCCTTTTTCGCGGGCAAGGATTGCCGCGTCGCGCATCAGTTCGCGGGAGACGGAAAACGGTGAGCAGGGCGCAATGCCTATTTGGACCATTGCGCCGGGTGCGCGCTGGTGAAAGCGGTCAACGACGTCGACGCAATCGCGCAGGATAGCATTTTCATTCTCAACGAGCGTATCGGGCGGCAGGCCACCTTTGCTTTGCCCGATGCTCATGGAGCCACGCGTTGCGTGTAGGCGGATGCCGATTTGCGCTGCGCCGTCAATGCTGTCCGACAGGTGTGATCCGTTGGGGAAGAGATACATGTGGTCCGACGACAGAGTGCACCCCGATAGGGCCAATTCGCCGAGACCGAGCGCTGCGGCAACGCGCATCTCTTCGGGGCCGAATCTCTCCCAAATCGGATAGAGGGTTTGCAGCCATCCAAAGAGGAGCGCGTCTTGCCCTGCGTGAACGGCGCGGGTCAGGGATTGGAAGAGATGGTGATGGGTGTTGATCAGACCGGGGGTGAGCAACAGGTGATCGGCGTTGATAATCTCGTCTGCGACAGGCGGGCAATCGTCACCAATCGCTGCAATCACACCGTCTTTGGCATAGAGCGATGTCTGCGCGTGTTCGGTTTGCGCGTCGTCCATCGTCGCAAGGCACAACGCGTTTTTAATTAGCAGATCGGCCATTTGCGGCGGTCACAGGACCAACAGATAGGCGTCTGGAAAGCCGTTGTTGCGGAGCGTTTTGAGCGCTTCGAGCCTTGCTTCCTTGCTCTCAAACGGGCCGACGATCACCTTTTGGAACTCCGTGTCGGCAATTTGTTCGCGTGATTTGAAGGGCAGTTCGAGGTTGCGGATGCGTTGTTCGGCCAGTTTTGCATTGGTGCTCGACCGGAATGTGGCTGCCTGTATGTAGAGACCCTGTGCGACGGCCTCTTCGCTCGCGAGGGGCGCAGCGTTAGCTTCGGTTTCTTCAAGTGCCGCGATGGAAATATCCGTTGGCTTTGGTACCTCCGGCGCGGGGTTTTCTATCTCAGCCGTGGCGGTTTGTGTATTTTCTGCAGCACTTTCAATCTCCAACTCTGCGGCTTCGGCCTCATGCGGATCAGAGGGAACAGGCGGCGGAAGGGGCGCGCTGCGAACGCTGCTACCTGTGTCGCAATCTGAGCGAAAGCCCTGAAGTTTCTCCCAAATGAACCCTTTGTCGGTGCCGACAACATACCAGCGGCAGCCTTCCAGATCGACAAGCTCCTGGCGAATGTCGGTGGGCGATGGCGCGCCGGGCGGGCCGCTTTGGGGCGCAGAAAGGTTCGACGGCGTGCCGCAGGCGGTCAGCAGAACGCTGGCGCAGGCAATGGGAAGGGCATGTCGGATCATGGTGCCTCGCATATCTGTCATCTATTTGTCTTGATAAGCAAACGCGTCAGGAAAGCCCAATTCAGTTGCCATTTGCAACGCATCATCAAGGGCAGATTGAACGGTGAAGGGACCGAGGATCACCGACGGCCCCTTATCTACAAGATCGCCGACGACCGGATATCCGAGACTGGCGAATTGGATGCGGATGCTCATGGCGCGCGATACGTCGGAAAAGAGGCCAATCTGCACAAAGGTCTCGGGGATCGCAACCGGCGCGACGGTTTCGGTTTTCAGGCCGGTTTCAGGGTCGGTGAAAACCTGAGAGACGAAAGGCGCATCGCTGGTGCTCACAGTCGCGGGGTCGATATCCTGACCGGCGCGTGTGGGGTCGCAAATGGGTTTGCGCTGCGCAGTGACTTGCGGCACCCAGGATATGTCGCCCGCGGTTCCGGTCTTGATAAAAACGCAGCCTTTGGTATCGACCCAATACTCCCCGACATATCCCGGAGGCGGCAGATTGGCAGGTCCGGTCAGATCAGAGCCGCCCATGCCGAGCAGGGAGAACAACGTCAGATTCTGGCGCTCGGGCATAGAGCAGGCGCCCAGAACGCTCAGGGTTGCAAGTGTCAAAATGGGTTTTTTCATATGTCTTTCCTCCCGCCGATATGAACAAACAGTGTCAAACTCCGCGCGTGAAGAGAAGGCAATATCGCGCGCTGAGCCTGATTATTTTGTGCCATACATCCGGTCGCCCGCATCGCCCAGACCGGGCAGGATGTAGCCAATATCGTTGAGCTGATCGTCGATGGCTGCCGTGACGATGGGCACATCCGGGTGGGCGGCCTGCATGGCTTTGATGCCTTCGGGGGCGGCGAGAAGGCAGAGGAAATGGATGTTTGTCGCGCCCGCCTCTTTGAGCAGATCAATCGCTTTGATCGAGGAATTGCCGGTGGCGAGCATCGGATCAACCGCGATCACTTTACGCTGGTCAAGATCGGCGGGAACTTTAAAATAATATTGAACCGGTTGGAGCGTGTCGTGATCGCGATAGAGACCGACAAATCCGACGCGGGCGGAGGGGATCAGCTCCAGCACGCCGTCCAGCAGCCCATTTCCGGCGCGCAGGATCGAGACGAGCGCGAGTTTCTTACCCTCAAGGACCGGCGCGTCCATCGTCTGCATCGGGGTTTCGATGCGGCGAGTGGTCATTGCCAGATCGCGGGTGACTTCATAGGCGAGCAGGTGAGATATCTCCCGCAAAAGCTGGCGAAAGACGGCAGTGGGCGTGTCTTTGTCGCGCATGAGGCTGAGTTTGTGTTGCACCAACGGGTGTTCGACGACGGTGACGTGCGCGCTCATTGCAAGGCTTCCTTTATCCGCTCTTTGGTTGCTTCGTCGCAAAAAGCTGCGTCAATGGCCACCAGATTTTGCGCTTTGAGCGTTTCTTCGTCCCAACCCAGGTGATGCGAGAGGTTTTCGTATTCGTCATTGAGCGAGGTGTGAAAATAGGGCGGATCGTCGGTGGAGACGGTGACTTTGACGCCTTCTGCGCGCAGTTTTTCGATGGGATGTTCGTGCCAGGACGGGAAGACCGCAAGGGAGATGTTGGAGCCGGGGTTCACCTCCAACACGATTTCGTCTCGTACGAGGCGTTCGACCACGCGCATGTCTTCGATGGCGCGCACGCCGTGGCCGATGCGTTTGACGTCGAGCGCATCGAGAGTGGCGGAGACCCTATCGGCGCCGCAAATCTCCCCTGCGTGGCAGGTGAGGGAAAGGCCAGCTTCGGCTGCGATCTGAAATGGTATTGCGAAGTCGGCGGGCATGAGGTGGCGTTCCTCACCGCCCATGCCGAAGCCTGTGATGCGCGCACCGCCGGTTTTGACGATAATCTCGGCGGCTTTGCGCGCTTTTTCGGGGCCAAGATGGCGGATGCAGGTGGGAATGAAGCGGGTGGTGATGCCCGCATCCCTTTCCATCTCTGCCGCACCTTCGTCCATCGCGGCCAGATGCTCGGCCCATGCGATGATCGAGCCGTCGCCGCAAAGATCGGGGGCGAGGAAATGCTCGGTGTAGACAACGCCTTGCTCGGCTTGGGCGGTCAGGACCGCTTTCATCAGGCGGTAGAATTCTTCGGGGCCACGCAAGACTGACGAGGCAGCTTCGTAGACTTTGAGAAATTCAGCGAAATCGGCCCATTTGTAGCTACCGTTGCCATCGAAAATGCCGCTGAGATTGACCTTTTGCTCTGAGGCGAGCTGTCGGATAAATTCAGGCGGGGCGGCGCCTTCGAGATGCAGGTGCAGCTCGACTTTGGGCATGGTGCGAAAATCACTCATAAAAACGGTCTCCCGTGCGGTCCTTGGGGCAGGCCCAGATGTTTGGCGATACTGGCGGCGACATCTGTAAAGCCGCAAATCCCGATCTCGCGCGGTGCGATATTGGGGCCGCAGGCAAGGACGGGGACACGCTCGCGGGTGTGATCGGAGCCTTGCCATGTCGGGTCGTTGCCATGGTCGGCGGTTAGGATCAGGAGGTCATCTTTGCTGAGTTTGCCGATGATCTGCGGCAGGCGTTTGTCGAAGGCTTCGAGATTGCGGGCGTATCCGGCGACATCGCGCGGATGGCCGTAGAGCGTGTCGAAATCCACGAGATTGGAGAAGATCAGATCGCCGTCGCGCGCGCTGTCCATCCAGTCGAGCGTGAGGTCGATATGGTGATCGTCGGATGCGCCTTTGCGCCCTTCTGTGATGCCTGATCCGGAGAATATATCTTTGATCTTGCCAACCGCGAGCGTGCGCCCTCCTGCCGCTTCGACCCAATTGCACAAGGTTGGCTGAGGCGGCGTGATGGCCAGATCGCGGCGGTTTGCTGTGCGCTGAAAGCCGCTCTCAGCGTTGCCGATGAACGGGCGCGCGATGACGCGACCAACGCGCATGGGGTGCAGGATTTCGGCGCAGGTCTCGCACAGGCGATAGAGGCGGTCGAGGCCGAACGCGTCTTCATGGGCGGCGATTTGAAAGACGCTATCGACGGAGGTGTAGCAGATGGGCATGCCGCTTTCGACGCTCTGTGCGCCAAGGCGGTCGATAATGGCGATGCCGGGGGAGTGGCAATTTCCCAGGATGCCGGGAATGTCGGCTTTGGCTATGATTTGTGCAACAAGATCGTCTGGAAAGCTGGTGTCGCCTTTGGGGAAGTAGTGCCATTCCCATGGAACGGGCAGTCCTGCGAGTTCCCAGTGGCCAGACGGGGTGTCTTTGCCGATAGAAACTTCTGTGGCGGCGCCCCATGCGCCTTTGGACGTGGTTGCGGCGAGGCCGGGTGTGTCCATGTCGGAGCTCAGACGGATGGCCGCGCCAAGTCCGAGTGCGTCCATATTGGGGACATGAAGCGGCCCGCTGCGACCTTCATCGGCACGGCCAGCGGCGCATTCCGCGATTATGTGACCCAGCGTGTTTGCGCCTTCATCGCCGAAATCGGCGGCATCGGGTGCGCCGCCGCATCCGACACTGTCCAGCACGATGAGGATTGCGCGGCTCATGCGGTAATCCGATCGAGAATAAGCGGCTCCTCAGCGCCGGGTTTATCGGCGATGCGATAGGCGGTGATGATTTGCGCTTTTGCCTCCTGCGCCGCCGCTTCATCCTCGGCGTGGACGCGCGCGATAGGCGTTTCACTATCGACCATGAGGCCGCGTCCCAAAAGCCAATCGAGACCAACCGCGTAGTCGATGGTGTCGCTGGCGCGGCGGCGGCCTCCACCCAAAGTGACCACTGCGCGCCCTAAGGCTTGGGTGTCGATCTCATCCACGAAGCCAGCCTTAGGATGATAAATCTCGGTGATGACAGGCGCTTTGGGCAATTGGGCCTCGAAGGTGTCGAGAAAGTCGGGAGGGCCACCAAGCTCGGCAACCATTTTCGCGAATGTTTCGGCGGCTTTGCCGCTTTCGAGCGCCTCTGCGATTTTGGCTTCGCCGTCTTTGGTGTCGCCCGCCAATCCTGCTTGTGCAAGTGCAGCCCCGCCAAGTGCAACTGTGACGTCCCAAAGCCGCGCGTCGATCTCATCGCCGCGCAAAAGCCGCACACATTGTGCAACTTCCAGCGCATTGCCAGCGCAGGTGCACAGCGGCTCGTTCATATCGGTGATAAGCGCTTGGGTTTTACACGCGGCGGCATTGGCCACATCGACCAGAGCGCTGGCGAGCTCGCGTGCGTCCTCAATGGTCTTTGCGATAGCGCCGTTGCCGCATTTGACGTCGATTATCAACGTGTCGAGACCGGCGGCGAGCTTTTTGGACAGGATGGAGGCGCAGATCAGGTCGATACTGTCTACCGTGCCAGAGATGTCGCGGATGGCGTAGAGGCGTTTGTCGGCGGGGGCCAGATCGCTGGTTTGGCCGATGATGGCGCAGCCGATGTCGCGGACGACGCGGCGGAATTCGGTTTCGTCAATGTCGGTGCGGTATCCGGGGATGGCATCAAGTTTGTCGAGCGTGCCGCCCGTGTGCCCCAGGCCCCGGCCTGAGATCATGGGGACATAGGCCCCGCAAGCTGCGAGGGCGGGCGCAAGGATGAGAGAGACGCAATCGCCTACGCCGCCTGTGGAGTGTTTGTCGAGCACCGGTGCATCAAGCTGCCAGCGCAGGGTGTCGCCGCTGTCGCGCATGGCGGTGGTCAGGGCGAGACGCTCGCCCCGCGTCATGCCGCGCAGCAGAACGGCCATGGCAAAAGCGCCAAGCTGCGCGTCATCGGCGCTGCCATCGGTGATGCCTTGGACGACTGCGTTGATCTCGTCATCTTCGAGGGCGTGGTTGTCCCGTTTTTTTGCAATGATGTCCTGAAAGAGCGTCAATAGCCCTGTCCGGCTTGAGGCGTATCGCGGCCTTCGATGGTGGCAAGCAAGGCGTCGAGCACGCCAGATGCGCCGAAGCGGAAGGTGTCCGGGCTGGCCCAATCTGCGCCCATAATCTCATCGGCAATGTTGAGATAGGTGCGGGCGTCGTCGAGGGTTCGGATACCGCCCGCAGCCTTGAAGCCAACCGGTTGTTTGGAGGCTTTGATCTCCGTCAACATCGTGCGGGCGGCATCGGGTGTTGCGCTGACGGAGACTTTTCCGGTGGAGGTTTTGACGAAATGCGCCCCGCCATCGATAGCTGCATGGGTGGCGAGCGCAATGGTTTTGCTGTCAGGGAGCATGCCGCTTTCGATGATCGCTTTGACCTTCGCTGATCCGGCGGCTTTGCAGACCCTGGCCACGCGGGCATCGACATTTTCGGGATGGCCTTCAAGCAGGAGCTTCCACGGGATGACCATATCGATCTCATCCGCGCCATCTTTGACAGCCTGCTCGGTCATATCAAGTACACCGCCGATGGCGTGATCCCCTTGCGGGAAGTTCACGACCGTCGCGATTTTAACGCCGCTGTCTTTGAGCAAGCCGACCGCATCGGAGATGAACTTTGGCCAGATGCAGATGGCGGCAACCTTGCCATAAGGCGTCACGGCTTTTTTGCAAAGCTGGCGGATGTCTACCGCGGCGCAATCATCGCTGAGATCGGTTAGGTCAAGGCAACTCAAAGCGCGTTTCGCAATGTCTTTGTCCGAGATCATGCGTCAGCCTTCCAGATGAGATTGGGAAAATGCGCCGGGGAGAATTTCGGCGAGGGTTGTCTGGCCTTTGAGACCGTCAAGACCTGCGAGATAGACGCGGGTTTCGCCTGATCCGAACTCGGCGAGCTTTTGGCGGCACCCGCCGCAGGGCGTGATCGGCTCGTCACAATCAGCGATGACCAGAACGGCTGTGATCTGCTGTTTGCCTTGGCTGGCGACCAGATGCGCAATTGCGCCGGCCTCGGCGCAGGTGCCTTCAGGATAAGCGACGTTTTCGACATTGCAGCCAGCGAAAATATCGCCGCTTTGCGTCTCAATCGCTGCACCGACTTTGAAACTGGAATAGGGCGCATGGGCATTTTCGCGCGCCCGTTTTGCCGCATCAAATAAGCTTTGAATGCTGGTTTCCATCCTGCCTCGCACCAAAATCAGCGCTTACGGATCACCGACCTTTTCGGTATCGCGCGCCCATGCTTCGCGTTTACGGTAAATGGTCGATGCGGAGACGTCCAGCATATGTGCCGCTTTGGGAATGGATCCGCCACATTGCGCGATGGTTGCCTCGATCAGCTCGCGCTCGACATCTGCCAGCGTGTTGCCCACGAGATTATCGATGAAATTAAGGCTGGGCATGCTCACCGGCGTGGCGAGCGCATCGCTGAAATCATTGGACTCCGAATTGGGTGTTGTGGGCATCTGGACAATATTGCCGGTATCTTCGAGAATCTCAGCGGGGAGCATTGCTGTGGTGACGGTTTCGCCATTGTTGAGAACGGCGACATTGCGCAGCGCGTTGAGAAGTTGCCGCACGTTCCCGGGCCAGGAATAGCGTTGCAGGACGTATTCGACTTCAGAGCTGAGTTTGGTGAAGGATTTTCCTTCTTCTTCAGCGAACTTGCGCAAGTTTATGCGGGCGATTTGCAGAACGTCATCGCCGCGCTCGCGCAGGGGCGGGATGTGGACGGGGACGACGTGGAGGCGGTAGTACAGATCCTCGCGGAATTTTCCTGCGCGCACCTGTTCCATGGGGTTGCGGTTGGTGGCGCAAATGATGCGGGCGTCGACCATCTTGGTGGTCGTCGCGCCTACAGGTTGGATTGAGGAGGTTTGCAAAAAGCGCAGCAGCTTGGTCTGCAACGACAGATCCATCTCGCAAATCTCATCGAGAAAGAGCGTGCCGCCGTCTGCGGCCTGAGCGGCACCGATTTTGTCGGCGATAGCGCCGGTGAAGGAACCTTTGAGGTGTCCAAATACCTCTGATTCAAGCAGATCGGATGGTATTGCGCCGCAGTTCAGGGCGATGAACGGTCCTTTGGAGCGGTTGGAGACGTCATGGATGGTTTGCGCGCAAACTTCCTTGCCAGTGCCGCTTTCGCCAGAGATGAACACTGTCGCGCTCGACTGGCCGATATTGTCGACCATTTTGTAAAGCGATTGCATGGCAGGCGATGTGCCGATGAAGCCGTGAAATCCGATGCTCGTTTTTTTCTCTTTTTTCGTGCTCGGCGCTTTTCCGTTTGCTGCCAGCGCGCTGTTCACGGCTGCTATCAGGCGGGCGTCGGCGAAGGGTTTGACAAGGAAGTCGAAAGCCCCCACGCGCATCGCGTCAACGGCGCGGTTGATCGAGCCGTTTGCGGTGATCACGATGACTTTGCACTTGGGGTTCTTTTGCAACATGTGCTGCATCAGGTCCTGGCCGTCACCATCGGGCAACAGGAGGTCGAGCAGAACAATATCGGGATCGGTGCGGTTGTAGGCTGCCAATCCGTCGTTGAATGTAAAGGCTTTTTCAACGCTATGACCCTCTTTGGACAGAACCGAAGAGTACATGATCGACAGGGAGGGCGTATCCTCAACCAGAAGGAAGGGTTTGTTCATCTACATCGCTCAGCTTTTCAAGCGATCATCGACGAAATTCAGCACATCTGCAATACCGTGGAGGCAGGCGCGGCTTTGCAATTCGACCTGCTCGGTGTCCTTAAGATGGGCCGCGCGGTTGAGCATTTGTCCGGCATTTTGAGCCTCTGTCGCGCCAATTGCGCCGCCTACGGATATCAGGACGTGGCTGGCGGAGGCGATTTCGGTCAAGTCTCCGGATTTCATGCCAGCCTGAATGCGATTACGCACACTTGTCAGATCAGCCGCGACATTACGGAGCAATTCGGCGATCATGTCGGGGCCGATGGAGGCTTCAAGACGATTGTAAATTTCCATATCGATCGTGTGGTGGTTGGCCGCTGCTTGGACAGTCTGTTTGCTCGTGCATTGCGCGGCACCACTGCCGGATTTGCAATGTGACAGTAGCGTTTGTCCGAAACTTTCAATGCCAAGGATCGGTTTTGCGATAATGCCATCTGCACCGGCCTGAGAAATTTTGTCGCGATGCTCGCGCAGGGCATAAGCGGTCAGCGCAATAATGGGCATGTGCATGCGATTGTCTTGGCATTGGCGAATGTGGCGGATGACGTCGAGCCCGTCTTTGCGAGGCATCTCAATATCCAGAAGCGCCAGTTGGTAGCTGCCGGTTTCAAAATACTCGATGGCTTCCGCACCGTCGGCGGCAAGGTCATAGCTTGCGCCCATGGCGTCGAGCATTTGGGTGACGACAAGCTGATTGGTGGAATTATCCTCCGCAATAAGGATATGGAGGTGGGACAAGTCGGGTAAAACTGCAGTTGGCAGCACGGATACCGACGAATTTGATCTAGGTGCAGTGTGTGGACTGGCGATTGATTTAACCGCGCCGGGGATACTGAGTGTGACACGCGCCCCGTTTGGGTTCATATTTTCCACATTGATTAATCCGGCCATCAAATCGACGAGCGATTTGGCGATATGAAGCCCCAGACCGCTACCGGGCTGCGAAGCTGAATCTGGGCGGCCCCTAAATTCGAACAGACGCGCGCGGGCCTCATCGGAAAATCCGGGGCCGGTGTCCGTGACCGAGAAAATGAGTGTATCATCGGCACTGACGCTTACGTGAAGCCCGATGTGACCTTTTTCGGTGTATTTGACGGCATTATCGATGAGGTTGCCCAAAATCCGCATGACGCGCAGTCCGTCGATTTCCACATCTTTGGGTGCATCTTCAGACTGGCTGATATTCAGGATCAGCTCTTTGTTTGCAATACGCGCACTCCATGTTTGATGAACATTTTGCAGGAAATCACTTAGATTTACCGAAGATATCTCGAGCAGAATATCATCGTCGTCAATTGCACGAATATCGAGGATTCCATCCACGAGCTGGGAAACATACCACGCCGAATTTAAGGCCCCTTGCTTGAGTTTGGCGGCATCATGACGAAGATCGTCGTCTTTCATCAAGTTGAGTGATGAGATCACATTGCTTATCGCCGATCTCAAATCATGAGAGAGCATGGCAAGGTAGCGATCCTTGCTTTCGTGTCTATCTTCATCGTGGTTTTGGATTGTATTTCCAATCTCGTTTGCAATCGCTCCCGCAACACGTTGTTCGCCTATTGGTTGCAATTAAGCAGTAGAATACAACTAATTTATAAAATATGAAACAAATTTTGTTTATTCTATGCAGAACGCACAGATGCAACGGATTGTCGCAGCAGATTCACATCCACCGGAAGCTCGATGCAATGAGCAAAGTCTTGCGGGTGAAGGGGCGGGCCTATCGAAACCATCAACGCCTTGGGAAAACGCGTTTTCAAACGATCCGAACGCTCGGCTTCGTCCAGCCCACCGGCCTCGAAAAGTACAGTGTTGACGTTGCCTTCCTCTTGCATGCCAACGATTTCAAAGTCATCGCTAGAAAGTGCCAAAGTGCAGATCATGCGCACTGCCTCGGAACGCGCATCTATGAACACGCGGATGGCGTTTAGTTCCATCACCTCGGCGGGAATTCGCATCACGATGGAGATGCGATCTTCAACATGATCCAGCGAGATCATGCCGCCCATACGTTCCAGTATGGAGCGGGCGACGGAGGGGCCAAGTGCGTCTGTGGAAAACTGGCCTTTATCAGCATCGCCGCTTCCCATCAGGATGTTGAGAAGTTGTTCATTGGCGGAACCGTTGGAGACGCGGTGGTCAAAATTGAAGTTGATGACGAGATTGCTATCTTGATGGCCGAAGTTGATCTCAATCGAACGGGTTCCGGCTTTCTCAACGATATAGCTGGAAAACTGCGCAACGACCTGGCGCAGACGCTTGAAGTCTCCGATGACGAACTTGGGGCAATCCGCGTTGGCGGTCACGGATAGCGCAATGCCTTCTCTGCGCGCGATTGAGGAGAATAGCTCTTCAACGGATCGCACCAACTCGCGCGGTTCAAGGGGTTTGGTATCGAATACGATCTCGCCGTCTTGCAGGGCGGAATAGTCCATAATGTCACCGAGCATGGCGATCATTTGCTGGCCTGAGCGTTCCGCCTGCTCGATCAGGCGTTGTTGTGGGGTTGTCATGCCAGACTTGCGCGCCAGTGACAGCATACCAAGCACACCGTTCATGGGGGTCCGCAATTCATGGCTCATCATGGTCAGGAAGCGGGATTTGGCTTGATTGGCGCGGCGGGAAATCTCTGCGAGTTCAATGTTGTGCTGCGCGATCCGCTTGTTGGCAGCGCTTTCGCGGTTGATGAGCCACAGGAGCAGCGCACCGACGCAAAAGGCAAGGCCTGTCGCGAAGGCGATATTTGTCGCGATATTGCGCAGATCGTGTCCTATGCCCAGAAAGCGGTTACGCTCTCCGGCGAAAACGCCCTGATTAAACCGGGATACATCTGATGCGAGCGCGCCGAATTCTGATTGCAGGCGATCGATTTCAGCTTTCTGATCGCTGGAGATATTCACGATATTGGTTTCTTCAGCCTGCAAAAGCGCGAACAGCCGCTCGAGAACTTTGTCGTCCTGATCATAAAAGCGCATGCGTTTGCCAACCACACCCGACTGCGCGATCACAACACGGGACCACAAAAGATCAAACCGCTTATTGATCGATATGTTGCTCGCGCCGCTTTGGTCGTTATTCAACTCGGCAAGTTCAGCCAAAAAGCGGGTATGCTCCAGCGCGAGTTGCGAGGATGACCAGGCAAGGTTTTCCTGATTGAGCGTCTCAAAGGATTCAAGATTTTGGCGATAGGAATAAAAACCCAGCCCAAGCGAAAAGAGCAGTGCAAGAACAATTATACCGACCAGAGCGGTCTTGAATCGGCCCGGCGTGGTCAGCGGATTTCCATTTTTCTAAGCTGCCAGACGAGCCTGCCGTTGTATTCGACATCCTGGAGCAGTTCGTAGTCTGACATGGGATAAATCACCCAAATCGGACCCTTGTCACGACGGGACAGGGGGGCACCACCCATCGTTGTTGCGAGAATGACGTCAAATCGTATGAAATCTTCCCATGGCACTTCGACGCTGTAGTCGTTTGCGGCGGTGAGGACCACCACCTCATATTCGTCCAATTCACCCTCATTTGTGTGCGCAACGACATCGCGCAGGAGCGGGCCTTTGAATTCATTCACACCATCGACGAAATCATTCTCGGTCTGGATGGTCGTCAATTCCAGCGCTTCGAGCGCTTCCAT
>CAYRKW010000033.1:24568-28500 GCA_964425135.1 uncultured Rhodobacterales bacterium
GCAGAGGCGGCATCCACGTTTGCGAACACCAGCACATTTGCCGCACCTTCAATGCGGGCGTTGGGGAATATTCTTTGCCGCAATTCTGGATCAAGCGCTGAATCCGAATGCATCTCGCCTTCATAGGCAAAATCCACATCGGCTTTGTCGAGAATTTCGATTGCCGCCCGCATGCGCGCGCCGGTTCCTGTATCGAGATTGCCAAATTGAGAGTGCGAGCACAGGGCGATGTTCGGTTCCAGCCCAAAGCGGCGGACATGTCGCGCAGCGCCGATGGTGATTTGCGCGATTTCCTCGGCGGTCGGTTCGGGATGAACATGGGTGTCGGCGATAAAAAGCGGATTATCGGCGAGCATAACCGACAAGCCACCCACCGGTTTCAGCCCATCCTTGCCCAGAATATCGGAAACATGGCGCAGGTGCCAAAGATATTGGCCGAAGGTGCCGCATATCATCGAATTGGCCTCGCCGCGATGCACCATGGTTGCGGCGATCACGGTGGTGTTGGTTCGGACAATGGTGCGCGCCAACGTAGGCGTGACGCCCCGCCGCTCCATGATCGAATGATAGGTTTCCCAATAATCGCGGTAGCGTTTGTCGTTCTCTGGATTGACAAGTTCAAAATCCTTGTCCGGTTTGATTGAAAGACCGATGGATGCGAGCCTCTTTTCGACAACCTCGGGGCGGCCGATGAGAATGGGCATATCAACGCTGTCTTCGAGCATGGCGTTGGCGGTGCGCAGCACACGCAAATCCTCGCCTTCCGCAAACACAACCCGGCGCACCGAATGGCGCGCAGCATCAAAGACCGGACGCATGATCATAGATGAGCGGACAACGGTGTATTCAAGGCGTTTTTTGTACTCAGCGATGTTGTCCACAGGACGGGTTGCGACGCCGCTGTCCATTGCAGCCTGCGCAACGGCGCCCGCAACAATTGACAAAAGCCGCGGATCGAAGGGTTTGGGGATGAGATAATCTGAGCCGAAAACCATCGGTTCATCATCATAGGCGGCGGCGGCTTCAGCGCTTGTGGCCTCGCGCGCAAGGGTGGCGATCGCCTCCACGCAAGCAATCTGCATCTCGTCATTAATCTCGGTTGCACCCACATCGAGCGCCCCGCGAAAGATGAACGGGAAACACAAGACGTTGTTGACTTGATTGGGATAGTCGGAACGCCCGGTGCAGATCAACGCATCTGCTGCAACTTCGAGCGCATCTTCGGGCAAAATCTCGGGATTGGGATTGGCGAGCGCGAGGATGATCGGCTGTTTTGCCATGCGTCCAACCATATCTTTGGTCAGAACATTGGGGCCGGATAGCCCCAGAAAGAAATCGGCACCGTCGATCACATCGCTCAGCGTTTTGGGCTCGTTTCCTTGCGCGAAAGCGGCCTTTTGCGGGTTCATGCTTTCGGGCCGGTCTTTGTAGACAAGCCCGTTCAGATCAGTGAGCCAAATATTCTTACGCTTCACACCCAGTTTCATCAGCATATTGAGGCAGGCAATCCCTGCAGCCCCGCCACCGGATGAGACAATCTTGATATCCTCAAATGCCTTACCGGTCAGATGCAATGCGTTGGTCGCGGCAGCGGCACAGACAATCGCTGTGCCATGTTGGTCGTCGTGAAAAACGGGTATATTCATCCGCTCGCGGCACAGTTTTTCGACCACAAAGCAATCAGGTGCTTTGATATCTTCGAGGTTAACCGCACCAAAGGTGGGTTCGAGCGCGGTGACGATCTGGGCGAGTTTTTCTGGATCGGATTCGTCCACTTCGATGTCAAAGCAATCGATATTGGCGAATTTCTTGAACAAGACCGCCTTGCCCTCCATCACAGGTTTTGAGGCTGCGGCGCCGATATTGCCCAGACCCAATACCGCCGAACCGTTGGAGATGACCGCGACGAGATTGCCTTTGGCCGTGTAGCGCGCGGCATCAGTGGGATTGCTCTCGATCTCAAGACAGGCTTCGGCGACACCCGGCGAGTATGCACGGCTCAGATCCCGGCTGTTGGCCATGGGTTTTGTGGCGCGTATCTCCAGTTTTCCGGGCTTTGGAAACTCGTGATAATCGAGTGCGGACTGTCGAAATGTGTCGTTGGGCTGATCACTCATAAGTCGTCCAAAATTGATGCCTGAATTGCCACTATATGGACAAAGAACTGGGCTAACCACACGAAAGTTATGACAAAACTGCGTGACTCGTCACGCTATGAACACGAATAAGTCTTAAAGAGTAATCAACGTTATGTCTCGTCACCAGTATCGCAAGCTACTTCTTGCCTTTGCCATTGTCAGCGGCTTGTTTTTTTCGATTTCTTACGCGCGGATCACTATTTTTGGTGCGCCAAACGTCTCCGACTTTGGGCCGATCCAGACCGGAGAGCACATCGCGTTGGTTTTTACGCTCCTTTTGTGGATCAGAGCGGCATTTGAGCAACGCGGGTACGCGGCGCATCAGCGGCAATTCCATCCGTTGATCGCGCGCGCCATCGTCCTTTTGACTCTTCTGGCGGCAGGTCGGGAAATGGGTTGGATGGGTGTGTATCGCTTTGAACATGCAGCGCTCATTGGCACGTTGGCAGCCTTCATCGTTGCGATGGGGCTTTCGGTTATTGCATTTTTGTGGGTGTTCCGGGTCAATGGCTGGGTTCGGGAGAGTTTCAAATTCATCGGCTCACCGACGTTTGTTTTCGTGGCACTTGCGAGCTTCCTGGTCGGTGTGGCTACGGTGATTAACGATATCCTGCCGTTCATTTCCAACCCGCAACTCGCAGAAGAAACTATCGAATTCTGGGGGTACACGGCGCTTCTCTTTGCCGGGCTTGTCGCCAATCTTCCAGCGCGAAGCGACGGCAGTGATACATCCCCGGCGTGACCTTGCGCGGCTTTCATCGCTTGCGTTCGAGCAGCGATAACTTCAAACAGAGTGCATGATCCGCGCACCGCATCTCTATTGGCTCACTCGGTTTGCGATTGTCAGCTTGATTTTCATCGTGCTGATGGTTGTGGTTTATGCAGCGTTCGGTGCGCTCGATAGTTCGGAATACGGGCCGATTGAGACAGCGGAGCACTTGATTTTGATTGCTTCGATTGTGCTTTGGTATCGCGCAGCACAGCATTTGAGCGCGCATTCCGATGAGGCGCGCGCCTTCCATCCGTTGATTGCCTGGGGCTTTGTCGTGATCAGTTATGTTGCTTTGGGGCGCGAGCTGTCTTGGCTGCGCGTTTACGGGTTTTCGGGGCATAAACTTGTCGAGATTGTCTCGGCAATTCTGTGCCTCGCCGCGCTCGTCTATCTCGCGGTTAGATGGTTTTTTCGGACCAAAGGTTGGTTCGGGCAATCCCTGCGCTTTATGGCCTCTCCCAGTTTCATGTTCATTTTGATATGCCTGATCCTTGGCCTTTTGGGCGAGGCAATCGAAAAGAAGGTGATCGTTGTCGAGCCCAAGCAGGTGTTTGAGGAGAGTGCAGAGCTATGGGGCTATATCGCGCTGATATTTGCCCCGCTTTCGGCTCTCACGCTCAGGCGGTCTTGATCAATTCGAGAATGTTCCGTGCAGCGTCGGGAATGTTTGTGCCTGGACCGAAAATGGCTTTGACGCCGTTTTCATAGAGGAACGCGTAGTCCTGCGCGGGGATCACGCCACCGCAAATGACGATAATATCATCCGCGCCTTTGTCTTTCAGGGCCTCAACAAGTTGCGGTGCGAGCGTCTTATGGCCTGCGGCTTGCGACGAGACGCCGATCACATGCACATCGTTGTCGATGGCATCTTCTGCGGCCTCTGCCGGCGTTTGAAAGAGCGGGCCCACATCCACGTCAAAACCGATATCGGCAAAGGCGGTTGCGATTACCTTTGCGCCGCGATCATGGCCGTCCTGTCCCATCTTGACGACGAGCATGCGCGGGCGGCGGCCTTCGGCTTT
>CAYRKW010000033.1:28600-33585 GCA_964425135.1 uncultured Rhodobacterales bacterium
TCGCGCGTTTTGCGGATTTGCGTCAGACGCGCCACCTGCGCATCGCGCACCTCGGCATTGTCGATGTCCCGCACGTCGATCTCGGGCTGTTTGTCGAGTTTATACTTGTTAACCCCGACAATAACTTCATCGCCGCGATCAATCGCAGCTTGCCGACGCGCGGCCGCCTCTTCGATCCGTAGTTTGGGCATGCCGGAGGCGACGGCCTTTGTCATACCGCCCATCTCATCAACCTCGCCGATGATTTTCCATGCGGCCTCGGCCAATTCATGTGTCAGGCTTTCGACGTAATAGGAGCCCGCCAGCGGATCGACCACGTTGGTCACGCCGGTCTCGTTTTGCAAAATGAGCTGGGTGTTACGGGCGATGCGGGCGGAAAACTCGGTCGGCAGGGCAATCGCCTCATCAAAAGAGTTGGTGTGCAGCGATTGCGTGCCGCCCAGCACTGCGCTCATCGCCTCATAGGCTGTGCGGACGATATTGTTGTAGGGGTCTTGCTCTTGCAGGCTGACGCCGGAGGTTTGGCAGTGAGTGCGCAGCATCGAGGATTGCGGTTTTTGCGGGTTGAACTCGGACATGATGCGGTGCCAGAGCAGGCGTGCGGCACGCAATTTGGCAGCTTCCATGAAGAAATTCATACCGATGGCGAAGAAGAAGGACAGTCGCGGCGCGAAGGCGTCCACATCCATGCCGCGGGCAAGGGCGGCTTTGACGTATTCCTTACCGTCTGCGAGCGTAAAGGCCAGCTCCTGCACCAGCGTCGCGCCAGCCTCTTGCATGTGATAGCCGGAGATCGATATTGAGTTGAATTTCGGCATCTCGGCGGCGGTATAGGCGATGATGTCCGAGACGATCCGCATGGATGGCTCGGGCGGGTAGATATAGGTGTTGCGGACCATGAACTCTTTGAGAATGTCGTTTTGTATGGTGCCTGACAGTTTTTCGCGGGCAACACCTTGCTCTTCGCCTGCAACGATGAAGGACGCGAGAACAGGGATCACTGCGCCATTCATGGTCATCGACACGGAGACCTGATCGAGCGGGATACCGTCGAAGAGGATTTTCATGTCTTCGACACTGTCAATCGCAACGCCAGCCTTGCCAACATCGCCGACCACACGTTCATGGTCGCTGTCATAGCCGCGGTGGGTTGCCAAATCGAAGGCGACCGAGACGCCTTGCTGACCGCCGGCGAGTGCCTGGCGATAGAAAGCGTTGCTTTCCTCGGCGGTGGAGAAACCCGCGTATTGGCGGATGGTCCAGGGGCGGCCCGCGTACATTGTTGCCTTGGGGCCGCGCACAAATGGCGCTGCGCCGGGCACGCTGCCAAGATGGGCGAGGCCCGCGACGTCATCAGGGCCGTAGAGCGGTTTTACGGTGATGCCTTCGGGTGTTTCCCAATCCAGCGCGGCCAATTCGCGTCCACGCAATTCACGCTCGGCGATGTCTTTCCAGATTTTCGTGCTTTCGCTCATAGCTTCACTCTCTGTTTTGGCGCTTGGGTAAGCGTGAAAAGGGGATCAAATTGCATCGGAACAAGATCGGGTTCATCTGCGGGCGCACGGAGCATTTCCAGATCCTGCTCATAGGCGGCCGCAAGGGTTTGCAATTGCCGGTCATCAAAGAAGCTCGCCCGCCTTTGAGATGGTCGCGCGTTACGGATCGGGGTGCTAAGACGCAGCCCTGCGGCTTTTCCGCGTGAGATCATCAGGCCAATCATATCGCGCGGATCATGGGCCGGTTTGTAAGGGAGCACATGCATATCGCCCGAAACCTGCCCGCGTCGCAGCTCGGTGACGACATGCGCCCAGCCTTGCGCGCGGCTTGCAAGTGCAAGGCGCGTCCTCTGCGCCTGATCGGGGGCGTCCTGCTTTTGCATGTATCCATAGCAAGACAACCAATAGTCGGCCGTTTCGCGGAGGGTAAACAGGCTGGTGAGGTCGTGACCCGCGAAGAGACGCGAAAAGATGCGCATGCGCTGCCTTGCTTTGTGATAGAGCGTTCCGCGCGCGATGTTGGTGGTCATGGTGCCGCATATGTTCTCGTCCGAGACAATCAGATCGCGGCCAGAGCGGGCGATTTCATCGACAAGACCGCGAATTGCGTCGCGTTGCCGGGAGAGCGAGCCGTCACCCTTCGCCTGCCGCGTATTTTTCACAATTTTCGTGAACGGTGCGTCACGCAGCACGGGTGGCCCCCAAAAGGCAAAGCCCATCTCGCCCAATCGCGCCAGATTTTCGGCCAGACAGGCCTGAAGGCTGCTGGTACCGGTGCGATGGGCGCCAATGTGAAGAAAAACCTTCATGTCGCGATGATCCCACGGATTTTTGTGGATGAACCCTTCGCTAAACTGCTCGGACCCCCTATATCATAGAGTATGAGAATTTTATTGAGTAGCTTTGCTGCATTTCTGGTTCTGACCGGCAGTGCATTTGCGCAAACGACCGAGACTTCCCAGATGAGCGAAGCGGTGACGCTTGACGATTTGAAATGGGTGGCGCGGCCGATTGTGGTGTTTGCGGATAATGAAAACGATCCTGCATTTGTGACGCAGATGTCGTTCCTTGAATCGCGCGCCGACGATTTGCTGGAGCGCGATGTGGTTGTGCTGACGGACACTGATCCTGATGGCGAGAGCGCGCTGCGCCAGGCGTTGCGACCGCGTGGCTTTATGTTCGTTTTGATCGGCAAAGACGGACAGGTGAAACTGCGCAAGCCAAGCCCGTGGGATGTGCGGGAAATCAGTCGCACAATTGACAAAATGCCGATGCGCCAGCAGGAAATGCGCGCCCGAAGCGCAGTTGCGACCGAATAGACCGGATTGCGCGCGCTGGTAACTTGTCCCAAGTTGCGCCAAATATGGGTGAAGCGCGCAGTGTAAGTTGCGGATTCATTGCAATTTGATCGCTTTTCACCTATATTTGTTTCGCAAGATGTCCTAGACCTCTCAGAGGCATCTGAACGCGAAGGGTATGGTGATACTGATGGCATCAAAACCAAATCAATCTCCTAAACCGATCACTGGCCGGAAGGGCCCGCGCCCGGGTTATTGATCCGCTTTTCTGTCAGCCAGTCTGCAATATCCTTTTTCTCTGACAGCGCGTTTTCGAAACGAGCCAGAGACATATACGCTGTTGTCTGGTCCGGGCCGTCATTTGAGACGGTTTTGATCACATCAAGCGCATTTAATCCCAGATCCAGAGCCTCGATCTTCAGCGCAATATAGTCGCGATACATTTTGATGCGCCGCTCTGGCTCCAGATCGGCAAAGGAGGGCGCGCGCAGGTCGTGGATCAGGGCCTCAATGGCTTTGAGCTGGCTGTAGTAGACGACAATCGGATCGATGCTGACGCGGGGCAGGATCGAGATGTCCTCGGCCAAAGCGTGAAAAATACTGTCGTTGTTTTCGGTCGGGATCAGCGGGATGAACGGATGAGCGCTATCTGCGGTATCGCGCATCTTGCGAACGATCTGATCGCTGTAGCGTTCCAGATTATCCCGTTGCAAAACCTCGATATAGGCGGCGATTTCAGCGAAAATGGCCTTTTGCACGTCATTCATGCGCGCATCGCGCAGGCGTTGGGCGGCGCGGCGGTTTTGCCAGCCCGTGACGATCCAGCCAAGGGCAAGAAACATTCCCGCAACCACGGCCTGCGCTACCCGTGGATCGTCGGTGAAATATGCCAATAGCCAGTCAAACATGCGTGTTTTAGCCTACTTTAGGAGTGCCGGGGTCTCACTCAAACTCCATGATAATTTCATCCACCGCAAGCGAGGCGCCGACATCGGCATTTACCTTGGAAACTGTGCCTTTCTTCTCAGCGCGCAGAACGTTCTCCATTTTCATCGCCTCGATGGTACACAGCGCCTGACCTTCCTCGACCGCGTCCCCTGCACCGACATTGAGCGCGACCACCAGGCCCGGCATGGGGCAGAGCAAGAATTTGGAAGTATCGGGCGCGACTTTTTCGAGCATGTGTTTGGACAACTCGAAGGCGCGGGGTGTTTGGACTTTGACGTTCAGCTCCGCACCGCGATGGCGCATGCGAAACCCACCCGGCTCTGGCGCAACCTTCGCCACCAGAGGCTCGCCATCCACATCGAGAACTGCGAGTGGATTGCCCGGAACCCAATCGGATGCCACGCGATGCGAGATACCATCGCCAAAGCGCACGGTTGCGCCTTCGCGGTCGGCGTCGATGACGGTTTCGAAATCCAACTCGCCGAGCGATATGACCCAATCGGAGCCAACGGCGCGTTCGTGATTGCCCATCCGGCCCGAAACGCGCGCATCTCGTATTTCGCCGACGCGATACATCGCAGCAGCGCAGGCGGCGATTTTGCGCAAGGTTGCTTCGTCGAGTGCGACGCCTTGGAAGCCTTCGGGAAACTCCTCTTCGATGAAAGCGGTGGTCATATCGCCGGAAACAAATTTTGGATGATCCATAACGGCGGAAAGGAAGGGGAGGTTATGGCCAATGCCCTCGACCTCAAAGCGATCCAGCGCGATGCGCATTTCTTCGATGGCGGCATTGCGGGTGGGTGCCCATGTGCACAGCTTGGCGATCATCGGATCGTAAAACATCGATATCTCACCGCCTTCAAAGACGCCGGTGTCATTTCGTACGACCGGAGCGTCCGGCAGCACGCCGGGAGTGTAGCTTTCAGTCTCTTGCGGTGGGCGGTAACGGGTGAGGCGGCCGATGGATGGCAGGAAGCCGCGATAGGGGTCTTCGGCGTAAAGACGGCTTTCGATGGCCCACCCATTGAGTTTGACGTCCTTTTGCCTGAGCTCAAGCGTCTCACCGTTGGCGACGCGGATCATCTGCTCCACGAGATCAACGCCGGTGATCAGCTCGGTCACCGGGTGTTCCACCTGAAGGCGGGTGTTCATCTCGATGATGTAGAACTCGCCATCTTCAATCAGGAACTCGATGGTAGCCGCCCCGATGTAGTTGATCGAGGCCACGGCGTCGGCGCAAACT
>CAYRKW010000033.1:33595-36300 GCA_964425135.1 uncultured Rhodobacterales bacterium
ACCTGAAGGCGGGTGTTCATTTCAAGAAAGTAGAAATTCTAGTCGCCATCCACGATGAACTCGACGGTGCCAGCCGAGCAATAGTCAACGGCTTGCGCGAGTGCGACGGCCTCTTCGCCCATGGCTTTACGTGTTTTTTCATCCAAGAACGGGGACGGGGCCTCTTCCACGACCTTTTGGTTGCGGCGCTGGATCGAGCATTCGCGCTCGCCCATGTAGATGCAATTGCCGTGGGTGTCGCCGAGCACCTGAATTTCGATATGGCGCGGTTGGGTGACAAATTTTTCGATGAAGATGCGATCATCGCCGAAAGAGGCGGCTGCTTCGTTTTTGGAGGACTGGAAGCCTTCGCGTGCCTGTTCATCATCCCAGGCAATCCGCATGCCTTTTCCGCCGCCACCAGCGGAGGCCTTGATCATCACCGGATAGCCGACTTCGTTGGAAATTTTCACCGCCTCATCGGCATCTTCAATCAGTCCCATATATCCAGGAACGGTTGAGACATTTGCCTCCTTTGCGAGCTTCTTGGAGGTGATCTTGTCGCCCATCGCCTCAATCGCGCCAGCTGGGGGGCCGATGAAGGCGATACCGGCTTTGTCGAGTGCTTGGGCGAAGAGTTTATTTTCCGACAAAAAGCCATAGCCCGGATGGACGGCCTCAGCACCTGTTTGCTTGATCGCCTCCATGATTTTGTCGATCACGATATAGCTTTCGGCGGCAGGCGGCGGGCCGATGTGAACGGCTTCATCTGCCATTTTCACATGCAGTGCGTTGCGATCCGCGTCGGAATAGACGGCCACGGTCGCAATGCCCATTTTTCGAGCGGTTTTGATTACGCGGCAGGCGATCTCGCCTCGGTTGGCTATCAGTATCTTCTTGAACATCTGGATCGTCCTTCGCGGTCAGCAAAAAGCAAACGCCGCACGCGGGGTGGTCCCGCATGCGGCGTCAATTGTCGAATTGAGTGTGGTTTTAGCGGATCGGTGTGCCCGCATCGTCGCATTTTTCAGGATTGTTCTGGCAGAAGAGAACATTGCCACCGGCCCCAAGTGCAGCGCCTGCAAGCACATCGCCGTCCGTGATGAGCGCAGCGCCCGCACCAGCGGCTGCACCAACCGCGGCCTGCTCGCCCAATGTGTCGCCGCAGGCGGATAGGCCCAAAGCAGCAACCGCTGCGAGAATGAGTGATTTTGACATAGTTTGCCCCTTGCTCGAATTACGATTGCACAAAGGATAGCGTGGAATAACAATCGCCCCAAGCACAATCTGGTGATGTGAAATCGCGGCATCAAAACGCCTCCGGAAACGAGGCGCGGGCAAGGCTTGCATCGATTTTCAACATGGCCTCGTAGGATGCAGGGTCGAACGGGTCGGTGGCGGGAATGACTTCACGGCCAAAAAGCCAGGACAGGCGGCCCGCATCGAGATTGCCGCGCTCAAATGGCTCTTCGCCAAAATGCTCCCACAGGCAGGCCATGAAATAGGCATCCGCCTCACGCTCTTGCGGGCGACGGTCCTTGTGGCGCTCGCGGGCGACGAGCGGGGTGACGCCCTTGGGGTTGGCGCGGCGCAGGGTGAACTGGAAGTCGGTGCCGGGCAGACGTCCGGGAAACCCGCGATGTTTGAGCATATAGGGCAGGGCCATGGGCTTACACACCCCGTCCCGGGCGTGACCCGGGACCTCTATCGGTCCGGAGGAGGCCCCGGATCAGGTCCGGGGCGGGGTGTGCGTGGAGGAGGGGCATCAGGTTGGAGCCTCCGCAGTATGCGTTGCAAATTCAGCCGGAGACGTGACTTCCAGCAGCTCCATATCGTCCGAATGACGCACTTCGCGATGCACGATGCCGGGTGGTTGCAGAACGGATGATCCGGCGCGGAGCATAACCTTGCCATGCCCCTCGTACTCGAACTCGACCCAGCCTTTGGTGACATAGACGAGCTGAAAGTCGAGCGTGTGGGTGTGCCATTCCTGCGCGGACTCATCACCGGGGATCGCGCGGATCACATGCGCACCGAACGCGCCGTTGGTGGCTTGCGGGATGCCCAAGTGGCGGTATTCGAAGAAGGAGCGCAGGCCTGCGGCTTCGAATGGCGAGGCGTCGGCGTGGGAGATGGTGAGGGTGTGGTCAGGCATTTTTCACCAATTTGTCGAACCTGCCAAATGGCGGTAGCTTGTTGGTTTCTCTAATAAGTTCAGCGAGTTCTTTCGCTTCATGAATGTAGTATTTGAGTCTTTGAGTGTTCACATCGGAAACGTCATGTGGTTCGAGCCAAAGTTGCCAACCAACTCCAAGATATTGCTCTTCAGTAATGCACTGAAACTCAAAATCGGCAATTCTTGCAATTATGTCATGGTTTAATCCACTCACGCCTTCAGCGAGTTCCAAAAAATTGAACTTTGGAAAAGAAACGATTTCATTCATTGGCTCTGGTGAAAACCTCTGAGTCGCTTCAAACTCGTCGATCACGCTTTGGCATTTGAGGCTTACAATCATGAGCGCATTTGAAAGTTTAAATGCTTCGGTCCTCGCAATTCGTTTTGTTACCTGCCTTTTTTCAAGTTGCTCGCGCATCAACTGGATCAACTGAACGAATATGGCGGTTACCAAACCCATTGAAAGAAATTCCTGCCAGCTCATTCTCCTGGATACTCACAACGGAATATTATCATGCTTCTTCCACGGATTTTTCAACGACTTGCCCCG
>CAYRKW010000034.1:0-18697 GCA_964425135.1 uncultured Rhodobacterales bacterium
CCGGCTCCATTTCCTGCGTCTTGGCGTTGAACGCCTTGCAGAATTCCATGATGTTAATGCCGCGCTGACCCAAAGCCGGACCAACCGGCGGGGATGGGTTTGCCTTACCGGCAGGCACCTGCAACTTCATGGTGCCAGCAATCTTCTTGGCCATAATGGCCTCCTCTTCTTTTCCGGCAGACCGAACGCGTCCGGCTGCTGCTTAGTGGTCGTGGTCCGGTCCGATGAGCGCGCTCACCTCGCCTCCCACGAAGATCAACACGATCAGGTCTGTTTGGTGACCTGCGTGTATTCCAACTCGACCGGAGTGGCCCGACCGAAAATCGACACTGTAACCTTGAGACGGGCATTTTCCTCGTCCACATCTTCCACCGATCCGGCAAAGCCCTGGAAAGGTCCATCGGTCACATTCACTTGCTCACCCACATCGAAGGAAATTAGCGGACGCGGACGCTCCACTCCCTCTTCGACTTGGTTGAGGATGTAATTCACTTCCGCATCTTTCAGCGGGCTTGGCTTGCCTTGCGGGCCAAGAAAACCGGTCACGCGGTTCTGGCTGTTAATCAGATGATAAGCCTGATCTGTCATCTCCATGCGCACCAGCACATAGCCGGGCATGAAGCGGCGCTCGGTCTGGACTTTTTTACCTCGCCGCACCTCGACCACATCTTCGGTCGGGACAAGGACCTGCTCGATCACGTCGCCAAGGCCTTCGCGCTCGACTTGTTCGCGGATCGATTCCGCGACTTTTTTCTCGTAGTTCGAGAGAACGCTCACTGAGTACCAGCGCAATGCCATAGCCGCTCAAACCCTTGTTTTTCTTGGCAAAATGCCTGTTGTGCCTCGACCTGCCGCCCTAAACACAAACGAGCGCAGACCGAATCGTCCTGCGCCCATCTTCAGGGAAGTTGCGCGCTTTTAACTCCGGGATGGGCGGGTTTCAAGAGCCCAGAGCCAAAATCGCCTCCAGACCGTTTCGAATGACAAAGTCGACCATAAAAAAGAAAATCGCAGCGATCGTGGCCATGATAAACACCATGATCGTGGTCAACATCGTCTCGCGACGCGTGGGCCAGACGACCTTGGACACTTCTGCGCGCACCTGCTGCATAAATTGAAACGGATTAACCGCCATGGCTCGTCTCTCCACTGCCAACCGAGAGGTGCATGTAAGAGCAATCTGAAAGGTTTGCAAGAGAGGTGAATTGAGCATTAACGCGCAACCACCAGCCGATAGCCAAAATCGCGGCTTTGCGCGTCCATTAGCGCCCCGTATTTGGCGACCCAGGCACCGCTATGAAGATCGTCTTTGAGCCTGCCCAGCGCGTCCCCAATGCCTTTGATGGCCCAAAACGACGAGATTGACGCGCGCACCTGCGGATCGAGATACGCCGCAGGCCGCTGCCAATACGCGCAAAGAAAGCCATCGCTGCAATCATGCGGGATCTCGATGTTTTGCACCTCGACCGGACCTAACACACGCTCATATAGCTGCATGGCAGGCATTTGCCGCTCATCTAATGTTACCAATTCGGGTATATAATCCGCGAGCCAGAAGCCGCGAAACGCAGGATCATATGTAAGGATCACGATCGGGCCGCGAGAGACGCGGCGCATCTCAGACAGGCCCTTCCTCTGATCGCTCCAGTGATGCACAGTCAAAACAGCCATCGCCGCATCAAAGCTGTCGGTCTCGAATGGCAACGCCTCAGCCACCCCCTGCACAACGACCCCGTGGCCTTCGGGACGTTGTGCAATCATCTCCGCCGAAGGCTCAAGCGCCGTGACATCGCGCCCCTCAGGCTCATACGACCCGGCACCAGCGCCGACGTTGACGATCTTTTGCGCGTTGCCCAAAGCACGCTCAATCGCCGCAGCGATCCGAGGATCAGGCCTGCGCAACTGCGCATAATTCAAGCCAATCGTGTCGTATTTTGCAGCCATAACGTAGCCTCCCACACGTGCCTTACAGGCGCAGGCCGAAAATTGGAAACGCGGGCGAATCGAATAAATGAAACTTTTAGTCTCATTTTTCAAATACCACATCTAAACCTCTTTCATTTACCTTACATCCAGAATATCTCGCAATAAGTCCAATACATCGATCAGAGACTCCCGTGCCCGTCACCGTTGCCGAAGACGCCTTTTTTATTGATCGCGATACCAGCGAAGGGTTGCAGATGCAGCTTCGCCAGAATGTCGCGTCCTCTATACTATCAGGGCGTTTGCGGGTCGGGGATCGTCTGCCCTCCTCACGGCGGCTGGCCAATCACCTGCGCATCTCGCGCATTACGGTCACGCTCGCCTATCAGGAACTTGCCGCTGACGGGTATCTCGAATCGCGCAATCGCAGCGGCTATTATGTCGCGCAAACAGCGCCGGTTGCGCGTATTCAGCAGACGACCCGGCAAACTGGCGGGACGCAGCTTGATTGGAAAGATCGCTTTGCGCGCCGTAAGCGCGACGCGCCGATGGTGCATAAGACCGTGAACTGGCGGGAGTTCGAATACCCGTTTGTCTACGGGCAGGCTGATCCGCAGATATTCAACCATTCCGCATGGCGCTCCTGCGCCCATCGCGCGCTGGGGCGGCGCGATTTTCATGCGTTGGCCAATGACTATGTCGCCGATGATGATCCGGAACTGATCGACTTCATCTCGCGTCACACCCTGCCCCGCCGCGGCATTGCGGCCAGCAGCGATGAGATTCTGATCACCATGGGCGCACAAAATGCGCTCTGGATCGTCTCCCATCTCCTGCTCGATCAAAACCGCCGCGCCGCCATCGAAGACCCCGGCTATCCGGGGCTGCGAGATGTGTTGATGCAGACCGGGTGCGAGATTTCGGCGGTGTCTGTGGACAACGACGGCTTGCCACCCGAAGATATTCCAAACGGGACCGATGTTGTCTTCGCAACGCCCAGCCATCAGGCCCCGACAACCGTGACCATGCCAATGACACGGCGGCGCGCGCTTTTGGACCGCGCGGCAGTGCAGGATTTCGTGATTGTCGAGGATGATTACGAATTTGAACTGAGCTTTCTCAAACCGCCCCACCCTGCGCTGAAATCCATGGATCAGAACGACCGTGTGATCTACATCGGCAGCTTTTCAAAATCGCTCTTCCCCGGATTGCGCCTCGGGTATCTGGTCGCCCCGCGCGATTTCATCGCCGAGGCCCGCGCTCTGCGCACGTCCATGCTGCGCCATCCCCCCGGCCACATTCAGCGCACCACCGCCTACTTTCTGGGGCTCGGCCATTATGATGCGCTCATCCGCCGGATGCGCGACCATTTTCAGGAACGCCGCGAGATTGTCATGCGCTCTATCGAACAAACGGGTCTTGAAGCGGTGCATTCCTCCGTCTTCGGCGGCACCAGCGTCTGGATGAAAGCCCCTGAGAGCGTTGATGCCAATCTGCTGGCAGAAAAAGCACGCAACAACGGCGTTCTGATGGAGCCGGGCGGCCCGTTCTTCGCGGATCAATCCAAGCCCGTGCCACATTATCGCATCGCCTACAGCTCCATCTCCAAAGACAAAATCCCGAAAGGACTGGACATTCTCGCGTCGCAAATTGCCACACTTGCGTAATTGGACTTAAACTTCAAAGGCATTGGCTCTAATCGAAACCCGCCTAGTCTAACATATGAGCGTCAAAGCCATTCCGGCCCGCGCCGACAACCAAGGAAAAACCACTCATGAAAATGACAACGGAAGAAGCATTCGTAAAAACGTTACAGATGCACGGCATTGAACACGCCTTCGGGATCATCGGCTCCGCGATGATGCCCATTTCCGATCTGTTTCCCAAAGCCGGAATTACCTTCTGGGATTGTGCGCATGAGTGTAACGCAGGCATGATGGCGGACGGCTACACACGCGCCACCGGCAAGATGTCGATGATGGTCGCGCAAAACGGCCCAGGCATCACCAACTTCGTCACACCTGTTAAGACTGCCTATTGGAACCACACACCGCTGCTGTTGGTTACACCACAAGCGGCCAACAAGACCATCGGTCAGGGCGGCTTTCAGGAAGTAGAGCAAATGGCACTCTTTGAAGACATGGTTGCCTATCAGGAAGAAGTGCGTGACCCATCGCGTATCGCCGAAGTGCTCAACCGCGTCATCATGAACGCCAAGCGCCTGTCTGCGCCTGCGCAAATCAACATCCCGCGCGATTTCTGGACACAAGTTGTCGATATCAACTTGCCAGCCATTGTCGATTTTGAACGCCCCTCCGGCGGCGAAGACGCAATCGCCGAGGCGGCAAAGCTGCTGTCGAATGCTAAATTCCCGGTCATCCTGAACGGCGCTGGCGTTGTTCTGGCAGAAGCCATCGGCGATTCAATGAAACTGGCCGAAGCGCTCGACGCGCCAGTGTGCTGCAACTACCAACACAACGACGCCTTCCCCGGCTCTCATCCGCTCTTTGCTGGCCCCTTGGGCTACAATGGCTCTAAAGCGGGCATGGAGCTGATCTCCAAAGCCGATGTCGTCCTTGCGCTTGGCACCCGCCTCAACCCGTTCTCGACCCTGCCAGGATATGGCATCGACTACTGGCCCAATGACGCGAAACTCATTCAGGTCGACATAAACCCTGACCGCATCGGCCTGACCAAACCCGTCACGGTCGGCATTATCGGCGATGCAGGCAAAGTCGCCCGCGGCATCCTCGCGCAACTGTCCGACAGCGCTGGCGAGGCAAATCGCAAGGATCGCAAAGCCACTATCGCCACGACAAAATCCAAATGGCTGCAAGAGCTGTCGTCGATGGATCACGAAGACGACGATCCGGGTACCACATGGAACCAGCGCGCCCGCTCGCGCCAGCCCGAGCATATGAGCCCGCGCATGGCCTGGCGCGCAATCCAGGCGGCAATGCCCACAGATGCGATCATCTCGTCTGATATCGGCAACAATTGCGCCATCGGCAATGCATATCCGTCGTTCGAGGAGGGCCGCAAATACCTCGCACCGGGCCTCTTCGGCCCCTGCGGTTACGGCTTCCCGGCGATTGTTGGTGCGAAAATCGGAAAGCCGGACACACCGGTGATCGGGTTTGCGGGCGACGGCGCCTTCGGCATCTCAATGAACGAGATGACCGCCTGTGGCCGTGGCGACTGGCCCGCCATCACTATGGTGATCTTCCGCAACTACCAGTGGGGTGCGGAAAAGCGGAACACCACGCTCTGGTTCGACGACAATTTCGTTGGCACCGAGCTGGACCAGAAAGTCTCTTACGCGAAAATCGCTGAGGCCTGCGGTCTGAAAGGTGTTCAAGTGACGTCCATGGATCAACTCACTGATGAGCTGAACAACGCGGTCAAAGCCCAGAAAAATGGCGAGACCACCTTCCTAGAAGTCATCCTCAACCAGGAACTGGGTGAGCCATTCCGCCGCGATGCGATGAAAAAACCCGTCGCGGTGGCTGGCGTTGAAGGCGGGGACATGAAGGCTCAAGAGCCTGCATAAAATCATCGACCTTTCACTAGGATCGACATAAGACTGGCCCGGACGAATTATCGCCCGGGCCTTTCTCGTTTTGACGCTTATCAGACGCCTTCTCTCTCTCCTCAACACCGCCGAAGTCAAAGCGCTGGAGCGTACGGGACTAAGCTATGGTCTGGGGCTCATGATGGTGCTCGCCGCCGGAATGCTCACAGGCGACCATCTGGAAACATTCGTCTTCGGCGCACTGGCAACGGGCGGCTTTCTTCTGGGTTGGCAGTCGCTCACTCGCACTCACGGCTGGCGCGTCCTCGCGCTGGGTCTCGTGATCCTCGGCCTCTTTGTCATCGTCATGCGCAACCGCGAGCTGCATGTCACCACGCCAATGCCGATCCGCCTCGCGCTAATCCTATGCGTGCTCGGCATGCACCTATGGGCCTACCGCATCACCTCAGGCCCGATCAAAATCACATTCCAAACCCTCACCCACTGCGCCCTTGCCCTCGCCTTGACCCTCGCCGCAGGCGCGCACCTCTCTGGCCAGGCACAAGCCTCTGGTATCACCGCGCTCCTGCTCCTGCTCACACAGCTTTTCGTCTGGGTTGTCTTTGGCGCCCGCGCCCCATTGGCACAAAAGTCCGCCGCCATCCTCTTTGCCAGTATCATCCCGCTGATGATGAACGTCAGCTTCGCCATCGGCCATGGCCTCGCCATCCCGCTCCTGCTCTCACAAGGGCTGGGCACAGTTCTCCTGTGGCACATCTATATCCAAAACGACCGCCCCCCGCGATCAAAAGCTCCGTGATTTTCGCATTTTCAAAATACTCCCGCCGGAGGCAAATCAACCTTTAAATCGTGTCGCGCTCCAGCGCGACCCCGCTTGATTGGACACGCGCAAAATCCGTCACGCGCTCAGCAAAAGCCAGATAATCCCCAAAACCAGCAGCGCGACCCCGATCAGCTCCCGCCGCAAAATCGTCTCGCGAAATACCGCCCATGAAGCAACGAGCGCAAAGACGAGTTCCACCTGCCCCAACGCCCGCACATAAGCCGCATTTTGCAGAGTCATCGCCGCAAACCACCCCAGTGAGCCGAGCATGCCTGTAACGCCAACCAATCCGGTGATCCGCCATTTCGCAACCACGCGCCCCACTTCTCCCGGCTCGCGCCAGGCCAGCCAGATCCACATAACTACCGTCTGAAAAATCGTCACCACTGCAAGCGTCAACGCCGCACGCTCCAGAAAATCACCGCCGACAAGAGCAAGCGAGGCGGCACGATAACTTACTGCCGATACGCCAAAGAGCGCACCGGACAAAAGTCCAAGCCCTGCCGCCCGGTTCAGCACCCGCGCCCCGCGCAACTTACCCGGCTCAACCGACAACAACAGCACCCCGATCATGGACATCACAATAGCTATCAACGCCAGCGCAGATACCTGCTCCCCCAAGAGCACCAGACCCACCAAGGCCGTCTGGATCGTCTCGGTTTTGGAAAACGACACGCCAACAATGAAATTGCGCCGCGAGAAAAGCGCAATCAGAACCGCTGTCGCCAATATCTGTGTGACACCGCCCAGAAATGCAAAGAACAAACTTTCGCGCGTCAATCCTGGTATCTGCCCCAGATCACCACCTACCAGAATGACCAAAAACAGCACTGCCAAAGGCGCTGCAAATATAAAGCGTGCAAAGGTAACCCCCAACGTGGAGAGCGCGCCCTTCAGGTGATTTTGCAACATGAACCGCAGATTTTGAACAAATGCGGCGGCGATTGTGATCGGGATCCAAACCTCCATACTGCCTCTCCTCCGCGCGCCGGTTTTTCGTTTCAATCCCTGAACTGCTTGTGATCAGGAGTTATGCTCGGATTTGCACGCAATGTGCTAGTGCAGTCGCAACGGCTAACAATTGGAGTGCAACATGGCAACCCGACGCGATTTTATGATTATGGCTGGCGCTGCCGGCACAGTAACGATTTCCACCTCACACCTGGCGTTTGCCACAAGTTTCGAGATCACGCGAACCGACGCGGAATGGCGCAAGCTGCTCACGCAAGCGCAGTACCAAGTGCTGCGCGAAGAGGCGACCGAGCGTCCAAATTCTTCGCCACTGAACAAAAATTACGCAGAAGGCACATATCACTGCGCAGGTTGCGATCTTGCGGTCTACCCGTCCTCGACCAAGTTCGACAGCGGCACAGGCTGGCCGAGTTTCTGGGAGAGCCTTCCCAACGCCATCGGCACCAAAAAGGACCGCAAGCTCTTTGTCAGCCGCACCGAAGTCCATTGCCGCCGCTGCGGCGGACACTTTGGGCATATCTTCAACGACGGCCCAGCGCCCACCGGCAAACGCCATTGCCTCAACGGCATCGCGCTGACTTTCAAAGCCGCCTGAAATCTCAGACCCCCGACCCCACCAACACCCCGCATCTGAATGCGGGGTGTTTCCTTTTGGGGCGCGTGATTTGTCAGATTTTCATAAAATCCAATGCAAAATCCTTGAAATTTCCACGTAACGCTCATCTGCAATTTAAGAATGACTGCTACCCCTGCCGCGCTCGCAACAGGCCGGAAAGGGACGTCTTATGGCAGTTTTTGAAATTGGTGCATTCACAGAAAGCGACCTTCTGGCCCAAGGCACCGCCGGCACCAACATCGGGATTTGCGACACTTTCATCATGCCGGCCACGACATCCGTCTGCATCGAGGTCTATGACAACGATCACTCACTTTCGGGCGACAACTACTGCAACGAAAATGCCAATGATCAATGCGGTCAGACCGCCACGATCACCGAAGACGGCGTCGTCACCTCCTCAGGCAGTCAGATTTACGCCGAATGTTACTTCTGGGTGCGCGATGAATGCGGCAACTGGTATGTGATGATCGAGATGGAGCTGGAAGGCGAAGCAGGCGACTACTTCACCTTCTACAACAACGTCCCCCCAGAAGGGGCTGAGCTGACCATCCACTGCTGTCGCAATGTCTGCGGCAATTGGGTGAAATACCACAAACTGATGGAACCGGACTGCGTCACGCCACCACTCGCGCTCGATGATGTGCTGACAATTGCCGAAGACGAGACCGGCATGCTCAACATTCTGGCCAATGACGTGGATCTTGATGGCACGTCGATCTCGGTGACTGATGCAGGCGGCGCCCCGGTCGGCACGCCTTTCGTTGTACTCAGCGCCGAAGGCTATCCGGCCATGGTCACGGTCGACGCCGACGGCTCCATGACCGTCGAGCCGGGACCTGAGTTCATCCAGATGACCCAGGATGCCACGACCCAGCTTACATTCGATTACACGATCACTGACTCAGACGGGCTCACCGACACGGCGAGTGTTACCATCACAGTCACCGGCAAAGCGAACCACCTCGCCGTGGATGACGCGCTCACCGTGTTCGAGAGCGAGACATCGGGCGATCTGGAAACGCTCGACACAGGCGATAGCAGCATTCTGGACAACGATCAGACCGATGCGGCCGCTTATACGGGCGAGGTTCTGGCGGTCGATGGCGATACAGGAAATGTCGGACAGGTCGTCATCGGCTCGAACGGCGGTCTTGCGACGATCTACGCCGATGGCAGCATCGATTTCGACGCTAACGGCGCGTTTGATCACTTGAACGACGGCGACACCGCGCAGACAGATTTTACCTACACCATCGAAGGTGGCCAAACCGCGACCGTCACCGTCACCGTGCAAGGCGAGGATGATCCCAACAACGGCGGTGGCGACCCGACCATCAACGTCGCACTCATGATCAATTCCGCGCTCTCGATGTTCGAACAAGCCAATACCGCCGCCTTCAGCCTGCCGGGCTATCAGGATTGGAATAACGACACGATTGGTAATCAGGTGATGGATATGGCCTATCTAATGGCCTCCGATTTCATGTCAGACGCCCATCAGGCCGCGCAGGACGCGGGCTACACGCTCAACCTGTCGCTGATCAGCTTTGACGGTGCTGCAACCGGCGAAGCGGGTCAATATTACTCGGTCGCCGATGCAGCCTCAGCCAACGCGCAGCTCGATGCCAAAATCATCGCAGACAACAGCGGCGATTATTCTGCCGGCTTTGCCAATGCGAACGCATGGTTCGACACTGTTGAAAACGCAACCAGCACGAATGTCGTGTTTTTCGTCGGCAACGGATTTTCCACCGCGCCCTTCCAAACCGAGTACGATGCTCTTCTGGCCGACCATAACGTCATTATCGACGCCTATCTTCCGGACGCCGACTTTTCCGGCACCGGATCAGACACCATCGCAGCCATTGATCGCAGCGGCGTGGTCGAGGAGATTTTCATCGACGACGAAGCGCTCGCGGCCAGTTTCGGAGTTCCTGCGGGTCAAAACGCATTATCACTCGACGAGTTCCTCGTCTGAACGACCCCACCCACACACCGGCGTCGATTGGCCAAGGTCAATCGACGTCCGTCATGGTTCCTGAATAGCGGCCTGTCACGTCCAATACGGATCGCTCAGGATCAGCAGCGAAACCATCATCTGCCCGTTTGACCGGCGTCAATGTGGCCTCCATCGAAAACGTCACACGCATGTCGTCCATCTCAAACGCGTCGAGCGACACCCGCCCGCCAATATCGCCATCGCTCACATAATACCCTGACGCATCGCTATAAAACACATCCGCTCGTGTCCCGCCCGCCCCTTGCCCCACAGGCCCAATGGTAAGCGAAAGCGACGGGGACGTCGGTTTTCCATCTTCACCGATGGCGCGCGCATTGACATTGACTGTCTCAAAACCGCTCGCATTGCGCAGTCGCACCATGCTGCGATCTTTTTCGCGGTCGTAGAGCGAGGAAAGCGCGATCTGCGCACCGTCAAACTCACCTTCGAATTGCCCTAAAACCTCATAACGAGGATCAAGCGTCTGCGCCGCCAATGGCATCGCCGCGCACAAGAAAACCATCAAAAACCGCATCTTTTCAATTCTCCCAAGAAAACACTCCGCGTCCATCGGCATTCGTCGCACCACAATGGTACCCCAAAAACACTGCCTGTGGAGATCCCCTAAAAACGAGCAGTCTCGCAGCGAAAACACGCCTGTTTTCCCCATCAAATCCACCGAAACGCGAACAAATGTCGGGAAAAAGCCAGAATTTTTCCCCGTAACATGCCGCAGTTCACACCCTATGTTGATCTCGACAAAAGAGGTGGACCCATGACGCACTTGGCTGACAACACGCTGAAAAAAGACGCTTGCGACACGCTCATCAGTTTCGACGGGGCGTTTGCCGGCCCGACCCTGCTGGTGATCTGTACTCAGGACGTTTTTGCAGATGTGGCCGACAAACTTGCCCAAATCCCCTCGTTGCCATGGATGAAAGGCCGGATTATTCTGGTCGATGACGCATCCGAAACCGCTGGCCTCGCACTCTGCGGTATCGAGGACGAGATCGACATCTCGATGCGCATCCCAGACCCACGCGAGCCGTACAACAAGCCGCATTTCACGGTGCTGCGCCGCTGTACTGCGCTTGGTATGATTTCAGGTCGCGGCGTTCCGATGCACGGTCATGAGGAAGAATTGGCGCTCGCGAGCTAACGCGCGGCAGCCCGCAGGCCTTCGATCGTCTGCGAGGGAGATAGAGCCTCCGGGTTCACCTTAACATGAACAATCGCTGCCGTTTCCGCCCCCATCGCGCGGTCAAAGGCCGGTCCGAACGCCCCCGCCGCATCAACGGTTTCCCCGTGCGCCCCGTAAGCCTGCGCCAGAGCCGCAAAATCGGGATTACGCATCGCTGTGCCGCTGACCCTTTCGGGATATTCCCGCTCCTGATGCATACGGATGGTTCCATAAATTCCGTTGTCGACCACAATCACCACAAACTTCGCCCGCTGCTGCATTGCGGTGCCAAATTCCTGCATGCTCATCTGAAAGCACCCATCGCCTGCTAGACAAACGATGGGACGTTCGCGATGTTCCATCCGCGCAGCAATCGCGGCCGGCAACCCATAGCCCATGGAACCACTCACCGGCCCCAAATAGCTATCCGCGTGCCGCCAACGCCAAAATCGCTGCATCCATATGGCGTAGTTCCCCGCACCATTCGTAAAAATAGTGTCGGCCGGTAGCGTGTCGCGCAGATGGTTCACAACCTCGCCCATCTCAACTGGTCCCGGCACCTTTGGAACATCGCCCGTCCACGCCTCAAAGGACGCCCGCTCCGCGTTGCATGTAAAATGCTTGCCGACAGTAAACTTCTGCAAGCCTTCCAGGAACCCCTCAGGCGTTGCGTTCACACCCAAGGTCGGCGTATAAATCCGGCCCACTTCCTCCGCCCCCGGGTGAACGTGGATCAGCTTCGCACCATGCTCGGGGATGCCCAGAAGTTCGAAGCCCTGCGACGGGTTTTCCGAAAATCGCGCGCCAAGGATAACCAGAAGATCAGCACGTTCGACCCGTTTGCGCAGTTCAGGATTAGGCGCTAAGCCAATCTCGCCGATGTAGTTTTCTTTCGCATTATCATAGAGGTACTGGCGCCGAAACGTCGTTGCGACCGGGATGCCGAGACGCGAAGTGTAGTCTGCAACCGACGCGCGCGCCGCATCGCTCCAGCGCGAGCCGCCGAGGATAAAAATCGGGCGGTGCGATGTTTCAATCATCCCCGCACATTGCCGCGCCACAGCATCCGCAATGCCAACTTCAGCCACCTCAACACGCGGGCCCGCGCTCAAATCAACCTCATCACGCAGCATATCTTCAGGCAAAGCCAGCACCACCGGGCCAGGTCGACCTGACATCGCCACATGCCAGGCGTGGTTAATGATCTCGGGGATACGATCCGCATGATCGATTTCCTCGACCCATTTGGCAACATCTGCAAACATTGAGCGGTAATCGACCTCCTGAAACGCCTCGCGCCCGCGCATCCGCCGCCCGATCTGCCCGACAAAAAGGATCATCGGCGTGCTGTCCTGCTTGGCGATATGCACGCCCGCGCTGGCGTTCGTCGCCCCTGGCCCGCGCGTCACAAATGCGACCCCCGGACGCCCTGTAATTTTGCCCGTCGCCTCCGCCATCATTGCCGCGCCGCCCTCTTGACGGCACACCACATTGTCTATCCCGCTTTGATGCAGCCCATCGAGCACCGCCAAAAAGCTCTCACCGGGTACCGAGAAGACCCGCTTAACACCCTGCGCTTTGAGGCAATCGACGATCAAATGTCCGGCAAGTTTCACAATCCGAATTCCCGCGTGATCTCGTCTTCATGCTCGTTCAGCTTTGGTGCCGTGCGCTCCAATGCGACCTCCAGATTGGAAAACACCCACGGACTGCGCATCCCCGGCACACCCTGGGGGGCAATCTGCAGGGCGCGCGCTTGTACCTGCGGGTCGGCAAACACCTCCGCAAGATCATTGATCGGACCGGCAGGCACCTTGACCGCCTCCAAAGCGATTAGCAAATCCGCCTTCGCCCAGCCACGGGTTGCGCCTTCTAGCTTGTCGATCAGCGCAACCCGATTGGCCACGCGATCCGAATTGCTCGCAAAAGCAGCGTCTTCGGCGACCTCAACAAGATCAAGCGCGCCACATAACGCTTTGAATTGTCTGTCGTTTCCTGTCGCAATGATGATATGTCCATCAGCGCATTCAAACACCTGATACGGCACAATATTCGGATGGTAATTCCCGGTCCGCACCGGCGGCGTGCCAGTCGTCAGATAGTTCATTCCCTGATTGGCCAGAAACGTCGTCGCGGTGTCCATCAGGCTCATATCGATGTGCTGCCCCTCACCCGTCGCTTCTCGCGCGCGCAAGGCTGCCTGAATGCCGATCACTCCATAAAGCCCAGTCAGGATATCCGTCACAGCCACGCCAACCCGTTGCGGCGCGCCATCCGGCTCGCCAGTGATCGACATCAGACCTGCCATGCCTTGAATGAGATAGTCATATCCCGCCCGCTCCGCATAAGGCCCGGTTTGCCCGAAACCGGTCACGGAGCAATAAATCAGACGCGGATTGATCGCTTGGAGCGAGGCATAATCCAGCCCATATTTTGCCAAGCCACCAACCTTGTAATTTTCAATGAAAACATCCGCCTGCGCGATAATTTTCAACAATCTATCTCGCCCGTCATCCTCCGCAAAATCAATCGCAATCGAGCGCTTCCCGCGATTACAGCCATAAAAATACGCCGCCGAGCGATCTTCCTCCCGCTCCACGAAGGGCGGCCCCCAGGCGCGGGTATCGTCGCCGCGTGGGGCTTCGATTTTGATGACATCCGCCCCAAGATCCGCCAGCGTCTGCCCGATCCACGGACCAGCCAGGATGCGGGCCATCTCCACAACCCGCACGCCTTCCATCGGCTTCATGCTAGAAAAACGCCTGCAATCCGGTCTGCGCACGCCCCAAAATCAGCGCGTGCACATCATGGGTGCCCTCATAGGTGTTCACCGTCTCAAGGTTCACCGAATGGCGCATCACCTCAAACGCCCCCGAAATCCCGTTCCCACCGTGCATATCCCGTGCATGGCGCGCGATATCGAGCGCTTTGCCGCAGTTATTGCGTTTGATCAGCGAGATCATCTCGGGCGCGGCCTCACCTGCATCCAGCAAACGCCCGACCCGCAGGCTCGCTTGCAAGCCCAACGCAATCTCGGTCTGCATATCCGCCAGCTTTTTCTGAAAGAGCTGCGTGCCTGCAATCGGCTTATCGAACTGCTTGCGATCGAGCCCATATTGCCGCGCCGCGTGCCAGCAGAACTCAGCCGCGCCCATCACGCCCCAAGAAATACCGTATCGCGCGCGGTTCAGGCATCCAAACGGCCCTTTGAGACCGGACACACCCGCGAGCAGCGCATCTTCACCAACTTCGACATCCTCCATGACAATCTCACCGGTCACAGAGGTGCGCAGGCTCAGCTTGCCTTCGATTTTTGGCGCAGACAGGCCTTTCATGCCCTTCTCCAGCACAAAGCCGCGGATTTTCCCGTCATGCGCCTCCGATTTGGCCCAGATGACAAACACATCCGCAATGGGGGAGTTGGAAATCCACATCTTTGAGCCTGAAATGCGATACCCGCCGCCTTCAATCGGCACCGCACGCGTTTTCATCCCCGCAGGATCAGACCCCGCATCCGGCTCTGTCAATCCAAAGCAGCCAATCCATTCGCCAGAGGCCAACTTAGGCAGATATTTCATCCGCTGCTCTTCCGAGCCATAGGCATAGATCGGATACATCACGAGCGAGGATTGCACCGACATCATCGACCGATAGCCGCTATCCACCCGCTCAACCTCCCGCGCGACCAGCCCGTAGCTGACATATCCCGCGCCAAGCCCGCCGTATTGCTCTGGCACCGTTGTCCCCAACAGCCCCATCTCGCCCATTTCTGCGAAAATCTCCGGCTCGACGGTCTCTTGCGCAAAGGCATCAACCACACGCGGCGCAAGTTTCTCCTGTGCGTATGCCCGCGCCGAGCCTGCAATCATCCGCTCATCGTCTTCCAACTGCCGATCAAGCAGGAACGGATCGTCCCAACGAAATGACGACAAATCTGGTAAATCTTTAGATTTCAACTTGGATTGAATGTTCACGGTGACGATCCTTGCATTGACCGTCAGTGTTGTCAGAGAATTCGCACCTCAAGTCAACGCTTGTGTCAGCCTTGCGCTGCGATCCGCAACCTCTGCGCCCGTGCGCTGGGAACACGCGCGACCTCGACACCGGTGAACACATGCAAGGTGTCCATCTGATCATCAACAACCGCATGATCCGACACCCATCCGCCCATTGCAAGATATGTGCGCAACAGCGGTGGCATATCCCGAAACGCGGCCCGCCTATCAGGACGCGCACCCGACAGCCGTTTGGAAAAATCAAAGACACGCGGCGCTTTGACCTGCGGCATCCAGCGTTTTGGCGCAATATGCCGTTCTGCGAGCAACGCAAATGCTGCGTCATAGGCAAGCTCATTCGTTCCGGCAAAGGACGAGCACCCGAACATAAGCGCCACATCATTGGCATCCACATATCGCGTCAACGCCGCCCAGGCGCATCGCAGAACATTGGGATCCGTGATATCGGGATCGGTGCAGAACCGCCCTATCTCCAACATACCACCTTCAAAACTCTCAAGCGCAGACAGATCGTAATATTGCGCGGAATAGCAGTTGGGCAGTTCCGCACCACTCGCCAGTGGTAGGATGCGAAATACGCACGCCAACTGGCCGTCTTTGACAGTCTCGATCAAAATATGGGTGCAAATCTCGTCAAACGCATCCACGTCTAGAGCTTCCCGCCCGCCGCCTTCGTTCTCGCGGCGCAGAAATGCACGATAGCGCAGCCGTTGCGCGGCCTTGATATCCTGAGGCGCAACGCTTTGCCGCGCTGTGTATTTGCCTCGTGAGATCAATTGCATTCCCACACCTCGTTGATGCCCTATCCTCTCTAACCTGATGCGAATGCGCGCGTTGATCAATCCCGTTACGCCCATGAACAAGCAATAGTGAAGACCTCCCTTCATTGCACGTCGATTGACCCGCACCCACACCTCATGCCAAAGACGGGCAATATTCAAGCAAACGGAGCTTTGCACTATGGTCGGGTTTCTCTTGCGTTGGCTCGCCGCGCTCGTCCTCGTCTTCGCCACCTATAACCCGACACAATGGAATTTCGTGCGCTGGGTCCAGGGAAATTGGTCCGAAAACCTGCCCATGATCTCGCTCTCGGGCCTCCTGCTCGCCATCGGCTACATTATTTACCTGCGCGCCACCCTGCGCTCGATCGGTCCGTTCGGCATCCTACTCGTGGCCGCCGTCATCGGCGCCTTCCTTTGGGTGTTGATCGACAATGGCATCCTATCGCTCGAAAATACCACGATGATGACATGGATCGGACTTGTCGCACTGTCGTTCATTCTTGCTGTCGGGCTAAGCTGGTCGATATTTCGGCGCATTATCACTGGTCAGGCCGATATTGACGATGTGGATGAGTGACCCTGCGCCCCTTCCTTTTTCATCGACAATACCTATCTGATCCGCTAACACGCCGCCTGTAGCAAAAATCGCGAAAGACACCCCATGTCAAACGTCGTCCTTATCATCCAGATTATCCTCGCATTGGCTCTGACGGGCGTGATCCTGATGCAGCGCTCTGAGGGTGGCGGCTTGGGGATCGGCGGCGGCGGTGGTGGCGGCGGCGGGATGATGTCTGGCCGTGCAGCTGCAACAGCGCTCTCGAAACTGACATGGATCCTGGCCATTGGGTTTATGGCGACCTCTATCACGCTCACCATTCTGGCCACGCAAAACAGCACCCAGGACAGCGTGATTGAACGACTTGGCGTAGATGAAAACGGCGATATCGAATTGCCGCCGCTTCCGCCTGGGCTTGAGGGTGATTTGACTGCACCAGTGCCAACAGACGCACCGGCCACACCGCCCAAAGCTGAGTAATCCTCTGATATAAAACAAAATACCGCCCTGCGCCTCCGACCGGCGCAGGAGAAGTGCACCCTCGCGCCCCGATCTCGGCTTGCCCGCGCGATGCGAATCCTCTATACCTCAAATCCCGTGATACACGGTCGCCCTGAGCAGAAAAAAGCGACCCCAAAACAACAAATCGCGGGAGCCCCATTCGCAATGGCACGTTATATTTTCATTACCGGCGGCGTCGTTTCGTCGCTCGGCAAGGGCTTGGCAAGCGCTGCCCTGGGCGCTCTTTTGCAGGCCCGCGGCTACTCCGTCCGATTGCGAAAACTCGATCCATATCTCAACGTCGACCCCGGCACGATGAGCCCCTATGAACACGGCGAGGTATTCGTCACCGACGATGGCGCAGAAACCGATCTCGACCTTGGCCATTACGAACGCTTCACAGGCGTGCCGGCCCGCTCCAGCGATTCCGTCTCTTCAGGCCGCATTTATTCAGATGTGCTCGAAAAAGAGCGGCGCGGCGATTACCTTGGCAAAACAATTCAGGTCGTCCCCCATGTCACCAACCAAATCAAAGACTTTATCCGCATCGGCGAGGACGAGGTCGATTTCATGCTCTGTGAAATCGGCGGAACCGTCGGCGATATCGAGGGCCTGCCCTTCTTCGAAGCCATCCGCCAGTTCAAATTCGACAACCCGCCCGGCCAATGCATCTACATGCATCTCACCCTCCTGCCCTACCTGAATGCGTCTGGAGAACTGAAAACCAAACCGACCCAGCACTCGGTCAAAGAGTTGCAGTCCATCGGCATCGCCCCCGATATCCTCGTCTGCCGCTCCGAGCGTGACATCCCGCAAAAAGAACGCGACAAGCTGGCCCTCTTTTGCAACGTCCGCCCGGACGCCGTGATCCCGGCCTATGACCTGAACTCGATCTACGACGCGCCCATTGCCTACCACAAGGAGGGCCTCGACCAAGCCGTGCTCGACGCCTTTGGCATCTCACCTGCGCCAAAACCGGTCATGGCCCGCTGGGACGACGTCTCCGAGCGTGTGAACAACCCCGAGGGCGAAGTCCGCGTTGCCATCGTTGGCAAATATGTTCAACTCGAAGACGCCTATAAATCGATCAACGAAGCCCTCACCCACGCAGGCATGTGGAACCGGGTCAAAGTCCGCGCCGAATGGATCGACAGCCAGATTTTCGAGGGTGAAGGCAATGCGGACAAGCTCGAAGACTTCGACGCCATCCTCGTCCCCGGCGGTTTTGGCGAGCGCGGCACCGAAGGCAAAATCCGTGCCGCCCAATTCGCACGCGAGCACAATATCCCCTATCTTGGCATCTGTTTGGGCATGCAAATGGCCGTCATCGAAGCTGCGCGCAATCTGGCAAAAATCAAAGACGCAGGCTCTGAGGAATTCGACGACGAAGCAGGCAAAAAGCGCTTCACTCCGGTGGTCTACCACCTCAAAGAATGGCTCGAAGGCAACCGCACCGTCGAGCGCGCCAAATCCGATGACAAAGGCGGCACCATGCGCCTGGGCGCCTATAACGCCAGCCTAACGGGCGGTAGCCTGGTCGCAAAAGTCTACGGCAGCACCGCGATAAGCGAACGCCACCGCCACCGCTACGAGGTTGACATCAAGTACCGCGACAAGCTGGAGGCCGCAGGCCTTGTCTTCTCCGGCATGTCCCCCGACGGCAAACTCCCCGAAATCGTCGAACTGAAAGACCACCCATGGTACATCGGCGTGCAGTTCCACCCCGAGCTGAAGAGCAAACCCTTCGATCCGCATCCATTGTTCAAGGACTTTGTGCGGGCGGCGGTGGAGAAG
>CAYRKW010000034.1:18797-35319 GCA_964425135.1 uncultured Rhodobacterales bacterium
AAGTGAAACAAATCACCTACCAGAGCGAAGCGCTCAAGAGCTTGCGCAAAATGCCAGCCAACACCGCAAAACGCATTCGCGCCAAGGTTTCGGCCTATGCCACTGATCCGGCGAGCCAAGCCAATAATGTCGCGCGGCTCAAGGGTCAGGACAATATCCGGCTTCGGGTCGGCGACTGGCGGGTGATTATGAAAGAGACCACGGTGATCAACGTGGTCAAGATCGGCCCGCGCGGTTCGATCTATGAAGGAGAGAGATGATGCCAAAAGACATGGTGACCATTCCCCGCGAAGAGTTCGAGCGTCTGGTTGAGGCCGCCGAAGATCTCGAAGACCTCCGCGCAATTGAGGCTTACGAGGCCAATCCAAAAGAAGGCATCCCCGACGAATATGTTGGCCGAATCCTCGACGGCGAGCCGCTCCTGCGTGTCTTCCGCGAGTGGCGCGGTCTCAATCAGTCCGAACTTGCCCGTGCCTCCGGCGTGCATCGCGTCTCCGTCGCGGATATCGAGGCGGGGCGGAAGACCGGCTCGGTCAAGACGCTCAAGAAACTGGCAGATGCGCTTCGGATCACCATCGACGATCTGGTCTAGCGCTCGGCAGGTCCGACCAAAAGTCCGATAAAAACCCGATAAAGGTCCGACGCAAGTCCGAAACCGGAAATCCGGCGTTCACAACCTTTCCATTTGCCCACCGCCGTCCTGCGCACTACCCTTTCGCTTAACCCCAAAAGCGAAGGACACGAATAATATGCCTCTCACCTATCTCCACACCATGGTTCGCGTGAAAGACCTCGAAAAATCGGTCGCCTTCTACGAGTTGCTCGGCCTCAAGGAAACGCGCCGCATGGACAACGACAAGGGCCGCTTCACGCTCCTGTTCATGGCACCACCCGATCAGCCCGAATGCCCGGTGGAGCTGACATATAACTGGGACGGTGATGACGGACTGCCGTCGGACAGCCGCCATTTCGGCCATCTCGCCTACCGCGTTGATAACATTTACGAAACTTGCCAGAAACTGATGGATGCAGGGGTGACGATCAACCGGCCACCGCATGATGGCCACATGGCGTTTGTGCGCTCGCCTGACAATATTTCCATCGAGCTTTTGCAAGAAGGTGACAACCTGCCACCTGCCGAGCCTTGGACGAGTATGGGCAACACAGGTCACTGGTAAATGCTGCGCAGCGCAGCGCTCATTCTGGCTTTGCTCGCGTCTCCGGCGCAGGCCTGCAAGGTTGCGCTCGCGCTGACCATTGATGTCTCCGGCTCGATCAGCCCGGCTGAATACCGTCTGCAAATGAACGGTCTGGCCAGCGCCCTTGAAGACCCCACCGTCGCCGATGCCCTGATCGATGCAAAGGCCCATGTCACGACGATCCACTGGTCCGGCGCATCGCGCCAGATGGTGACAATTCCATGGGTCGAGATCACTGCACAGGCGGACGTCGATGCGCTCGCCTCATCTGTTCGCACGATTGAGCGGCCATGGCGCAATTTCTCCACCGCCATCGGCCAAATGCTTGAAATCACAGGACCTTTGTTCAATGATCGCCCCTGCGAGCGGTTTGTCATCGATGTCTCTGGCGACGGAGTGTCCAACGAGGGCAACGCGCCGGACACGATCCGCGATCATCTGGTTGCGCGCGGTATTCAAATCAACGCGCTGGCGATTTTGGGGGAAAGCAGCGACGATTTGCCAAGCTATTTCCGCACCCATGTGATCGGCGGAGCGGGCGCTTTTGTCTATGTCGCCGAGAGTTTTGACGACTACCCACGCGCCATCCGCCGCAAACTGCTCGATGAGATATCGGAGCCGGTCTCGTGATCAAAGCCTTCCTCTGCGCCATGACCTTCAGCCTGCCCGCACATGCCTGCGACGTCGCGCTCATGTTCGGCATTGATGTCTCCGGCTCGATCAATGCAGACGAATGGGCGCTTCAAACTCAAGGTCTGGCCGATGCCCTGCTCGATCCTGAAATTGCACATGTTATCATCCAATCAGAGGCCACGCTTTCGGCCATGCAATGGTCCGGCTCAGTGGAGCAGGAATTCTCTATCCCCTGGCAATCCATCACAGGCGAGGCAGAACTGGCGGTTTTCGCGAGCAAAATCAGAAACCTGGAGCGAAAATGGCTCTTCGGCAAAACATCCATAACACCAGCCCTGACCAAAATGCGGGACGCCTTCACTCCCGCCCCGCCCTGCCGCCGACTGGTCATCGACTTCTCCGGCGACGGGCTCGACAATGGCGAAGGTGATTTGCAAGCGATCCGCGCCGAGATCGGCAATCGGGGGATCACCATCAACGGGTTGGCCATCGAGCCGCAGGACCACAACTCAGTCGCAGGCTACAAGAGCCTTGATGTGTATTATCGCAGCGAGATCATCATCGGGCGCGGCGCGTTCGTACAAGCCGCCAATGGGTATCGCGACTACCCGCGCGCCATTCGCAAAAAGCTCCTCACTGAATTGGTAACCCCCGGATCATGAAAACACTTTTCGCCCTTTGCCTCGCGTTTCTCCCGCTTCAGGCACAAGCCTGCAAGGTCGCGCTTATGCTCGGGATCGACGTCTCGCATTCGATCGATTTCACGGAATACCGCTGGCAGGTAGACGGGCTGTCCGCCGCGCTCAACGATCCGGTCATCGCCTCGACGCTGGTTGATCTTGATGCGGCCGTGGCGGTCACGCAATGGTCCGGCGAAGACCAGCAAGAGGTGAGCATTCCTTGGGTGCGCATGACGTCCGAAGACAGTTTGCGCGCCTTCCAGCACCGTGTCGATACCCTCAAGCGCCCATGGGATAATTCGAACACGGCTGTTGGCGCGGCGCTTACAACGATGATTGGCGAGTTTAGCAAAGTCCCCGATTGCAGCCGTCAAGTGATCGATTTCTCCGGGGATGGCGATAACAATTCAGGCGAAGCCCCGCGCGAGGCGCGGGAGATGGCCCGCCAGCTTGGTATCATGGTGAACGGCCTCGCCATCGACCGCCTGGGCCTGTCGATCACCAAATACTACCGTGACTTTGTGATCGTCGGGCGCGGCGCTTTCGTTGTGACCGCCCATGGATATCATGACTATGCGCGCGCGATCCGCAAGAAACTGTTTCGCGAACTGCTGCCACCAAGCTCATGAAATATATCGCGTTTTTCATCGCGATTATCTCAGCAACATCGCTCGCGCCGCCCTCTGTTGCCAGCGAGACCTCCGTCAATTGCGTTCACGATCAATTACAACTGTTGGGATATGATCCGGGCGCGCGCGATGGCCGGATCGATCACCACATGATCGGCGCATATGCGGTTTTGCAAAACCATCGCGGCGCGGACAGGCTTCCGGTTGATCTCAATTACTCCAAAGCTGTTGTGATCTGCCGATTGCTGGGGCTGGAAGTGGATGATCTGACCGTGCAATGGCCCAGCGAGCTTGATCCCTATTCCCTCTACACCACATCGGCCTTTTCCAACGCCTGGGTGCGCTTGTTTGAAGATGCCGCAAGCAATGCAGCCTGGCATTTGCTGGAGCGCTATAATCTCGTGCTGTCCGACAGCTACACGCTGATTGCGGTCAATAGCGCAGTCGCAGGCTCGCTTTTGGCGGGTCGGGAAGACGGGATCATTCTTGGACCATTCGAAATTGCACGTGCCTACAACGCGTTTTGCCCGCCAGAGGTCTGGGTGAATGGGTTTGCCTATAACCGGGTGATCGTCCTGTGTTTTCGCGATCTGACATCGGCACCGGACGCGTGGGATAAGCGCGTGATCAACGAAATCATGCTGCACGAAATTTTCCATATCGCGCAAAACCAACTCACCGGATTTTTCGATATTTCAGATGAAGAGACGGGGCGGGCCTTGCAAGGCCCGGCGTGGCTGGCTGAGGGGAGCGCAGAGTTTTTCGCTGTCAGCTCCAGCTTGGAGCCGCTCGATATCGCGGATTATTTCAAAGGCCAACGCGCCGTTCTGGGGCGCCCGACACGCACACTCGGCGCCTATGAGATGCGCGACACGCGTCAGAACGATCTGAAGCGCCTTTATCCGCAGGGTCTTTACGCGGCTTATATTCTGGCGCGCGAACATGGGGACGCAACGCTGGTGGAGTTTTACGATTTGATCGGGCGTGGCACACCTTGGAAAGCCGCATTCGAACAGGCGTTCAACCAAAGCGTTGAAGTCTTCTACGCAGAGTTTCCCACCAAATAACCCTCTAAGCCTTCCGCCGCGCCCGCCATATTTGCATGCCCCACAACCGTAGATAGCTCAGCACAAACACAATCGCGATCATCTTGATCGACAAAAGACCAAAATCCCGCGCCCAAACCCAAACTCCAAACCCACGCGTCGCCATTCCAGCGGCGAGGATCAGGATGAACGGCAGCGCATTGTGCATCTCGTCGATTTGATTGCACCAAAATATCTTTCGCGCTTCCAATGGCCGCTTTAAGACCGAGCAAAACCGGCCAATCAGATAGCTGAGGAAAAAATATACCGGGATCATGGCAATGAAATAAACACCGTCCATATTGCCCATGCGATAATCGCGCAGCCCGATCAGACCGAGCAGAATGAACAGGGACGCGATGCAGATGGCCAGGCAGAAATACACTGCCATCGATAGCGGTATCTCCCCCTGCCTCATGGGCTTGCTTTCAAATTCCACGCTCATAAGACGCAATGTGCCCGTGGAATTTGTCATTCAAGCGACCAAAACAGGCGAATAACAGGACAATTCGATGTTTTTTGCCCTTCATTTTTCACCGATTGTGCTTATATCTGGGATGTCTCTTCATGGGACTATGGTGATAAACGCGCACGTAATAAGCGGATCGGACCCGGGGGCGGTACCCGGCGGCTCCACCAAACACCCTTCATTTGAGGGATCATGGGGCCGAAATAGGATCGACGGACGTCTAAAGGTGTTAGCTTTTACTCGGCAGGATGCCACCGTTACCGGCTCGAACAGTATAGTTGCAAATGACAACCATGCTCCGGTCGCAGTCGCTGCGTAAGCAGTGCCTAAGATCGAAACTTTAAGTCGTTCGCCCTAGCCGGCGTTCGCGGGGTTCGGAGGCACCTGGCAACAGAAGCCTCCACTTACCTCACAGTTCCAACATCGCTTCAAAGTTTCTTTTTTGAAACCGCGCTCCCTATCAACGCGCACGCATCCGACGAAGCCGGACAGCCCCGTCACTACAAAAACGCCGGAAGTATTTCCTCCGCGATCTTCTCCATCGTCGGCTCGATATCCGCATTATTGAACCGCAAATTCAGCGCCACATGATTAACGCCGATCGCTTCCAATGCCAGCAAATGCTCACGCAAAAAATCGGTCCCCGCCGCATAGCCAAGCGCGATGGGGCGCGCGGGCATCGCGGACGACGGCATCACATCCACATAAAGCGACTGCATCACCGGTTTCTCTACATCCCCCACAGCAGCCACCTGCGCACGAAAACCGGACACCGCATCCTGCTGCCGGTCCAGCTGACGCGGATAAGTGATCCAACCATCCGCATGCTCTGCCACCCATTCGGGCGTCTGACGCGCGCCCCCTGTAATCAGCATCGGGATGCGCCCGCCCACAGGCTTGGGCAACAAATCCATATATCCGTTCAAACGCCCGTGCTGCCCGTCATGCACCGGAAAGCTCTCAAAAGTCGCGCGCATATAAGCGACACTTTCGCGAAACAACGCCCCACGCGCCTCAAAATCCACCGCCATCGCCGGATATTCTTCGGGCCGATCACCCGAGGCGATGCCCAAAAGCATGCGCCCGCCCGACAGCTGATCGACCGAGGCCGCCGCCTTCGCAACATGGGCCGGATGGCGCAGCGGCAGGATCGCGCTCGCAATGCCAAGACCGATATCCCGCGTCGCCATCGCAAGCGCGCCCAGATACACGAACGGATCGAACATCTGCCCCACATCCCCGAAGGAGGGCACGTTGAACGGCACATCGCGCAACCAAAGTGCGGAAAACCCCAGCTCTTCTGCCAGTTTTGCACGCTCGATATGGCGCTCGAGCGTCGGATGATCGATATCCAGATACGCCTCAATCGGTGACACGAGCCCGATGCTCAGGCGTCCTTGCCGAAACACCGAACCATAAGCACGATTGAATGCTGGAAAAGACTTGGCAATCGCGGTCTCAGTCACCCGGCTTGCTCCCTCGTTTTTGCCTCTCTGTCTTCTATCAAGCTAAGGCGAGTCAACAAGCAAAACCACGGACACAGTCCAAACCACCCGAAACGATGGTCTTTCATTTTCGTTGCACAGCGCGCAAGCTGCGGTATAGATCACGCATTCACGAACGGGATACCGCAATGAGTACAGGTTTTGACTATTCGCAACGTATGCTCGAGGCACTCCGTAGCGTTCTCGTCGGATTGCTCCGCGATGTTGCTGAACACGGGCTCCCGGGCAATCATCATTTTCTGATCACTTTCGACACCACTCATCCGGGCGTCGATATCGCGGACTGGATGCGCGCCCAATATGAAACAGAAATGACCATCGTTGTTCAGCACTGGTTCGACAATCTCTCGGTGATGGATGACAGGTTTGCGATCACGCTCAACTTTAACAACACGCCCGAACCGATGGTCATCCCGTTTGACGCAGTGAAAACCTTCGTTGATCCATCGGTCGAATTTGGCCTGCGCTTCGATGCCGCGCCCGCAACCGAAGACGTGCCAGTGGCACAGATGATGGTGGATGAAGAACCAGAAGCAGCTTCGGACGAAAAAGAAAGCTCCGAGGTGATAAGCCTCGACGCATTCCGCAAGGACTGAGCTGCGTTTCTTTGCGCTAAAATTGCAGATGGCCGAAATGCTTACATTGCATCCCGACCATCTGATCCGCTCGAGCACCGACCCAGAAATTTTACACAACCGATACACTGATCGTTACGCAAAAAACACCTCTTACCCTCCAGCGGTCACCCCTACGCTCAATCGTATCCGCCCAACTCTTACCCAACCGGACACGATCACCGTTTACGAACACACATGTAAAACGCCCCAAGAGGCGCAGGCGAGAGATCGGGCCCGGAGGCTTCGATCATCTCTGAAGCAAGATCCCTCAATCCTGCTCTGACACATGTATACACGTGCAATCCCCAACTTGGTGTTAATGCTCCAGCTAAAGTGTGCCGAACCAAGTGTTTGATAAGTAAAACTTTAGACTTTTGCCCCAAATTGAAGCTCCAGAGATTGGTTTTTGCCCAGTTTCTGCCGGTTCGGGCGCTGATACACGTATACTTTTGCAATTCGGGATGACGACACATGATCCAAAACGCCGCTTTGTCGCAAAAAACATCTTACGAAGAAATTTCTCGCATTTTGCGAAGCCGCATATGTTTACACGTCTCTGACGAAACTTTTCTTTTACGAGAAGGTAAAATTGCCGAAGAGTTTGGTATTTCACGCACCCCCGTCCGGCAAGTCCTTCAGCAACTCGCCCATGAACGGCTCGTCGAAACCCGCGCGGGCATCGGTACAATGGCCACGCCGCTCGAAGAGGGAATGTTTGGCCGCGATCTGCAAACAACCGCATCGATCCTGCGCGGCTGCGCGCTCGCCTGCGTCGATCCGATCCCCACAGAAACACGATTTGCGCTTCTTGGGCTCAATGTCTGGGCAAAAGAAAAGCACGATAGCACCGAGCCGCACGCGCTTTATCTGGAAACCTACACCAAATTGCTCGCGCATCTCGTCCCGCTCATTACCGATCCTTTGCTCGCTCATGCCTATTCAAGCGCATTCTGGCGGATCATCCGTTGGCGTACGCGGCAATATGCGACCGACCCACAATCGATGTGGGTGCGTTTGTCGATGCTGATCGATTCTGCGCTCGTCGGCATCCAGTCAGGCGAAAAGGGCGGTATATTCCTGCAATTGAGCAAAGCTGCGCAAGACGCTTCCGTCCAGCAGCAACAATCACCTGGCGCCAATACCCAAGAACACGCGCCCGATGACAAAATCCTCGACCTCGCCATGGACGGAACCAGCCGTCAGGGCTGACAAAGGCCCAACTCTTTCATGAGTTGTTTCCAGATCATTCGCAAAGTATAGCCATTGCCAATCTCGATTGATCAGGAGCCTGCCCCATGGCCGATACCCGCACCGAAACTGACAGTTTTGGAACGCTCAAAGTCCCGTCCGACAAATATTGGGGCGCGCAAACCCAGCGCAGTCTGAAAAATTTCCCAATCGGCTGGGAACGTCAGCCCGTTGCGATCATCCGTGCGCTCGGTGTCATCAAACAAGCAGCCGCCACCGTGAACATGTCGCACGGCAAGCTCGACAAAAAACGCGGCAAAGCCATCGTCCGCGCTGCCAAAGAGGTTGTCAGCGGTAAGCTTGATGATCACTTCCCGCTCGTCGTCTGGCAAACCGGATCAGGCACCCAATCCAACATGAATGCCAATGAGGTCATCGCCAACCGTGCGATTGAAATGATGGGTGGCGAGATCGGCTCAAAAGACCCGGTTCATCCCAATGATCACGTCAATATGAGCCAAAGCTCGAATGACACCTTCCCCACCGCCATGCACATCGCAACCGCCCGCATGGCCCATGACATCCTCATTCCGGGCCTCGAACATCTGCACGCGGCCCTCGACGCGAAGGCCAAATCCTTCGCCAAAATCATCAAGATCGGACGCACGCATACGCAAGACGCGACCCCGCTCACACTCGGGCAGGAATTCGGCGGCTACGCCTATCAGGTCAAACAGGGCATTGGCCGGATCAACGCAGCGCTCAAAAACATCTACCCGCTGGCCCAAGGCGGCACCGCTGTTGGCACAGGTCTGAACACCGCCAAAGGCTACGACAAAGCCTTCGCCAAAGAGGCTGCCGCGATCACCGGCTTGCCGTTCAAAACCGCCCCCAACAAATTCGAAGCGCTCGCCGCTCATGACGCCATGGTGGAAATGTCCGGCGCGGTCAAAACTGTAGCCGCCTCGCTCTTCAAAATTGCCAATGATATCCGCCTGCTTGGCTCGGGCCCCCGCTGCGGGTTGGGCGAATTGGTCCTGCCCGAGAACGAGCCCGGCTCATCTATCATGCCCGGCAAGGTCAACCCCACCCAATGCGAAGCGATGACCCAGGTGTGCGCTCATGTGATGGGCAATGATGCCGCCGTTGGCTTTGCCGGCAGTCAGGGCCATTTCGAGCTGAACGTCTATAAGCCAATGATGGCCTATAATCTGCTGCAAGCCATGCAACTGATCGGCGATGCCTCCCAAGCCTTTACCGACAATTGCGTGAGCGGCATCAAGGCCGATGAGGATCGCATATCCAAACTGATGTGGGAAAGCCTGATGCTCGTCACAGCCCTCGCCCCCCAGATCGGCTATGACAACGCCACCAAAGTCGCCAAAACCGCCCATAAAAACGGCACCACCCTTAAAGAAGAGGCGGTAAGGCTCGGATTTGTCGATGAAAAGACCTTTGACAAGGTCGTACAACCCAAAGACATGCTTGGCCCCAAATGAGCAAAATCGTTAACCTGAACCACGCGCGCAAAGCTAAAAAACGCAAGGATGCGCGCGCCAAAGCCGATGAAAACGCAGCTAGGTTCGGGTTGAGCAAAGCGCAAAAATCTGCCGCCAAACGCAATAAGACCCGCACAGCGCGCCATCTGGACGGCCACAAGCGCAGTGATGGCTAGACCGAAGAAACGCTCCCTGACCCTGCGCGGACACCGAACCTCCGTCTCGCTCGAAGACCCGTTCTGGGAGGCGTTTTTGACAATCGCCAAGGCAAGCGGCAAAACCATCAACGGACTGGCAGCCGAGATTGATGAAGCGCGCGGCACACACATGGGCCTCGCCTCTGCAATCCGTCTTCACGTCCTCAAATGGTATCAGACAAGGCACTGACATGTCGAAATTCCCCGATCTCCCGCCCCTATGGACAATCGCCGCGATCCTTTTGATCTTTCTCATCAACCGTCTCGCACCGGTTCTGCCGCTTGAGATCAGCAATCTCTTCGCCTCATACCTCTTTGGCATCGTCGGCATCATCATCGCCGTTTGGGCCGCCTATTCCTTTTTCAAATACAAAACCACCATTGAACCTGGCGAGACACCAAGCACACTCCTGACCACCGGCCCATTCCGCCTCACCCGCAATCCAATCTACCTGGGCATGGTGCTGGTCACGCTCGCCGCCGCCGCCCGCTGGGGACACGTCTTCGGCTATCCGGTCGTGATCATCCTTTACATCGTGCTCGACCGCCGCTTCGCCCGGCCCGAAGAAAAAACCCTCATCGAAACATTCGGCGATAAAGCCCAGGACTATATCGCCTCTGTCCGCCGCTGGTAAAACCGCAACAAAAACAGCTTCTTTGGTTCAAAAATATCCCGCTGCGCGCGCAAGCGCAAAACACATAACGCGAGCCGCATAAGCGGCTCACCGCAGGATTACTCTCGCAGACGTGTGACTTTGAGATAAATCCCATCCTGCGCCCGCACCGTCAGATGCGCAATCGGAACCGGCGCCGGATTGCTTAGCTCAAAGCGAAAGGCCTGCACCAAAAGCGCGAGCATCAAAACCCCTTCTATCGTGGCAAACCCGGCCCCTGGACAGACCCGCGCGCCTTTGGAAAACGGTAAATACGCGCTGCGCTCGCCGCGCGACCACCGCCACGGATCAAAGGCATCGGGATCATGCCAATTCTTGTCATGCCGATGGATGTACCATGGAGAGACCATGCACAAATCCCCCGCCGCAACCGGCATCCCACGCATCTCACACATAGCATCCGCCTCGCGCAGCATCACCGGAACCGGCGGATAAAGACGCAGCGTTTCGCGAAAGACATCACGCGTAAACACGAGCGCAGCGATATCCTCAAACGACATCTCTCCCAAAGGCACCTCCGCACGCACCGCCTCTTGCGCTTCCTGATTTTGCGCCAAACAATAAAGCGCCCATGCCATCGCGCTCGCCGACGTCTCATGACCGGCCAAAAAGAAAATTGCCACCTGATCGATCAATTCGTTGCGCGAAAACCGCTCCCCTGTCTCCGGGTCCGGCGTTTGCATCAATTTGCCTGCCAAATCATCAAAGATCTCGCCCGCACGCGCCGCGCTCAGTCGCTCGTCCACCAGTGCCTCTATCTCCGCGCGAATGATCGCCGCATCCGCCCCTCCGCGCCGTCCGACCGCCGAAACCATCGGCAATCGCAACAATGCCCCCACAGACAACATAGGTTGCGCACGTTGGTATCGCTGGAACGCTTCAAAAACCCGGCGCGCCCGCGCGTGCGTGATGGGAATGGAGAATAGCGTCCTGAAAATCACATCAGCAGCAAGATATGACATCTCGAACTCCATCTCGATGCGCCCGCTTTCCAAGCGCGCCACAGCATCACGCCCGGCCGCCTGCATCGCATCAAAACTGCGCCGCACCTGCCCTGCCTCGAACGCCGGATCAACAATCCGCCGCGACCGCGCCCAGTCTGCTCCGTTGGTCACAAAAATCGAACGGCCCAAAAGCGCTTGCAACGCATCGCCCACAATCCGCGCTTTGGGAAACGCCAACGCTTGATCCACATAGGTCAGATCATTGATGAGAAAGCTGTTATAAAGCGGCGTGCGCATCCGTGCGATCTTCGCGCGATAGAGCCGCTCTGGCTGAGAGCGAAACATATCCTGCCGAAAGGCACTCAGGCGCGCCCAAATCCCCGCGCGGTCGGGCCGCGATCTTGGCTTGGGCGGCACGCTCGGCGACACTCAGGTATCCCGATATTTCGACAGCGGCTTGGTGATCCGCGATGGCGAATGCGCGCGCTCGGCAAACCGTTCCGCAAGCGTCATCGGACCTGCGGTGATCGCGAAAAAGTCATACGTGCCGACTTGGTCAAACGCACAAAGATACTGGATATGCCGCCTGAAAAACTTCCATTTGGTCTCTCGATAGAGCGTCGGCGAGAGCGTTTGCTTGAACGCGGCCGACACAATCAACGGCGATTTTTGATCCTCAGGGCTCACACCGCTCACGGCAACCGGGTCAGACAGCGCAAAACAACCGCCATCACCCGGCGCAGAGACATCAACCCAACTCAGAGCGTCAGAGCGCGATAAAGCCTGCAAATCGCCCCTCAGCTCCTGCGCTTTTGGCAAGAACGACTGCATCGGAATAACCTGACCTAGCGTTAAAAGCGCAAACTCCGGCCCCTCTTGTTCCCGCTCCGATTGCAGATATTCGCAAACCGCAATCACCGCCAGCTGCGCCCCTGTCGAGTGGCCCACGACCAATATCTCATCTACGTCCCCCGAGTTTGCCACCGACCGCATCCGCGAGGCAAATGATGAGATCCGCGTGCGCAAAGCGTGTGGGATTTCCCCCGAAAGGCTCGCATTAAACCCGTAATCATGGATCAGATAGTAAACGTAGAGCTGCCCATCGATACGCCGGAAAAGTTCCAGCACCCCGAAGATCGCTATCGCCGCTGCGACCAGAGCGACGAGTTTGGGCGCACCAACCGCTGTCAGCGCTCCATGCAACAGCATGCCCAGCAGCACAGCGACAATCGCCTGAACAATCAGCGCCACAATCGGATAGAGCGCCACCAGCATCGGCGCCCAACGAAGCCGGACCAGTCGCAAAAACGCGCCAGAGCTGATGTAAATCCAAACCGTCCGCAGCATCACCAGATAAGTCGCCAGAATAGTGCGGGACATGGATTTGCGCACTATATCCTGCCAGGTCAGCAACTCGACGACGGTCTCGATCTGCGCACCATCAAACTGTCCCCGCGCGCCCCATGAAAAATTCGGAGCCTCCGCGATACGGCTGACATCTATCTGATAGCCTGAAATCTCTGCCTGAAGCGCCGCCTCGCGGCGATATAATTCGCGATACCGACGCGGCGCGTTCGGATCATAGCCTGGGATGAAAAAGACATGGCGCCGCTTGACGGTCGATCTGCTCTGGTCGGCACTGATAGTCGACACTCATCGCCCCAATCAAAGTCGCTCTGCTCCACGCGCAGCAGGCATGTCTTATTCCCAATCTTTCGCGTGTGTAAACCTTGTTACCCAATCTGGGCAAGAGACGGAAACGCTTCGAGCAACCAAAATGAAATGTCCGCAAATCCGCCGGTCCACAGCAATATGCCCACGACGATCAAAAGCCCGCCCATGACCTTCTCAATCGTTGCCATATGGCGGCGCAATTTGCCCATCACGCCCATAAAGCGGCTGATGAAAATGGCGGCGAGCAGAAAAGGCACGCCCAGGCCGATGGCGTAAAAGCCCATCAGCAGCAGCCCCTTGCCAAACGATGCGTCCTGCGCAGCCATCGACAATATTGCTCCAAGGATCGGCCCGATGCAGGGCGTCCAGCCAAAAGCAAAGGCCAACCCCAGGACATAAGCTCCGAACGGCGAGCCGCCCTGATCTCCGGCATCAATCCGCGCTTCTTTGAACAGAAAGGGGATTCGTATCAGTCCAATGAAATGCAATCCAAAGAGAATGATGACCGTTCCAGCGGCATAGTTGAGATACTCCTGATAACTCAGAAAAATGCGTCCCAAGGCGCTGGCGGCAAATCCCAGCAGCAAAAACACCGTTGAAAGCCCCATCACAAAGAACAGTGCGCTGGTGACCACCGCTGGATCAGGTCCACGCCGCTCTGTCATGTCAGTTGTGGAAATACCCGCCATATACGCCAGATACGGCGGTACAATCGGCAGAACGCAAGGCGACAGAAAGCTGATGACCCCGCCTGCAAGCGCAATCATCGCTGACACCATCAACGAGGCATCAAATATACTTATATCACCGAGCATCACGCACCACTTTCACGAGTTCCCAATCCCCCTAACCCGAAATTGTGGCCATGTCATTTAACTCCACATCACAATCTGTTCGACAAACATTTCAACCGGTGTAAACATCCCGCCCATGGTCAATTCGACAGATTTCCTAGACGCGCGCGGTCTCAAATGCCCGCTCCCTGTTCTCAAAGCCCGCAAGTGGCTCAAAGAGCTGCCCAGCGGCGCAATATTGACCGTTTTGGCCGATGATCCCGCAGGTATTGTTGATTTCCCGCATTTCTGCAACGAAGCTGGACATACGCTTCTTGCAACCGATCCAAACAGTGACGGCGGCGAGATTTACAAAATAAAAAAGAAATAAAGCCTGAGCGGCAAGTAGGGGGAACTCTCGTGGATTGGGACAAGCTGCGCATATTTCATAAAGTCGCCGAAGCAGGCTCCCTGACCCATGCAGGCGAAGACCTGCATCTCAGCCAGTCCGCCGTCTCGCGTCAAATACGCGCTTTGGAAGAGAGCATTGATGCAACCCTCTTTCACCGCCACGCGCGCGGGTTGATCCTGACCGAACAAGGCGAATTGCTGCATGCCGCCACCAAGGACATGTCCTCCAAACTCGATGCTGCCGCCGCGCGCATTCGCGATGCCGAAGACGGCGTAAGCGGCCAGTTGCGCGTCACCACCACCATGGGATTTGGTACGCTGTGGCTGATCCGGCGACTGGGTCGACTCCTGGATGAATATCCACAGCTCAAGATCGATCTCAAACTTGACGAGCGCGTATTGGATCTGCCCATGCGCGAGGCCGATGTCGCCATCCGCATGAAAGAACCCTCCCAGGCCGATCTCGTGCGCCGCCGCCTGATGGATGTGCGCATGCAGCTCTTTGCCACAAAAGACTATCTCGATGCAGCCGGCACGCCGGAAAAGCTCAGCGATCTGGCGGATTACACCTTGATTTCTCAATCCGTGGACACGCCGCAACCGGGCGCAAGTTCAAATTGGTCGAGCAAACTGTTGTCAGACCGCAACAGTCGTCACATCATGATCACCAGCTATTTTGGCGTACTTCAGGCGGTTCAGAACAATCTCGGCATCGGCGTTCTTCCAGACTATCTGAACATCGAAGTCCCTGAACTTGTTCGGGTTTTACCCGATCATCAGTCCGAGATCGTACCTGTTTATCTGGCCTATCCCGAAGAATTGCGCCACTCCAAACGGGTCACCGTCTTCCGGGATTTCGTGCTCGATGAGATAAACACCTATCGGCGCACCCGTCGCGAAGACACCTAACTCTGGTCACAATTTGAACACGCTGCTTGTGTGATATGCAGTCATGTCATGGCGGGTATGCAAGTGTTGTTCTTGTCTCCAACGCTCGCGCGACCTACATGACACCCGAAGCTGATCGGGTTGCCCGATCACTTCATCCTCCCTGTTGGACTTGGGCCGAGCATTTGCTCGGCCTCTTTTTTTGCCCAACCCTCATGTGCAAACAAAAAAGGGCCACACCATAAGTGCAGCCCTTCAATATCTTCTCTCAAGCAAGGCTTACTCAATAATTTTCGACACGACGCCGGAGCCGACGGTGCGGCCGCCTTCGCGGATCGCGAAGCGCAGGCCGTCTTCCATGGCGATGGGGGCGATCAGCTCTACGCCGAATTTCAGGTTATCGCCCGGCATCACCATTTCGGTGCCCGATGGAAGCTCAACCGTGCCCGTCACATCCGTGGTCCGGAAGTAGAACTGCGGGCGATAGTTGGCGAAGAACGGCGTGTGACGGCCACCCTCGTCTTTGGTCAGAATGTAGACCTCAGCCTCGAATTTGGTGTGCGGCTTCACCGAGCCCGGCGCGCACAGCACCTGACCACGCTCAACACCTTCACGGTCAACACCGCGCAACAACGCGCCGATATTGTCGCCCGCTTCACCGCGATCCAGCAGCTTGCGGAACATCTCAACACCGGTACAGGTTGTTTTCGAGCTGTCGCGGATGCCCACGATCTCGATCTCGTCACCCACATTGATCGCGCCACGCTCGACACGGCCGGTCACAACAGTTCCGCGACCGGAAATCGAGAACACGTCCTCGATCGGCATCAGGAACGGCTGGTCAATCGCACGTTCGGGCTGCGGGATGTACTCATCCACGGCGGCCATCAACTCGGCGATTTTGTCTTTGCCGATATTGTCATCACGATCTTCAAGCGCCGCCAGAGCAGAGCCTGCAATGATCGGAATATCGTCGCCTGGATAGCCGTATTCGTTCAGAAGCTCGCGGACTTCCATTTCAACGAGTTCCAGAAGCTCTTCATCATCGACCTGATCAACTTTGTTCAGGAACACAACCATCGACGGGATACCAACCTGACGGCCCAAAAGAATGTGCTCACGGGTCTGAGGCATCGGGCCATCGGCTGCGTTCACCACCAAAATAGCGCCATCCATCTGCGCCGCACCAGTGATCATGTTCTTCACATAATCCGCGTGGCCCGGGCAATCGACATGGGCGTAGTGGCGATTATCGGTCTCGTATTCAACATGCGCCGTCGAGATGGTGATCCCACGCGCCTTCTCCTCCGGCGCGCCGTCAATCTCGTCATACGCCTTGAAATCCCCAAACTGCTTGGTGATCGCAGCCGTCAACGTCGTCTTGCCGTGATCAACATGACCGATTGTGCCAATGTTGCAATGCGGCTTGTTACGCTCAAACTTTTCCTTCGCCATGG
>CAYRKW010000035.1:0-12543 GCA_964425135.1 uncultured Rhodobacterales bacterium
AGAAGACAGAGAATGGGTCGAAATTAGAGCTTGATCAAAAGGGATACTTTAGATGCAGCGCCCGCCATCCACTTCCATGCACACACCGGTGATCATGCTTGCCTCGTCCGAGCAGAGGTAAAGGGCGGCATGGCCCATGTCTTCGGGGGTGGAGAAGCGGCCCAGCGGGATGGTGGAGAGGAATTTGGCGCGCATTTCCGGCGTGTCCTCGCCCATGAAGGATTTGAGAAGCGGGGTTTCGCCTGCGACCGGGTTCAGAGCATTGACACGGATGCCTGCAGGGGCAAGTTCGATTGCCATGGCGCGGGTGGCGGTTATCATCCAGCCTTTTGAGGCGTTGTACCAGCTCAGGCGGGGTCTGGGGGAGACACCTGCGGTGGACGCGATGTTGAGGATTGCGCCTTGCCTTGCCTCTTTCATGTGCGGGACGATGTGTTTGGCCGCGAGGTAGACGGATTTGGTGTTGACGGCGAGGATGCGGTCGAAATCGTCTTCGCTGACCTCCTCCATCGCGCTGGGCAGGTGGGTGACGCCGGCGTTGTTGACCATAATGTCGATTTTGCCGAGCGTTTTGAGCGTGGTTTCGGTCAACCTGGCCATATCGGCATTTTTGCTGACATCGATTTGGATCGGATGCGCGGCTCTGCCGATCTCCATCGCCATGGTTTTGGCCGCTTCGCTGTTGATATCGGCGATCATGACGCTTGCGCCTTCAGCGGCGAAAGCGCGTGCGATCCCGGCGCCGAACCCTGAGGCGGCGCCGGTGACGATGGCGGTTTTATCTTGCAATCTCATGGGCGCGATGCTGCCTGTTTGGCATCGCACCCGCAAGAGGATTTCGCGTCAGTCGCGCTCAACACACAGGGCGACGCCCATGCCGCCGCCGATGCACAAGGTGGCGAGGCCTTTTTTGGCATCGCGGCGCTGCATCTCAAACAGGAGCGTGTTGAGAACCCGTGCGCCGGAGGCACCGATGGGGTGGCCGATGGCGATGGCGCCGCCATTGACGTTTACGATCTCTGGATCCCAACCCATATCTTTGTTCACAGCACAGGCTTGGGCGGCGAAGGCTTCATTGGCCTCCACAAGATCGAGATCGGACACTTTCCATCCGGCTTTGTCGAGCGCCTTGCGCGATGCGTAAATCGGGCCGACACCCATGATCGACGGATCGAGCCCTGCGGTGGCGTAGGAAGCGATGCGTGCAAGGGGCGCGATGCCGCGTTTTTCGGCGTTCTCGGCGCTCATCAGTAGCGTGCCAGCGGCGCCGTCATTGAGGCCGGAGGCGTTGGCGGCGGTGACCGATCCTTCACGATCAAAGGCCGGGCGTAGCTTTTGCATAGCTTCCATGGTCGCACCGTGGCGGATGTATTCATCCCGATCGACGACGATATCGCCCTTGCGGTTTTTGACGGTGACGGCTGTGATCTCATCCGCGAAGCGACCTGCTTTTTGCGCAGCTTCGGCTTTGTTTTGTGAGGCGACGGCAAACTCGTCTTGCTGATCGCGACTGATCTGCCATTGTTTTGCGACGTTTTCAGCCGTTGTGCCCATGTGATAGCCGTTGAATGCGTCCCACAGGCCATCCTTGATCATGCTGTCGATGAACTTCATGTCGCCCATCTTCTGACCGGCGCGCATATGGGCAACATGGGGGCTGAGACTCATGCTTTCCTGACCGCCTGCGACGACGATCTCCGCATCGCCAAGCTGGATGTGCTGCGCGCCAAGGGCGACAGCGCGCAGGCCCGAGCCGCAGACCTGATTGATGCCCCATGCGGCGGATTCCTGAGGCAGACCAGCATTGATATGCGCCTGACGCGCGGGATTTTGGCCCTGGCCAGCCGTGAGAACCTGGCCCAGAATGGTTTCAGAGATTTCCGCTTTCTCGACGCCTGCGCGATCCACAACCGCTTCGATCATCGCAGCGCCAAGATCATGGGCGGCGACATTGGCAAAGCTTCCGCTGAACGATCCAACGGGGGTGCGCGCGGCGGATGCAATAACTACGTTTGTCATGTGATTTGTCTCCTGGTGGAAGGGCGGAAAAAGACTCTCGATGTCTTGGGAGTAGCGCTTATCTGGAAAATTGCTGCAATGCAATATAACTGCCAACGCCCGCAAACCGCCTATGCAGTTTGCTCATGGATGAAGATGCTGGAGCCTTGACGAGACAATCCCTGAAGTGATGCCGCCCCGGCTTGGAGCGCCCAGCAGGGCGATGGCTCGGGCGTGCGACGGGATTTAGCGCAAATCATGCGTCGCAGCGGTTTTCACCTGGCGGGTTCTATGTGCGGTTGCAGGTTTATACGAGACAAAAAAACGCCTGAGGGGACACCTCAGGCGCAAAGTCGGAACGAGGGACAGTTGAGGCGATGCGGAGTTCCATTCGCATCGTGACATATCAGATAAGTCACGCGCCTCGGGTTGTTAGAGGATGTAAGCAATTTGTGAACAATTGGTTACAAATGCGTGTGCTCTTCCCGATTTCGCGCAACAGCGCTAAAATCATTCAAGCACAGCAGGCCAGTTGTTGTCGGCTTTGCTGATGTTACCGGGGATGTCTTCGGACCAGATCCCGCGCACAGTGGTGTTGAAGTTCAGATAGAGCTTTCCATCAACAATCGACCATGCATCGGGCGATGTGGTTGCGGTTGAGCCTTTGGAAACCGCATAGGCGCAATAGCCGCCGTATTGAGGTGCGAATTTCAGCGGGTCGGCGTCAAACATCGCTTTGTTGTCGGCGGACGAGAATTTGAACAGCGCACCTTCATAATCCGAGGTGAATTCATCACTGCCCTGAACAGGAGCACTTTGGGTGAAATAGGCAACCGGGTCATAGCCGTTGATGGCCGATCCGCCGTCTGCGAAAATTTTCGGCTTGGCGGCGAAGGCGCTGGTTGAGGTGAGCATCAACGCGGATGCGGCGGTGGCGGTTGCGAGAAGTGAGCGGCGGGTTAGCATAAATATCTCCTGGGTTGGTTGAGGTGTTGCTGGTCGGTGGTGGAGAATATGAAAGGCAATCGGTTCAAAAGCTACTCCCCCTCAAGCCAACGTGACAAAGGGTTACAATCAAGCGGTGTCGCGCCGTGGCGCGACGCGTTTTAAAGGTTGATTTGAGTATTTATCGGAAAGATGAAGGCGACAATTGTTACAACCGGCGCTGGGCAAGTCGTGTTCATGAGACTATAAGCGGCGCTCTTATGAGCCAGAATCCTCCAAATCTTCGCCCCGACATTGCGCCCAAAGCGCGGATGGAGCCGCCTGTCCGGCACGGTCAGCCGACGATTGGGATGGTGTCTTTGGGCTGTCCCAAAGCGCTGGTGGACAGCGAGCGGATTTTAACGCGGCTTCGTGCGGAGGGCTATGCAATCTCGCCCGACTACAGCGGTGCAAATGCGGTGATTGTGAACACGTGCGGGTTTTTGGACAGTGCCAAGGCAGAAAGTCTTGAGGCGATCGGTGAGGCTTTGGTCGAGAATGGGCGGGTGATTGTCACGGGCTGTTTGGGGGCGGAGCCTGAGTATATTCGGGAGCATCATCCCAATATTCTCGCCGTGACCGGGCCGCATCAATATGAGCAGGTTTTGGATGCAGTTCATGAGGCGGTGCCGCCCAGCCCTGATCCGTTTATCGATCTGATCCCGCCAGTGTCGCTGACGCCGCGGCATTATTCATATCTGAAGATTTCCGAGGGCTGCAATCACAAGTGCAAATTTTGCATTATTCCCGACATGCGCGGAAAGCTAGTCTCGCGCCCGGCCCACGCAGTGATGCGCGAGGCGGAAAAGCTGGTGGAGGCGGGCACGAAAGAGCTGTTGGTGATCTCGCAAGACACATCGGCTTACGGGGTTGATATCAAGCACGCGCAGACGCGCGGGCATCGGGCGCATATCACTGATTTGGCGCGGGATTTGGGGTCGCTGGGGGCTTGGATACGACTGCATTACATCTATCCCTACCCGCATGTGCGCGATTTGATCCCGCTGATGGCTGAGGGGTTGGTTTTGCCTTATCTCGATATTCCGTTTCAGCACGCGCACCCCGATACGCTCAAACGCATGGCGCGGCCTGCAGCGGCGGCCAAGACGCTGGATCAGATTGCTGCCTGGCGCGAGGTTTGTCCTGATATCACGCTGCGCTCGACGTTTATTGTTGGATATCCGGGCGAGACGGAGGCGGAATTTGAGACGCTTTTGGAATGGCTTGATGAGGCGCAACTGGATCGCGTCGGCTGTTTCCAATACGAAAATGTCGATGGGGCGCGCTCGAACGCTCTGCCTGATCATGTGCCCGATGAGGTCAAGCAGGATCGGTGGGAGCAGTTTATGCAAAAGGCGCAGCAGATCAGTGCTGCGAAATTGGAGGCCAAGGTCGGAACGCAGATGGATGTGATTGTCGATGAGATTGATGCGGAGGCGGCGACGTGCCGGACCAAGGCGGATGCGCCTGAAATTGACGGATCGCTTTTTATTGATGCAGATTTTGAGCATCTGTCGCCAGGGGACATCGTGCGCGTCGAAGTCGATGAGGCAAGTGACTACGATCTTTGGGGTCGCCTCATCCCTTAAGCTACGCTGCACAATCTGTCATTTTCCAACATAGTTCTGTCAAATTTTTTTGGCTCACTGACCATGTCGCTTAATCCGGATTTGACAGATGAGACTTTTCCTTCTGAGCTGCATTTGCGCGGCGGTCAGTTTACTTGGCATCCCTGCCCATGCGGATGTGTCGTTGAAACCGTCGCAAACGCTGCAATTCGTGGCAGAGACAGCGATCGGTGCGGGTGGGGCAGATTTGGCGCTTTGTGCGGTGATTGAAACCCAGTCGAGCTTGGGCATCAACTTCTGGCGCGATGCGCGGGGGTATGGGCTGGCGACAGATACCTGTGAGGCGACGCAATATACGCCGCTGACCGCCACAGAGTTTGTGCAGGCCCAGATTGACGGGATGATTGCGAGTGATGTTCCGCGCCAACCCGTGCTGAGCACGGAGCAAAAACTGACGGGGTTTTGGGGTTGGATATTTGTGACGGGCGGGCTGACCATGTCGCTGGGCTCGCTGGTGATTGGCCGGTGGCGGTCCCACAGCGATACGAATGGCGCGCAAAGCCTGTTTGCCACGCGCGCAACGCAAGTTATGGGGATGGTCGCGGTTGCGGGCGGGCGGATGAGCGATGCGAAGCTTGAGAGCATTCGCGAGATTCTGGCCGATGTGACGGGGCATGAGTTTCCGTCAGAGACGCTCGCCAACATCATTTTGGCAATCAAAATGCCCAAAACCAGTGGTGATTTTCAGCGCTTGGGGCTGGGTTTGAGCCAGGACAATCGCGAATTGCTGCTTCGGGCCGTTTTGTTGTCGGTCAAATCGGATGGGGAGGTGCAGCCTGCACAGCACAGGTTTTTGGCCGCGCTCTATCCTGCGCTGGGTGTCACATCCAAGCAGTTTAATTCGATTGTTTCATCGACTTTCAAGTCGCGCCAAACGCCACAGGCCGCCTGAGAATCTGCCTCATTTGGCACGTCAAATAAAATAGAGCGCCGGCCAGATGACCGACGCTCTTGAATTTGAAAAATCTTACCTAAAATCCCCACAGTATATCCGCGACAAACACCCCCATGTTTTAGATCGTCGCGTTAAGTACTTGTTAACAAACTCAGCGCGCGCATTTCATCACCCATTTGGGTGAAAAATGATCTCATTCTCTTCTTTCTTGCAAAATATCGGGCTAAGTCTCGGGCATGTTTACCATTGAACACACATTTGACGCCTCCGTGATCACTCTGATTGATGAGGCGCCCAGCGGCCCGCAAGAGGATGTCACTATCAATGCGTTTGCTGAGTGCATCACGCTTGAGCAGTTGAACCCCCGCACGGACGTGGTGCAAAAAATCACCCTGTCGATCCATCAGTTAAACGAGTTGGCAGCCGCGCTGGATCTGCCCGAAGGCATCTATCGCGGCGTGCGCAACAAAAGGTAAATCACCCGAGCAGGATCAAGAGCCAGACGGCGAGCGCGATCAGGAACGCGAGAAAGACTGCCATTGAGCCGATGTCTTTGGCGGCTTTGGAAAGTCGGTTTCTCTCTGGTCCGATGCGGTCGATGGCGGCCTCGATCGCGGTGTTCAGAAGCTCAACCAGCAGGATCTGGAGGCTGAAACCGACGAGGATTGCGCGCTCGACGCCGGTCTCGCCGACAAAAAGGCCCGCGATGGCGGCGATAATCCCGACAATCGCCCATTGGCGCACAGTAATATCGCTGCGCCATGCCGTGCGCATGCCGTTGAGCGAAACGACGGTGGCGGTGTAGAGCCGTTTGATATGGTCCATCATCGGTTTTCAGATCGCTCGGCGTTGGTTATCGCTACGCCAAACGCTATCACGCCAAGATTTGAGGCGCTATTCCCTTTACCGAGCGGATCACTTATGTTGCAGCGCAACATAATCTACAAGGGTCGTTGATATGGGTTCGGTCATTGCATTTGCCCAGCAAAAGGGCGGTTCGGGAAAGACAACAATGCTTGCGCATCTTGCGGCAGCAAAAGCGGCGTCCGGTAAATCTGTCGCGATTGTGGATCTGGATCCGCAAGGTTCGTTGAGCCATTGGCACGGGATCGGGCGGGCGGAGGGCATCGATTTGATCGAGACGTCGAGCTACCGGATCGGCTCGGATCTGGATGCAGCGCGCGCGAAATATGATTTGACGCTGGTGGATTGCCCGGGAAATGCGGCGGCAGTTTTGGAGAACGCGATCCGTGCGGTCGATCTGGTGGTGCTGCCCTGCCAGACGAGCGCGATGGATCGCTGGGCGACGGGATCGGTGCTGGAGATGGCGCGGGCCGAGAAAACACCTGCCGTCGTTGTTTTGAACCGCGCCCCATCGCAGCAAGCTGCAACGGATGAGGCGCGTGCTGCGTTCAAGAACAGCGGTGTTCAGGTGATGAATTCCCAATTTGGCAATCGGGTCGCCTTTGCCCGCGCGTTTGGGGACGGCAAAACAGCGCTCGATTTGGCAGGTCAGTCGCTTGCGAAAGCGGAAGTTGCGGCGTTTTCGAAAGAAACTTCCAAATTTCTCAAGCGGTAAGTGAGGCTTGTTCTGATCGGTCCGATTGCTTAGGGGACGGGTCGCAATGAAGAAAAGGGGCGGCGCCTGTGTTTGCCGAGTTTGACGATGACGAAGAATTGGCGCGGCTGAGCCCATCTGCGTTCCGCTACTGGCTGGGCGTGGGGATGATCCTGGCGCTGGCGGCGTTGCTGGTGGGCCTTGCGTTCACCTCACCGATGATGTCCATGGCGGTACGGATCGGATTTCTCGCGTTTGCTGGCGCCCTTGGCTACATGGCCGCTCGAATGCATGCAGCGGGTCGGCTGGGCATCGTTCTGACGAAAGCCAGCCTGAAGGACACATCGGGTCGCGAGTTGTGCAAGGTATCGCAGATCAAATCTGTAGATCGGGGGTTTGTGATGTTTAAACCGTCGAACGGATTTGTCATTCGCCTTACCGAGCCTTTATCGCGGGTCTGGGTGCCTGGTTTGTGGTGGCGTTTTGGCACGCGCATCGGGGCTGGCGGCATCACCTCGGGTGCTGCCGCCAAAAGCATGGCAGATCTGATTACCGCGCTGATGGCAGAACGGGACGGGACAAAAACCAGCGTTTAGAGCCCCTTGGCAACGTAGCTTTGCGCAACCCGCTTAATGGACACAAGATAGGCCGCCACACGCAGGTCATCGACCTTGTCGTTTTCGTGCCAAACCTCGCGCATCGCACCATAGGCCGCGCGCATCGTGTCATCGAGACCAGAGCGGACGAGTTCCAACTCTCCTGCACCGTGAAGATAGCGTTCCTTGAAATTGTCGGACAGCTTAGTGCCATTCGCCTCAAGCTCTTCGATCAAAAGACGGTGCTGCGCTTCTTCTGCGCGGCGCTGCATGCGGCCAAAGCGGATGTGGCTGAGGTTTTTCACCCACTCAAAGTAACTCACCGTTACTCCGCCGCCATTTGCGAACATATCGGGGATGATCACTGCACCTTTGTTGCGCAGGATTTCATCTGCGCCAGCGGTGACCGGTCCGTTTGCCGCTTCAATGATGAGCGGTGCTTGCACACGGTCGGCGTTGTTGAGGTTTATCACCCCTTCAAGGGCCGCCGGAATGAGGATATCGCATGGCTCTTCAAGCGCCAGCGCGCCATCTTCGATATACTGGGTTGCGCCCGTAAAGCCTTTGACACCACCCGATGTGACGATGTGGTTGCGCAGCGCTTCGATATCGATCCCGTTCTCGTTTGAGACCGCCCCGTCATACTCGATCACATGGGTGATTTTGCAGCCGTCTTCTTCGGCGAGGAACTTGGCGGCGTGATAGCCCACATTGCCAAGCCCTTGAACAATGACCCGCTTACCGTCGAGCGTACCGCTCATCCCCGCCTTTTTGATGTCTTCGGGATGTCGGAAAAACTCTTGCAGCGCGTATTGAACCCCGCGCCCCGTCGCCTCGACACGGCCCTGAATGCCGCCTGCGTTGAGCGGTTTGCCAGTGACACAGGCACGGCCGTTGATGTCGGTTGTATTCATGCGCATGTATTGATCGGAAATCCACGCCATTTCCCGCTCTCCCGTCCCCATATCGGGCGCAGGCACGTTTTGTGCAGGGTCGATCAGATCGCGTTTGACCAACTCATATGCAAAGCGGCGCGTGATCTGTTCCAGTTCATGTTCGTCCCATTCGCGCGGGTTGATCATCAGCCCACCTTTAGAGCCGCCAAACGGCGCTTCGACGAGTGCGCATTTGAACGTCATCAGTGCGGCCAAGGCCTCGACCTCGTCCTGATCGACGCCCATCGCAAAGCGAATGCCGCCCTTCACCGGCTCCATATGTTCGGAATGCACGGACCTATAGCCCGTGAACGTCTTGATATCACCGCGCAATCTGACCCCGAAGCGCACTTTATAGGTCGAGTTGCAAACCTTGATTTTCTCTTTCAGACCGTCCGACAGATCGGGCAGAAGAGCTGCCGCTCGTTCGAACATCAAGTCCACACTCTGTCTGAAGGATGGTTCCACTTCGTTTGTCATTGGATAATTTCCGTCCATCGGGATCCGCCTTTGATATGGGTTTGGTGCATGATTTCAGCTCCCATTTGGACAGATCAATTTTTCTAAAACCCTAACACGGATGTAAATTCGCACAAGAATGTCCTGTTTTTGGATGCTTCGTGCGTTTTCATGTCTCAGCAAGCGGTTTAGGATTGGCGTTTGGTGCGGCGTGTGGCTTCGGCGACGCTTGGGTCTTCGGGCCAAGGATGCTTGGGGTATCGACCGCGCATGTCTTTGCGCACATCCGCATAGCTTGTGGCCCAGAAGCCGGGCAAATCTGCTGTCGTTTGGATCGGGCGCTGCGCAGGGGAAAGCAATTCGATCAGGAGCGGCGTTTGATCGGGCCCAACGACGGGGTGTTGTGTGAGCCCGAGCATCTCTTGCAGACGGATGGAGATTTTGGGTTTATCAGCGCTGTAATCTATCGCTACGCCGGTTCCTGTCGGCGCAGTGAACTTGCGAGGTGCGAGACGATCGAGGGTTTGTGCGCCCTCCCAACCGAGGTGCGCTTCCAATGCGGCCATCATGTCAATCCGCGCAAGGGCAGCTTTGGTTTGGATGCCGGAAAGATAGGGCGCGAGCCAATCGGTGCGCTCTTCCATCAGAACCTCATCAGACAAGTCGGGAAGATCGCTACCCCGCTGCCGGACCCATGCGACGCGGGCTTGCAAGAACCGGGCAGGTTTCGTCCACGGCAATGCGTCGATCCCCAGTTTCGCAATCCCATCGAGCATCGCGTCGATCATCATCGCCGGATCGGGGTTTTGCAGACGTTCTACGTCCAGAACTAACGCGCCGAGACGGGATTGGCGTTCGGCGATGACTTTGTTCTGGCGCGCGTCCCATTCGCAGATTTCATGCTGCGCGATGCGGGCGCTATGCAGGCGGGTGATGTCCCCCGGATCAAGCGGCGCGGCGATCCGAATCGTCGCATCGCGTCGCGCGCCATCGAGCTCGGCGATCGCCAGCCATTGCGATGAGGCGAGCGGGTCTGATGGGCTCAGCACCGCCCCAGATCCACCGCTCATCAAATAGCGCGGAGCCTCGCCGCTGCGGCGCAACGCGATCCGGTCGGGAAAGGCGCAGGACAAAAGTGCGCCCGGTGTGATCTGCGTGGTATCGGGTTTGGGCTTCATGCGTTTTATATCCGTCCAAAGACGTCGCGCTTTCGGGTCGGACGTCGCGCGCAGAAGCTCAAGTCGACGGTCCAGCGTTGCATCGCCGCGCGGGACCGGATCGCGCTCGTTTAAAATCGCAGCGATCTTGGCGGCAGTTGTCTGCGCCCCCAAACGCTCGCCCATGATCATCATCTGCGCAAGGCGCGGGTGCATGGCATAGCCCGCCAGTTTGCGCCCCTGCGCGGTGATGCCGCCCCCATCATCCAGCGCACCGAACGCATGCAAGAGCGCTTTGGCCGCCGCGAAGGTTGCAGGCGGCGGGGCGGTCAGGAACGGCATCTGGGATGGATCGCTCGCACCCCAAAGCGCAAGCTCGAGCGCAAGGCCGGTCAGGTCATCATCCTCAACCTCAACCGGCGGAAAGGCGGCAAGTGCGCCCTCCTCGCCCTTTGTCCACAATCGATAGCAAATTCCGGCCGCAACACGCCCTGCCCGCCCGCGCCGCTGGGCGGCTTCGGCCTTTGTCACGCGTTCGGTCACCAGACGCGACATACCGGAACCAGCATCAAATCGGGCTCGACGCGCAAGGCCAGCGTCGATCACAATGCGGATGTCGGGAATGGTGACTGAGGTCTCGGCGATGGAGGTGGCCAGAACCACATTCCGCCTGCCCTTTTTAGCCGGGCGCAGCGCGTGCATCTGCTGCGCGAAAGGGAGCGCGCCATAGAGAGGGATGAGATCGGTATCGCTGGCGACCCGCTCACTCAGTCCCGATTGCACGCGCGCGATCTCGCCCGCGCCGGGAAGGAACACGAGCACAGAGCCAACGGATGCGTTAAGAGCGTCCAGCACAGTCTCAACAACGATAGGTTCGATCCGCTGGTTGTATTTGCCTGGATCACGCCAGGGCGTTTTGCGCCAGATGGTCTCAACCTCATAGGCCTGCCCCTCAGCTGTCACGACCGGCGCATCGTCCAAAAGCTGCGCAACCGCTTGCGTATCGAGTGTGGCAGACATGACGACGAGATGCAGATCCGGGCGCAGAGCCGCACGGATTTCGCAGCACAGGGCCAGTCCCAGATCTGCGTTGAGGGAGCGTTCGTGAAACTCGTCAAAGATTACGCACCCAATCCCCGAAAGCTCAGGATCGGATTGGATTAGGCGCGTTAGAACGCCTTCGGTGACAACCTCGATACGCGTTGCGGACGAGACCTTCGTGGCACCACGCATACGATAGCCAACTGTTGCGCCAACATCCTCGCCAAGTTGCGCAGCCATACGCGTCGCAGCAGTGCGCGCAGCGACGCGACGCGGCTCCAGCATGACGATGCGGCCTGTGCAGATGCGTTTGTGGAGAAGGTGGAGCGGAACGCGGGTTGTTTTCCCGGCCCCGGGCGGTGCATGCAAAACCAGCCTGCCATGGGCGGATAACGTCTGTGCGATCTCATCAAGAACCGCATCAATAGGCAGGCTATCAGGTGTCATGCGGGCAGCTTATGCGAAGTGCCGCGCTATGGGCAGTGCTATTGCAGTGGATGCGCGCGCGGTATCAGCGGACCCGAACCGCTTGCGCCGTTCCCCAATAGGTCGTCATGGCAAATCGCGTTACGCGCCAACGGCCATTGTCGAGCTTTTGGTAGTTGAGCCGGAACGGGAATACGGCTCTTTCGGCCATCTGATCGGGTGTAAAGCCCGCGATACGTGTGTAGTTACCAATGCAAGAGACTGTATCGGGATCATCGCTTTTATCGCGCTGCAACCGGATGCCAGAGACGCGTGAGCCCTCGTAAACGCGGAAGTTTTTGCGGCACAGTCGGGATTCGCGCACATCGGTCAGCAGGTGATAGGTCGCGGTAATCGGATCGAGAACGTTGTTGAGGGAGCGCGGATCGACGTCATGCGGCTCGTTCGGGCGCGGCGGCGTGCGCGTCACAGAACGCGGGCCGTTGTCGTCATAGCCGATATCGACCTGCGCAAACTGCCTGCGTTGATCGAAGCGCCCGCGAAACACCTGCGGCTTAAACCGCCCGTTGCTGACCTCACCAATGACCGCACCGGAATAGCGCGTGGCCAGAAAGCTGCCAAAAAATCCGCGCGTTCCCATAACGCCTTGAATCTTATAGGTTTTGCCTTCTGAGCGACTATCAAATTTTACTTCGCCTACCCGAAATCCGCGCAGGAACACATCAAATTGGAAATTTTCGGCCCAAGCGGGTGACGCAACGGATCCCGCCGCCATAGCGATCATGAACGCCAAAAAGCGCGCCATCATATTTGATGAAAGTCCCAAGCCCAAACTCCCGCCCAGTATTATGTGTTCTGCCTCTGCC